>NZ_JBHSXI010000012.1:409423-527184 GCF_042662525.1 Halorubrum trueperi
ACGACCACAGTGAGAACCACGCTGTGACCCACACAGAAACACCGCGGTGGCGCGCCTCCGAGCGGCCGCTTATAAGCGGCCGCGAGGAGCCCGCGAGGTCGCCGGACTACGTCCGGCTGCCAGAGAATCTCCGATTCTCGCTGGACGCGGTGAGCACTCGCAGAGCGCGAATCGCGAGGCTGGGGAGGTATGAGGTGCTGTGCAGTTGCGGTCGGCTGGGGCTTTGAAAGTGTTCACCGCGCCAGCAACGATATATAAACAGCCGACAGCAACACCACTCGTTCAGTTATAAACGATCACCCCAACACGATGAGATCCATACTCCCGTATTCGCTCGCCGCTGTTCCCGTATTGACCGTAATCAGGCCAACAGATATCACCAGTTGAGGATTTCAACAGAGACGAATAGGAGGCACTCGGGTCGGCGAGACCTCGGATTCGATCAGCCTACGCGGACTCGGCTAACGTGCCCCCCGCAGCCGCACCGCTCGACGTACTCCACCGAGAGACCGTCACTCTCGGCTTCGAGCGCGTCGTAGAGGAACGTTTCCGGGTGCCCGAGGTCACCATGGGTGACCAGGTTGACGTGATTCCCTGGCGCGGTGTGTTCGACCGCGACGAGCGCGTCCCTGACCGCGAGGTCAGCGTCGTCCGCGTACTTCGGTCGCTCGAGGTTCGCCGACCAGGAATTGTGGTGGACCTCGTCGGTGATCGGTTCGGTCGTCTCGTCGTGATCGTTCCTGTCTGTGGTGCTCATGTGCGGTGTGTGGTGTGGTTCGGTTCGGAGCGGTCCGAATTCGATTCAGACGCCGAGTCTGCGGCCGTGACGGTCGCGGGATTGGCGTCGATCCCGTCGTCGAGCGGGCGGTGCGGAAGGTCGTCGACGAACTCTCGTACCACGGTCCGTTCGACGCGCTGGAGCGTCTCGCTGCACGTCGACTTCGCGATCCCGACGTGCTCCGCGACCTCCGTCAGCGTGGACCGCCGCGGCACGTCGTAGTATCCCCGGTCCACGGCCGTCAGGAGCAGCTCTCGCTGTCGGTCCGTCAGCAGCTGGGCGGGGTCGACTCGCTGTCGGACGCGTTCCACGTTGAACGTCAGCCCGAGATCGCCGAGCCGCCGCCCCAGTTCGGCGACGCGTTCGTGTTCTCCGGTGACGTCGACCTGCGCCACGCCGTTCTCGATGTCCAGCGGCATCTCGATCGGCAGCCCGGAGCGCTTCGCGGCGACGAGTAACAGGGGTGCGTCCGTCTCGATCCGGACGGTCGCGACGCCCTCCTCGGTGGCCATCACCGACACCGAGGCGAGCGCGTCGTGACCGCGCATCGCCTCCACCACCCCGTCGACGTCGCGCGCCGTGACCCTCACGAGCGCGAAACCGGCACCCTCGCCGGGGACCGCGGTGAGCACCCGGAACCCCGCGTCAGAGTACTCGCGAGAGACGTCGGCTATCCACGGTCCGTCGGGCAGGTCGACGAGGAGGCGTGCCTGTGGCATGGGTGGTCGTCAGCGGCTGTGATTTATCGGCGTGGTCGTCATCGGCTGTGATCCGTCGGCGTGGCCGTCGTTCGTCCATCGTCGCTTCCGATACTCTCCGGCATCGATTCCGTCACTCCACGTGGACGGCACCCTTCATGCCGGTCGCCTCGTGGGGGGTACAGACGTACGTGTACGTCCCCGACTCCTCGAAGGCGTGTTCGAACGTGTGTCCCGCCTCGCCGACCGTCTCGCTCTCGAACTCGCCCTCAGAGGCGGAGACGTTGTGATCGCCGCCCTCGCCGGTCCATTCCCAGACGACGGTCGTACCGGACGAGATGGCCACCGCGGCCGGTCCGAACGAGAGCCCGTTGCCGGCACCGACCTCGACGGTCACCTCGTCGGCGTCGGTCATGTCGACCGTCGCCTCGTAGTTCCCCACGCCCTCGAACCAGCCGTCGTAGTTCGGCTCCTCCGAGAGGAACTCCTGATCGCTGCCGTCGGAACCGTCACCGCCGCTTCCGCCGTCGGAACCGTCACCGCCGCTCCCGCCGTCGGAACCGTCGCTGCCGTCGCTGCCGTCGTCGCCGCTCCCGCCACCGCAACCGGCCAGCGCGGTGGCGACGCCGAGCGCCGCGGTCGATTTGACGAACGTTCGCCGCTCGAGAGTGCGTCGTGTCATGCGTGTCGACGTTGGGGAGTAGGGGGAATATCTTCGGCGGGAATTCCCGAGTTTCGAGTCGGTGAGCCGAATAATTCGGACGGTAGTATAAAAGGGAATGTGCGGAGCGCAACGCTCGCGGGCGACTGCTCTTGCCGGTTCGTCACGTCTCGTCGGTCCGCTACGTCTCGTCGGTCCGCTACGTCTCGCCGGTCCGTCACGTCTCGCCGGTCCGTCACGTCTCGTCGGTCCGCTACGTCTCGCCGGTCCGTCACGTCTCGCCGATCGCGGGGTCACTCACGGCTTCGATGGATATCTCACCGAACTCGAGCCCGGCGAGAACCTCGTGCTCCGCGACGAACGCGCCGGGATCCGGGACGCGAGCCGGGACGAACGCGTCGGCCGGATCGATCTCGGGCTCGGACCCGCCGAGGAAGCTCATCTATCAGCCCCCTCGATGAGTCCCTTTCCGTCGGACCTCCCTTCCTCGTCGACTTCACCCGCCTCACCGTCCTCGCCGCCGTCCTTCCAGATCGCCGTGACCACCGCGTCGTCCGTCTCGGCCGTGTCGTGGACGTACCCACGGTCCGCGAGCTTCGGGAACAGGAACTGCGGCGTGCGGTCGTTCCGCTGGACAAGCACCGTCTCCGCCGGGAGGTCGGCGAGCAGTTCGAGCGTTCGGCGGAGCGGTTCCGGCGGCCCAAGGTCGCGGACGTCGAGCGTCTCGATCGGGCGGTCCGCCGGCACGTCGGCAGCGACGGTAGCGTCGGGGGCGTCGGGGGCGGCCGCGTCGCGAGTGGTGTCGGCCGCGTTGGGGGCGGTCGGTTCCCGTGACATACCCGACAATCGGGGCGCGACCAGCCCGTCAGTTGTCCCGAACGTGTTCGGACACAGCCCCTGGGACGCGGGACGCGTACTCGCGGACATAAGTGGTATCCCGTGGGATCTCACGACAGCGACGCGCCCGACGCACCGGCTGCACCCGATGCATTCGAAGCGTCAGACGCTCCTGTCGCACCTGATGCACCCGACGCACTCGAAGCGTCAGGCGCGACTGGTCCACTTGATGCACTCGAAACAGCCGAAGCGCCTGAAACACTCGAAGCTCCTGAAGAGCCCGAAGCGCCCGAAGCATCCGAAGCTCCTGAAGAGCCCGAAGCATCCGAAGCTCCTGAAGAGCCCGAAGCGCCCGAAGCATCGAAGCGTCGAGAGCGTCCGAAGCATCGAAGCGTCGAGAGCGTCCGAAGCGGCGGCCGATTGACCGTCCGATCGGTGAGATGGCGATCGTTGCCGACCGCCGAATGGGTGGACGCGCGCGATTTAAAAGGATGCAACGGCGAAAGCCGCGGAAGTGTAACCTGGCCGCGACGGCGAAAGTCGCGGGAGTTTAAAAGGATCGCGAGGTCGATCACCTGCGGCAGCGCGTGCCAGATCCGGATGGGAGTGCCATGTCCGGATGGGAAAGAGATATGCAGGCTCGAATCGAGGGCTCTCGCATGGACACGCCCTCGACGTTCGACAGATCGCTCGCGGTACGGCAATCGATCGTCTACATCGTGGCGTTCTCCGCGGTCTTCGCGATATTCTCCTACTCCACAGGCGGGAACGTCGCGTACGGCGTTGCGACCGGCGTCGTCATGGCGGCCATCGTGATAGCGGTTCAAGCGTGGTCCGGCGATCTCGGCACTCGGGAACAGTCCGAGTGAGCGCCGACGCGCTGCACCGATCGACCGCCCCCGCCGTCGGCGTCGTTTAAAAGGAAGCTACCGAGTGTCGACAGGCGGGAACCAACAACCCGCCGGCTAGGGTGTGGACTTAAAAAGCAGTCCGTTCGTTCAGATCCGCTGCGCGCGGAGCGCGCCGGCGGCGACGGCGACGCCGAGGCCGACCCACCCGAGCAGGATCGCGACGAGCGCGGCCACGGAGAGCCCGCTGGCGTCGAGCGCAGCCGCCAGGCCCGCGCCCCCCGCGTCGGTCGGCGCGA
Source organism: Halorubrum trueperi (assembly GCF_042662525.1). NCBI lineage: Archaea > Methanobacteriati > Methanobacteriota > Halobacteria > Halobacteriales > Haloferacaceae > Halorubrum > Halorubrum trueperi. Next base: position 413,545 of record NZ_JBHSXI010000012.1, read on the forward strand.
GCGCGAGCAGGCGGTACGTCGAGACCGGGTTCGCCGCGACCGCGACCGCGACGAGGTCGCCCGCGCCGTCGACGGCGGCGAGGACGCCCAACGCGAGCAGGTCGTGCACCAGGGCGAACCACGCCCAGACGAGCAGGGCTCCCGCCAGCGCCACCGTCGAAGTGGACGCCGCCGCGGAGATGGCCACCCCGATCCCGAGGATCGCGACGGCGACCGCGACGGTGGCGAGCAGGAACCACGCGAACGTCGGCCAACCGGCCAGCCCGTGCTCCCGGAGCAGCAGCAGCCCGGGAAGACCGAAGCCGAGAACCACCGCGGCCGAGAGGACGGCGGCTCGCCCGACGAACACGCCGATCGCGGTCTCGACGCGAGAGACGGGGAGCGTCAACACCACGCCGAGACGGCCGCGCTCGGCCGCGCCGACGATCGCGCCGTGACCGAACGCCAGCGCGGCCAGCGGGATCAGGTACGTCGCCAGCTCGACGTAGCTCGCGACCACGGGCTCGTAGCCGGTCGGTGCGACGCTCGACCCGCTGAACGTCGCCAGCAAGAGGCCGAACACCGCGACGACCGCCGTCAACCCGAGCGCCCACCCCCGACGGGTCGTCAGCCGGGTCTCGCGGCGCGCGATCCGCAGGACGATCCCCGGGCGCGGGAGCGGGACCGAGACGGTGTCGGCGGTCGCGGCGGCGGTTTCCTCCGTCACGGTCGCGGCGGTCGCGGTCGCGTCGTCGAGAGCGACTCCGCCATCGGGGGTCGGCTCGGTCGGAGGCGTGTCAGTGGCCGCTGTCTCGGTCTCCGCGTCAGGCATCGCGACCACCCCCGGTGAGCGAGACGAAGGCCCCTTCGAGCCCATCATCGTGGCCCGTTGCCAGATCGTCGGGTCTCCCCTCCGCGACGAGCCGACCGTCGTCGAGGACGCCGACGCGGTCGCAGACGCGCTCGGCCTCGCGGAGCGCGTGCGTCGCCATCAGCAGCGTGACGCCGGTCTCGTCGCGGACGCGGGTCAGGATCTCCCGCAGTGCGGCGACCCCGTTCGGGTCGAGCCCGGCGGTCGGCTCGTCGAGCAGGAGCACCGCCGGATTCGCCAGCAGCGCGGCCGCCAACCCGAGCCGGCGACGCATCCCCTTCGAGTAGCCGCCGATGGGTCGATCGATCGCGTCCGCGAGGCCGACCGTCGCCGCCGCGCCGGCGATCCGCTCGGCCGCGTCCCCGGGACCGGATCCGATCCCGCGGACGTCGGCGTGAAACGCCAGCGTCTCGCGTCCCGTCTCCCCCGGTGGGAAACCGGGGTTCTCGGGGAGAACGCCGATCGACTCTCGGATGCGCCAGCCCGTCTCGCGAACGTCGCGTCCGCCGACGGTGATCCGGCCGTCGTCCGGGCGGTCGTGGCCGGCTATCAGTCCGAACAGCGTGGACTTGCCGGCTCCGTTGGTTCCCACGAGGCCGTACGCGTCGCCCGAATCGACCGTGAGATCGAGCCCGGCGAGGGCCTCGACGTCGCCGTACCGTCTGTGAACGTCGGTGATGTCGATTCGCATGGTCATTGGTGGTGATCGTCTCCGGGGTCGTCGTCGTACTCGGCGGTCGCGTCGACGGCCGCCGCGTACGGGCGGTACGGTTCGGCGTCGTGGGCTGGGCTCGCCAGCGGACGGTGGTCCACGATCCCGGCGGTCTCGACGGCCGGGAACCGGCTCTCGACGAGCCGGATCGCGTCGAACGCGGGGCCGTCGGCGAAGACGGCGGCGGCCGGGTGCTCCTGGACGAGGCGCTCCGCCGCACCCGCGGGTCGGTGTCGGGTGTCGCTCAGTCCGTCGCCGTCGGTGTCCGCGACGCGGGCGTCCGACCAGTAGTTGCCGTGGTCGGTGCCGTTCCACGCCACGAGCTCGCGGGTCGTCGTCAGCACCTGCTCGTCGTTGTCGACGAAGCCGTTGCCCGCGACCGCCGTCTCCTCGGTACCCGCGGTGTGATGGACACCCACGCCGTTCGCGTACAGGAGGTTGCCGCGCACCTCGTTGTCCTGTGCGTTGTACAGGAACAGGCCGTCGTCGTTCGCGACGAGGTCGTTGTCGCGGACGACGGTGCGATCGATCTCCTTGAGCAGGATCCCGTGGCCGCTCTCGCCGCGGTTCGCGACCGCGGTGTTGTTGACCAGCTCGATCGATTCGCTGACCATCAGCGCGTACCCGACGTCGTTCTCGAAGGCGACGTTGTCCGCGAGGCGATTGTCGTCGGAGTACATGTAGTGAACCCCGTACCGAAGGTCCCACAGCGTGTTCCCCGTCGCCTCGACGTTCGAAGCCCACGAGTAGTAGATCCCGTCGCGGACCCCGGTGATCTCCGTGTCGCGGATCTCGGAGCCGTTCGTCTCCCAGAGGTTGATCCCGTTGCCCCGATTCGCGAACCGCGGGGCCTCGGTTCCCTCGATCCGAGAGTCGCGGATCGTCACCGCGTCCGCCCCGTTGACCCACACGCCGAACGCGGCGTCGGTAAGGTAGAGGTCCGAGAGCGTCGGTTCCGTGGCGTTTTCGGCGACGTACACCCCGGCGTCCTCCGATTCGAGGTCCTCGCCAGTGTCGTCGATCCAGACGCCCTCGACGGTCGCGTTCGGCGCTCGAAGCACGAGGACCGTGTCCTCGCCGCCCCCGTCGATCAGGGCACCGTGGGTCGTCTCCGCCCGGATGGTCACGTTCGGCTCGTCGACGACGACGGGCGCTTCCGGCTCGAAGACGCCCGAGAGTTCGATCGCGTCTCCCGGCTCCGCGGCGTCGACCGCGGCGGCAAGATCGTCGTAGGTCCGCGTCGCTTCGGCCGCGCCGTCGCCCTCACCGCTGTCGTCGTCGGCGGTCGTGTCTCCGCTCGCGCCGTCTTCGCCACCGCGCACGACCGTGGCGGTCCCCGGCTCCGTCGGCCGCTTCGGGTCGTACGTCGGCGGGTCGACGATCCGCTCGTCGGTTCCGTTGGCGGCGTCGACCCCGCTGGTGGCGTCGGCTCCGCTGGCGGCGTCGGTCGCGTCGCCCCCGCCGATCGCGGTCCCCACACCGCCGCCGGCCGCTGCAACGGTGACGGCGAGAACGGTCGCGAGAACGACCGCGGCCGCGAGAAGCACCGTGCGCGCCGAGGCGAGCCCACCGATCGACGGGAGTCGAGTCATCAGTCACCCCCCGTGTGCGGTTCGTCGACGGTCGCATTCCGCTCGGCTCCGTCGCCGGCGGCGGGAGCCTCCTCGCGTTCCGCTCCACGTGGGTGGGCTACCTCTTCGCGCCCCTGTCCGCGAGACCGAACTCCCCCCTCGCGTCCCGCTCCGCCGGGAAGCCGCTCTCGAATCGTGCCGGTGGCTTCGCCGATCGTAACGCGAGAATCGCGCAACAGGTACGCGACGACGAGCAGCAGGAACCCGGCCCCGGCGAGATAGCCACCGGGGCCGAACCACGCGACCCCGCTGATGTTGGCGATCTCGTAGGCTCCCAGAAGCGGCGGGGTGAACTCCTCGACGCCGACGACCGGCGCGCTGTCGCCCAGCGCGTGACCGGCCTGGTACAGGCGGTACTGGACAATCGCGAACGTCCCCACGAACGCCACCGTTGCCCCGATCAGCTGACCGAGTAGCCCGAGGCGGAGCTTCCGATCCGTGGGCGCGACCGCGACGAAGACGCCCGCGGCGGCCACCGCGAGGAAGACGATCGGACCGAGAATCCACTCGGGGGCCGCGATCGCGTCCGGATGGACCGCGTAGTTCGGATCCACGAACACCGGGTCCGGGTAGTAGAACCCGACGTAGTGGTTCAGCGCCTGCACCTCGGCGAAGTCGCCGCCGAGACGCGGGTATGCGTACAGTTCGACGAGCAACCCCTCGGGGTACTGGGGCGCTTCGAAGGCGATCCGCCAGACGGGCACCGTGAGCGCGACGACGAACATCGCCGCCGCGATCACTGGGAGGGCCCGCCTGAGCTCCGTCAATCGGCCGAGTGAAACAGTCATGGCGTGTGGATGGGGGATCGGGATTGAAGTGATGAGGTGGCAGTGGTGGGGTGGCGTTCGGCTCAGTCCTGCGGCTCGACGAGGATCCGCGAGCGCATCTCCAGGTGGAGCGCGCTACAGAAGTACGCGCAGTACGCCCAGTACACGCCCGGCTGATCCGCGGTGAACGTCACCTCGCGGGTGTCCTGCGGCGCGAGCGCGAGATTGACGTCGTACTCCGGAATCGCTATCGAGTGGATCACGTCGCTCGTGGTTTCCACGTTGGAGATTCGGATCGTCACCTCGTCCCCCTCCTGGACCGTGACGTCGGGGAAGGCGTACTGGTTGCGGCGCGCCCACATCTCGATCTCGACGGTGCTGTCGTCGATTCGCTCTATCGACTCCTCGCCCTCGGCGACGTAGTCGAGCTCGTAGTCGGCCGGGTCCCACGTCTTCGCCGGCTCGATCTTGTCCTTGTGAACGATGCTGGCGTCGTGGGGCTCGGGGTACGACGGCTTGTCCTTGATCAGCTCCAAGCCGGCGTCGTCGTCGCCGATGTGGAACAGCTGGTCGTTCTCCGGGTGGATCGGCCCGACCGGGAGGAATCGGTCCTTTGAGAGCTTGTTCAGCGAGATCAGGTAGTCGCCCTGCGGCGAGGCCGTGTACGACTCCGAGGCGATGAGGTGCCCCGGGTTGTAGTGGACGTCGTGGCGGTCGACGACCGGCTCCTCGGAGCCGGCCTCGGCCTCGACGGCCGCCTCGTAGTCCCACTTGACGACCTCCGAGTCGATGAACGTCGTCGTGTACGCGTGCCCCCGCCCGTCGTAGGCGGTGTGTAGCGGTCCCATCCCGATCCGGGGCTGCCCGACGATGGCGTCCTGCGGGTCGTCGACCTCGGCTATCGCCTCGACGTCGATGACGGTACAGCTCGGGTCGAGCTTGCCCGAGGCGATCGCGTAGTCCCCGTTCGGGGTCACGCTGACCCCGTGGGGGCTCTTCGGCGTCGCGACGTACCGCACGATCGGCCGGTCGCCCTCGTTGAGCGAGCTCTCCATCGTGCCGTCCACAACGGGAACGCCGCTTATCTCCTCGTACTCGCCGGCCTCGACGGCGTCCCAGATGGCGGGGATGTCGAACGCCTTCACGTAGTCGCGGTCGGAGCGGGCCATCTCGCCCTCCGTGACCCCCTCCTCGCTGTTGTAGCCGGTCGCGAAGAACCAGCGACCCTCCTTCCCGCCGTCTCCGTTGTCCATGTTGCCGTCGACCTCGACTTGCCACTCGACGTCCATCGTCTCCGGATCGATGGCGGTGAGGACGGAACCGTACGCGTCGGGGTCGTCGACGTCGCGGCCGTCGTTGGGCATCGGCACCCGGAACTCACCGACGCCGAAGACGAGCTGCGTGTCCGGCAGCTGCATGCACGCGCCGTGGACGGCCTGGCTGTTGGGGACGTTCGTGATCGCGTCCGTCTCGAAGTATTTCAGGTCGACGCGGGCCATCCGCCCGTTCGCCTTGTCGTTGACGAACAGCCAGCGGCCGTCGTAGTCGTTGTCGGTCTGAGAGACGCGCGGGTGGTGGGTGTCGCCCCACGTGTAGCCGCCGCCCTCTTCCAAGATCGCGCTCGATTTCGCGTCGTGACCGAAGCCGCGCGCGCTCTCGGTCTGGAACACGGGAATCCGCATCAGCTCGCGCATCGAGGGGATCCCCACGACGCGGATCTCCCCGGTGTGGCCGCCGCTGAGGAACCCGTAGTACTCGTCGTGTTCGCCCGGCGCAACCGAGTGGTCGCCGCTGGCCGCCGCCCCGCCCGAGTCGTCGCCCTCGTCGTCGGCGAGGATGCTCGTACAGCCGGCGAGTCCGCTCATCGCACCGACGGCCGCGCCGGCCTTCATGAAGTCGCGTCGCCCGAGCTCCAAGCGCGGCAGGTCGAGGCTCGGCCGCTTCGCCGCGGTCGCGTCGGTCCCCTCGGCGGTCGCGGCGATGTCTCGCTCGTGATCGGTGAGCAGGTGCTCGATCGTCCGACCGTCGACGATCTCGGGGCCGTCGTCCGAGCGTTCCGCACCGTCCGCGGCCTCCGCGCCGTTCGCGGCCTCTGCAGCCCCCGCACCGTCCGCGGCCTCTGCAGCCCCCACACCGTTCGCGGCCTCTGCGGCCCCCGCGCCGTTCGCGTCCGTCGACTGCTCGTCGCGTTGTTCGTCGGTCCGTGCCGTCCGCTCGTCGCTCGGGTTCGGATCAGTAGTCATTGTTGAATGGTGACGTCGGCTCCGTCGTCGTCGTCGCCGTCGGATTCCGTTCGGACCGTTCGAGCGAGCCGCTCGACCGCCTGGTCACCGAGCACCGCCCGTAGCTCGTCGGCGAACTCCGGAACGAGTCGGTCTCGTGCGGTCGCGGCGTCGAAGCGGTACCGGTGACGCGTCGTCCCGCGGTACCGTTCCGCCTCGCGGTCGACGAGCCCCTTCTCCACGAGTCGGTCTGCGGTCCGCTTGACCGTCGTGTACGCGACGTCGTCGCCGCGGCCCACCACCGCGTCCAACAGGTCTCGGGCGGTGAGGGGATCGTCGGCGCGCCGCAGGACGGCGAGGAGCTCGCGTTCCCGCGGTCCGAGCTGTGTCCACTGGGTCATGGGTTCCCGGAGCCGAACCGATCGGTTCGACTCCGCTACTGATCACTACGGTCTAACACCCCGGGTACTTGGCGGCGAACTGTTCGGGACTTTAAGTACCGTCCCCGTCGCCGAAGAGCTGCGAGAAGACGTCGGCCGTCACGGCCCGGAGGTGTTCCGAGACCGTGGACTTCGCGAGGTCGAACTCCGCGGCGACCTCCGCCGCTGACGCGCCGCCGCCGTCGAAGTAACCCTTCTCGGCCGCGACGGTCGCGATCTCCGCCTGTCTGTCGGTCACGCTCGCGATGTCGACGGGGACGACGGTTCCGCCACGGTCGTCCGCGTCGCTGTCGCGTCCACGGTCGACGCAGAGCCGGCGGAGCTCCACGTCGAGCCCGGCGGCCTCGCACTCGTCCACGATCGCTCGGAGCTCCTCGTGGCCGGTGAGCACGAACGAGACGCGCAGTTCGCCGTCGACCATCTCGGTGTGCCGCGGGGAGTTCGGAAAGTTGGCGAACGCCGACGGCAGCCCGCCGCACGAGCACCCGCGACAGATCCCGTCGTCCCCGTCCGGTGACGATTCTGTCTCCGCGGCGTCCGCCTCGCTCACGTCTCCCGTGGCGTCGACCGCAATGCCCCCCGCGGCGTCGACCGCAACGCCGCCGTCTGTCGCGGCCCGCTCGCAGTCGATCTCGTACCGACCGTGCGTCCGACCCGCGAATTCGACGAGGTCCAGCCCGCTCGGCGGGTCGTCCGGCGGGTCGTCGGCGACGAACTCGACTCGGTCGTCCGCCGAATCGACCCGGAGTTCCTCGACGACAGTGCTCGACGAGAGCGCCGCCACGGGACAACCCTCGCAGGCGGACACCGCGAGCTCGACGTGGATCCCGTTGCTCATATGCGACGTTCGGTTCTCCCGGTTCAAATAACGTCGAGCGGTTTCCTGTCCGATGAAAACACCGTACCTGCGCTTCCCCACCGTGCCGCGCTTCTTCGCGGATTTCGCTTCCCCACCGTACCGCGCTTCCCCGCTGGGTTCGCTTTCCCACCGTGCCGCGCTTCCCCGCGATCCGTTCCGGCTCGCGTAGATTTTTGACCCCTCCGCGGGAACGGGCGGGTATGCCGCCGCTCGATCTCCCTCTCGGACTCGGTACGTCCGGACTCGACGATCCCGCGGAGTGTACCGAAACCGTCGCCGCCGCGCTGGCGGCCGGCTACCGCCACGTCGACACCGCTCAAATGTACGACAACGAGGCCGCGGTCGGCGAGGGGATCGATCGGGTTTGCTCCGATCCCGACCTCGACGTCGACCGCGACGACGTGGTCGTCGCCACGAAGGTTCATCCGGACAACCTCTCGCCCGAAGACGTCCGCGAGACGGCCCGCGAGAGCCTCGAACGCCTCGGGCTCGACCGGATCGACCTGCTGTACGTCCACTGGCCGATCCGGACCTACGACGCCGAGGCGACACTCCCCGTCTTCGACGAACTCCGCGAGAACGGGCTCGCGGACCACGTCGGCGTCTCGAACTTCACGCCGGACCTGCTCCGGGAGGCCCGCGAGATCCTCGACGCGCCGATCGCGGCCCACCAGGTGGAGTGTCACCCGCGATTCCAACAGTCCGAACTTCGCGGGCTGGCGGCCGAGTTCGATCACCGGCTCGTCGGCTACTCGCCGCTGGCGAAGGGAGCGGTCCTCGACGACGAGGAACTCGTCGAAATCGGCGAGCGCAACGGAGTCTCGCCGGCCCTCGTTGCGCTCGCGTGGGCACTCGACCGCGACGTGTCGCCCATCCCGAAATCGTCCGGCGACCACGTGATCGAGAACCTGCGCGCCGCCGAGGTCGACCTCCCGGAATCGGACCTCGCCGCGATCGACGCGCTGGGTCCCGGCGAGCGGCTGATAGATCCGGACGACGCGGCGTGGAACCGCTGACATCCGGCGGTCGAGGTCCGGTGGTCTCCAGCTCGCGTTATACTTCGCCGAGCCGCGTCACACCTCGTCGAGCCGCGTCACACCTCGTCGAGTCGCGTCACACCTCGTCGAGCCGCGTCACACCTCGTCGAGTCGCGCGCGCAGTTCGGCGTCCGCACGCTCGACGAGCGAGTCCATCGGCTCGTCGAGGTACGAGGTCCACTGGTCGATGAATCCCGAGCGCCCGAGCATCCGGACGACCTCGTAGATCGGGCGTCGTTCGTCGAACCCCTCCGGGAGCCCGCCGGCGCGGTCGCGGTACCCGGCGTATAGCGCCTGGGAGAACCGCTCGGGACCCGTGCTGTCGAATCCGTTACAGAGCTGGTCTTCTGCCCGCACGAGGTCGCGGGCCGGGTCGCCGACGTGGGCGAGCTCCCAGTCGATCGGGACGATCCCGTCCGAGCGGTACTGGCCGGACCCCGGGTCCGGTTCCTCCGGCACGTCGACGACGAACAGGTTCGGCGGGGCCACGTCCCCGTGGAGCAGCGCCGGCTGCGCGTCGGAGAGTCGGTCGCGGTTCGACTCCACACAGTCGAACACGGCGTCGTAGTGGTCCGCGAGCCGCTCCGAGGTGCCGATCTCGCGGGTCCGTTCGATCGTCGCGCGGAGTACGTCCGGCCACGGGGCCGGGTCGACGTCGAGACGAGGGAAGTCGTCCGCGGCCGCTTCGCCCGTCGCACCGCTGGCCGCTCCGTCCGCCGCACCGTCTTCCGGTCCAACCGATTCGAGTCCGACGACCTCGCCGTGCGCGTCGAACCGGCCGGCGTGCAGGGTCGCGAGCGCGGCCCCGACGCGACGGAGGAGCCCTTCTCGCACCGCGTCGTCCGCGCCGTCCCAGACGCCGCGAAGCTCCCGACCCGGAGCCGGCTCCGTGACGAGGTACGGCACCGCGGCCTCGGGGTCGGCTGCGACCACCTCGGGGACCGGGAAGAGCCGCTCGGCGGCGAGATACCGCAACACGGCCCGTTCGCGAGCTATCCGCGTTCCGTCGCCGTCGACGGCAACCTTACAGAACGCTCGGCTCCCGTCCGCGAACTCGACGCCCACGGTCTCGTTGGCACCGTTCCACGAGGGACCGACGCCGCGAAAGCTCGCGACGGGCCGGTCGGGAACGGCCTCGTCGAGCGCGGTCGTCACGGCCTCGTTCATGTTCTCGCGTCGCACTCAACGCATGTTAAGGCTGCTGTCACTCCTCTCCCCACAATCCCTTATCATCGATTATTACCGGGTATCGACCCCGAAGGAAGGGTATCACCGACACCCTCATAACTGTCCCAAATCTATCAAGAGGCATTGACAGACGACGAGCTTGAAGGTCGGGTCGGCTTCGGGACGGACGGGGAGACGCTCCGCGTTCGCGACGCCTTGGAAGGCGAGGAGCTCCGACTTCGGCTGGATCGAGAGCCCGAGACGCGACCCGCGCTCCCGGAGCTGTTCCCGGTTCCGGTCGACCGAGCGGTTAGTTTCGAGGCGGAGTCGATCTCGATCGCGGACTACTCGTCGGTGAACGTTCGCGAGGCCGGCGGGGAGTTCATCGCGCAACTGAGCGAGCCGATGGAACTCCCGCGCGGGTCGTACTGCTTCGACGTCAACAGCGTGACGAAGGCCCTCGTTCGCGTCGTCGACGTCGACGTGTCGACGACCGGAATGGCCGGCTCCGAGCCGGTTCGCTTGGAGTTCGATCGACCGACCACCGTCACCGTCGGCGCGCGATCGCTTCACACCCGCCCGGAGGCGACGATCACGGTTCCAGACGACCCGACGGCGCTCGCGGAGGCGGTCTCCGTGCTGGGATCGTCTATAAAAGAGTTCTCGCCGGAACGCTCGTGGCCGACGTTGCGGGGGTACCCGCCCCGCATCGAGCGGGGTGACGAACTCGATGTCCCGAGCCCGCTCGTCCATCCGGACACCGGCGTCGAGGTCGTCGTCCGGCCTACGTACGCAGACGTGTACCGGCTCTCGACGCTCACCTACTATCTCGGCGCGGAGATGGTGATCGGCGACGAACCGGCGGTCCGTCTCGACACGGGGTACGTCGAGTCGCTGCCGACTGACTGTCCTGCCCTCGAAAAACGGGTCACCGAACTGCTCCGAACGTGGTTCTTCCTGGACACGCTCGCGCGAACGGAGGGGTACGTCCCCTCGAATCGGTACGAGTACGATCAGATCGGGCCGGAGCTCCCCTTTTATCCGCCGAACCTCGCCGACCTGTCGATGAGCGAGCGGCTGATGGAGTACCTCGAAGTCGATCCCGGGACCGTCGATCCGTTCGCGCCCGCGTGGCCGACCGAGGCCGTGCTCCGGCCTGGACCCGGTGGCGCTGAACTCCTCCCGCACCTCGCGCACGTGCTCGCGCCGGTTCGGGTTCGCGGCGGCGCGGAACCGCCGAGGCCCGACGCCCCGATCGCTCTCGCGACCTCGCCGTGGCTCGCCCCCGAGGACGGGGTCCCGAACCCCGACGCCGACCCGGTACCCGCCAGCGCGTCGGTGATAACCCCGGAGAGCTACGACAATCGGTTTCGTCGGTCGCTGACGCCGCGAGGCGAAGTCCGAGTCGTGGCGATTGTCGAATCCGCGGAGCGCGCCGCCGATCTCCGCCGTGCGCTATCCGATCCCGCGGTACCCGAGGCCGTGGGCTCGTGGGAGGTCTTCGATCGATCCGACTGCGAGACGGTCGAATCGATCCTGTCCGATCCGGAGACGGACCTCGCGTACTGTGGGCTTCCGACCGACGGCAACCGATTGATGACCGGCGACGGGTCCATCGCAATTGAGGATCTCGACGACGCGCCGTCGCTGACGATATTCGAGGGAACGAACGACGTCGAAGCGGGAGTATCGGTCGTGCAAAATGGTTCTGTGTCGGCCATCTGTGCGGCGAGGCCGCTGGGAATGCGGTCGCTTCGCACGCTGATCGGGACGATATCCCGCGGCGTTCCCGTTTCGATGGCCGTGTCGGTACTGACCGCTGAACGCGACAACGCGATCAGGGTAGTGGGAGATCCTGGCACGGCAATCACCACCGTGCAAGGCCTGCCGATCCAGATATTCTCCGTCAGGTCCGTTGATCAAAACAGCCACCAAGCGACGCGCTCGACGGCTCTCACAATGTGCCACCGGATCGGCGGAGAGCAGAAAATTTCCTTCGACGAGTATTCCGATCAGGTCGAACTTGCGGGCGTCGAAGAGAGAGAGACGGTGACGGTAGACGCCGCGGAATTGATCGAGATATTCGCGGAGCCCGACACCGTCCTCCATTTAAACGGCGAAGTCGTCATCCCGAGCGACGGGATCACAAAAGAACAGATAGTCGAATCGGCGCGTCGAGGGCTCGCGAACGATTCGGTACCGGACCTCACGATCCGATCCGCATCGGACCGGTCGTCTAATTGACCGCGACGCGTTCGAGCCGACCGTCGTCGATGCATCGACATCCGCCGTTGCCTTTTATATTTCTCCCGAGAAACCCTTACGTATGCCCCAGATTCACCTCGACGAGGAGACGATCGAGCGGCTCGACGCGCTCCGGGTCGACGACGAGGAGTACGACGACATCGTCAGCGAGCTTATCAGCATCTACGAAGCCGAGGAGCTGACGCTGTTCCGAAGCGGCGATATGGAGTAGGGCGGGTTCGGCCCCGCTTCCGGTGACTCTTCGCCCGTACCCGCCGTCACTCCTGATACGCGACCCTGACCCGCTCCCACTTGCCGACATCTGTTAAGTGCGCCTGCAGTTCGTCCGCGTACTCCCCGACGAGCCGCTCCGCGGCGGCGAGTTCCTCGTCCGAGGGCTCGTCGCCTCCGCCCCCACCGAGCCCAAGCGCGGCCTTGATCGAGTCGACGAGTCCGCCGCCAGAGCCGCCCGATCCCCCCGATCCTTGAGATGGCGCGCCTCCCATGGCGGCGACCTGCGATCGCACGTTCTCGAGTTCGGGCATGATCGTCGGGAGGTTCGAGGTATCGGCGACGATGCGGGCGTTCTCGGGATCGTCGGCGTCTTCGATCTCGAAGTCGGTCGCGGTCATGATGAGCCCCCACTCCTGACTGGAGAAGCGCGAGGCGGCCACGCGGTCGTTGAACTTGTTGTCGACGGTCATCCGCTCGCCGACGATCGCGTCTGTCCACTCGCTCATAACCGTTCGTTCGAGAGTCCCGATTAAAAGCCCGTCCCCGTCGCCGCGTTCGCGAGGTCATTTATACCGTCGGGGCCCTCGAATCGGACATGACCGAGCGAACGCGCCGATCCCTCCTCGCCGCTGCCGGGTCCGTCGCCGCAGTGCCCCTCGCGGGCTGTGCCGACGCGATCCTGCCGGGCGGCGGAGACGACGAGGACAACGGGAGCGACGAGGAACCGGTAGATCGGACCGGCGAGGAGACCGTCGACGTCGCCGTCGGCGGAGACGGCGGGCTCTCTTTCGTCCCCGCGAACGTCGTCGTGGACGCCGGAACGACCGTGGTCTGGGAGTGGACCGGCGTCGGCGGCACTCACGACGTCGTCGCGAGGGACGGGACGTTCGAGTCCGATCTCTCCGGAACGGAGGGATACACCTTCGAACGCGCCTTCGAGGAGCCGGGCGTCTACGAGTACGTCTGCACGCCCCACCAGACGCGGGGGATGGTGGGCTCCGTCGAGGTCGTCGAGTAGCCTCCCGTCGCTGCGTGCGAACACACGTCAGCGGGGGAATCGCCTGAACGGAGGGCATCGCCGTCAACGAAGAGCATCGAACGCATCGCCCGCGAGCCCCGGACCGCTCGGCACCAGCGTTTCGCCGCTCGCGATCGGACAGGGGTCCGCGGCGAGGTCCGATTCAAGCAGCGAGCCGGTGGCGAGTCCGCAGGGGCCAACATTCGGGATCGCGGCGGCGACGTGGACCGCCGCGCTCCGCGCGACGACGGCGTCGATCGTCGTGGTGACGACCGGTTCGACCCCCGCCTCTCGGGCGCGAAGCGCCGCCGACAGCGCCCGGTCCGGCCCGCCCAGCGCCATCGGCTTCAACACGACGACGTCGGCCGCGCCTGCGTCGAGAACCCGGTCGAGATCGCGACCCGCGAGCGACTCGTCGAGCGCGATCGGTACGTCGGAACCGTCTCTGAGACGGGCCGTTCCGTCGAGGTCGCCGGGCGGGAGCGGCTGTTCGACGTACGCGAGGTTCAGCGGCTCCAACCGATCGAGCGCGCGTTCCGCGGTCCGTCGGTCCCACGAGCCGTTGGCGTCGGCCCGAAGCGCGATTTCGTCGCCGACCGCGCGACGGACCGCACGGAGTCGCTCCGCGTCGGCGTCGAGCGAACGAGCGCCCACTTTCACTTTGAGACAGCGGAAGCCGTCGTCGACGGCGCTCTCGGCGGCCCGAACCGTCTCCTCCGCGTCGGCGTCACCGACGGTCGCGTTGACCGGAACCGACTCACCGGGCGAGCGGAGTCCGCGGTCGTCGGCGAGGTGCGACGCCAGCGATCGGTCGGCGTCTCGGGCCGCGGCGTCGGCGAGCGCGAGCGCGACGCCGTGACGAGCGGCGGGGGTCTCATCGGGGTCGAGTCGGGAAAGCGCGTCGTGGGCACCGACGCCGCAAGCGCGTGAGGCGCTCGCGGAAGACGCCACGGCGGCGGACTCCTGGAGCGCCGACTCGCACGCCGACCGCGATTCGGTCCAATTGGGGAGCGGAGTCGCCTCGCCGAGGCCGGGCGACGAGTCGGGGGCGTCTGTACCTCCGTCTCCGGATGCGACGGAGACGAGGAATCCCTCGCGGGCAGCTATCGGTCCGCGCGCGGTTTCGAGCGGGGACGTCAGATCGAGCGAGAAGGGACGGAGACGCATCGTGATCAGAGCGCGAGGCCGACGGCGAAGGCGACGGCGTACGCCGCGAGGAGCTTCCCGGTCGATTCCAACGCGGGATTGAGCGCCTCACCGCTCGTCTCCGTCAGAACGGTCCGGGCGACGGCGGCCGCGAGCGGGAGCGTGACGAGCGGGAGGAGCACGGTCGGTCCGTTCCCGTTCGCGAGGAACCAGAACGGGGTCAGGTACGCGAGCGCGAGCAGGGAGAGAAACTGGAGCCGGGAGAACCGATAGCCGAACCGCACCGCGAGGGTGCGCTTGCCGGTCTCGGCGTCCTCCTTCAGGTCGCGGACGTTGTTGACGACGAGGATGTTCGTCGAGAGCGCGGCGATCGGAAGGCTGGCGACGATCGCCGCGAGCGTGACGGTTCCCGGCGGAAGCCACAGCGGGAACGCGGTTCCGGCGAGTGCGGCCGCCTGCACGTAGTAGGTCCCGGTGACGGCGATCACGCCGAAGAAGACGAACACAAACACGTCGCCGAGCCCGTGGTAGCCGAGCGGGTACGGCCCGCCGGTGTACGCGATTCCCGCGGCAACGGACGCCAGTCCGATCACGAGGATCGGGACGCCGCCGACGGAGACGAGGTACGTGCCGACGAGGATAGCTGCCGCGAACGTCAACCACATCGCCCGCTTGACCTCGGACGGCTCGATGAGGCCGCTGGCGACGACGCGGGTGAATCCCTCGCGATCGTCGGTGTCGGCCCCCTGAATCGCGTCGTAGTAGTCGTTCGCGAAATTGGTCCCGACCTGAATCAGTGCCGCGCCGACGAACGCCGCGAGCGCGGGAAGCGGGGCGAACGCGCCGGCCTCGACCGCGAGGCCGACGCCGACGATCACGGGAGCCGCCGCCGCGGGCAGCGTCTGCGGCCGGGCGGCGATCACCCACGCCCGCCGTCGCGACACCTCGGTGCTCATTGCACGTGGTTGGGCCGTCGGCTCCCTTAAGGTTACCATCGTCGACGCCGGCGGGGAGGACGCGCCGTAGGGGTCGAGGGATTGATTCCCGCGAACACCGAACGGCCGATTCCGGCGAACGCTACCGAATCGCACACACCTAACCCCTCACTCAGAGATGGGCGCTCATGGCCCGCGTTCCCTACGCCGACGCGTCGGACGTCCCGGACGAGTACGAGGACCTCCTGGAGTCGAAGCTGCAGGGGAAGCCGCTGCACGTCTACGAATCGATCGGCAACAACCCCGAAGTGCTCGCGGGGCTGCGCTCGTTCCTCGGGTCGCTGTGGACCGACAGCGGCCTCTCCGACCGCGAGCGCGAGCTCGTCATCCTCGCAGCCGCCGCCGAGACCCGGAACCGCTACGAGTGGCACCAGCACGTCAACATCGCCCGGGGCGTCGGCATCGACGACGGCGTCATCGCCGCGATCGGTGCTGGCGATCTCGGACCGCTCGACGTCGGCGAGACGGCTCTCGTCGAGTACGCGCTGGCTGTGCTCCGAGGCGACGTCGACGCGGTCGTTCACGCGTCGATCGCCGAGCGCTACGACGACGAGGTGATCGTCGGGATCGCCGCGATCGCACGCGGTTACGACGCTCTCGGCGGGATCATCGACGCCTTCGACCTGGAGCTGGAGTCGGGGTCGTCGTTCCACGGTTGGGACCCGCGATAACGGACGAAACGGACCGCCGGGAATCACGCGCGATCTCGGAGGGAAACCGATAGCGATGATCACGACTGCATCGACAGATACGACAGCGTTCGGCTCGTGCCGTGGGTATGAGCGACACGACGGCCGTGGAGGCGAACGGGATCGCCGCGCGCTACGAGGAGTCGGACGGCGAGCGGCTGCTCACGTTCTCCGGCACCGGTGGATCGGCGACGGTCGCCCAGAACGTCGACGGCTACGCGATGCTGAAGGTTCGGACGGGCCCTGACGGCGACGAGGTGGAACGGTACTACGGCTTCGACATGGCGCTGGATCACGCCGCGGAGCTGCTCGGCGTCCCGGCCGGCGACCTCCCGGTTCCCGATGTCGCCGCGGACATGGGGATGTAAGGGTCCGACACGGTTTTCTCGTCGGTGACCGATCCACCTCGCGTGGCAGACTCACCATCCGCGTCCGACTCACCATCCGAATCCAATGCAGCACCCGCGTCCGACTCACCGTCCGCGGCCGATCCGACCGCACACCACGTCGGCGTCACCGTCTCCGATCTCGACCGCGCGGTCGAGTTTTACACCGACACGTTCGACCTCGACATCGTCGCCGAGTTCTCCGTTAGCGGCGAGGCCTTCGCCGAGGCAGTCGCCGTCGACGGCGCGTCCGCGGAGTTCGCCCACCTCGACGCCGGCGGCGCGATCGTCGAGCTCGTCGCGTACGACCCGCGAGGCAAACCGGAGTCCGATCCCGAACTGAATCGCCCTGGAACGGTTCACTTAGGGCTCTCCGTCGACGACGTCGACGCCTTTTATACCGCCCTCGACGACGGCGTCACGACGCTTTCCCCGCCGCGGACGACGTCGAGCGGCACGACGATCCTGTTCGTCGTCGACCCCGACGGGAACCGGATCGAAGTGCTCGACGCCTGAATCGGACTTCGGTTTACGGGCTACCGCGCGCTCGCCTCACGCATCACGAGCAGCGACATCGGGACGCTCGCCGCGACGAACCCATAGACGCCGCCGATGATCGGCTCGACGCCAAGTGACGGTCCGAGCAGGTAGCCGGCGACGAACCCGATGGGGTCGAAGACGAACGCGGTGACGAGAATCTTCGTCTGGAAGGGCAGTGCCTCGAACCAACGGGGAAGGAGGGACATGGTCGCCCATGGATTCGAGCGTCGTATTGATAAATGATGGCGGAACGCGATCGGCTTTTTCGGTCGCGAAGCGGGTCGATCGGCCTCTCGCGACGCTCCGGATTACTTCACCTTCGTGCCCGGACCGGCGTCCTCGTAGGTCGTCAGGAGGTCGGCCTCCTCGCCGGCGGCCAGTACCATGCCGTTCGACTCGACGCCGAACAGCTCCGCTTTCTCCATGTTGGCGAGGACGACGACCTTCGTTCCGGGCAGGTCTTCGACGTCGTGCAGCCGCTTGAGCCCCGCGACGATCGTCCGGGTCTCCGCGCCGAGGTCGACGCGGAGCCGCAGGAGGTCGTCCGCGCCCTCGATGCCCTCGGCCTCCTCGATCCGGCCGACCCGGATGTCCAGTTCCTGGAACTCGTCGAAGCTGATTCGGTCGTCGCTGAGGGGTTCGATGTCGGTCATGTCGTCAGGGGTGTCGCCGTCGGTGGTGTCGCCGTCAACCGCCTCTCCGCCGTCGTCCGCGTCGTGCCCGTCGTCCGAGTCGGCGTCGTCCGTGGCTTCCGCCGCGGCGACCCGCGACTCCAGCTTCTCGTTCAGCGCCTCGACGCGGTCGTCTTCGATCTTCTCGAACAGCTCGGTCGGTTCCGCGAGGTCGCCGGCGGGGCCCTCTCGCGCGGCCTCGACGGTGACCTCGTGAACGGAACCGTCCTCGCCGAGCTGGTCCCACAGACGCTCGCACTTCTCGGGGGCGATCGGCTCGAAGAGCACGGCGATCGCCTTCGCGATCGCGACGCAGTCGTGGATGACCTGCGCGGCCTCCTCGGGATCCTCGTCGACGAGGTTCCACGGCTCGCTGCGCTGGATGTACTCGTTCCCGAAGCGAGCGAGGTCGGTGACCGCGTCGCCGAGCGCGCGGACCGAGTAGTCGTTGACGGCGGCTTCGACGTCGGCTATCGCCTCCTCGATCCGCTCGGCCACGTCGTCGCTCGTCGCGTCCGCGATAGGCGCGTCGTCGTAGTTTCGGTGGGCAAAGAGGAGGGAGCGGTAGAGGAAGTTACCGACGGTCCCCACCAGCTCGGTGTTCACGCGGTCGCGGAACTTCTCCCACGAGAAGTCGACGTCCTGCTGGAACCCGCCGTTGGTCGCGAGGTAGTAGCGAAGCGGGTCGGGATGAAAGCCCTCGTCGAGGTACTCGTCGGCCCAGACGGCGCGATCGCGGCTCGTGGAAAAGCCCTTGCCGCCGAGGGTGACGAAGCCGCTCGCCATCACGGCCCGCGGCTCGGTGTGATCGGTCGCCTCCAGCATCGCGGGCCAGAAGATCGTGTGGTGCTGGATGATGTCGCGGCCGATCACGTGGACGATTTCCCCGCCTTCGGGGTGGTCGTCGATCGCGCCCTCCTTCCAGGCGGCCTCCCAGTCGAAGACGTCGCTGCCGACGCGCTCCGTGTACTGCTTCGTCGAGGAGATGTACTCTATCGGCGCGTCGACCCAAACGTACAGAACGAGGTCCTGCGGGTTCTCTCCGGGGTAGTCGATCCCCCAGTCCATGTCGCGGGTGATACACCAGTCCTGGAGGCCCTGATCGATCCACTCGCGGGGCTGGTTCCGGGCGTTCGAGGTCCCCTCCAGTCGGTCGAGGAAGCCGGAGAGGTACTCGGAGAACTCGGAGACCTCGAAGAACTTGTGCGTGCGTTCGCGGTACTCCGCGGGGTTCCCCGAAACGGTCGAGACCGGGTCTTCGACCTCACCGGGTTCGAGGTGGCGCTGGCACCCCTCGTCGCACTCGTCTCCGCGGGCGTGCGCGCCGCAGTACGGGCACGTGCCCTCGACGTAGCGGTCCGGGAGGTACTGGTCGTCGACCGGGTCGTACGCGACCATGATCTCCTTCTCGTAGACGTGGCCGGCGTCCTCGAGATCGCGGACGAGAGCCTGGGTGATCTCCGTGTTCGTCTCGTCGTGGGTGTGGCCGTAGTTGTCGAACTCGACGTTGAACTTCGGGAACGTCGCGGCGTACCGCTCGTGCCAGTCGAGCGCGAACCGCTCGGGCGAGACGCCTTCCTGCTCGGCGTTCACCGCGACGGGGGTCCCGTGCATGTCGGAGCCGGAGACGAAGGCGGTCTCCTGGCCGAGTCGTTCGAGCGCGCGGCTGTACACGTCGCCGCCGACGTAGGTGCGCAGGTGGCCGATGTGGAGGTCGCCGTTGGCGTACGGCAGTCCACAGGTCACCACCGCGGGATTGTCGGTGGGAAAGTCGTCGTGGCTCATGTGGTGTGTGTATGTCGTGTGACGACCGATCGGGCCTAAAGCCCGCTGGTTCGGTGCCGACGATCCGCGACCGTCGATTCGGCGTCGTCGATCGCGGCAGTTTGCGACCGGTCGGTCACAGTAGCTCTCGACCGGTCGGTCAGAGTAACTCCCGGACGATCTGCGCCGCGTCCACGGCGGTCGGCGCGAGCACGTAGACGATCGGCTCGACGCCGACAGCGCCCGTCTGATAGAGGACGAGTCCTCCGCGTCCCTCGTCGCGGTCCGCCGGGAGATCGGCGGCCGGGAGGTCGGCGGCCGCTATCGCCTCCGCGACGGCCTCCTCGGTGGCGCGTTCGGGGTCGAACTTCACCGTCGGATACGACGCGGCGAGACGCTCAACCGTCTCCGCGTCGTACCGGACGTTCACCGCGCCGCGCGCGGTCGACCCGGCCTCGCGGGCGGCGAGCAGGACCGTCGCGACGTGTTCGCTCACGCCGAACTCTGGCTCGCCGGGCACCATCGCCCGTCCTTTCACGTCGACGAGACGGCCTGGGACGGCGGCGACGTCGTCGACCGTCGCCGCATCGTCGAGACACTCGACGACGTTCGCGCCCACGTTCGGAATGAGTCCGGCGAACCCCGAGGCGTTCGTCAACGTGCGGAGCCCGCGGCGCACGGAGGCGAGCACGCGTTCGCGATCGCGGAGGCCGCTGTCGGGATCGTGGACGGCGAACTCGACGTCGGCGGCCGAGAGCGCCGGCATCGCCTCCTCGTGAAGCTCGGCGAGGAGGTCACCCTCTTCCAGCTGCCGGATCAGCACTTCGATCTCGACGAGCGCGGCGACGGGGGTCACGTCGCCCGCGGCGAGCCCCTCGCCGATCCGGTCGACCAGCTCTCGGACGCGCGCGTCGGCGACGATCCGCTCGTGGCGCGCCACGTCGCCGTGGGCGTACTTCGACACCGCCGACTGGGAGATGCCGAGCGCGTCGGCGACCTCGCGCTGCGTAAAGCCGCGCTCGCGGAGGTCCTCCGCTAGCATCGAGCGAACGGTCGGGAGGAACTCGTCGACGACGACCTCCTCGATGAACTTCATCGCGTCCCCTCGGTGCGGTCGTCCTCCTCGGCGCGGTCGTCGCCCTCGGCGGGGTCATCGCCCTCGGCGCGGTCGTCCTCCTGGTCGAACTCCGGATCGTCGCCGATTCGGGAGGCCTGCGGCCCATCCTGGTCTTGATACTTCGAGCCGCGCTCCGCGCCGTAGGGCCGGTCTGCGGGCGAGGAGAGCTCCGTGAACGTGAGCTGCGAGACCCGCATCCCCGGCGAGAGCGCGACCGGTGCGGTTCCCAAATTCGACAGTTCCAGGGTGATTTGCCCCTTGTAGCCGGGGTCACACAGGCCCGCCGTCGCGTGCACGACGATGGCGAGCCGCCCGAGCGACGAGCGCCCCTCGACGTGCGCGACGAGGTCGTCGGGGATCTCGACGCGCTCCGTCGTCGTGCCGAGAACGAAGTCTCCCGGGTGGAGAATAAACTCGTCACCCTCCGGAACCCGCGTCTCCGTGACGTACTCGCCGACCTCGTCTGCCTCGGTCGGATGGATACAGGGGATGTTGGCGCGCTGGAACTCCAAGAATCGCTCGCCGAGCCGCAAGTCGACGCTCGCGGGTTGTACCTGCTGGTCGACGTCGTCGAGCGGCTCGATGACGAGCCCCCCGTCCGCGAGTCGGTCGAGGATGTCCGCGTCCGACAGGATCATACCGGGAGAGGGTGCGCGGCCGGCTTAAAAACTCCCGAATCGTCGGGCGGGGCGACGGGAGTCGCGACGAGCGGCCCATCGGAGGCGACGGCTCCGTCGACGGCCGTCGTCGTCGGAACATCTTCGGACCACCGCGGTCGTCAGATCGCCGCCATCAGGAACCCGAGGACCGCGAACAGCCCCGCGACCGCGCCCGCCGTGTCGCGTTCGAGATCGTGAGCCGACTCCAGCCCGCCGACGACGAGTACCCACTGGATCGCGAGGACGACGGCGGAGACCGCCAAAAGCGGCCCCTGCATCGTCGAGATGGCCGCGACCACTTCGTTCGCGATCGCCTCGATAGTGGTCCCCTCGACCGTCGTCGTCGCGAGCGCGTACCAGATCGCGGCGACCCCGGCGACGAGGCGAAGCAGCTCCGCGGCGATCGCCCATCCCGCGATCACGAAGGAGTCGCCGACCGAACCGGTTCCCCCGGCGAGGCGCGCGCCGGCGTGGAGCACGACCGAGAACACCACCCACCAGATCGGCACGCCGATCAGTCCGTAGCCGAGGTACCCGCCCGTCGCGCTTCGTAGCTCCTCGCCGACGTTCGCCTCAATCCGCTCTGGCTGGTCGCACTGCTCGGCGAACACCGAGTCGTCGTCATCGCCGAACCGCTCGCAGGTCGACTCCGATGGGCGGTCGGGATTGTCGACGGTGATCTCGGTGTCGATGGTCGCATCGAAGGCGACTCCGAGTCCGACGATCCCGAGGGTCGTCGCCGCGGTCACGAGGACGACGAGTCCGAACGCGACCGCGCCGGATCCGGGTCGCACGTCCCGGAAGTGGTCGCGGGAGCGATCGAGGAGGTGGCTGACGAGTCCGAAGAGGGCGGCGAGCGGGGAGGGCATATTCGACCGATCCGAGACGGGATACATGTGTTTTGTCCCTTCGAGCGGTCGAACGGTCGTCGGTCGTGTCGTTCGTACCCGACGGCCGCTGACGGACCGTCGGCGCTTTACCCGCGGGCCACGTTTCCCGGGTATGAGCGACTGGGTGAGCCTCTTTTCGGGCGGCAAGGACTCCTCGTGGGCGCTGTACCGCGCGCTGGAGGAGGGCCTCGACGTCTCTCGGCTCCTGACCGTCCATCCCGCGGGCGACTCGTACATGTACCACACGCCGGCGACGGAGCTCGCCGGACTCGCGGCTGAGAGCGTCGGGATCGACCTCGTCGAGGTCTCACCGGAGGATTTCGGTGCCGACGACGTCGACGACGCCGGCGCTCAGGGCGACGCCGAACTGGAGCCGATGGAGGCGGCGGTACGGGAGCTCGCCGCCGCGGACGACGTCGACCTCGCGGGCGTCACCGCGGGCGCGGTGGAGAGCGAATTCCAGACGAGCCGGATTCGAGGGATGTGCGACCGGCTGGAGATCGACCTGTTCGCGCCGCTGTGGCGGGAGGATCCGGTCGATCTCGCGAGGGCGATGTTCGACGCCGGGTTCGAGATCCGGATCGTGCAGGTCGCGGCCTACGGGCTCGACGAGTCCTGGCTCGGCCGCCGGTACGACGCCGACGCGCTCGCGGAACTCCGCGACCTCCGCGAGGAGTACGGGGTGCACCCGCTCGGCGAGGGCGGCGAGTTCGAGACGTACGTCGTCGACGGGCCACACATGGACCGCCGAATCGAAATGGAGTACGAGGCCGTCTGGGAGGGCGATCGCGGCCACGTCGAAGTCAGAGACGCGCGACTGGTGTGACGCTCAGAGTCGCGAGACTGGTGTGACGCCCGATCCTATCTCAGTGACCGACTACGGCCAGTTACCGGCCTGTTCGTACGCGGTCACGATCCGGTCGATCGCGACCACGTAGGCCGCGGTCCGGAGGTTCGGCACGTCGTTCGACTCGTAGGTGTCGATCAGCTCGTCGAACGCGTCGACGATCACGCGCTCCAACTCCTCGTTCACTCGCTCTTCCGTCCAACTGAACCGCTGACGGTTCTGGACCCACTCGAAGTACGAGACGGTGACTCCGCCCGCGTTCGCGAGGATGTCGGGGACGACCGTGACGTCGCGGTCGGTCAGCACGTCATCCGCGTCGGGAGTGAGCGGCCCGTTGGCGGCCTCGACGATCACGTCGGCCTCGACGTCGGCGGCGAGGTCGGCGTCGATCGCGTTCTCCAAGGCGGCCGGGACGAGAACGTCGACGTCGAGCGTGAGCAGTTCCTCGTTCGTGATCGACTCGGCCTCGCCGTACCCCGAGACGGAGCCGGTCTCGGTCTTGTGCGCCTTCGCGTCGCGGGGGTCGATCCCGGTGGCATCGTGAATTCCGCCGGAGGAGTCGGAGACGGCGACGATATCGGCTCCGAGGTCGGCGAGCAGCGCCGCGCCGATCGACCCCGCGTTGCCGTACCCCTGCACCGCGACGGTCGCGCCGTCGAGGTCGCGGTCGAGCCAGTCGAACGCCTCGCGGGCGGAGAGCGCGACCGACCGACCCGTCGCCTCGACGCGCCCCTCGCTGCCGCCGGAGTCGAGCGCCTTTCCGGTGATGACGCCCGGCGCGGTCGTGTTCTCCAACGTCTCGTAGGTGTCTTTGATCCAGTTCATCTCCCGCTGGCCGGTGTTGACATCGGGCGCGGGAATGTCGCGGTCCTCGCCGATGAGCGGACGGAGTTCTTTCGCGAACGCGCGCGTCATCCGTTCCAACTCGCTCTCGGAGTAGTCGCCCGGATCGATCGCGATACCGCCCTTCCCGCCGCCGTAGGGGACGTCGACGATGGCGCACTTGTACGCCATCCAGCCGGAGAGCGCCTTCACCTCGTCGCGGGTGACGTTCGGGTGGTACCGGATACCCCCTTTGTACGGGCCGCGGTCGCCGTTGAACTGCGACCGGTACGCGCGGACGGTCTCGAGCGACCCGTCGTCCAGTTCGAACGTCAGGTTCGTCTCCAGTACCCGCTCCGGGTTCATCAGCCGGGTGAGTACTCCCTCGTCGGCGTCGAGTGCCGTCGCGGCGTCGTCCACCTGTTCCTGTAAGCTCTCGAATGGGTTTGCCTGGTCAGCCATGCGTGAACGTCCACCGCCCCCCGGGTTAATTGTGACGAACGGGCCGGAAATTGGGACGAACGGATCCAGAGGTGCCGAATCGTCCACTATTCGGCGTTATTCGGGGCGGAACACCCCGATCTCACGTGGTATCCCTGGCCGCCGCGAGATCGCGGATCCGCTCCGCTTGAGCGATAAGCGGCGCGTCGATCATCTCACCGTCGACCCGGAACACCCCCCGTCCCTCGCGCTCCGCCTCGTCGCGGGCATCGAGGACCCGCTCCGCCCATTCGATCTCATCGTCGTCGGGCGTGAACGCCTCGGTTATCGGCGCGACTTGCGCGGGATGGATCGCCATCTTCCCGTCGTAGCCGAGCGTGAGCGCGAACTCGGCGTCCGCGCGAAGCCCTTCCAGATCGGAGAAGTCCGTGTACACCGTGTCGATCGCGTCGACGCCGGCGGCCCCGGCTGCGAGGACGACGTGCTCGCGGGCGTACAGCACCTCCGTCCCGTCCTCGGTCCGCGTCGCGCCCACGTCGGCCGCGAGGTCCTCCGCGCCGAAGACGAGCGCGTCTGTCGGCTCGGCGGCGGCGATCGACTGGGCAGAGAGCACTCCGGCGGCGGTCTCGACGAGCGCGAAGACGGCCGGATCGAGGCCCCGGTCCGCACACAGGGCCGCCGCGTCGGCGACCCGAGCGGCGCTCTCCGCTTTCGGAAGCATGACCGCGTCGAGACGGAGGTTCCGTCCGTCGGTATCGGCCGCGGTCGCCGAACCGAGCAGTCCGTCGAGGTCCGCCGACGGCTCCGCCTCGGTCAGCCGAACGCACACCTCCGCGGCGGGATCGAACTCGGGGTCGACGAGTATCTCGCGGACAGCAGTACGAGCCTCGCCCTTGCGGCGGGGCGCGACCGCGTCCTCGAGGTCGAAGCAGATCACGTCCGCGCCCGCGCTCGGTGCCTTCCGCATCAGCTCCGGACGGTCGCCGGGGGAAAACAGGACGCTTCGTCGGGCCATGTCGGCCGGTCCGTCCGCACGAACATAAATCGATCCGAGGACTCGACGTCGCCGAGGTCGGAGCGGCAGCGATTTCACGGGGCGGGACCACCGTCGACTCATGACCGGGCGTTACTACGAGGAGTTCGACGTCGGCGAGACGATCGAGCACGCCACGCGGCGAACGATCAGCGAGGCCGACAACCAGCGCTTTTGCGACATGACGATGAACCAGCAGCCGCTGCACCTCGACGACGACTTCGCGTCGGGGACGCAGTTCGGCGAGCGGCTCGTCAACGGCCTGTACACGATGTCGCTGGCGGTCGGCGTGTCGATCCCGGAGACGACTGACGGGACCATCGTCGCGAACCTGTCGTACGACAACGTCGAACACCCGAATCCGGTGTTTCACGGCGACACCGTCCGCGCGCGGTCGACCATCACCGACAAGCGCGAGACGAGCGACGGAGCGCGCGGGGTCGTCACGATGCACGTCGAGGCGTTCAAGCTCGTCAAGGACGGCGACGACGTCCTCGTCTGCGAGTTCGATCGCACCGCGCTGTCGAAGAAGCGACCCGACGGCGACGGACCGTAGTCGAGCCGCGGTCCGTCCCTCCGCTCACTCTGATTGTCCCTCGCCCGCCAGCAACAGCCCCAGGTACGACGTGCGGACCTGCGAGGACCCGTCGAGTCCGAGCCGAGAGAGCGCGGCGCTCGCCTCGTTTCGCGTGCGTTCGATCGTGTCCTCGTCGTCTACCTCGCGCTCGATTTCGACGAACTCCCCCACGCCGTCGACGGCGTCGAGCGCGACGGTGAACCCCTCGTACGCCCAGAACTCGCGGCGCTTCTCGACGGTCGCGGCCGGTTCGAACCCGAGCCCCGAGAGGATCCCCGCGACCGCCTCGGCGTCGTCGACGCCGGTCTCGCGTTCGACCCGCGTCTTCGACCCGTCGTCCAGCAGCGGTCCTTTATACGTGATCTTCGTCGTCTCCTCCTCGCCGCCCACTGGCCACGCGTCGGATGGCTCGTCGGAGTCATCGAGCGGCACCTCGCGACGAACCCGGAGCGCCTCGTCCGTCTCGGCGAAATCGCGGTGCGGGGCGTCGTAGTACACGTCCCGCTGTCGACGGGTACCGACGCGCTCGGCTCCGGCGTCTCGGAGTCGCCGGCGGACCGCGTCGACATCGGCCGGAACCTTGATCTCGACCTCGTACATACCCGAGATCCGCCGGGTTCGTTCTTAAGCGCCGCGGACCACCGCGCTCCAATGCGACGGCCGCCGCCGGGTCGAACCGTGCGCCTTAAGGGTGTAACAGGTGACGTTCAGGGTATGAGCGATCAGGAGCAAGCGGACGCGGCCGAGGACGACGTCGAGGCCGAGACCGACGCCGAGACCGAGACCGCCGGACTGGAAGACGGCGACTTCGTGCGGGTCGCCTACACGATCCGAACCGCGGACGACGACCGCGTCATCGACACCACCGACGAGGCCGTCGCCGAGGAGGCGGAGATCGACACGGAGGAACACGAGTTCGAGCCGCGCATCATCTCGCTGGGCGCTGGGCACGTGTTTCCGTCCGTCGAGGAGGCGTTCCTCGGCGCGGCCGTGGGTGACGAGGGCGTCGTCGACGTCCCCGCTGACGACGCGTTCGGCGCGTACGACCCCGACGAGGTCGAGACCGTCAAGGCCGACAAGATCCCCGAGGACAGCCGCTACCCCGGCGCGCAGGTCCAGATCGACAACCGCCAGGGCTACCTCGAGACGATCATCGGCGGTCGCGCCCGCGTCGACTTCAACCACCCGCTGGCCGGCGAGGACCTCGAGTACGAGTACGAGATCCTCGAGGAGATCGACGACCGCGAACAGCAGGCCGCCGGCATGCTCGGGATGTACCTCCAGGAGGCCCCCGAGGTCCGAATCGAGACCGTCACCGAGGAGGAGGAGACGGTTTCCGAAGACGACGACGGCGAGGAGATCGTCGAGACCGAGGACGTCGAGAAGGACGTCCTCTACGTGACGGCGACCCAGGCGATGCAGATGAACCAGCAGTGGATGTTCCAGAAACAGCAGATCGCCCAGGACCTCATGAGCCGACTCGACCTCGACCGCGTCGTCGTCGAGGAGGTCATCGAGGGCGGCGGCATGGGCGGCCTCGGCGGTATGATGGGCGGCATGGGAGGTGCCGGCGCGGGAGACATCGAGGAGGCGCTCGAAGACGTCGACGTCGACGCGGACGAGATCGTCGACGAACTCGACGAGGACCTCGACGAGGAGTAACTGCGACCGCGGCCGTCGCGTCACCGGGCAGCCGACCGAGATCTCGTCTGCGACCCGATCCCTTTTGACCGACGGTCGAGCCACTCACAGACACGGACACTCACAGACATGGAACTTGAACGTGCGCGCGAGGACGTCGTCGTCGCGGCGAGCGCCGGCGCGACGACGATCGCACTCGCGCTGCTGTCCGGCGTCGTCGGTGTCGTCCAGGTCGCCACGCTACACACGTTGGCACCGCTCGCCGTCTACGCGGTGTACCTGTTCTCACGGAAGGGCGGCCCGTACGGGCCCTTCGACCGGCCGCGAAACTGGGCGCTCGCCGCGGTCGTAGTCGGGATCGCCGTGATCGTCGCGTCGACGACGCTCTAACCATGAACGGTCCGAAGAGCGGCCGATTCAGGCGATATCTCGACTCGTGTCCACCGACACGGTGTCGGTGAGCTTCAGTTTGAGGGGCTCCTCGAGGGCCGCCCCCCCGCGGAACTTCGGAACGACGAGTCGGTTCGCGATCTCCGTGCCCGTCACGGTGGTTCGGAGATCGAAGACGACGTCAGCGACCTGCTCGGTGACGACTCGGTTCTGTCCGATCGACCCGCCCTTGAACGCGTGGAGCACGGCGATGCCACCGGCCTCGTCGACGTGCTGCCGGACGTCGTTGAGGAGGGTTCGGTAGCGATCGCGTTCCTTGGCCTCGAACGGCTCGACGGAGTCGATGACGAGCGTTCCGCGCTCCGGGAGATCGGCGGCGACCGACAGCGCGTCCTCGAACGGATCGTCGCCGTCGACGGATCGAACGACCGTCTCCTCGGCCGCGTCCGCGGCCGCGGTCCCTCCGTCCAGTGTCAGCCCCGCTTCGACCGCGTCGGGCGAACGGACCGTTGTCAGGTATCGACACTTCCGAACGCGCGAGAGGCGGTTGATGATCAGTTCGGATTGGCTCGCCGGATCCGCCTTCAGCGCGACGACGCTGCCGCTCGGGAGTCCCCCGCCGAACTCCCTGTCCAGCACCGAAATCCCGGTCGGTAGCGTCTCCATACGATCGCTGCCGGCTCCGGAGGTTTGGCTCTGTCGATGGGACGCGGTGCGGTTCCGAACACCGCCCTCGCCGCTCACGCTATCCGCCAGCGCCCCGCGCCGTACTCCTCGACGAGCCGGCGCGCGAGGCCGTCGTACGCCGCCGTGACGGCGGGGGCGGAGAGCGGCTCCGGACTCGCTGACGGGATCCGTTCCACCACCAAACATCCGAACAGGTCGGCTACCGGCTCCGGGACCGAATCGGTCCGAACGGCGACGACGCCCACCGGCGGACAGTTGAGACGGCGAGCGATCGCCGCCGTCTTCGCCGCGTCGCGCAGCGCGGGCCGACGCAGCGGAGTCACGAGGAGACACCGGTCGGCGACGCGGAGGGGTGCCGCGGCGTCCGGCGACGCGCCGGCCGGACAGTCGAGAAGCACCGGCGTCTCGTCGGGCAGGACGCCGTCGAGCGAGTCGAGGATCGTTCTCGCGTCGACGCTTCGGGGGAACTTCGGCGCACCGAGTACCGTCGGTCGCGAACGGTCGAGGGGGATCGGTTCATCGTTTCGAAGCGCCTCGACGACGGTGGACGCCTCGTTCGGTCGGGTGGACGCCTCGTTCGGTCGGGTGGTCGCCGCGTCCGGACCGGTGATCGGATCCGGATCGGCGGTTCCCCGATCCGTCGCCGATCCGGTTCCGCTCGCTCTCGTTTCCGCCGCTAGCTCCGTGAGGTTCGGGAGGTCCCAGTCCGCGTCGACGGCGACGACGGGCGCTCCCCGCCGCGACAGCGCCCGTGCGAGGCCCACGGTCGTGGTCGTCTTTCCGCTTCCGCCCTTTCCGCCGGCTACGGCTATCACTGGGGGGACTGTGCCGTCACTGGGTATAAAAAGACGGACGCCGGCGGAGTCGGCCGCGCGGTCAGTCCTGACAGCAGCCGCCCGCCTCGCCGCCGAAGTCGACCGCGAGGGGGTCCGAGATTGCCTCGTTGACCATTTCGAGGGTGGCGGTCAGCTCGTCTTGTGCGTCGAGGAACTCGCTCATGACGGGCATCGAGTGGAGCTCGTCCTGCGCGTCCTGCACGTGGTTGAGGTCGGCGTTCGTCGCCTGTCCGGTCTGACGAGCCTGCATGAACTCCGCGCGGAGCCGTTCGAACTCGTCAATCTTCGCTTGGACCTCCTCGTCGCGTTGCACCGCCTCGCGCGTGTCCTCGAAGCGCTCGTACTCAGGGGTTCGGGCGATCCGCTCGCCGAGTTCGCGACCGAGGTCCTCGATGGAGGCCTGTTCGTCGACTGGGGCCCGTTCGACGCTCATGGATCACCGTTGGTCCGAACCGGTTTGAACCTGCCGGAGCCGGGAATATCGTGTCGCGGGAGATGAGCGCTCTCGCGCTGTTCCTACTGCGTGTGACTCTATCGGGTCTGACGCTACGCGTGCGACTCCACGAACGCGATCACGTCGGCCAGCTCCGCCTGTCCGATGCCGTGGCCGCCGGGATAGCTCCCGCGGGTGACGTCCGCGCCGATCGCCTCGAACCGATCGGCGGCCGCGGCCGAGCGCGACTCCGGGATCACACGATCACCGGTCCCGGCACCGACGAAGACGGGCTTCCCTTCGATCCCCTCGGGCGCGAGGTCTGCGTGCGAGTCCGCGAGGTACCCGTGGAGCGCGACGACCCACGCGTAGCGGTCGGGGCCCTCCAACACGAGCGAGAGGCTCGTTATCGCTCCCTGACTGAATCCGAGCAGACCGATCCGGTCGGCGTCGAGAGCGTACGCGTCGATCGCGGCGTCGACGCTCTCCGCGACGAGGTTGAGGCTCCGACGGAACTCCGCGGCGTGCGGCTGGCTCTTCTCCAAGCCGCCAGCGGAAAGGTCGAGCTCGTACCACGTATAGCCGCCCTGCAGCGGGTCCGGGGCGCGAAGACTGATGACGTGCAGTTCGTCGGAAAGGCGTCGAGCGACCGGAAGCAGGTCTTCCTCGTCGGCTCCGCGGCCGTGAAGCACGAAAGCGGCGGGGGCGTTCTCCGGATCGTCGTCGGGCGCGACGTGGACGTGTTCCAGGGGAATCTCGGACATGTGGAGGTCGTTCGTCGGCTCGGCGGTTGTATCCGTCGGCCGCGGCAGCGGAGGGCTCGGCTCGCGCCGGCGTGCGTTTGCCACGATCGATCGCCGGTCTCGTCGTCGAACGCGCGGTTTAACCGTCCAGCCACACAATTCGTTCGACATGAGCGGCTCCACGGAGGGCGACCTCACGAAGACGGGGATGGCCCTGAAACACGACCGCGAGTGGGACTACGAGCTCGATCGGATCGTCGAGGCCATCGATGAGCGCGACGCCTCGAAAGTCGGCCTCCAGTTCCCCGAGGGACTCAAGCGCCGCGGCCCGAAGGTCGCCGACGACCTCCGCGAGGCGGCCCCCGACGACGTGACGTTCATGCTGTCCGGGCAGCCGTGTTACGGCGCTTGCGACCTCGATACGTATCTGATGCGCCGAACGGATGTGTTCGTCCACTTCGGACACACGCCGATGAAGGAGTCCGACAGCATCGTCTACGTCCCCCTGTTCTCGAACGTCGACCCCTTCCCGATCATGGAAGACGCGTTGGAAGCGGAGCTGGCTCCCCCGGAGGAAGACGCCGACGTGGGTCTCGTCACCACGGCCCAACACATGAACCGGTTCGAGGAGATGACCGACTGGTTGGAGGAGCGCGGCTACGAGGTCCACACCCGCCGCGGCGACGACCGGCTCACGAAGGAGGGACAGGTGCTCGGCTGCAACTACGCCTCCGCAGACATTCCCGCCGAGCAGGTGCTCTACGTCGGCGGTGGAAAGTTCCATCCGGTGGGCCTCGCGATGGAGCACCCGGACAAGCGCGTCGTCATCGCCGACCCCGTCAACAACGCCGTCTCGGTCGCCGAGCATGACCAGTTCCTGAAGCAGCGCTACGCCTCGGTCCACAAGGCGATGAGCGCCGAGAAGTGGGGCGTCATCTTCTGTACGAAAATCGGCCAGGGTCGCTGGGAGAAAGCGCAGGAGATCGTCGACAACAACGAGAACGCCTACCTGATCACGATGGACGAGGTGACGCCTGACCGCCTCCGCAACTTCGACATGGACGCGTTCGTCAACACCGGCTGTCCGCGGATCACGACCGACGACGGTCCGCGCTTTCACAAACCCATGTTGACCCCCGGCGAGTACGAGGCCGCCATCGGCGAGAAACCGCTCGACTCGATCGAGTTCGACACGTTCCACGACACGTGGTGAGTCGGTCGCCTCGCTGACTGTCGCCGCGTTTCACTTCCTTCGAGAGCGTCATCGATCGGCTCGGCTACGTTGTTGTGACCGCCGGTGAACGCTCACTACCGAAGCGGCAGGGATGGGTTTCGGGAGTGCGTGTTGCAGGCCGCCTGCGACCTGGTACGTAACGAACGCGAGAGCGACGGTTGTTTATAAATACCACTTTCTCACGTATAAACAACCGCTCCAACACAATACACCGACTCCCGCAATCGATCAAGAGGCAACTTTCAACGATCGTCCGAATCAGTTGCAAATCCATCTGACGGGTAGGATTTCACCGATGTCGCCGTGCTACAAACTCACGTTGTCGGCGACGAGCCGCACCTCGCTGCCGGGTCGGAGATCGAACGCGCCGTCGCCCCGCCCGTCGTTCACGTCGCACTCGACGTAGCCGTGGCTCCCGACGGTCACGAGCCGGTCGCCGGAGTCGACCGCGCCGAACGTCTCGGCGACGGGCGTGAGTTCGCCGTTCACCCGGATCCACTCGCGGCCGCGGATCAGTTCTCCCGGGACGTTCGTGACGGCGTTGCCGAAGCGGTCGACGACGAGGACCTCGCCGTCGACGGCGACGGCGTCTCCGTCGCCGTCGCGTTCGACCGACGGCTCCGGGAGAGTGAGATCGACGGGATCGGCCGCCGGCGAGAGGTCGTCCATCGCCGCGAGCGCGTCGGCGACGTCCGCCGGAGTCGTCGCGTCGGGTCCGCCATCGAGCACCGCGCGGATCCGCGTCGCGGTGGGCGCGAACACGTCGCGGCCGTGGAACGTCGCGCTCGCCGGGTCCTCGACGTCGACGACGAACGCCTCGGGGCCTTCCTCGCCGGCGAGCGCCCGAGCGGGGGGCATCGTGAGTCCGTTGTCGGGGGCGACGAGGACGTGGGAACCCGCGTGGACGACGAGCGCGTCCCGATCGGTCCCGACGCCGGGATCGACCACGGCGCAGTGGACGGCGGGCGGGAACTCCGGGAGGACGAACCGGAGCCAGAAGGCGGCCGAGCGAGGGTCGCCGCGGGGCAAGTCGTGGGCGACGTCGATCATCTCGGCACTCGTGTGCCGCCGGATCACTCCCTTCATCGCGGCGGGGTACGGCGAGCCGAAGTCGGACGCGAGCGTGATCATACGGGATCGCGTTCCGGCGACCGCTTAAAGGGCGGGTGGATCGGAAGCGGGGAGCTGAGGCGGAAGCGGGGAGCTGAGGCGGAAGCGGGCGACGAGGGTGACGAAGGTAACGAGGGCGACGAGGGTGACGATGCGGAAAGGTCAGCGGGAGAGTTGCGAGCGATGGCTACGCGTCTGTCGGCGGCTCCCCGTTCGTGTCGGTCTCGGCGATCCGACGGATGCGCTCGACGCCGTCCACCTCTTCGATGACGTCGACGACGGCCTCGGGGACCAGCACCTCCCAGTCTCGGCCGTGGATCATCCGCTCGCGAAGTTCAGTTCCCTCCAGCACGTCCCGCCGGAACATGGGGGAGCCGCGGACCTCCACGCCGGCCTCCTCGAACAGCCGGACGACGAGTGGATTGTTCGAGTAGGCGATGTCGAACCGCGGGGTCATACTCTGGACGTGACTCACCCACACGGAGTTGCGGTCGAGGTCCTCGATGGGGACGACATAGGTGGTCACCGGAAGGTCTTCGACCGCCTTCGTCACCATCATCACGCGCTCTCCGGCCGTGAACGGGTTCCGGGTGGTGTGGGAGTCGCCGGCGGAACCGATCCCGAGGACCAGCTCGTCCACCTCCGCCGCGATCTCCTCGATCATGTGCCGGTGGCCGTCGTGAAACGGCTGGTACCGCCCGATGTAGAACCCGCGCATGGATTCACGTAGCGGGAGCATGATTTATAAACCCCGTGGGAGCCATCGGAGGGAGATATCCCGCGTGAAAGAGCCTCTCGTGTCCGATTCCGAGACTGTCGACGGTTCGTCCGCGGGGAGAAAGTATATCAGTAGCCGACCCCTCGTTTTCGGTAGCGATACCCGATTCTATGAGCAACGAAAAGGACGCGAACGACCCGCCGACCGAGGACCCCGAGAACGCGGACGGGAGCGATTCGGGATCCCCGGATCCGACGGGAAACGGCGAGGACGCCCCCGACGACGGTAGCTCCACGCCGGGCGACGGTACTCCCGCGCCTGACGACCGCGTCGTCGATGAATCTCGCGTCGTCGATGGATCCGGTGCCGACGGCTATTCGGCCGTCGATGACGCGGAGGTCGACGACGATGATGAGTCCGGCGGGGGTGCATCGTCTGACGAGAATGCACGGTCCGGCGAGGACACAGAGGTCGTCGACGGGACGGCCGACGACGACGATCCGGACGAGGTCTGGGACGACGGAGTCGTCGTCGACGGCGATCCGAACGGCGTCACAGCGGGTCACGAGGAAACGAACGGGACCACTGCGAAGGAAGTCACCGAATCGACCGACGACGGCGACATCGACGACCTCGGCAGTTCGGTCGAGGTCGAGGGCGCGGAGATCGACGAGGACCCGGACGAGGACGACCTCCTCGGCGGGCTCAATATCGACACGACCGCCGAGCTCGAGATCCCGGATCGCCTCGTCGATCAGGTGATCGGTCAGGAGCACGCCCGCGACGTGATCATCAAGGCGGCCAAGCAGCGCCGCCACGTGATGATGATCGGCTCGCCCGGGACCGGGAAGTCGATGCTGGCGAAAGCCATGTCCGAGCTGCTTCCTAAAGAGGAGTTACAGGACGTCCTCGTCTATCACAACCCCGAGGACGGCAACAAGCCGAAGGTCCGGACGGTCCCCGCCGGCAAGGGCGACCAGATCGTCGACGCCCACCGCGAGGAGGCGCGCAAGCGCAACCAGATGCGGTCGCTGCTGATGTGGATCATCATCGCCGTCGTGTTGGGCTACGCGCTCATCATCGTCGGCCAGATCCTCGTCGGCATCATCGCTGCCGGGGTCGTCTACCTCGTCTTCCGCTACCTGAACCGCGGGTCGGACGCGATGATCCCGAACCTGCTCGTGAACAACGGCGACACGAAGACCGCGCCGTTCCGCGACGCGACCGGCGCGCACGCCGGCGCGCTGCTCGGCGACGTCCGGCACGACCCGTTCCAGTCCGGCGGGATGGAGACGCCCAGCCACGACCGCGTCGAGGCGGGCGCAATCCACAAGGCGAACAAGGGCGTGTTATTCGTCGACGAGATCAACACGCTCGACATCCGGAGCCAGCAGCACCTCATGACGGCGATCCAGGAGGGCGAGTTCTCGATCACGGGCCAGTCCGAGCGTTCCTCGGGCGCGATGGTCCAGACGGAGCCCGTCCCTACCGACTTCGTCATGATCGCGGCCGGGAACCTCGACGCGATGGAGAACATGCACCCGGCGCTCCGCTCCCGGATCAAGGGGTACGGCTACGAGGTGTACATGGAGGACACCATCGAGGACACCCCGGAGATGCGCCGGAAGTACGTCCGGTTCATCGCTCAGGAGGTCGCGAAGGATGGACGCCTGCCGGAGTTCACTGCCGAGGCCGTCGAGGAGGTCATCCTCGAGGCCAAACGCCGCTCCGGCCGGAAGGGCCACCTCACCCTCCTGTTCCGGAACCTCGGCGGGCTCGTGCGGGTCGCCGGCGACATCGCCCGCGGTGAGGACGCCGAGTTGACCACCCGCGAGCACGTGCTGTCCGCGAAGGGTCGCTCGCGCTCCATCGAACAGCAGCTCGCGGACGACTTCATCGAGCGCCGCAAGGACTACGAACTACAGGTCTCCGACGGCTACGTCGTCGGCCGCGTCAACGGACTCGCCGTGATGGGCGAAGACTCCGGGATCATGCTCCCGGTGATGGCCGAGGTCGCGCCCTCGCAGGGCCCCGGCGAGGTCATCGCCACAGGCCAGCTGAAGGAGATGGCCCAGGAGTCGGTGTCGAACGTCTCCGCGATCATCAAGAAATTCTCCGACGAGAACATCTCGGAGATGGACATCCACATCCAGTTCGTGCAGGCGGGCCAGCAGGGCGTCGACGGCGACTCCGCGTCCATCACGGTCGCGACCGCCGTGATAAGCGCGCTGGAGGACGTCGGCGTCGACCAGAGCCTCGCGATGACCGGCTCGCTGTCCGTCCGGGGCGACGTGCTCCCCGTCGGCGGCGTCACCCACAAGATCGAGGCGGCCGCGAAGGCCGGCTGTACCCGGGTCATCATCCCGCAGGCGAACGAGCAGGACGTGATGATCGAAGACGAGTACGAGGACATGATCGAGGTCATCCCGGTATCGCACATCAGCGAGGTCCTCGACATCGCCTTGGAGGGCGAAGCCGAGAAGGACTCGCTCGTCTCTCGGCTCAAGTCGATCACCGGCTCGGCCCTGAAGGAGGGAAGCGTCTCCGGCCCCTCCAGTCCGAGTCCGCAGTAGGACGGAACGACACCCCACCCCCTTTTTGTCCCGGCGGGGCTTACCGTCGACGATGAGCGGGAAACCGACCGTCGGCGAGTACATGACCCGCGACGTCGAGACGGTGAGTCCTGACGAGACCGTCGGGGAGGTCGCGCGGCGGATGGCCGAGAGCGACGGCCACAACGGGTTCCCAGTCACGCAGGGGCGAACGGTCGAGGGATTCGTCTCGGCGGCCGATCTGCTGTTGGCCGACGACGACGCGCCCGTGTTCACGGTGATGTCCGACGACCTCATCGTCGCACACCCGGACATGAAGGTGACCGACGCCGCCCGCGTGATTCTCCGGTCGGGGATCCAGCGACTCCCCGTCGTCGACGACGCCGACAACCTCGTCGGGATCATCTCGAACACCGACGTCGTGCGCTCGCAGATCGAGCGCGCGACCCCGAGCAAGGTCGGGAAGCTGATGCGGACGCTCGAACAGATCCACGGCGTCACGCTCGCCGAGGAACGCCGTCAGGTTCGGCTCACGGATCTCACGCCGACGCAGGCGCGTGTGTACGCCGACGAACTGGAGGGACGCAAGTACGAACTAGAGCGGGGGCTCGCCGAGCCGCTCGTCGTGATCGACAACGACGGCGAACTTCACCTCGCCGACGGCCACCATCGGGTCATGGCCGCCCACGAGGCCGGCATCGAGGAGATGGACGCGTACGTGATCGTCCCGAGCCGCCCCGTTGACCTCGGAATGGCCAAGACCGCCGAAAAGGAGGGACTCCGCGACATCACCGACATCGAGATCGTCGACTACGCGCGCCACCCGCTCGTGGAGACGACCAAGCGGCTGCAGTGACGATCGGACGTGGAAGCGGCTGTAGTGACGGTTCGCGTGTCGCATCACCTCAGTCCTCACACCTCGCTCGGCCTCACCCCGAAGCCGGCGTGGTTCCCGTTCCAGACTTTCGTCCCCACACCGACGACAGATTTTTGTGAACTCGCGAGGAAATACGAACATGAAATCCCGCATCAAGGGCGCGCTGTCCCGGGCGAAGTACGCGGCGGTCGGTGCCGCCGTCGGTGCCGCCGTCGGCGGACTGATCAACCGAAACGCGGCGAGTACCGGCGGTGCGCTCGGCGGACTCGCGGGCGCGACGCTCGCCGACTTCCGAACCGGTGCCGACGGCGTGTTCGCGGAGTTCCGATCCGATTCGGAGGACGCTTCTGCGGATGCGGACGGCCCGTCCGAATCGACCGAATCGGCCGCGAAGTAGCCACACAGCCGACCGCCGAAGCGACGGTGGGATTTTCACTCTTCCGACGCCGTCTCCGCGGACCTCTCGGCGACGTGTCCCCCGTTCTTGCGACAGCTTCGGGAACGCCTATACGACCGGGCCGAGTAGCGACCGCTAATGACCGATATCGACGCCGATACCGAAGCGGGCTCATCGCCCGAATCGGAACGCGGTCTCGACGCGGGCTGGTTCGCCGGGGGGCCGCCGGACCACGCCGATGAGACGGGAGACGCCGCTGCCGTCCGCGACCGGATCGCGACCGGGTCGACCGACGGGCCCCGCGACTGGCCGCGGATCGCCGTCGAGTCCGGCTTCGCGGACACGGAGAGCGGCTACTACGACCGACTTCACGAGGCGACGATAGACGCGACCCGCGAGACGGTCCGCGAACGCGAGCGGGCCGACGATCAGCAGCTCGTTCACGCGATCCGGGCGATGGACGACTGCGAGCGAACCGCTAACGAGCTGGCCGAACGCGCGACCGAGTGGGCCGGGAGCCTCTTCGACGAGGTCGATCCGGGGATCGACGGCGTCCGCGACGTGGCAATGCGCGAGCCAGATGGCGAGATTGAGCGTCGGACGGTGTCGCTCGCGGAGCGCGTCGTCGACCTCGCGGCCGAGCGCGACGCGCTCGCGGATGCGATCGACCGAATTGCGCCCGCGGTCGCGCCGAACCTCGCCGAGATGGCGGGCCCGGAGCTGGCCGCGCGGCTGATCGCCCTCGCGGGAGGACTGGAGTCGCTCGCGAAGAAGCCCTCGGGGACCGTACAGGTGTTGGGTGCCGAGGACGCGCTGTTCGCGCACCTCTCCGGGCGCGCGCCCTCGCCGAAACACGGAATCATCTACACGCACGAGTACGTCCGTAACACCCGACCGGAAGACCGCGGGTCGGCGGCGCGGGCGCTCGCGGGAAAGCTGACACTCGCGGCGCGCGTGGACCACTACTCGGGAGAGCGCCGCGAGTCGCTCCACGAGGATCTTCGAGAGCGGATGACGACGATACGTGCGCGCGAGGAGGCGGACCGCGAGCGCGACGGCGCAGAGGACGCGGAGGGCGCAGAAGACGCGGAGGGCGCAGAAGACGCGGAGGGCGCAGAGGACGCGGAGGGCGCAGAGGACAGAGCGGAGGACGACGATGAGTGAACCCACGCTCCCGACCGGCGTCGAGCGCCGGGAATTCGATGGGAAGACGCGTCTCGCGACCCGCGGACCGCCCGTCTACGGCGAGCCGACCGCGGACGGCTGGCGCGCGTGGGATCCGGAGCGCTCGAAGCTCAGCGGAATGATAGAACTCGGGTTCGATACCGGGCTCTCCGGCGGCGAGACAGTGTTGTACCTCGGGGCCGCGAGCGGGACGACCGTCAGCCACGTCGCCGACTTCGTCGGTCCGACCTATGCGGTGGAGTTTGCGCCCCGACCGGCCCGAGACCTCGTCGGTGCGGCGGAGCCCCGGGAGCGACTGTTTCCCCTCCTAAAGGATGCGCGGAAACCGCGGACCTACGCGCACGTCGTCGAGGCCGACGTCGACGCCATCGTGCAGGACGTGGCGACGCGCGGACAGGCCGACGTGGCGGCGCGGAATCGTCAGTTCCTCGCGGACGATGGACGGCTGATCCTCGCGATCAAGGCGCGCAGCGAGGACGTGACCGCGACGCCCGCCGACGTGTTCGAGGGCGCGCTCGACCGGCTGCGGGAGACATACGAGATCTTGGAGACGCAGCGGTTAGATCGGTACCACGAGGACCACCTCGGAGTCGTCGCGACGCCGCGGTAACGGGGTAGACCGATGTCCGGTGACGGACGGATTCGGCGGTGAGGTACCAGTACGGATCCGGTCCGCCTACCACGTCGGCGGAGAGAACCCGGCGTCCTCGAGGATCGGCTTCCAGTGCTGTTGCACCGAGAGTCGAGAGACGTCCATCGCGTCGGCGACGGCGGACTGTGACCGCTCCTGCCCGCGGATCAGCGCGGCGGCGTAGAGACTTGCAGCCGCGGCGACGCGCTTGCCCCGCTTGTCGTCGGGGGCTCGCGAGAGGAACAGATCCGTCGCCGTCGACTGCGCTTCCTCGTCGAGGTCGAGCGTCGCGCACGCGTCGCCGAGCCGCTCTATCCACGCCGCGTTGTCGACTCGATCGCTCGCCCGATACATACCCCGCCGTAGAGCGCTCCGGTATAAAAAGGCCCCGCGGTCAGGGAGCAGCCGGCGGCAGATCGCGGGTCGTCGGCCGGCGGTTGTCAGCTGCCGGCCGTCGCCCTCAAGGTTCCGCCGTCTGTACGCCGGTGTATGTCGACGCACGCGTGGACCGAGGGTCGCGTTCGCGAACTCCACGAGGACCTGGTGTCGCTGTACGAGCCCGTCGATCGGGTGGCCGAGCACGGCGCAGACCCGACCGCCGAACCCGGCGAGGGAGTTCGCCAGCTGGTGACGACGATTCTGTCACAGAACGTCGCCGACGAGAACACGAGCCGGGCGTCCGCGGCGCTATTCGAGCGGTACGACGACTTCGCCGCTATCGAGGAGGCCGATCACGGTGAGCTGGTCGAGACGATCAGGGTTGCGGGGCTCGCGGAGCAGAAGGCCGTCCGGATCCAGCGCGCGCTGGCCGCAATCCGGGAGGAGACGGGCGGGGCCTACTCGCTCGCGTTCCTCGACGCGATGGCGACCGACGAGGCGAAGGAGTGGCTCATGGCGATCAAGGGCGTCGGCCCGAAGACCGCGAGCGTCGTGTTGAACTTCCACTTCGGAAAGCCGACGATGGCCGTCGACACGCACGTCGAGCGTGTCTCGAAGCGGTTCGGTCTGGTTCCGGAATCGGCGTCGAACGAGGCCGCACACGACGGGCTCGACGAGCTGGTTCCCGACGAACTGATCTACTCGCTACACGTCCTGTTGATCCGCCACGGCCGGACGCACTGCTCGGCGCGAGGCGCGGACTGCGACAACCTGGTCTGTGAGGCGTACTGCGACTGCGAGTTCTGTTGATATCCGCGTGACGGGATCGGTGTCGGTGAGTCCGCAGTCGGGGTCTCAAGTGTCGGTAAGTCCGCAGTCGGGGTCTCAACCGGAATCGGCGGCGTTTACGTTCTCGGAGCGCCGAGGTCGCTCATCGGATGAACGAACTCGCCGATCTGACCGAGACGCTGGTCGCGATCCCCTCTCACGTGGACGAGGCCGCCGCGGGGGACGCGATCGAGGGGTGGCTCCGCGCCGAAACCGACGCTCGCGTCGAACGGGACGCCGTCGGCAACGTGCTCGCGTATAAGGACGGTGCGGAGGCAGAACGCGCCGACGGCGACGCCGGCGAAAGTGACACGCTCGCGCTCGTCGGACACCACGACGTCGTTCCGCCGGCCGCGCGGCAGACGACCGGCGAGGGGACCGCCGGCGAGTACGTCGTCGAGCGCCGCGACGGTCGGATATACGGCCGCGGCGCGGCGGACATGAAGGGCGCGGTGGCGGCCTGCATGCTCGCGTTTCGGGACGCGGAGCCGCCGGCGGATCGCGAACTCGCGTTCGCCTCGTTCGTCGGCGAGGAGATCGGCGGAACCGGGGCCCGCCACGCGATCGACGCGGGGTTCGTCCCGGACCGCGCGGTCGTCGCGGAGGGATCGACGGACTACTCGAAACCGGGCGTCACCGACGTCGTCGTCGCGCACAAGGGCCGGCGTGCGTCGACGCTCGTCGCGCACGGGCAAGCGGCGCACGCGTCGGAGCCCGAACTGGGCGAGAATGCCGTTTACCGCGCGAGCGACGCGATAGACGTGATACGGACGCTCGACGCGCCGGAGTCAACCGTCTTCGGCGAGACCGTTTCCGGGTCGCTCGCGGTGACGATCGTCGAAGGCGGCGAGACGTGGAACGTGATCCCGGAGCGCTGCGAGGTCACGATCGACGAGCGGACCGTTCCCGGCGATCGGGCCGACATCGGGCGAGCGGTGGCGGCCGTGGCGGGCGTCGAGTGGACGG
This sequence comes from Halorubrum trueperi, assembly GCF_042662525.1. Lineage (NCBI taxonomy): Archaea > Methanobacteriati > Methanobacteriota > Halobacteria > Halobacteriales > Haloferacaceae > Halorubrum > Halorubrum trueperi. The sequence continues at coordinate 454,909 of NZ_JBHSXI010000012.1, forward strand.
TCGACCAGGACCTCCCGCCGATGGGGTGTACGGACGACGACTTCGCGGACGCCGCGCTCGCTGTCGCCCGAGAGGTCCACGCGGATCTCGGACTCGACGCGCCCGAACACGTGGTCAAGCCGCACGCGACCGACGCCGGTTGGCTCGCGGAGGCGGGCACCGAGTCCATCGTGTGCGGGGCCTCCGAGTCGGGCGAAGCGCACACCGACACCGAGAGCGTCGGTATCGACGTGCTAGAGCGGTGTTATCGAATGTACGCGGCGATCGCCGAACGAGCGTTTTAGGCGGCGTCCGCGGTGTGGGCCGGTGGCGGACTCCCCGCGAGCGACGCGGTATGGAAGGGGTTTTATGCGCCCCGCGGAAACTGTGGGCTACTATGGGAGACAAATCGAAGGCTCAAAAGAAGCGTCTGGCGAAGGCGGAGCGCCAGAACACCCGCGTCCCTGCGTGGGTCATGATGAAGACCGATATGAACGTCACGCGAAACCCCAAGCGGCGCAACTGGCGTCGGAACGACCTGGACGAGTAAATGAGCACCAGTGAATTCGAGGAGCGCGTCGTCACCGTCCCGCTCCGCGACGCCAACGACAAGCCGGTACAGGAACGGGCCGACTTCGCGGTGAAGATCGTCCGCGAGCACCTCGCACAGCACTTCTCCGTCGACGAGGCGGACGTCGTCCTCGACACCTCGGTCAACGAGGCCGTCTGGGAGAACGGGCGGCAGCACCCGCCGAGCAAGCTCCGCGTCCGCGCGGCCCGGTTCGTCGAGGACGGCGAACCCGTCGTCGAAGCCGAGCACGCCGAGTAACGTGTTACGGGCGACCTTCACCGGCTCGTCGTACGTGGGCGTGTTCGCCCGCGCGATCGACGATCTCCTGTTGGTGCGACCGGACGTCGACGAGGACCTCGCCGACGCTCTCGGTGAGGAGCTCGGTGCGGACCCGCTCCTCACGACTGTCGGCGGGGCCAACACCGTCGGCTCCCTCGCGACGGGTAACGAGAACGGCGTGCTCGTCTCCGAGCGGGCGACCGAACGGGAGCAGACGCGGATCGCCGAGGCCGCCGACCGCGAGGTCCGCGAGCTCCCCGGCGAGATCAACGCGGCCGGCAACGTCGTCCTCGCGAACGACTACGGCGCGTACGTCCACCCGGACCTCCCGCGCGAGTCGATCGTGACGATCAGGGAAGCGCTGGACGTCCCCGTGGTCCGCGGCGACCTCGGCGACGTCCGGACCGTCGGCACCGCGGCGGTCGCCAACAACACGGGCGTCCTCTGTCACCCCAATTCGACGGAATCGGAGCTACAGGCCGTCGAAGAGGCGCTCGACGTCCGCGCCGATCTCGGCACGGTCAACTACGGCGCGCCGCTCGTCGGCTCGGGACTCGTCGCCACCGACGAGGGGTACGTCGTCGGCGAGGACACCACCGGCCCAGAACTCGGGCGGATCGAGGAGACGCTCGGGTTTATCGACTGAGATCGGCGGACGCCCGGCGGCGGCCGACCGGGTTCCCTCTTCACCGTTTCCGGCGAGTCGTCCGTTCTGTCTCCACTCCGTATTCGGTTCTTTCGGCGGCTAGAGACGTCACTAAGGGAGTTTAGGCGATGTTCTCGAATCTCTACTTTTTAGGAAGATACTTCCCTGTCCCTGCCGGATCGATGAACATGAGTACCTACACGGTGAGTGGACGGTTCCAGAGTCGAGGCGACTTCCAGCCGTTCACGAAGGACGTCGAGGCGGAGAACGAGGACCTCGCCCGCGAGCGCATCTACACCACGGTCGGGAGCCAGCACAACCGGAAGCGCACCCAGATCGAGATCGAGGAGGTGTCCGCGGCATGATGGGCGGCGGACAACAGCAGCTCCAGCAGCTCTCCCAGGAGCTGCAGGCGCTCGACGAGGAGATCGAGGCGCTCGAAGCCGAAATCGACGGGTACCGAGAAGAGCAGTCCGACATCGACGACGCGGTCGAGGCCATCGAGACCCTCGACACCGGCTCGACGGTGCAGGTCCCGCTCGGTGGCGGCGCATACGTTCGCGCCGAAGTTCAGGATATCGACGAGATCATCGTCTCGCTCGGCGGCAACTACTCCGCCGAGCAGAGCGAGGGCGACGCGATCGACGTGCTCCGCCGCAAGCAGGAGGCGCTCGACGACCGCATCGAGGAGACGCAGGCGGAGGTCGACGAACTCGAGTCCGAGAGCGACGAACTCGAACAGCAGGCCCAGCAGATGCAACAGCAGATGCAGCAACAGCAGATGCAGCAGATGCAGCAGGCGCAGGGCGACGAGGAGTAACGACCGACCGTGTTCGACGGACTGAAAGACAAGCTCTCCGGGTTCCGGGAGGACGTCGAGGAGAACGCCGAGGTCGAGGAGCCCGCGGAGCAGGGCGAGCCAGATGGGACCGAGAGCGCCGCCGTAGCGCCTTCTGAAGCCGATCAATCCGCTGAGAGCGAGGCTGCCGCCGAGAAACCGGAACCGACGGGCGGCGACGCGAACGCCGACGGCGACGAGCCCAGCACCTTCCAGCGCGCGAAGGCGTTCGCGACCGGCCGGATCATCATCGAGGAGGAGGACCTCGAGGAGCCGCTGTGGGACCTCGAGATGGCCCTCTTGGAGAGCGACGTGGAGATGAGCGTCGCCGAGCGCATCCTCGACTCCGTCCGCGAGACGATGCTCGGCGAGTCGCGCAAGCAGGTCAGGACGACCGGCGAGCTCGTCGAATCGGCGCTTCACGACGCGCTCCTCGACGTGATCGCGGTCGGCCAGTTTGACTTCGAACAGCGGATCTCGGAGGCGGACAAGCCGGTCACCATCGTCTTCACCGGGGTCAACGGCGTCGGGAAGACGACGAGCATCGCGAAGCTCTCCGAGTGGCTCGCCGACCGCGGCTACTCGTCGGTGATGGCGAACGGCGACACGTACCGGGCGGGCGCGAACGAGCAGATCGCTGAGCACGCCGACCGGCTCGACAGGGAGCTGATTTCGCACGATCAGGGCGGCGACCCGGCGGCCGTCATCTACGACGGCGTCGAGTACGCCGAGGCGAACGACATCGACGTCGTGCTCGGCGACACGGCCGGCCGCCTCCACACGAGCGACGATCTGATGGCGCAGTTGGAGAAGATAGATCGCGTGGTCGACCCCGACATGACTCTCTTCGTCGACGAGGCCGTCGCGGGACAGGACGCGGTCAATCGCGCGAAGGAGTTCAACGACGCCGCCGAGATCGACGGCGCGATCCTGACGAAGGCGGACGCCGATTCCTCCGGCGGTGCCGCGATCTCCGTGGCGTACGTCACCGGCAAGCCGATCCTCTTTTTGGGAACCGGACAGGGCTACGACGATATCACCCTGTTCGACCCGGAGGAACTCGTCGAGAGCCTGCTCGGTGGGGACTGAGTCCGGCGCGCCGACGCGCCGAGATGGAGTCCACGCGCCGACGCGGCTCGTTCGAGGGATCTACCCCTCTCCGACCATCCGATCCTCGTCGTCCCACTCCCGCTCGCGCAGTTCGTACTTCTGAATCTTCCCGGTCGCCGTGGTCGGCAGGTCGGCGACGAACTCCACCTCGCCGGGCGTCTTGTAGTCGGCGACGCGCTCGCGGACGAAGGTCTTGAGCGTCTCGGGGGTCGCGTCCGCGTCGTCGGGATTGCCACTCTCGGGAACGACGAACGCCTTGGGGGTCTCTCCCCACCGCTCGTCGGGAGTCGGGATGACCGCCACGTCGGCGACGGCGTCGTGTTCGAACAAGGTATCTTCCAACTCGATCGAGGAGATGTTCTCGCCGCCGGAGATGATGATGTCCTTCTTGCGGTCCTGAATGGAGATGAATCCGTCCTCGTCGACGACGGCCAGATCGCCCATGTGGTAGTACCCGTCGAGCCGCTCGGAGAACGCCGCTTCGGTCGCCCCGGGCTTGTTCCAGTAGCGGTCCATCACCTGATTTCCGCGGACGACGACCTCTCCGATGGTCTCGCCGTCGGGTGCCACGTCCGCTCCGCCCTCGTCGACGACGCGGACGTCGGTGCCGAGGTAGCCGATCCCCTGCGTCTTCTTCACGGCGAACCGGTCGTCGGAGTCGACTTCGTAGTGTCGCTTGGCGTCGGAGGTGGTGATCAGCGGCCCCGTCTCCGTTGCGCCGTACACGTGTTTGAGGTCCCAGCCGAACTCCTCCTCGACCGTTCGAATCGTCGCCTCGGGCGGTGCAGCGCCCGCCGTGGCCGCGCGCACGGCGTTGCCGCCGGTCGTCGCGCCGCCGCGTTCGGCGTGGTGTTCGCTCAGCATGTTGAGCACGGTCGGTGCCGCACAGAAGTACGAGACGTCCTCCTCGCGGATGCGGTCGAACACCTCCGCGACGTCGACGCCGCGGGTGCAGATGTGCCGCGCGCCCATCCCCGTGATCGCGTAGATGTGCCCCCACCCGTTGACGTGGAACATGGGGAGCGTCCAGAGGTAGACGTCGTCGTCCGTGATCTCCTGATGGATCGAGATCAGATAGGCGTGGAGCGTCTCCGCCCGGTGAGTCCGGCAGACGCCCTTCGGGTCGCCGGTCGTGCCCGACGTGTAGTTGATCGTGATCACCTCGTCTTCGTCCATCTCCGGGCGGTCGTAGGCCGCGGGGTCGGCGGCCGCCAGCGCCTCGTCGAACGACTCCCACTCGCCGTCGACCGCGTCGGCGTCGTTCGTGATGAACGTCGTCGTCGCCACCTCGTCGCGGATCGCCTCGACGTTCTTCGCGTACTCGGCGTCGGCGTAGATCGCGTCCACGCCGGCGTCGGAAAGCATGTACGAGAAGTCGTCGGGCGTCAGGCGGTAGTTGAGCGGAGCGTGGATCGCGCCGACCTGCATCGCTCCGTAGGCGGCTTCGAGGTGGTAGTGGGTGTTCGGATCCAACACCGCGACGCGGTCGCCCTTCTCAATCCCGCGCGCCTGGAGGACGGCCGAGAATCGATCTGCTCGCTCGCCGAGCTCCGCGTAGGTGTACCGCGTCCCGTCCGTGGCGAGAACGGCCTCCTCGTCGGCGTAGTGCCGTCGCGCCCGGTCCAGAAAGTCCGTCGTCAGTAGCGGTTTTCGCATCAATTTATCACTATTTATCATTGATAAAAGCGTTTGCCGCCGAGTCACGTCGGGGCTTCGCTCGTTCCCGCGGGCTTTTGACGGTCGCACCCGAGAACAGATCCATGAGTGACGGATCCGGTCGAACGACGTTCACCGACGGCTACGTGGTCCCGATAGCCGGACTACTGGGACTGCTATTCGCCCTGATGGCCGGGGTGACCGCCCCGCGGATACTCTCCGGAAATCCCGCGGACGTCCTGCTCCCGATCGGATTCGCCGTCGGCAGCCTCGCAACGATCTGGTTCCGCAGACGGTACGCGGCGGCCGACGCCGACCGTGAGCGGGACGCCCCCAGCGACAACGACACCGAAACCGCGACCGACGACCGAAGGGACTGAATCGCGGCGTTCGACCGCTCGTCCGTATATAAACGCATCGTGGACGAATCGCACACGGGCGACGGGATCAGAACCCTTAACAGTCGCACGCGAGTTTGCTACGATAGCGGGATGGGATAGCCAGGAGATTCCGCCGGGCTCATAACCCGGAGATCGGTAGTTCAAATCTACCTCCCGCTACTTCTGGACGAACACTAAGCGCGTAGGGACGCGTTCCGTCGTTCGCACTCCCGCTCTTCTCGTTGGGGCCTGCACTCTCACTCGTTCACCGTCGGGAGTCCCGTCCACTGCGATCGGCGCGTTCTTCGACGCCGTACTGGCGCGGATCTGTCCCCGTGTCCCCATCGTCCGATACCGAACCCGGAAGCGATTTCCGTCGCGCCGTCGTTCCGTGACGTATGGATTACGAATCGAGCCTCGACCGAGCGATGGAGGAGGTCCCGGACCTCGGCGGATCCGACGAGCGGCTGTCGGTCCCCGACCCGGAGACCCAGAAGGACGGCGCGTTCACCCGCCTGACGAACCTCTCCGCGATCGCCGACGCGCTGAGCCGCGACCCCGAGCACGTCCACTCGAAGATCCAACAAGAACTCGGTACCGCCGGGCAGTACGAGTCCGGACGCGCCCGCTACAGCGGAAATTTCCGCGAGCGCGACTTCCAGGCCGCGATCGACTCGTACATCGAGTCGTACGTCACCTGCTCGGAGTGCGGTCTGCCGGACACCCGACTGGAGACCGAGGATCGGACGCCGATGCTCCGGTGTGAGGCCTGCGGTGCGTTCCGACCGGTCGCCAAGCAGAACACCTCGAACACGCAGCGCCAGGAGGAGGCCATCGAGTCGGGCAAGACGTACGAACTCGAAATCGTCGGCACCGGCCGCAAGGGCGACGGGGTCGCCGAGCGTGGCGAGTACACCGTCTTCGTCCCCGGCGCACAAGAGGGCGAGACCGTCACCGCGTACATCAAGAACGTCTCCGGAAATCTCGCGTTCGCCCGCCGAGAGAGCTGATCCGTCGGTCGGTCCTCGATCACGGGGCCGTGTCGTTCTTCTCTCGCTCGACTGTTCCAACCGCACCGGTCCGCCTCCTGCACCGGTCCGCCTCCCGCACCGAACCACTTCCTGCACTGGTCCGCCTCCGGCACCGATCCGCCTCCTGCATCGATCCGTCTTCAGTACCACTTGGCTGTCCGCGCCCCGTTTTCGCCCGTTGCGGACGTCGCTTGTCGCGGGGTGATCGAGAGCGTATCGGGAAGGGATCAGCGGAACGCTCGCCGGCGATCAGACGCGCTCTGCGACGACTCGGTGGCCCGTCTCTTTGGCGTGCTCGCGCTCGGCGGCGACGGCGGCGTCGCGGCCGTCGACCAGCCGCTCCACGCGACACTCCCGGCAGACGACGTGGTACCGCGGCCGCAACGGCTGAGAGTCCATGAGGGACGGTCGTCGACAGACCGGCATAGTTAGCCGGCGGCTACCGGGGACGGTTGGCGCGAGCGTTGCGCGCCCGAATCCCGGATCACGATAGCGCTCGCAGCGCCCGCGTCGATCAGTCAGCCTGTCGATCGAACCGGTCGAGCGCGAGGCCGAGCATGTCCGGGCTGACCGGTCGATACTCCTCGCGTTCGTGGTCCGGCAGGTAGCCGCGGACGCTGTTCCACGATTCGCGCGCGTACCGGGCGTCGAGCAGCACGCGGACTCCTCGCTCGTCGGGTCCGCGGATGACCCGCCCGACGGCCTGTCTGGCCTTGCGGACCGCGGGGACGGTCAGGGCCGTCTCGAAGCCGGATTCGAAGCGTCGATCGTAGGCGGTGATCACCGCCCGCGTCCGGGGGCGCGCGGTGTTGATGATCGGGACGCCGCAGACGACGGCGGCGGACAGGCGGTCGCCGCGGTAGTCGACGCCCTCGGTGAGCGTCCCGCGGAGGCTCGTGACGAGCACCTTTCCGTCGCCCGCGAAGAAGTCGTCTTTCAGCGACTCCGTGGCGCGGTCGCCGGAGGACTCGTCGAGTAGCACGGTCTTGTCCAGCCGCTCCGAGAGCGACTCGGCCATCCACGTCGCCTCCGCGTAGCTGGGCGTTCCCACGAGGACGTTCCCGTCTCGATCCGCCACGGCCGCCGCCGCGTCGAGGTGCGCGAGCCGCGTGTCGTTCTCCTCGCCGGGCGGACCGCGGTTCTGATGAGTGAACTTCGGAGCGTCGACGGCGACGCTCGCGCGGTTCTCGGCTGGGAACGAGAGCCCGTACGTCCGTTCGACGACCGGCCGCCCCCGCCGTTCGAGATGGTCGAGCCCGGTCACCTCGCGGAACACGTCCATTGGTTCCAGCGTCGCGCTCATCAGCACGCCGCCGCCGAACTCGGCGAGCCGGTCGCCGATGGGCTCGCTCGGCAGGCAGTTGTACAGCGCGAGGCTCGCGTTGTACGCGCGCCGCCAGGAGTCGGGCGGAGCGGTCTCGTCCCACGTCCGTTCGAGGTCGATCGCGCGGAAGAAGTCCTCGTGTCCCTCGCGATACCACGCGTTGAGCGTCCGCCCGACTCCCGGCGCGGCCCGCCGTTTGTCCTCGTCTTCGAGCGTGTCGAGGATGCGCTTGACCACCGCGCCGACCTGCTTCGCGCGCGCCCAGACCCGGTCCCCGTACCCCTCCCGCTTCGCCCACGACGTGATCTCGTCTTCGGCCGGCGTCTCCGGATCTCGGAGGGCGATCTCGTCGTCGTCGAGTCTGCGCATCGACGCCCGCCAATCGGGGCGCTCGCGGTCGAGGCGCTCCGTGACCCGCCTGTCGAGCTCGCCGCGGAGGTCCGCGTAGAACTCCCGCACCGACTCGATCTCCTCGACGGTCACGTCCGCGTCCTCCAGTTCGCCGCGGACGAGCGCGGCGTCGTCGGACTCAGCGCCTGCGGTCTCGAACGAGAGGGGTTGGACGACGCGGGTGAGCTCGTTTTCGGCGTCGCGGAGGCTCGCGTCTGCGACGGCGTCGCTCACGAGGTCGCGGACTCGGGGTTCGAGCATGTGCGCCTCGTCGCAGACGACGAACGTGCTGTCGTCGAGCAGGGCACCGGTGAACGTACCGGTCGTGACGGGATCGAACGCGTGGTAGTAGTTTCCTATCACCACCTCGACCTCGGGGACGAGCGCGCCCATGATCGAGTGCGGACAGGAACCGTGGCCGGCCGCGAGCCGGACGAGCTCCGTCGGGCCGACGTGGCCGAGGTCCGTCACGTCGAACGGGACCGCCTCGGCCGGATCGCCGTCCTCCGGGAGATCGTCGAGGAAGCCGGCGTAAAACGGACAGAACTCGGTCCCCTCGAACTCCTCGGTGTCCGGCCGGTACGGGGTCGGCTCCCCGTCGACGCTGAGGTAGTCGGCGGTGCCCGGATCGCTGCTGGCCGAGCCGGCCCCCTTCCCCGAATCCAGCAGCCCGACCTGCTGGCTCTGCGCCTCGCTCACGAGGTTCGAGGTCGTCGTCGCACCGCCGTCGCCGACGAGGTTCCGGGTGCGCTCGCGGAGCCCCTCGCAACGCTCGTACACGTTCTCGCGGTCGATCCCGCCGCGGTTCTCGCGGGCGTACGGACACACGTCCGCCTTGCCGACGAGGGTGAGCCCGGAGATCGGGTCGTAGCCGCCGGGAAGGTTCTCGTTGATCGTGTCGAGATCCGTCTCGAACTGGCGGAGCTGTTGTTTGACGCTCGTGAGGACGAACACGCGCTCGAAGTCGGAGTCCGGATCGCGAACGCGGTCGAGCCCGGCGGTGAGCGCCAGCATCGTCTTTCCGGTCCCGCACGCGCCCTCCAAGGCGAGGAAGCCGTCCTCCTCGGCGGCGTCGATCGCGGCGTCGATGCCGTCGGCTTGCTCGGGATACGGATCTTCGTGGCCGAAAACGTCGGTCCACGGCGGGGCGTCTGTCACTGTAGCGGCGTTGCTTCCGATCGGTGTTAAACCTTGAGAGCGAGGCGCGAGTGACGCCACGTCCGGGGAGCGCGCTCGACCGGAGCGACGTTATTCGACGATCTCGTGGAGGTCGGAGAGGCGTTCGATCTCCCAGGTCGGCCAGACGTTCAGCTCCCAGTCCCGACGGTGGGGCCGACGGATGAACGCAGAGTCGATACCGGCGTTCTCGGCGGCGCGCACGTCGGATTCGTTGTCGCCGACGAACAGCGCGTTCCCTGCGTCGAGATCGCCGAGCGCCTGTTCGATGTAGTGTGGATTCGGCTTCCGGAGCTGAAGCGAGTGGATCGTGGGCTCGCGACCGTACGCGGCACCGAACCGCTCGAAGCCATCGAAGTGATTCACGAGGAAGTCGACCGTCGCCTGCTGGTTCGAGGAGACGATCCCCATCTCCACGTTGAGATTCTCCAGCTCGTCGAGGTCGTCGTACGGCGTCTTGCGGCCCTCCCGGGCCTCCTGCTGTTGGGCCTTCGACACCACGTCGTCGCGGGTCCGCCAGAACGACCCCGGATCGAGGTCGTACGTCTGACAGACGGTCCCCACGCTTCCGGGGGTCGCGCCGATGGTCATGCGCTCTACGTCGTCCGGATCGGGCTCCTCGACGCCGCACTCCTCGAACGCGTTCCGGGTCGCATCCCGGAGCACGTCGAAGCGCGTGCGGCCCACGAGGACACCGTCGTTGTCGAACACGACGGTATCGTACGTCATACGTGTAGTCGACGCTCAGTACTTAAAAGCGTTTCACCAGAACGACGGATCGGACCGCATCCGGCCCTGTTCCGTGCTCTCACGGGGCGACTCGTCCGGCGGCTGGTTTATAGGCGTTCGGCGTCCGTTCGGGAACGTGCACGTCAGCGTCATCGGCGGGAGTTCGATTCCGCCCGCGACGGCGGCTATCGCCGAGGAGCTCGGAGAACGGCTCGCGAAGCGCGGCCACACCGTCGTCTGCGGCGGGTTGGGCGGCGTGATGGAAGCGGTCTGCCGCGGTGCAAGCGCCGCCGACGGCGAGACGATCGGGATCCTCCCGACGGACCGCAGAGCTGACGCAAACCCGTACGTCACGACGCCGATCGCGACGGGACTCGGTCACGCGCGCAACGCGCTCGTCGTGTTAAACGGCGACGCCGCGATCGCCGTCGACGGTTCACACGGCACGCTCTCGGAGATCGGATTGGCCTTGGCACACGGGCGAGCGGTGGCCGGGATCGACACGCACGACGTCGACGGCGTGGAGGCGGTCGAGACGCCCGGTGCGGCCGTCGACTACGTGGAGAACGCCGCCGGAACAGAGCCGTGAATCCGGGTCGACGGCTTTGGGCGTGACACCGCCCCGAGTGACACCGCCTCCGAACGACACCACCCCCGAACGGCTCCGCCCTCGAACGACACCGCATTCGGTGGCGAACGGACGCCCGTTCCGTCTCTCGTCTCCCGCTACCGAGACGATTCGTCGTGATCAGTCGCGTTCTCTCCCATTTCGTTCGGATCGTTCGGCTCGTTTGCCTCGTTCGGATCGTTCGTCTCGGTCGCTTCCCGCTCCTCGCGTTCCGCGTCCACCGCCGCGATGTTTCGGAACCGGTCCGGATCGTCCCAGTCGTCGACGCCTTCGGTCGCGGAATCGGAGTTTCCGTCCGTCCGGTCTCGTGTCGATCGATTCCGATCGCGGGGCGCGTCCGTCGTTCCGGTTCCGCCGTCATCGAACGATCCGTAATCGCGGCCGAGCCAGTGGCTGGTCACCCACAACATGAGATAGCCGAATCCCATCGTGCCGACGACGAACGTCACGAGTCCGCCGAGTATCGGGACGACCTCCGCCACGGCCCAGACTATCGCTCCGATGACGAGCGAGAATCCGTATCCGGTCGTCGCTCCGCCGTCGAACACCGATCGGAGCCACGACCCAAGCGCGATGATGGAGACGGTCGTCGCGCCGATTCCGAGGATGGCGAAGACGATCATCAGCGGGATGACAATCACGAGACCGACGACCGTGACCGCCAGCAGAAGCATCGCCACGGCGGTGACCACGAACGCGACGAGCCCGGACAGGAACGCCTCCGCCGGCTCCTCGTGGAGGTACCGAACGCCGTCCGCGGTGAAGTCCGGTGCGACCGCCAGCACGATCGCACCGAGGAGCGAGAGGATCACGGCCGTCGAGACGAATTCAAATCCGATCGAAACGGCGAGTTCGAACGCGTTCCGACGCGGTGGCTGGACGAGTTCTGGGCCGAATTGACCGAGAAGAGGACCGAACTGACCGAGGAGAGCCGCAGCGTGTGGAGGGACCATACGCCGATGTCACTCTCGAAAGTGAAACGTGTTCTCAATTCGAGTGGAAATGGAAGGGTCCTTCATCGAGCGATTCCGTTGAGGACATTTCCACTTCATCCTCACTGAACCATCTCCGAGAACCGTGGCTCCCCTTATCGATTCCTGAAGTGGGTATTGCAGACCGCCGCTGGCGACGTGGTATGTAAACCAGGCGAGCGACGACCACTTATAAATAAATCGCCGTCAGCAACACCACTTGTTCAGGTAAAAACAACCACACACGAAACCGGTACACCAACCCCCGCACACGCTTCCTAGTGGACCGAAATCACTCGCGATCCGTTCCGGTCCTGACTGTAGGTGTATCGGGGCCCGTCACTGAGTGAACTCAGACGTGGACACCTCGAATCGTGCACCACCGTGAGTACCGTCCGTGAGATGGATTACCCAGCCGTGGGCTTCAGCGATCTGCTTGACGATACTTAGTCCCAGTCCCGTTCCGTCGTGGGCTGTTGAATACCCTGTTTCGAACACGTCGTCGCGTTCTTCTATCGAAACGCCGGGACCGTCGTCTTCAACGTAGAATCCCGTCTCAGTCGCTCCGACAGTAACGGTTACGTCGGCTCCGGCGTGGTCAATGGCGTTGCGAATGAGATTCTCCAGCAATTGTCGCAGCCGAGATCGGTCAGCTTGCAAGTGCTGCTCCGTCTCGGTGACCAGGGTTGCATCGGCTGTTGCGACCGTTTGCCAGCAGACTTCGGCGAGGCCTGCGAGCCCAACTGACTCCGTCTCGGAGACCTGTTTACCGACCCGTGACAGCGTCAGTAGATTCTCTATGAGCGTCTCCATGCGCTCATGTGCGTTTGCCACGTCCGCGAGGTGGTCACACTCGCAGTCTTCGTTCGCCAATTGCAATCGACCCTGTGCGACGTTCAACGGGTTGCGAAGGTCGTGTGATACGATACTGGCGAACTCTTCGAGACGTTCGTTCGTGTTTTTAAGTTGCCGTTCGCGCTCTTTCCGCGCCGATATATCGCGTGTGTTGACCACATAGTTTCCGTCCGGCGTTGGGTCGGTTGACGCGACGGATTCGACCCACGTGTACGTGCCGTCAGCCTGTTTATGCCGATATTCGACTGCTTCAACGACGTACTCTTCGCTGGTAACGATCGACTGAAAAGCGGTGCTGACTTCGTCGCGGTCATCCGGATGAAAGTACTTAGCTACCTGTTCGCCCACGAGTGCTTCCTGTTGATAGCCGTATATTCGTTCGATGGAGGGGCTCTCGTACTGAATGACGCCGTTTTCATTGAGCACAGTGAGGAGATTTGTTGAATGCAACGGCAGTACATCGAGCGGCACCCTCGCTTTAGGATCGGGGGAAGACGTTGATCCACCTCGATCCTTACCGTCCATACGTTCCCCATTAGGCGATGGTGTATGAGTGTTTCTCTGGATTCACCGTCTGCGACGAGGTATCCACAACGGTATCAAACGGTGACCTCAGCGCTTCTGCAGAGGTGTGCTGTATTCAGCGAGAAGCCGCCGTCGTCCCCGTGAAATTCACAGAGTTACCTCCCTCTCGGTGCATTTCTCTCACTTCGTTCGAGACAATAATGCGCCGGCCGGGACTCCCGCGAGCGAGCGAAGTGAGCGGGAGTACGGCCGGCGCACTCACTTCGTTCGTGTGCCGCCCGGGATTTCGAACCAGAGGAAGACGGTCCTGCTCACTCACTTCGTTCGCTGCGCGGGCTGCGACTTCCAGGATTCAAATCCCTCTCGGCGATTTCTCTCACTTCGTTCGAGAAATGCGCCGGCCGGGATTTGAACCCGGGCCATGAGCTTGGAAGGCTCAGGTCCTACCACTAGACCACCGGCGCGCGTCTACACGTAGGCCGAACAGTTTTGATAAACGTTCCGTGTTTCCGACGCTGCGCCGCTCGCTCGACGCCGCCGCCTCCCCGATAGGCTTATAAAACCCCGTACTATTGAGAGCAATTTTCACGGCTGTAAAACGGTTTTCAGGCGCTTAGAACTGTTCTAGGGACATATGTGTGTGGACGTACAACGTTCACTCGTGAGGTGACGACGATGTCATACCAATCGAGCAATCCCCTGGTCGACGAGGTCGAGTTCGCATTGGACGGCTCGTGGACGACGTACTGGATCGCGTTCCTGCGGGTCGTCACCGGCTGGTGGTTCTTCCACGCGGGGATCACCAAGCTCATCGAAGATGGACTCTCGTACACCTACGGCTCGGCGTACATGCAGGACATGACGGGCACGGCGCTCGGCGGGATCCCCGTCTGGATGGGGAACAACCTCGCGTGGCTCATCGAGCCGGGCGTGCCCCTGTTCGAGACGCTGATCGGACTCGCGCTGATGATCGGCGCGTTCACCCGGTTCGCGGCGTTCGGCGGGATCATCTTCATGATCCTGTTCTGGGTGGGCAACGCCGGGTTCGGCAACGGCCTCGTCAACAGCGACTTCATGGGACTGCTGTTGTTCATGACCGTGATCGTGTTCGCGGCCGGGCGGCACTACGGCCTCGACGCGGTCATCGAGTCGCTCGACGTCGTCGAACGACATCCGAAGCTCCGCTACCTGCTCGGCTGAGAGGTGACCAAAAATGACTGACATCATCGACAAGGCGGCGATAGCGCTGAGCGCGGGACTGATGCTCCTCGGAATCGTCGGCATGGGGATCCTGGAGATCCTCGTCGGCGCTCCGTACAGCCCGGCCACAATAACCAACGACGCAGGCGAGGTGGTAGCAACCCCGCTCATCTCGCCGCAGATCCGTACGGGCGTCGTGCTGGCCGGCATCGCGGTGCTCGGCCTGTACGCGGCCTACAAGATCGCGACGCCCCTCGCGGAGGACGCGCGAACCGGCCACGAGACCGCGGCCGACTGAACAGCACCGCGGGGCGATCGAACCGCCGCGAGACTCGTTCGGCGCACGGCCTGCGCCGGCCCGTCCGGCTTCTCGGTCGAGGACACATCTCTGGTCCCGGTCGGCGATATCTCGTTCCGGGACGGCGGTAAAGCGGTGGCAATCAACGACCCGGCGCGATTCGGTCAGGCGTCGAGCGGTGCCACCACGGCGTAGCAGTTCCCGCTGGAGACCGACGATTCGACGGTCGTGAGGTCGCTCGCAGCGAGATCCGCGTCGAACTCCGCCGGCGAGTAGATGTGATAGTACCGCGGGACGGTCTCGCCGCCCGGCAGCGTCCAGTCGACCGTGGTGTCGAATCCATCGTCGCGGTCGAAGCGGTCGTGTGCCGTGCTCCACGCGCTCACCAGCGCGGAGCCGCCCGGTTCGAGGACGCGTGCGAGCTCGTCGAGGCTCCGCACCCGCGCGTCGCGCGCCGGGAGGTGGTGGAGGGTCGCGACGTAGATCCCGATCCCGACCGCGTCGTCGGCGACCGGCAGCGAGGCGGCGTCGCCGTGGAGGAAATCCGCGGCGTCGTCGAAACCGCGCTCGCGAGCCCGGGAGACGGCCTCTCGGAGGAGCTCCCGGCTGAGGTCGATCCCGACGACCGACCGCGCGCACTCGGCGAGCAGCTCCGTGTGACGACCGTTGCCGCAGCCGACGTCGAGCGCGCGGTCCGCGGACCGCCCGTCGAGGAACGACTCGACCTCCGGCCACGCGTACTCCCGGGTCTTCGAGAAGTGCGCGGCGATGCGGTCGTACGTCGCCCGGGGGTCGCCCGCCGTCTGGGAATCTTCCCTCCCCGAGTGGTCATCCGCCTCCCGGGAGTCGTCCGTCGGCTGCGGGTTCATACCGGTCGGTCGGTCTCCGTCGATATAGGTCACACGAGCTCGATCGCGAGGAAAGCGACGAGGGTCAACGCGAGGAGGACGACGACGTGTTTCACGCCGTCGCGGACCGATCCCTCGCCGAGCTGTCCGGCGACCAGCCCCGAGCAGACGGCCTGGACCGCCGCGGCGTGGAAGAACAGCTGTTCGTAGGCGAATGCGTCGATGTCGCCGAGGCCGTCGGTGATCCCGGAGGGGCCGCTCGGCGAATCGGGGAGGCCGCCGGCCCCGCCGCCCGCGCTCGGGATCGTGGCCTCCTCGATGGCGGGGATGAACGA
Organism: Halorubrum trueperi; assembly: GCF_042662525.1. Lineage (NCBI taxonomy): Archaea > Methanobacteriati > Methanobacteriota > Halobacteria > Halobacteriales > Haloferacaceae > Halorubrum > Halorubrum trueperi. The sequence continues at coordinate 470,678 of NZ_JBHSXI010000012.1, forward strand.
CATCGACAGCGAAGCGATGATCCCGAGGAAGACGAAAAAGGAGATGTAGATCACGATGAGGTACGTGAGCATGACCTGCCGGCGCTCGCGGCGGAGCGTCCACGTCGCGCGTGCCTCGTCGGCCGCGATCCGGAGTACCGGGGCGACGTCCCCGCTCGCGTGCATCGCGTTCGTGACGAGCGCGATCGCCCGCGAGATCATCGGCGAGCGGACGCGCCGCTCCAGCCGCCGCAGGGCGGTGCCGACGTCCGCGCCCCAGTCGATGTCCCGCCGGGTCCGACGGAGATCCGTGGTTAGGGCCTCCAGGTTCGAATCGGCGACCCGCCGGACGCTTCCGACGACGGACGTGCCGGCCTCGTTGACGCTGGCGAGTCGGTCGAGGAAGTCGGGCACCGCTGACTCGATGCGACGAGTCCGGTGCTTTCGGACCTCGTAGACGATCGCGTACGCGGCGAGCACCAGTCCCGTCGCGACGACGATCGGCGTGTCGATCTGATCGACCACCTGCGTCGGCGGTCCGGGAGAGACGGGGAAGACCGCGACGAGGACACCGAGAACCGCGATCGGGACCGCGACGAGGAATACGATTCCCGGCGCGTCGAGGACGCTCTCGACCGGCGACGCCGCCCACCCGCGGATCCGATGGACTCGGTCGTACGCGCGGAGGCGCTCGCGGCTCGCGTCCCACCGATCGACGGCTTCGATGTCGGTCTGGGCATCTTCGGCTCCGCCGTCCGATCGGATCCCGGTCGCGGCCGCGCCGGCAACTCCCGAGGGGCCCGCGCCGTCTCCGGCCCCGTCGACCGGCTCCGAGAGTTCGACGGTCTCGGTGCCGCCGACGCCCTGCGTCACGCTGTCGACGTAGACGGCGAACCCGAACGTCGCGAGCGGGAGCGCGACGTAGACGACGACGCGGAGTAACGGGAGCGTGTCCTCCAACACGAGCCCGATGACGACGAGGATCGTGATGAAAAACAGCGGACCGGCGACGAGTGCAGTGACGTACGCCTCCGCGAACGTCGAGAGCAGTTCGAGGTACTGCTCCTGTTTCGCCTCGGCCTCCTCCTGGTACAGGTCGTACTGGTCGCTGAGGAACGTCGAGATCGGCTGTCCCGTGCCGAGCACGGACGCGAGGTTCTCGGCGAAGTCGCTCAGGTCTTCGCTCGGGGTCCGACGGGCGGTTCGCTGGAGGGCGGTGAGCGCGTCGGTCCCGAAGGCGTTCATGTCGCGGACCGCGACCGACAGCTCAGTCGCGGCCTCGCCGTACACGCCCTCGTTCTCGGCGAGCGTGTCCATCACGCGCGGGAACGGCATCCCCGACCGCGAGAGCGCGTACATGAACGCGACGGTCCGCGGGAGGGTGGCGTCTATCTCCGCCGCCCGGGCGTTCGCCCGTTGGCGCAACAGCTCCCAGCGACCGTAGTACGTCGCGCCAGCGAGGGCGGAGCCGAGCGTCGCCGACGCGAACGCCAACACGACGAACAGTTCGAGGAGTCCGGTCTCCGTGAGCCGCGCGACGCCGGCGAGGAACGTGAACGGTGCGGGCAGCACCTCTCGGACGGCCGCCTCGCCGACCTCCAGCGCCGAGAGGAGCGCGGCGGCCGCGTACACTCCGGCGACGCTCCCGGCCACGCCGAGGCCGGCGGCGTACAGGAGCGTTTTCGAGGCGTACGCGCGGTGGGTCCCCGCGACGTGTGCGGCGCGCAGCAGATCGCGCTGTCGCCGACGACGCGCTCCGTCCTTGCCGACGTGGTCGCCGAACAACGACAGCGCGAGCCGCGTCGCGAACAGGTCGCTCCCGCGATGGATCGACGGCAGAACGAGCGCCAGACACAGGGCGACCGCGGCGAGGAGTGGGACGGAGGCGATCATCGGGATTCGGTGCCGAAACCGGCGGTGCCGCCGGTGCCGGCGGAGTCGGTGCTATCGACGGTGCCACCGGAGTCGCCCGCCCGCTCGGAGTCAGCCTCGGGGTCGGCCTCGGAGTCAGCCTCGGGGTCGGCCTCGGAGTCGGCCTCGGGGCCACCGTCGTCGTCCTCCGAGCCTCCCACGTCGGCGCGGGTTTCGAGTCGCTTCATGACGCGCTCGGGGTCGGCGTAGTACTCGTTGACGAGGGCGGTGAACGTCCGGTAGTCGGTGACGCCGAGCTCGCGAAGCAGGTCGAGGAAGCGCTCGCGGCGCTGGATCTCCCGGAGCAGCTCCGATCGGGACCACCCGCGTTCGTCGGCGATCTCTTCCATGAGCGACGAGTCGTTGCGGCGGAATCCGTCCTCCTCGGCGCGCCACTCGAACGCCGAGGAGTAGTCGAGCTCGCCGGTCCGCTGGTCGATCCCGCCGATCTCCCCGATGGTCTTCGCGCGGCGCACGCGCTGGTCGCCCGACCGCGTCAGCGTCTGAATCGAAAGCATGTCGAGGGACTGTACCATCGCACGGGGGACGTTGATCGGCTCGTTCTCCAGCCGGTTTATCACCGTCTCGATCGAGTCGGCGTGCATCGTGGAGAACGTCGTGTGTCCCGTGTTCATCGCCTGAAACAGGGTGATCGCCTCGTCGCCTCTGACCTCGCCCACGATGATGTACTCAGGGCGGTGTCGCAGCGCGGAGCGGAGCAGGTCGTACATGTCGATGTCGGCCCCTTCGTAGCGGCGCTCTCGGGTGACCGAGGAGAGCCAGTTGTCGTGGTACAAGGAGAGCTCACGGGTGTCCTCGATGGTGAGCACCTTCGCGCGCGGCGGGATGAACATCGACACCGCGTTCATCGAGGTGGTCTTCCCGGACGCGGTCCCGCCCGCGAAGATGAGGCTCTTGTTGTGCTCGATACAGAGCCAGAAGTACGCCATCTGCTCGATCGAGAACGTGCCGTACTCGACGAGGTCGATCGGCGTGAACGGGTCCTCGGCGTACTGGCGAAGCGTGAACGCGGAGCCGCGCGGCGTCACCTCCTCGCCGAGCGCGAGCTCGGCGCGCGAGCCGTCGGGCAGCGTCGTCTCCACGATCGGGTCGCCGACGGAGACGTGGCGACCGGACTGTTGAGCCAGCCGGATCACGTAGTTGTCGAGCTCCCCCTTCGCGAACGAAACGTTCGTCTCGATGTCGGTGTAGTCGTCGTGGTAGACGAATATCGGGAGGTCGTACCCGTCACAGGAGACGTCCTCGATGTGGCGGTCGTTGAGGAGGGGATCGATCTTCCCGTAGCCGCGGAAGTCGCGATAGAGGTAGTACGCGATCGCGTGGAAGGTGTCCATCCCGGCGTCGACGCCGTAGCTTTCGAGCAGCGACTCCAGTTCCTCGCGAATCGTCTCCTCGTCCGTTTTCCCGGTTCCCTCGCGGTAGAGGAGTGGGTCCCGGATATCGTCGACGACGCGATCGAGGAGTTCGCGCTCGAACCGGTCGAGGTCCGGCTCGACCGCGTAATACCGGTTTTCGCTCGCGGCGTCGTCGTAGGTGATCACGACGTACGCGTACGGGGCGTTCACCCAATAGCGGTCGATCTCTCGCTCGCCGTCGGGGACGGTAAAAGAGGCGAGCGGGCCGTCCTGCCCCGGCCTGAAGGGACGGACCTCGATCTCGGAGCCCCGCAACATCTCCCACGTCCGCGAGAGGCGTCGCCGGAGCGTCTCGATCCGCCCTCCGTCGTCGCTTTCTCGCGCGTCACTCGCCATCGTCGTTATCGAGCCGTATGCACCGGGGCGGTTTAAATTCCCCTCGGCGATTATCGCCGGTGAGGTCGGAGCGCAGCGCCCCCGGACCCGGTCGCGTGCGTCCGCTCGGCCGACTTCGGGACCCGGTCTCGTGCGCCCGCTTGACCGGGAGCGGTCGACTCGATCGCCCGTCAAGTTGATACGGGGCGACCGCAAAGATCCAAGCAGGCAATGCGGCGTGACTACTTCGAGTTGACCGTCGAGGGCGTCGGCGACGACGCTGGCGACCGGGCGACGCCCTTGGTCCGCATCGACTTCCACGGGCCGGAGGGACTCCTGAGCGACCGGCTCTCCGGAACCGACGGCGATCTCCTCCCCGCCGCCGACGTCGACGTGGCGTTTCGGCTTCGCGAACCGCTCACGACGGCCGACGACCCCGAGGGCGTCGTCGCCGTGACGAACCGGTACACGGGGGATTTCATCCTCGAACTCAACGAGACGGCCACCGACGTGCTCCCGTTCATCCACGCCGCGCGCGACTCGGCGGGCGACGAGGACGCTCGCTACCGCGTCGAGATTGACGTCGAAGGGGATCGACTCGTCTCCTACGACAAGGACACCTTTCTCGTGTACGACCACGAGGGGAACCTCCTCCGGAACGAGAGCCTGATCCCGTCGGGTGTCGAACTCTGACCGGGAATAGAACGCTGATCGGGCGTCGGACTCTGTCCGAGCGTCTGCCGTCCATGTATCGCAGTTTGTAGCGGATTTCCGGATCCCGGAGAGGAGTCACGAATTGAGCCGGGGAGCGGAGATACCGATCACCACCCTTCAGAGATAGGGACGGAGAATAAGCCGCTCGCCCGTTCATGTCCACCGAGAAGCGGACAAATCACAGTGATCCGATGCCCAAACCTAACTCCCCCCGACGAGAAGGAGAAGATCTGAGTGCCGATCCCGCGTCAAACGCGTACACGTCGAAGTTTGGCGATGAAATTGACAAATCCCCCTCCCTCTGTGTGGTTGAGGCAGTCGCGGAGGCGACCGAAACGGATCCGAAGGAGTTGCAGCCACTCTATGAAGCAATTGATCCCGATGCGCTCAATCAGTTCTTCGAATCGCCCCACCAATTTCGAAGCGGGCACATACTGTTTAGATTTGCGGGATGTAACGTCACTGTTGACGCAGATGGGTGGATAGCCGTTTCGTCCCGAATACCGAAGAGGAGTGACGAGAAGTGACGAGAAGTGACGAGGAGTGACGGAGAGTGACGAGAAGTGACGAGGAGTGACGGAGAGTGACGAGAAGTGACGAGGAGTGACGTTTGAATGACCACCTGATCGCCGTCACTACCCTCTGGCCGGGTGAGACCTGGTGGAGTTTTCAAACATGAACGTGAGAATTTTGCGCTCGGCTGCAAAGACGTGTTCGGAGAAGGTAGCCGAGGTGATCCCAAGTTCGTCGGCAACGTCTTGTCCCGTGCAGTCGCGCGGCCACTCGTAGTACCCCATCGTATATGCGGTCTGCAGGACTTCCTGCTGTCTATCGGTCAGATTGTTGAGGATCGATTGCTGGAGTGTAGACGGGGTTATCATCGACGTGTGCGTCTCTTTCGTCCGTTTCGCTATCAGGTCGAAATCGGAATATTCCGCTAGGAATTGTTCTGTAACTGCTGGCGGATCGTACCTCCGCGGGATTTCGGCGACGATGCGTCCCCGGCCGTCGACACCTTCGACGGTTTTGGGGAGCGCTCCAAGTTCAGCGAGCCGATACGCCGGACAATTTCCCGAAACAATGAATTCGAACAGCCCGCCGTCGTCATATTCGCTGAGGAGTGCCGTTTCGACGGTCTCGTACGAGTCCGTGAGGCGCGTAATTCGAGCGGGAGGCGCACCCAAAACGTTGAAAAATTCCGCGTATCGTGCTTCCGGACGCGGGGTGATATTCGCGAGCTCCACCCGGCACTGCTCTTCCCCGGACACGCCGACGAACGGATACACTTCATTCTGAACGGTGAGTTCAATCTCGACCACTGAATCAGCCTGATTGTCCCGCTGGTCTTCTATACTGCTCATTGCAAGCAATTGCCAATGCGAGTGCTAAGCTTTTATGCAACTAGTAATTCAAATATCAGTTTCAGAATATCGACTACTTAATCTGTACAGGAACAGCGGCGGTTGAGAGCCGGAGTGAGTGTTGTAAACCGTCGCCGCCGACGGGGTACGTAAAAGAGGCGAGCGCAAGAGCGACGACCACTGATCACTGAATGCGCAGTGCGGTGGCGGTTGCTTCGCCGACGGCTGCCAGAGGCGCGGAGCGCCTCGCTGTCGCCGGGCGTTCCGCGCCGGCTTCGAGCGAGCGCTTCGCTCTCGCCCTGTCGACGGCGACGGGGCGTTGGAGGAGTTCACCGCGGCGTCGCCAGCAACGCCACTCACTTATAAACAACTACACCACCCCATCGATATAGTCGCGCCTCCAATCGATCGAGAGACGCCGTTCAGCGGTCAGTCGTTTCGGGCGAGAATGTGTCTGAAGGTGAGGATTTCAACGGAGCCCCTATTCTTAATCCGATCGCGCCGTAGCATCTGAACATGCCACCCGACCCGACCCTGTCACTCGCGAAGGGGTCGGCGTCGCTCGCGGCGTTCTCGGACCCGATACTCGTCGATCCCCGGCCGGCTCTCCTGACGGAGGTCGTTGACGCGTACCGGGCCGCCGCCCCTGATCTCGTCGAGCCGAACCTTGCCGCGTTGCGAGCGGCGGCGCGCGGCGACGGCGACCCGCTCGCCGCCCCGAATCTCCCGTCGCTCACCGTGCTCGCGACCGACCGGGCCGTCGACGCCGCGACCGCGCGGTTCCGTCCCGCGTCCAGGCTCGCTGCGCTCGTGGAGGCCGGAGTCTGCGAGCTGCTGGCGCTCGAAACGACGCAACCGAACACCGCTCTCGGCGGGCGGGAAGACGGATGCGTGCTGGTCGAGGCCGAGACCGGAGGCAGAGCCGGCGATGAGAGCGAAGCCGGCAAACGGGAGCGGGACGGGACCGCCCGGCGGTGGTGTCGCGTCGGCGGCGATCCGACCCTTCGCGACCGGTACGCCTCGCTCGTCGACGAGGCGACCGCTCACCGTCTCAGGACCCCGAGTCGCCACCGCGCGTACGGCGCGTTTCGCGAACGGTGCGGCGAAGCGCTCGCCGCGGACGTCGTTCGAGTGCTCGACGCACGACCCGAGTCGAGCGAAGTCGCCGGAGCCGATCCCCTCGATCTCGGCGGCGCAAGGGTCCGCGCGTACGCCGTGGGGGCCCGTCGGAGCGCCCTCGACGGTGCCCTTCGGCGCGCCTGCGAAGACGCGGGTATCGGGAGTCGAGCCACCTTCACGCGGATAAAACGGGAGCTTCGGGAGGCCGAACTCGTTGATACCGAGGCAGTGCCACAGCGGATCGGTCGCCCGCGCGAACGGCTCGTCGCTCGCGGAGCGCTCGCTGACGCCGACGGACCGGAGGCGATCGTGGCCGCAGTTCGAGGGGCGATCGAGTGATCCCGTCGGGGAGGCCGCCGCAGTCGGATAATTCGGGCCGCGAAGGAGTACCGTCCGCCGCGGTCGAACGCCCCCGGCGCAACCGGGGGATGTCGGCCCAGTCGAGCGACGTGGACTCGGTCAGTCGTCGGTCGTCTTGATGTCCGCGGAGAGCCCTTGAGCCATCTCGATCTCTCTCGAGTTGTTCAGGGTCCACGCGGTGCGGTCGGTGACCGCTTCGATAGCCTCCCGGGCTGAGGGGTAGCCGTTGCCGGACTTCTTGACGCCGCCGAAGGGGAGTTGGACCTCCGCACCGATACACGGGAGGTTGCCGTACGCCAGCCCGAGCTCGGCGCGATCCCGGTAGTAGTTGATCTGGCGGTAGTCCTCGGTGATTATCGCCCCGGCGAGCCCGTACTCGGTGTCGTTCTGGATCTCGACCGCGCGCTCGACGTCGCCGTCGTACTCCAAGAGGGCGACGTGCGGGCCGAACACCTCCTCGTGGGTACACTGGAGGTCCGCGTCGGGATCGGCCTCGTAGACGAACGGGCCGGTCCAGTGGCCGTCCTCGTGACCGTCCGGGATCTCCTCGGCGTTCAGCTCGGTCCGATCGACGAGCACGTTCACGCCCTCTTCGCGGGCGAGCCGATTGGACTCCGAGACCTTCTCGTAGTGCTCCGCCTCGATGAGCGGTCCCATGAACGTGTCCTCGTCGAGGGGGTCGCCGACGGCGACCGACTCCGCGATTTCGACGAACCGCGCTCTGAACTCGTCGTATACGTCCGTGTGGACGATCAGGCGTTCGGCGGAGACGCACCGCTGCCCGGTCGTCTTGAACGACGACATCACGGCCGAGTGAACCGCGATGTCGAGGTCCGCCTCCTCGGTGACCACGATCGCGTTCTTCCCGCCCATCTCGCAGGCGGCGCGCCTGCCGGGGACGCCGCCGAGCGCGTCTTGGATCTGGTGGCCGACCTCGGCGGAGCCGGTGAAGAGGACGGTCGAGACGTCCTCGTGCTCGACGATTGCGTTGCCGGCGTCGCCGAACCCCTGGACCACGTTGAACACGCCGTCGGGGATCCCGGCGTCGTCGAACATCTCCGCGACGATCTGCGCGCACAGCGGGGTCTGCTCGGCCGGCTTGAACACGACCGTGTTCCCCTCGACCAGGGCGATCGCCATGTGCCAGTAAGGTATCGCGACCGGGAAGTTCCACGGCGTGATACAGCCGGTGACCCCGCGCGGCTTCCGCCGCATGTACGCGTCCTTCGCGGGGATCTCGGAGGGAACCACGTCGCCGTTCGGATGGCGGGCGTCGCCGGCGGCCCACTCGACCATGTGTGCGGCCTCGACGACGTCGGCTCTCCCCTCGCTTATCTCCTTGCCGCACTCCTTCGTCACGATCTCGCCGAGCTCGTCGGTGCGCTCGCGCAGTTCGTGGTACACGTCCCAGAGGAACTCCGCGCGCTGGATCCGAGAGCGCCCGCGCCACTCCTCAAACGCCTCGTCCGCGGCGGCGACCGCGCGGTCGACGTCGGAGGGGGTGCCCCGATCGAATTCACCGAGTACCGCTCCCGTCGCGGGGTTCTCGCTCTCGAACGTCTCCGATCCCGCACCCGAGATCCACTCGCCGTCGATGTAGTGTCCGTACGAGGTTGCCATAGGTACAATATTTGCAGGAATCCGCTTAAATTGACCTCCTCCTGCGAGGCGGAGCGTCGCGCTCGTCGCTACGCTGAAGGGGGGTCGTCGCGCTCGCCGCTCGCGCGTTTCTCCAGTTCGCCTTTGAGCGCCGCGCTCTCGAAGTCGTGGTCGGGCCGGATGGCGACGAAATCGAGAAACCGCCGGGCGGCGAGGAGTTCGTCGGCGGAGTAGCTCTCGAGCGCGGCGTCGACGGCGGCCGGCGCGCCGACGAGGGGTTCCAGTGCCGCCAGCGCGCTGGCGAGATCGTAGGACCGCGCGGACTCGCGGCCGTCGTCGCTCACGCTCGTCGCGTCGATGACGTACAGGTCGCCGTCGCGAACGAGGACGTTCTCGGCGCGGAGGTCGCCGTGGGCGAGCCCGGCGTCGTGCACCCGCCGGAGGGTGTCGAACAGCGTGGGCGCGAGCGCTTCGACGTCGGCGCGGTCCAGTTCGTCGAGGGTCCTGAATTCGGGGAGGTACTCCAACACGACCACGCCGAGGTCGCCGACCTCGAACGCCTCGATCGGCTCTGGGGCGTTGACGCCGATCTCGCGCACCTTCCGCGTCGCCTCCAACTCGTGACGGGCCATCTCGTAGGGGGTCTCGTAGCGTTCGAAGAACCCCTCGGTACCGGCCGAGAAGGCACCGAGGTTGCGTCCGGTGGTGAAAAGCATGTGAACGAGCGTGTTCTGGCGGGTGATCACCTTCACGAACAGGTCGTCGTCTACCACCATCGGCGTCGATAGCCAGTTGTCGGCGTCGAGAAAACGCACTCGCACGGTGTCACGGTCGTACCGGTCCGCCAGCTCGCGGACGACCCGCTCGATGTCGGGCCAGTCCACCCGGCCGCGGACGAGCTGTCGGAGCTCCATACCGAAACGAAACGCGACGACGACAGATAAGTGGCGTCGTCACGCGACGGAGCGGGAGCGGCGACCGTCGAGATCTCTCACCGACCGACGATAGCCCTCCGGACCGCCGAGATCTCTCACCGACAGAGGTTATCTCTCACGGTCGTTCGCATCGTTTATGCCGCCCGGTCGCAATTCTTGCCCATGAACTTCGAGGTACCCGCCGAACACCGGATGATACGCGACACGGTGCGCGAGTTCTGCGAGGCGGAGATCCGGCCGATCGCCCAGGAGATCGAGGACGAGCACCGGTTCCCCGAGGAGGTGTTCGCGGCGCTCTCCGACCTCGATATGATGGGCGTGCCGATCGGTGAGGAGTACGGCGGGCTCGGCGGCGACCAGCTCATGTACGCGCTCGTCACCGAGGAGATCGGTCGCGTCTCCGGCGGGATCGGCCTCTCGTACGCGGCCCACACATCGTTGGGCGCGAAGCCGATAGAGCTGTTCGGCACGGACGCACAGAAGGAGGCGTGGCTCCGCCCCCTCGTCGAGGGCGGGGGGATCGGCGCGTGGGCGCTCACCGAGCCCGGCAGCGGCTCTGACGCGTCGAACATGGACACGACCGCCGAGTTCGACGCCGACGCCGGCGAGTACGTGCTGAACGGCACCAAGCAGTTCATCACGAACGCGAACGTCGCCGACAGCGTGCTGGTGAAGGCCGTCACCGACCCCGACGCGGGATACGACGGGATCTCGACGTTCATCGTCGATCCCGAGTCCGACGACGGGTTCGAGATTGCGACCGTCTGGGACAAGATGGGGCTCAACTGCTCGCCGACCTGCGAGATTCTGCTCGACGACGTGCGGATCCCCGAGGACCGACTGCTCGGCGAGGAGGGTGAGGGATGGACGCAGACGATGAAGACGCTCGACGGCGGTCGGATCTCAATCGCCGCGCTCTCCGTCGGGCTCGCACAGGGTGCCTACGAGGCCGCCAAGGACTACGCCGGCGAGCGCGAGCAGTTCGGCAGGCCGATCGCGAAGTTCGACGCGATCCGCGATAAGATCGTTCACATGCACCGGCAGACGGAGCGGGCCCGGCTGCTCACGCACAGGGCGGCCGCGACGTACGACGCCGGCGAGCCCGTCACCCGCGAGTCGGCGCTGGCGAAGCTCGACGCGAGCGAGGCGGCCCGAGAGGTTGCCGAGGAGGCGGTCCAGACGCTCGGCGGGTACGGCTACACGACAGACTTCGCGCCGCAGCGCTTCTACCGCGACGCGAAGTTGATGGAGATCGGCGAAGGAACCAGCGAGATCCAACACGTCGTGCTCGGGCGCGAACTGGGTCTGTGAGGCGGGTTCCCGAGGTCACTCACGCTCTGTCTCGACGTCGGACTCGGCACTGGCGTCGGCGTCGCTCTCGTCGGCGGATTCGGCACTGGCGTCGGCGTCGCTCTCGTCGGCGGATTCGGCACTGGCGTCGGATTCGGATTCAGTCTCGTCGCTCCGCCGGGCCTCCTTCCGGGCGCGGTCAGCGGCGAGTTCCGCGTCGATGTCGTCCTCGACGTAGCCCATCGACTCCACGGTGACGACGTTGCCGCCGCCGGGGTCGACCACCATCACCTCTTCGCCCTCCTCGATCGTCCCCTCGATCGAGCGCGCGGAGTAGTACGGATTGAACCCCCCTTCGGAGAGTTTGACCTCGCCGCCGGCGGTCGTGACCGCCTCGGTGACGGTGCCGGTCTTCCCTTTCAGCGAGTCGCTGTCGCTCGTCTGCTGTTGGCCCTTGCCGCCGTAGAGGTCGAACTCGTGATACCCGTAGAAGGCGGCCGCGCCGAAGACGAGCGTCAACAGCGCCATGATCACCGTGAGGCCCGCTCCGGCAACCCCGAACGAGGCCAGCAGCAGGCCGCCGAGGCCCGCCCCGATCAGCGCGATCCCGACGACGATGAAGTTCGCTCCCGGTGCGAGCGCCTCCGCCATCGAGAGCAACAGCCCGGCCGTCAGCAACAGGAGGGGAAGCGTCTCCGGAGCCAGCAATCCGGACTGCGCGAGCACATCCATGTCCGGACGTACGGGCCCGTCGGTATAAGTGATGGTGCGGTCGGGTCAGAACCCGCGTGACGGTGTGGCCGGTTCAGAACCCGCGTGACGGTGTGGTCGGGTCAAAATCCGAACAGAAACACGCCGACCGTGAGCGCGACACCGAGCGCGACGAAGACCGCGTGTTCGACCTCGATCGACTCGGGTTCGATCGGCTCGCTCTCGGGCGTGTGCGTGTCCTCGACGATCCCGTCTGGACCGACGTCGTCGACGGCGAACCGCCACTGGCGTTCCTCCTCGTCGGCGGCGGCGCTCCGGGTCTGGTTCGCCCGACTGCGCGTGTCGCCGTCGCCGCGGTCCTCGCTCATACCCGTGAGTAGACGGGTCGGCGATAAATGGCTGGCGGGTGAGTGGATAGACAGGCGCTGTTGCAATCTTCTTTTTTTAGTTATCATCTTACCCGAAGCAGTTGGTCACTGAACGGTGCCTCTTGAAGGATTTCGGCAGTGGGTATGTCGATCTTGTGGCATGATTGGTTATAAGTGAGCGAGCGGTGTTGCTGGCGGCTGTTTATATGTCGTTGCTGGCGCGGTGAACTGCTGTGTCTCTGGCGGTAATTGTTTATACGTGATCGTTGCTGTCGGCGACGCAGTGAACACTTCCAAAACCCCAATTGCCCGCGGTTTCGCCGCCGGCGACCTCGCGGGCTGTCGCCGGCGGCTCCGCCGCCGGCTGTCAGAGGGACCTTCGGTCCCTCCCTACTTGCGGCCTGCCGGCCGCTCGGAGGCGCGCCACCGCACCGCATCCTTCATTTAAAAGCAGTCGCCGCCAGAGCACTCGCCATTTTAAATTCCAGGTCGCCAACGAGTGGCCGTCCGTCGGTCTATCGCTTCCGCGCCGCCGCGATCACGTCGCCGTCGTAGACGATCCCGCGCTCGCCGTCGAGAGTCACAACGGTCCCGTCGGTCACGCGCTCCGGCAGCGTCGCGCCCGAGACCATCGGCACGCCGAGCTCGCGGGCGACCACGGCCGGATAGCCGGTCATCCCCGCGCGGGCGTCCACGATCCCCGCCAGCGCGTCGAGGTCGCCCGAGAACTCCCCCTCGAACCCCGGTCCGAGCGCGACGATGGACCCCTCCGGGACCTCGCTCAGATCCCCGTCATCGGTCCGGTACACGGGTGCCGCGACGTGACCCGCGACCACGGCCTTCCCCGTCACCAGCGTCTCGGCGGCGACGTGAACCTTGAGGGTGTTCGTCGTGTTCGTCCCCTCGAACTCGGTCAGCATGCCGGAGAGGACGACGAGCGTGTCGCCGGAGGCGGCCCCACCGATGTCGAGCGCGGCGTCGACCGCGTTGTCGAGGATCGTCTCCATGTCGTGCGCGTACTCCGTCAACACGGGACGAACGCCCCACGAGAGCGCGAGCTGTCGGCGGACCCGGTCGTTCGGCGTCGTCGCGACGACGGGAACGCCCGGCCGGAACATCGCCGTCTTGCGGGCGGTAAAGCCCGACTCGGAGACGGCGACCACGGTCGACGCGCCGATGTCGCGCGCGAGGTAGCGCGCGGAGCGCGCCAGCGCCTCGGTTCGGGACCCCTCCGCCGCGGTCGGGACGCGCTGTTCGCGCGTCTCCGCGTACTCCTCGCTGGACTCGATCTGCCTGACGATCCGATCCATCGTCTCGACGACGTTGACGGGGTTGTCACCGATGGCGGTCTCGCCCGAGAGCATCACCGCGTCGGTCCCGTCCAGGACCGCGTTCGCGACGTCGGACGCCTCAGCCCGGGTCGGCCGGCGGGAGGAGACCATCGAGTCGAGCATCTCCGTCGCCGTGATGACGGGCACGCCGGCGTTGACGCACTGTCGGATGATCCGCTTTTGGATCACCGGTACGTCCTCCAGCGGGCACTCGACGCCGAGGTCGCCGCGCGCGACCATCACGCCGTCGGCGGCGTCGACGATCCCGTCGAGGTTGTCGACCGCGCCGGCCCGCTCGATCTTCGCCACGATCGGGATGTGGTCGCCGCCGCGGGCCTCCAGTTCGTCCGCGATCCGATAGACGTCGTCGGCGTCGCGCACGAACGACGCCGCGACGAAGTCGGCGTTCGCTCGCGCCGCGAGGTCGAGTTCGGCCTCGTCCTCCGGCGTGATGAGGTCGACGTCGATGGCGACGCCCGGGAGGTTCACTCCCTTCCGCGAGCCGAGCGTCCCGCCGGAGACGACGGTCGCGACGACCGATTCGCCCTCGACGCGCTCGACGCGGCACTCGATCCGGCCGTCGTCGAGGAGGACGGTGTCGCCCGGCCCCGCGGCCGCGATCGAGTGGGTGAGGCCCACGCGGTCGGGGGTGGCGTCGTCGCCCTCGGCGAAGGTGACCTCGGAGTCATCGGCGATCGAGATCGGGTCGTCGATCTCGGCGGTCCTGACCTCGGGTCCCTTCAGGTCCACCATCACCGCGAGGGGGTCGTCGACGGCCGCGTCGACCTCGCGAGCGCGCTCGATGACCGTCTCCCGGTGCGCCGTCGTCCCGTGGCTGGCGTTCAGTCGGACGACGGACATCCCCGCGTCGGCGAGGTCGCGGATCGTGTCCCGGTCGTCCGACGCCGGGCCGATCGTACAGACGATCTTGGCGTTTCGCATATCGCCCGGTTCGGCGCAAGGGCGGAAAAAAGCACACGGTTGAGTCGGGGGCGAGTGAACGTTCATGATAGATCGGGGCAATCTCGAGCACGTCGCCGTCGTCCGGAGATCGGGTCAGAGCGTGAGCGCGCAGAATTGGATCAGAGCGTGAGCGCGATCACCGCCGCGGCGGTCCCGGTTCCGAGAAACAGCCGGTTCGCGCGCGGGTTCTTCGCCGGGATTAGATCGAAGGTGACGTGAGCGTTCCGGAACGGGCGGAACGGACGGATTCCCATCGGCGTGATCGCGTCGCCGGCGAGGTGCGAGCAGAGCGCTACCGTCGCGACGGTGCCGAGGAACGCGGGCGACCACGGCGGGAGGCCCGCGGAGGCCCCGGCGACCAGGGCCATCGCGATCGCTGTCGACGCCCCAACGCCCAACGCGAACGCGACCGTGTGCGTCGGGCCGCGGTGCGAGACCGGGAGCCGCTGGTCGACGTCGGGGAGCGTCGAGAGCGCGATCGCGACGGCCCCGCCGAGGGCCGCCAGTTCGGGCTCGCCGACGGCGCGGGCCGCCGCCGCGAACGGGGCGTACGCGATCAGGGCGATACCCACGTGTCCCCGCCAGTACATGGGTAATATTCCGAGAACGAGAATAATAAGCGCGTCGTCGGGGGAGCCGAAAAAGCGCGTCATCGGGGAGCGGAACGAGCGCGTCGTCGGCTCGCTCGTCGTCGCCCCAGTCGTCGCCTCAGTCGTCGGCGGGGGCGGGCTCGCTACCCGCGGAGAGGCGGACCGCGGGCTCGTCGACGCCGAGCTCGTCGAGGGCGGCCTGCGCGGCGCGCTTCCCGGAGACGAGCATCGCGCCGAAGGTCGGACCCATCCGCGGGAGTCCGTGGGCGGTCGCGACCGCCATCCCCGAGGCGATCAGGCCGTCGTGGACGACGCCGGTGTGCTCGACGACGGCGTCCTCGCTCTCGCCGACCCACATCGAATCGTGGCCGGGCGAGTCGTGACCGGGCGCACCGTACTGATCGTCGCCCGTCTGATCCATTCCGGTGTTGTGCTCCTTCGCGTGTTCGATCCCGGGCGCGGAGAGGACGCCCCGCTCGTCGAGCTTGCTGATCGCGACCGCGTCGTGGCCGGTCGCGTCGATAACGAGGTCGGACTCGACCGCGATGGGGTCGACGCAGGTTATCTCTCGCGGGAGCGCGTGAACCGGCGTCCAGTTCATCACGATCCCCCCGACGCGGTGGTCCTCGCGGACGACGAGGTCGGTGAACTCCGTCATGTTCTGGACTCGCGCGCCGGCGTCGCAGGCCGCCTTGATCAGCCCTGAACAGGCCTCGGGGCCGGCCGCCGTGTAGAGCCCGTCGACGTCCTCGACTGGCTCGGAGTCGACGTCGAGGTCGTCGAGGATCTCCTGGGCCGGGTCACGGACCGTCACCGTGTTCATCAGGAACCCGCCGAGCCAGAATCCGCCACCGAGGTAGTTGTTCTTCTCGACG
Organism: Halorubrum trueperi; assembly: GCF_042662525.1. Taxonomy (NCBI): domain Archaea; kingdom Methanobacteriati; phylum Methanobacteriota; class Halobacteria; order Halobacteriales; family Haloferacaceae; genus Halorubrum; species Halorubrum trueperi. The sequence continues at coordinate 486,535 of NZ_JBHSXI010000012.1, forward strand.
ATCATCACCTTCACGCCGCGCTCCGCCAGTTCTTTGGCAGCCATCAATCCCGACGGCCCGCCGCCGAGAATGATGACGTCCGACTCGGTGAAATCGAGGAAGCCGTCGGTCCACTCGTTCCCGATCGCCTTCGTCACGTCGGTCTCGCTCACGTCGCTGAATCCGTCGAATCCGTGCATACAACTTAGTGATATTACTTGGTTGTGAAAGGTGTTGCGGTCTAGGCCGGAAGTCGTGGGGACAATGATAGTCAGATGACAGATTTGGGCGGCGAGTACGCGGTCTCAGATCGCAATCGGTCAGTCGGTTGGGTATATATCGGTGCTGGAGTGGTGACCGCCTTCAAAGCCCCAGCCGCGCGGGCTCCTCGCTCCCTCCGGCCGCTCGGAGGCGCAGAGCGAGAGCGAAGCGTTCGCTGTCGCCGGACTACGTCCGACTGCAAGCGAGCGCTTCACGCCTCTGGCAGCCGGCGGCGGAGCCGCCGGCGACGCCACCGCCACGTTCAGTTATAAGCAGTCGCCGCCAGCGATCTCGCGGTCGTTTGGGTAAATACCACGTTGCCGGCGGCGATCCGTGACACCCCGTCTCACACGGTCGATCGTCTCGTGATACGGCGGCGTCGACGCCTTCGACTCGTAGCCTTTTTACCCGCGCTGGCGGTAGACGAACTCACTATGGCTGAGGACAAGGCACGAAGCACCGGGAGTGCGGGCCGATTCGGCGCTCGCTACGGCCGGGTCTCCCGCAAACGAGTCCAGGACATCGAAGAGGAGATGCAGAACGCCACCGTCGACGGCGACGACGTCACGCGCAAGGGCACCGGCATCTGGGTCAACGAGGAGACGGGCGAAACCTTCACCGGCGGGGCCTACCGCCCCGAGACGCCCGGCGGTCGAACCGTCCGGCGCTCCATCCGCGCCGCGCTCGCCGACGAGGAGTAGGCAGATGAGCTACAAGTGCTCCCGCTGTAAGCGCGACGTAACCCTCGACGAGTACGGCGGCGTGCGCTGTCCGTACTGCGGCCACCGCGTCCTCCTGAAAGAGCGCGGCGGCGGCATGAAGGAAGTCAACGTCGAGTAGGCGTTCGGGCCCCACAGCGACCGTGACGGCGACGCGCATACACGACACGGTGCTTTCGTTTCGGTATCCCTCCGAGCGGCGCGCTCGCCTCGTCGGCGACGCGCTGGCTCCCGAAGTCGGCGAAATCGACGATGCCCGTTCCGTCGCGACCGTCTCCAGCGACGGCGACGCCGTCCACGTCCGGATCGCCGCCGACGATCTCGTGGCGCTCCGAGCCGGGATCAACAGCTGGACGCGGCTCGTCGAAGTCGCCGAACGGGTCGGGGATCGAGCCGGCAACCGAGCCGGCAAACGGATCGACGACCGAGGCGGCGACGAGACCGATAGCCGAGGCGGCGACGCGACCGGCGACCGTGACGGTGAACGGACTGGGACCCACCGCGATCGCGAGTAACCGCAAGGTAGCCGCGAGCAGTCTCGAAAGAATCGCAGATCTGCCATTTTCTTGCCGTATACTCGCTCTACTCGCTGTTTCTCTCATCGAGATAGAAGTCGGGGGTTTTTCCGTCCGGGTCGCCTCGTTCCGACCATGCAAGGGAACATGCCGCCCGAGGCACAGGAGAAGATAGAGGAGCTGCAGGAGCTGCAGGAGACCGCACAACAGGTCGCAGAGCAGAAAGAGCAGGCGCAGACGGCGCTCAACGAGTCGAAGACGGCTCTCACCGCTCTCGAAGACGTCGACGAGGACGCCGGAATGTACCGCGAGATCGGCGAGGTTCTCGTCGAGACGGATTACGAGTCCGCCTACGCCGACCTCGAGAACAAGGTCGACTCCCTCGAGGTCCGCGCCGAACAGCTCGAAAAGCAGGAGGAGCGCGTCGAAGAGCAGTTCGACGACCTCCAGGGCGAGCTCCAGCAGATGCTCCAGGGCGGCGCTGGCGGCGGTCCGATGGGACCGGGCGGTCCGGGCGCGGGCGGCGCGTAACGCGGCGATGAGCGACGAACAAATGAACGACGAATCGGCGGGCGACGAATTGACGGGCGACGAACCGAGCGACGACGAGGTCGTTCACACCGCCGCGGAGGCGGCGGAGGGCGTCGTCTTCGCTCACTACGACCAGTCGGCGGTGAAAGACCTCGACGTCACGGTGACGTTCGAGGACGGCGTGCTCGACGTTGACGTGTACCTGAACGCGCCCGACGACCCCGACCCCGACGCGGTCGCCCACGAAGCGGCCGAGACAGCCGGCGAGGCGGTCGACAAGCTGTTCGACGAGTGAGCGCGGGCGACTCGTCGTCTTTTAAACGACGCTCTGCGGACCGATAGCGGCCGATCCGCGACGAACCACCGATCGCGACGGCGGATCACTCACAGCGTGAGCGACGGAGCTCGGGTCTGCGTTCCCCCTCCGAACACCGATAATTATTAATCGTGTTATTGTGTACTGGTACCATATGTCATCCAGTTACGGCGGCACGTCGGCGTTCGATCGCCTTCGCGCGCGGCTCGACGGGCGGTCCCGCGCCTGCGAGGAGTGCGGGTTCGTCGACGAGGAGGGCGGGTGGAAGGCGGTTACTTCTGGCGCGACCGTCGAGTACCGGCGTGAGTGTCCGAGCTGCGGCACCGATCACGTCCGACGATACCGGCTCTGACTGGCGCGGCTGCGTTAACGAGAGACGGCGCGTGGGCGAGTGAGACGGGACATCTGCGGGCTGTCGGCGGCCAAAGTGAGACAGAGATTCTGCGACCGACATTCCGTGATCGCCACTCTGCGACCGACGTTCCGCGACCGACGTTCTGCGACCGACGTTCCGCGACCGACGTTCTGCGACAGATGTTCTGCGACAGATGTTCTGCGACCGACGTTCCGCGACCGACGTTCTGCGACAGATGTTCTGCGACAGATGTTCTGCGACAGATGTTCTGCGACAGATGTTCTGCGAACTGTTAACACCGAACGGTGCGTGCGTCGCACCGTCATGTACGACGCAATACTCTGCCCGACGGACGGGAGCGCCGGGAGCGACGCCGCCGTCGACCACGCTCTGTACCTCGCCGACCTGGCGGACGCGAGTATCCACGTCCTCTTCGTCGTGGATCAGGGCGTCGCAGGCGCGAGCGAGTGGGACATGGTCGTCGAGCGCGAGGAGGAGCGGGGCGAGCGCGCGCTCGACGCCGTCGCCGAGGGTGGCGCGGCGCGGGAGATAGAGGTCGAACGGCACCTCCGACGCGGTCGGCCGCACGAGGAGATCCTCGACGCCGCGGGCGATTACGGCGTCGACCTGATCGTGATGGGGACCCACGGTCGGACGGGGCTCGGCCGGTTCCTCGCGGCCGGATCGGTCGCCGAGCGCGTCGTGAGACACAGCCAGGCACCGGTGTTGACGGCCCGGCTTCGAGAGTGAATCGAAGGATGGGGGCGTGAAACGGTCGCTAGAGGAGGAGTGAAGCGGGATCAGTCAGGTCGACTCGCAGATCGCCACGAAGTTCTCGAATACCTCCTCGCCGCGCTCGGTGTGAGCGACCTCCGGGTGCCACTGGACGCCGTACAGGTCCTCGCCGACGTTCGACATCGCTTCGATGCCACAGACGTCCGAAGTCGCGGTTCGCGTGAATCCGTCCGGGAGCGACTTCACCTCGTCGGCGTGAGAGGCCCACACGCGGGTTTCGGGCGCGAGCGACCCCACAAGCGGGTCCTCATCGTCGACGATCGCCACGTCGACGTCGGCGTAGCCGCCGTAGTCGCCGCCGCCGACCTCGCCGCCGCGTTCGAGCGCGATGAGCTGCATCCCGAGACAGATCCCGAAGACGGGCACGTCCAGATCAAGGTAGTCCGACGCGTTGCCGACGCGGTCCATGTCGGGACCGCCCGAGAGGACGATTCCGTCGGCGTCGACCTCGGCGGCGGGCGCGTCGGCCGAAATGATCTCGGTGTCGACGCCGACGTCGCGGAGCGCGCGTCGTTCGAGGTGCGTGAACTGGCCGTGGAGGTCGATGACGACGATCCTGGTCATACCGTCAATTTACGGCTCCGGCACAAAAACGGCTCGGAACGGGTCGCAGTATCGTGGTGGTTTCTGATCGGTTCATTCACCGTATTACCCACGAACGCGGATCGTTCAGAGGTCGAGCGGTCCGCTCTTCGAGAACTCCCGGAGTAACACGGTCGCGTACGAGCCGCTCGGGAGTGCGAACGCGAACCGCGGATCGCCGTACTCGAAGGTCACGTCGAGATCGGTTCGCAACAGGATCGCCCGCCGGGTCCCGGACGAGTCGAAGTCGCCCGGGAGGTCGAAGTCACCGGGCTCGATTCCGGCCTCGTCGAGGACCTCACGCTCGATCTCACCGGGCTCGCCGTCGCCGAGCTCGGTATCGATGCCGACGAGCGGCGCGGTGACGAACGCTCGACCGCGCTTGCAGTGGCGCGAGACGATCGACACTCGATCGGCATCGACGCGCTGGAGCCGGTCCATATCGGGCGCGTACAGCTCGTCCGGGGCGTCGCTGTCAGCGAAACACACCGTGTCGCCGGCGACCGGGCGGTCAAACGGGATCCCGCGCCGGAGCCGCTCGCTCAGTATCCGATTGAAGAGGAACGACTGCGCCGCGTTGACGAACAGCCGCTGGAGGTTCGAGGGCACCGCTTCCAGCGCGTGCCACCAGTCGTCGTGATCGGGCGGCGCACCCGGGTCGACGTCGCGCTCGGCAAGCCGGTGAACCATGGAGCGCTCGAACCGGAGTTTTCCGGGGATCGCGTCGAGGCAGGCGTCCCAGTCGCCGTCGCCGTCGCCCGCCGTTTTGGTACTGTCGCGCTCCGTTTCGTCGCTGGCGGCCGAGCCCGCTGGGGTCTCCCCTACTCCGAACGCGGCGTCCACTCGGTCGCGCGCTGCCTGAGTGTCGTCCGGCTCGGTCTCGGCGGAGTTTCCGGCGTACAATCGGACCGCTTCGCGAGGGTCGCCGCGAGCGATCGCGAGGCCGACGACGTGCGTCACTGGACGACGGCTCCCGAAGCGCTGCTGGCCGAAGTAGTTCGGGATGCCCGCGGTCGCGTCCGTCACGTCTCCCGAGGAAGCCGCCGGATCGTCGTCTTGCGTGTTCTCGTCGGCTTCCGCGTCTCCGTCGCCCGCGAACGCCCGGAGGTCGCTGACGACGTCCGCGACGCGCTTCGGGGCCTCGGGGACCGCGTCAGCGACCCGGATCTCGAAGGCGTTGCCCGCGAGGTCGCCGAATGAGAGCCGCCGACCGGCGCGGCCGAGAGGTTCAATTTCGACGCCGCTGATTTTGGGGAGATCGTCGGGGTCGACCTCGCGGAGCGTGAACAGCTGCGTGGTGACCGCTCGCTTGTCCTTCGTACCGGCCCAGGAGACGCGCTCGCGGCTGATCCCGAGCGCGTCTGAGATCCGACGCGCGAAGTCGTTGGTGTCCCAGTCCCGGAGGGTAACGCGGACGACGAGCTCGGGGTAGCCCCCCCAGTCGGCGCCGAGCGGCTCCGGGTCGAACGCCTCCAGTTCGCGAACGCGGAAGTCCTCGGGAGAGTCGCGCAGGCGACCGCCGATCCCGTCGGCGTCGCTGACGTAGTACGCCATGCCGACCGTCCGCTCGGTCGGGTGCGCCTCGCGGAGCGCGTACAGTCCCGGCATTTAATACAGCGAGAGGTCGCCGGTCACGCGATCGATGCTGTCGTCGCGGGCGGGCCCAACCGCTAGGGCGGTGACCGTCCCGGGCTCCAGTTGGGTGTGTCCCGCGTCGCGAACGATCGCGTACGGGAGGCCTTCCTTGTCAGCCTTGTCGGCCAGTTCGAACAGTTGGCTCTCGGAGTCCCCCTTGAGGACGACCTTCTTCTGTCCTTCACCCTGCCACTTCTTGCGGGCGCGTCGCCCCGCGTCTTGGTACGCCGACAGCGACGCGTGCGCGACCTGCGCGGCGAGTTTCCCCTCGCCCATGCCGATGTCCGTCCGGGCGACGATGGCCTGTTTCATGTCCGATATCACCGCCGCCGCGGGTTTAGCTCTGTTCTCTCGGCGGGGGGCGGCGTCCTCACTCCGCTCGACAGGCGGCGAAAGCTTCACTCGTGCGGGTGGACCCGCCGTATCGCCGTCTCCACGTCCTCGGTGTCGCCGAGGAACGTCACGCGGTCGCCGGCCCGTAGCGTCGTGTCGCCGTGGGGGACGAACGTGTCGTCATCCCGGTCGATCACCGCGATCAGCACGCTGTTGGGAATCTCGGCCGCGAGGTCCGTGATCGTCTCGCCGGCGAACGTCTCGGCGGTGATCGTCACCTCCTGAGCGTCGTGACCATCGCCGATCTGGTTCATCCAGTGGCTCAGCGTGGGGCGTTCGATCTCGTTGTCGAGCGACCACGCCATCGCCGAGGAGACGTCGATCGCGCGGACGTCGAGCGTCTCGAAGGCCTCGACGTTGTCGGGGTCGTTGACGCGCGCGACGACCGTTTCGACGTCGAACGTGGAACGGGCGAGCTGCGAGACGAGCAGGTTCGCGTCGTCGTCCGGCGTCGCCGCGACGAGCAGTTTCGCGTTCTCGGCACCGTGCGCTTCGAGCGCGTCGGCGCTGGTTCCGTCGCCGACGGCCGCGCGGAGATCGGCGCGCTGCAGCTCCTCGACCGCCTCCGGATCGCGGTCGAGGATCACGACGTTTTCGCCCCGGTTCTCCAGCCGTTTGGCGAGGGTCCGGCCGACCCGGCCCCCGCCGACGATGATGGTTTTCATTGGTTGCACGTCGAGTGTGTCCGCGATCTGCCTCGCGAGGCCCGCCTGTAACACGACCGTGATGAAGATGACGAGGAAGACGGTCCCGGCGAGCGTCTGTGCCGCGTCGAACTGCCCCGCCTCCTGCAGTTCGATAGCGAACAGGGTCGCCACCGAGGCAGGGATGATCCCGCGCGGTCCGACGAGGCTCAAGAAGAATCGCTCGCTCCGCGTGAACGCCGATTCGCGGGCGGATAGGAACATGACGGCCGGACGGATCACGAGCGTCACCGCGACGACGACGCCGATTCCGCCCGGACCGAGGCCGATCACCGTGTCGAAGTCGATCAGCGCGGCCAGCGAGATGAAGATGAACGCGAGCGCGATGAGCGTGAGATCGCGGCCGAAGCTGGACACCTCCTCGCGGTGAGGGAGGTCGTCGACGTTCCCGAGCAGAATTCCGGCGGCGGCCGCGGCGGCGACGCCCGTCTCCGGGGAGATCGCCTCCGCGAGCCCGTACGAAACGAACGCCCCGCCGAGCGTGACGAGCCGAACGGTGCGTTTCGCGTCGACCCCGGGCGAGTCGAGTTTCACGACGATGACGTAGACGGCCGCCGCGACCACAGCGCCGACGCCCACTCCGGAGACGATCCGCGTCAGGAAGCCTCCCGGGAGCATCGCCGCCTCGCTCGCGAGCACCACCGTCTCGAACACAACGATCCCGAGCACGGCCGCGGTCACGTCGTTGAAGATGCCCTCGGCCTCCAGCGTGGAGGCGACGTGCTCGCGAACGTCGACCACTTCGAGGATCGGCGTGATGACGGTCGGCCCCGTCGCGATGAGCAGCGCGCCGATGAGCAGCGCGATCCCCCAGTCGTCCGCGACGAACAGCCGGACCGCGGCCGCCGTTCCGAGGAACATGACGAGCGCGCCGAGCGTGACCACCGTCGTGATAGTCCGCGGCGCGTCGGAGAGCCGGTCGCGGTGGAGGTGGAACGCGCCGTCGAAGACGATGACCGCGACCGAGAGGCCGACGACCGTCGCCAGCCCGTCACCGAACGTCGCCGACGTGACGAATCCGAGCCCCTCGGGCCCCATGAGGACGCCGACTACGATGAGAAAGAGCACGCTCGGCACCTGCAACCGCGAGGAGATCACCTGGAGTGCGATGCCGATGCCCAGAATGGCGGTGATCACCGGCAGTATTTCGCTCACGGAACACAACCACATCCCCGAGGTACAAAAACGCTCGTACTTTCGAGTCGCGAGCGGCGTGCGATGCGGTATCGCTAGCGGCGTGCGATGTGATATCGCTGGCGGCGTACGGAATAGTGTCGCTGGCGGTGCTCGGACCGATTCTCACTCGATGGGTCGAACCGCGAGATTAAACCGACCGAGCCCCTCACGTGGGGTATGCACCGCAGACGGTTCCTCCGACGGGCGGGAGCCGCCGGAACCGGCGTCGGAGTGACGGCCGCGCTCGCCGGTTGCTCGGGCGTTGGCGGCGATCCGGGATACGACATCGGGATGGTCGCCGACGGCTTCCGCCCGGCGTCGTTGACGATCTCCGTCGGCGACACCGTCGTCTGGGAGAACACGAGTTCGCGGACGCACACCGTCACCGCTCGCAGGCTCCCCGACGGCGCTGCGTACTTCGCGTCCGGCGGATACGACGACTACGACGCGGCCCGCGTTGCGTGGCAGAGCGACTTCGGAGGCGCGCTCGAAAACGGTGATCGGTTCTCCCAGACGTTCACCGTCCCCGGAGAGCACTACTACGTCTGTATCCCCCACCTCGACGGCGGGATGGTGGGGACCGTGACCGTGGAGGAGTGACGTGAGACGAAATCGAAGGACGGTGGCCCCACGGCGAAGGGACTCCCGCGAGCGGCGATGCCCGTCGAGAGCGACGAAACGCATTACTCCGCGCGACTCGAACCGTCGATAATCTCCCCATGGTCGCATCGACACTCCTCGGGACCGACGTCCTGCTGTTTCTCGCGATCGGGCTGCTCGGCGGCGCGCACTGCATCGGGATGTGCGGCCCGCTCGTCACCGTGTACGCCGGACGAATGCGAGGCGAGAGCGAGCGCACCGACGGCGGGACCGGTGCGACCGCCGCCGACGCGACCGCCGACGCGACTGTCGCCGACGCGACCGCCGATGCGACAACGGCCCGCACGAACGGCCGCCGCGGTCACCTGACCACCTACGAGGTCCGTCAGCACGCCCTGTTCAACCTCGGGCGCGCGGCGAGCTACACCGTGATCGGGGCCGCGCTCGGGGCGCTCGGCGGGTTCGTCCTCGTCACGACCGCGACGCTGACCGGCGCGGCCGAGGCGGTCCGCGGCGTCGTCGGTCTCGGCGTCGGCGCGGCCGTGATCGTCGTCGGGATCAGATACCTCCTCGGCGGCGCGACGGGCGGGGTGCATCTCCCGGGACTCCAGCGCGTCACCGGCTGGCTCACCGGACACGTCGACCGGCTCGCGAACGGCCCGGGAATCGTCGGGCTCGGCGCGGTCCACGGGCTGTTGCCGTGCCCGATCCTCTACCCGGCGTACCTGTACGCGTTCGCCAGCGGCTCGGCCGTCAGCGGGGGGCTCGCGCTCGCGGCCCTCGGCGTCGGGACGATGCCCGCGGTGTTCCTCTACGGCACCGTCATCGAGAGCGTCGACGCGGTCCACCGCCGCCGAGTCCACCGACTGCTCGGCGTCGCGTTCGTCGCGCTCGGGTACGTACTGTTCGCGCACGGGCTGATGTCAGTGGGTATCCACGTGCCGCACCCGAGCCTCCCGTTCTGGAACCCGCTGGACGTCGCCGGGGCGGGCGGTCACGGAGGGATGTGACCGTGCGGGCCGCCGTCGGCGACGACGCCATCGGCGGTGACGACGCCTGCACCCTCTGTGAGCTCCCGACCGACGGCGTCGACGTTGTCGACGACGACGGCAATCGCTTCTGTTGTACCGGCTGCCGGGACGTGTACGCGGCCCTCGGTGACGCCGACGTCGACGCCGATGCGGTGCGCGAGCGTCGGAACGCGGCCGCCCGAGGGGGTGACGCAGTCGGCGGCGACGGCGACAAGTGCGCTGACGGCGACGACACCGAGATCCCCGCCGATCACGAGGCAACGTTCCTCGAGGTGGACGGGATGCACTGTGCGACCTGCGAGGCGTTCATCGAGACCGTCGCGACCCAGACGGAGGGTGTCAGCGCCGCGAGCGCCAGCTACGTCACGGACACGGTGCGGATCGACCACGATCCCGAGAACGTGTCCACCGGCGACCTCTCGGCGGCGGTGAGCGGGCTCGGCTACAGCGCGTACCCCCGCGACGACGCCTTCTCGCGCCGGCAGGCGGACAACATGGCCACGGCGCGGCTCGCGGTCGGCGTGCTCGTCGGGATGGCGATCATGCTCCAGTACATCGTCATCATCTACCCGACGTACTTCGCGTTCCCCTTTTATAACGAACGGACGTTGGAATACCTCGACGCGGCGATGTCGTCGGCCTCGGGGACGTACTTTTTCATGGTCATCGCAGTCCTGACGACGGTCGTCCTGTTCGTCACGGGCAAGCCGATACTGCGGGGGGCGTACGTCAGCGCGAAGACGCGGTCGCCGAACATGGACCTGCTCGTCGCCATCGCGGCGGTCAGCGCCTACCTCTACAGCACGCTGGCGGTGATCCTCGTCGAGTCGCCGTCGATCTACTACGACGTGACCGTCGCGATCATCGTGATCGTCACCGTCGGCAACCACTACGAGGACGCGATCAAGACGCGCGCGACCGAACTGCTCTCGGACCTCACCGCGGTCCAGGTCGACGAGGCGCGGCGGATCGTCGGCGGCGGGGAGGACGTCGCAACCGGCGTCGCGGACGGCGACGAAGGTGGCGATGAGGGCGATGTCGCAGACGGCGACGAGGGCGGTGTCGCGGTCGGCGTCGAGAGTGAGGGCACCCAAATCGGCGACACGGAGACGGTCGCCATCGAGGACCTCGATCCGGGCGACCGGCTGCTCGTGCGCGCCGGCGAGCGCGTCCCGGTCGACGGCGAGACGGTCGCGGGCGACGCCGCGGTCGACGAGTCGGTCGTCACCGGCGAATCGATGCCGGTCCGGAAGGAACCCGGCGACGCCGTAGTCGGCGGGTCCGTGGTCGCCGACGGGTCGCTGACGGTCGCGGTCGGCCCGGACGCGACCTCCAGTCTCGACCGCGTCGCCGAACTGGTCTGGGACCTCCAGAGCGGAAACCACGGCGTCCAGAAGCTCGCTGACCGGCTCGCGACGGTGTTCGTGCCGGTCGTTCTCGGAATCGCCGTCGTCGCGGCCGCCGCCAACCTCGCGCTCGGCAACGGGGTGACCGAGGCGATGCTCGTCGGGCTCACGGTGCTCATCGTCTCGTGTCCGTGCGCGCTCGGGCTCGCGACCCCGCTCGCGGTCGCTGCGGGGATCCGCGACGCGCTCGAACGCTCGATCGTGATCTTCGACGACACCGTCTTCGAGCGAGTGCGCGACGCCGAAACCGTCGTCTTCGACAAGACGGGCACGCTCACGACCGGCGAGATGCGGGTCGTGGCGGCCGACCTCGACGACGATCTCCTCCGACTCGCGTCCGCGCTGGAGGGGCGCTCGGCGCATCCCGTCGGCCGGGCCATCGCCGCGGCGCGGTCGGAAGCGAGCGGAGGAGACGCCGCTCACTCGGCCCTCACCGACGGAGGGGTCTCGACGACCGACGACGGGGGAGCGGACGGGACGGGCGGAGCGGACGCGACCGACGGGACCGACGAGGCGAACGCAGACGCCGATGCCGGAGACGCCATCGCAGTCGAGAGCTTCGAGAGCCACGCCCGCGGCGTCACCGGGGTCGTCGACGGGGTCGAGGTCGTGGTCGGGCACCCGGACCTCTTCGATGCACGCGGCTGGACGGTGCCGGACGCGATCCGCGAGGCGGTCGCAGCGGCGCGCGACGTCGGTCGGGTCCCCGTCGCCGCGGGTCGCGACGGCGCGGCCGAGGGGATGGTCGTCGTCGGTGACGAACTGCGCGAAGGGTGGGAGGAAACGGTGACCGCGCTCGACGACTCGGGCGTCGACGTGGTCGTCCTGACGGGCGATGACGAGCGCGCGGCCGCGGTCTTCCGCGAGCACGACGCGGTCTCGTCGGTGTTCGCCGGCGTCCCGCCGGCGGGGAAAGCGGAGACGATCGAGCGGCTCAAGGCGAGCGGGCTCACGGTGATGGTCGGCGACGGGACCAACGACGCGCCCGCGCTCGCCGCGGCCGACCTCGGAGTCGCCCTCGGCGGCGGGACCGCGATGGCGGCCGACGCGGCCGACGTGGCGATCGTCGACGACGACCTCGGCTCCGTGGCGACCGTCTTCGAGCTGTCACGGGCCGCCGGCCGGCGCGTGAAGGGGAACGTCGGCTGGGCGTTCCTCTACAACGCGGTGGCCATCCCGCTCGCGGTGGCCGGGCTGCTCAACCCCCTCTTCGCCGCGCTCGCGATGGGGGCCTCCAGCCTGCTCGTCGTGACGAACTCCTCGCGGGCACTGCTGGACGACTGATTCCGCGGTCCGTCTGACGTCGCTGCTCGCCCCGAGAACGGGAACGGTTGCGCCGCGAACGCAAGGGATTTTCCGCTCACGCGACTACGTTCGTATATGTCACCACGAGAGCGGTCCGTCGACGTACCGACCCGCGGCGGGATGCCGGTGCTCGGCCTCGGGACGTGGGAGAATGACGACCTCGCGCAGTGTGCGGAGTCGGTGACGACCGCGCTGGAGACGGGGTATCGCCACGTCGACACCGCGCAGATCTACGGCAACGAGGCGGCCGTTGGCGAGGGGATCGCCGCGGCCGACGTCGACCGCGAGGACGTGTTCCTCGCCACGAAGGTGTGGATCGACCAGCTTTCCCCGGCGGACGTGGCGAGGTCCACCCGCGAGAGCCTCCAGAAGCTCGACACGAAGTACGTCGATCTGCTGTACGTCCACTGGCCGGCCGGCGAGTACGACCCGGCGGAGACGCTGCCGGCGTTCGCCGAGCTTCGCGACGACGGGCTGATCGACCGGATCGGCGTCTCGAATTTCGAGCCCGAGCACCTCGACGCCGCAACCGACGCGCTCGGTGAAACGCCCTTCGCGAACCAAGTCGAGATGCACCCGCTGCTCCGGCAGGAGGAGCTGCGCGAGTACGCCGACGCCAACGACATCGAGCTCGTCGGGTACTCGCCGCTCGCCCGCGGGAAGATCCTCGACGATCCGACGATCGCCGACATCGCCGCAAAGCACGACGTCAGCGCCGCGCAGGTGTCTCTCGCGTGGCTCCGCGAGTCCGGAGTCACCGCCATCCCGAAGGGAACCAGCGCGGACCACATCGCCGACAACTGGGCGAGTCTCGGGCTCGATCTCGACGCCGAGGATATGGAAACGATCGACGCGCTCGACCGGACCGACCGACAGTTGAACCCGAATTTCGGCCCGAACTGGTAGACGAACGAGAATTTACTTTTAAACGAACTGCAGTGGCGCGTGCCCGTGAGCGGCCGGTAGGCCGCGAACAGCGAGGGACCTTCGGTCCCTCTGGCAGCCGGCGGCGAAGCCGCCGGCGACGGCACCGCGCGAGGGATGTGGTGAGCGCTCGGAGAGCGCGAACCGCGAGGCTGGGGAGGTGTGAGGTGCTGTGCGGAGCGGTGCGGAGCGGTGCGGGGTGGGACTCAAAGGGGCAGTCGCGAGGACGACGGCGGCCGAAGTAAGCACCGCAGCGAGTGAGCGGAGCGCAACGAGCGAGGAGCGCAACGAGGCCTCCGAGTCGTCGCGGCTGGGGCTTTGTGGGTGTTCACCGCGCCAGCAACGATCATTTATAAATGAGCGACTGGAGCCTCGGAGGTGTTCGTCGCATATCTGCGGTCAACTGCTTATAAATAACCGACCGCGACCGCTAGCACCGATTCAAGCCCTCGATCCGAGTATCCGCCTTACACGTGCTCTGCGAGGAACTCGACGATCTCGCGGTACGCCTCGATGCGATTCTCCAGCTTGGCGAAGCCGTGGCCCTCGTCGTCGAAGATCAGCTTACGCACGGGCACGTCCTGCTCGCGTGCCTCCTCGACGATCTGCTCGGCCTCGCCGACGGGCACCCGCGGGTCGTTCGCGCCGTGGAGGACGAACAGCGGCGACTCGATCGCCTCGATGTTGTTGATCGGGGAGATCGATTCGAGGAACTCGCGGTCGTCCGCCAGCGAGCCGTACTCGGCCTCGCGCAGCTCGCGACGCCAGTCGCCGGTGTTCTCCAAGAACGTGACGAAGTTCGCGATACCGACGACGTCGACGCCGGCGGCCCACAACTCTGGGTACTCCGTGAGCGCCGCGAGCACCATGAAGCCCCCGTAGGAGCCGCCCATCGCGACGACGCGGTCGGGGTCGACCTCGGGGTGGTCGTGGAGCCACTCGACGCCGGCCCGAACGTCTTTCACCGAGTCCATCCGCCGTTCGACGTCGTCGAGCCCAGAGTACGCCTTTCCGTACCCCGACGACCCCCGAACGTTCGGCTCGAACACCGCGTACCCGTTGTTCAGCAGGTACTGCGTGACCGATCCGAAGGAGGGCCGGCGCTGCGACTCCGGACCGCCGTGGATGTCGACGACGACGGGGTAGCCGTCCGCGGGCGGTTCGGTCTCCGGGACGGAGAAGAACGCCGGGATCTCTCGCCGGTCGAAGGTCGGATAGTGGACCAACTCGCGCTCTACGAACGTGTCCGGCGGGATCCCCGCGGTCGAGGCCGCGGTCCAGCGCTCCGTCTCGCCGGTCGTCGCGTCGACGACGTAGACGTTCGCGTTGTGAGTGCTCCCGGTGGCGGTGAGCGCGAATCGGTCGCCGTCCGGCCCGAAGCTGACGCCGCCAGCGACACCGTCGGGAAGGTCTGGGGTTGGGAGGGGGTCGATCCGGTCGGGCTCGACCAGCTCGCCGACCGCGAGCTCGGTGTACCCGTCGACGTTGCGCGAGTACACCAGGCGGCGGGACTCCTCGTGGATCGCGACGCCGTCGACGTTCCACTCGTCTCCGTCAGCGACGACCGCGAACTCGCCGGTCGCGAGGTCGAGCCGCTCCAATTGGAGCGTGTCGCTGTCGCGGTCGGTGACGACGTAGAGCGCCTCGCCGTCCGGTCCCCACTCCGGGCTGCCGTACCGCACGTCGCCCTCGTGCGGCGTGTGGTGGTACAGGTCACCGGAGGCTAGCTCGAGAGTGTACAGGTCGTGGTCGAACGAGGAGTGCGCCTCGTGGACGATCAGGCGGTCGTCGCTCGGCGACCACCCGGCGACGGAGAGCCAGCCGTCGCCCTCGAACATCAGCTCCGCATCGTCGCCCGTCGCGTCCCGATCCTGCACGTACACGTCGAAGACGGCCTCGTCGCGGCGGTTCGACGCGAACGCGAAGCGATCGCCCTCGCCGTCCCAGCCGCCCCACCGGTGTTTCGCCGCCGGGTGGGCGGTGAGGTCGGTGATCTCGCCGGACTCGTAGTTCAGGAGGTAGAGCTGGGCGCGCTCGTTACCACCCTCGTCCATGCCGAAGACGGCCTCGGCGCGCTCGGGAGAGGAGTCGACGTAGGAGACCGACTCCTCGAAGAACGTGTGCTGTTCGGGCCACCCGAGCGGCTCGCCGAGCGACCACACCTGTCCGGTGCCGGTGGTGTTCAACACGAAGGAGAGCCGCCCGTCGGGACCGAGATCCGCCCCGCCGGCGCTCCGCACGTTGAGGTACCGCTCGATGTCGTATCGGTGCATGTAGAGCAGTTCCGTCCGCGGTGGCATACCGTTTCGGGTGGTGGAGAGGTCACCGTCGCCGATCGAGCGGTCCCGTCGCGCGGCGATGCCGTGTCTTTTTATTCGGTCCCGCCGTCCGGTGGGCGTATGCGCGTCGCGTTCGTCTCGCTTTTCGCCCCCGGCCACGGCGACACGCCGGCTCGGACTCGAACGCGACGGACCGCAACGGGGCTCGCCGACCGCGGCCACGACGTCACGTGGCTCTGCGCCCGCTGGTGGGGCGGCGACCACGATACCTTCGAGGAGGACGGGATCTCGTACCGGTCGGTGACCGCCGAGCCGTCGCCGGCGGCGTTCGCGGCGCGGCTCCCGCTCGCGCTCCGTCGCCTGTCTCCCAACGTCGTCCACGCGGTCAACAGCCCGCCGACGCCGGGGGTCGGCGCGACGGTCGCCGGGACGCTCGCGCGGACCCCGGTCGTCGTCGATTGGTGGCGCGACCACCCCGCGGACGCCGTGCGTCGGTACCGGCTCCTCGCCCGGCGGGCCGACGCCGTCACGACGCCCTCGCGGACCACCAAGACGCGCGTCCGCGAGCACGGCGCGGCCGGTGACGACGTCCGGGTCGTCCCCGAGAGCATCGACTTCGACCTCGTCGAGGAGGCCGGCGTCGACGACCGATTCGACGCGGTGTACTCCCGGCGGCTCGACCGACACGCGAACGTCGAGACGTTCCTGCTGGGACTCGCCGAGCTGCGCGGGCGCGACTGGACCGCTGCCGTCGTCGGCGACGGCCCCGAACGCGCCCGGATCGAGTCGATGGCGAGCGACCTCCGTATCGACGACCGCGTGTCGTTCCTCGGGGAGCTCCCGCTCCGCGATCGCGTCGAGCTGTTCAAGGGGACTCACGTCGTCGCGGCGACGGCGACGTGGGAGACGTTCGCGACGGAGCTGCTGTGGGCGCTCGCGTGCGGCTGCGTCGCCCTCGTCGAGTATCAGGCGGACTCCAGCGCGCACGAGCTCGTGGAGGGTCGCGAGCGGGGGCGGCTCGTCACGAGCCCGGCCGAGCTCGCGGACGAGTTCGTCGCGGCCGGCGACCTCGACCGCCGCTCGATCGAGCGCGATTTCTCGAACTACGACCACGGCGCGGTGCTGGACCGCCACGTGGACGCGTACCGGTCGGTGATCGGCGAGGAGTGAAAACTAGTCGGACAGCGTCGCGGTCGGCCGCGGTCAGTTGTGGTCAGTTGCGGTCAGTTGCGGTGCGAGTGCCGATTACTCCTGCTGAGCGATCGTCTTACCGTCCGTCACGCGTCGTCGGAGGTGATTGTACCTCCGTATTTCATGAAGACGAACGCGAGCCCGAGCGTGCTCACCATCGCGATGAACGTCGCGATGCCGAGCGCGCGAGCGCCCTGGGGGACGAACACGGCGTTCGAGTCGCCGCCGCCGGTTTCGACGGTGGGAACGTCCTCGCCGACGGCGATGCCGGCGTGCATGCCGACCGCGTCGTGGGGGACGCAGTGGTAGTGGGTGATGCCGGCGTCCTCTTCGGTCACCTCGTACTCGTAGGTGTACCCCTCCTCGTCGACGGAGTCGCCGCTGTCGAGGTCGGCCTCGCCCTCGACGGTGACGACGTTGTGGCTCCCGCCGCTGCCGGTCCACTCCCACGTGATCGTCGTGCCCGTGTTGACCCACAGCTGCGTCGGATTGAACGCGAGTCCGTCGTCGCCCGCGCCAACTTCCACGGTCACCTCGCTCTCCCCGCGAGCGTCCAAATACTCGCCGAGATTCCCACTGGTGACTCCGCTCGGCCAGTCCGGCTGCTCCTCCTGTGCCGCCGCCGTCCCCGATGTCGCCGTCGCCGCGCCAGCGGCAGCGGCCGCCCCGCCGGCGGTCCGGATGAACGTGCGCCGAGAGACGTCGTCCGTGCTCATACACCCCGGTTTGTGATGGGTTATAGTGAATATGTTGATCCGGACGCGGACTCGCGGAAACGCAGACTCGCGGACACGACGGACACGACGGACGCGCAGACTCGCGGACTCGCAGACGCGGCCGCCGGCCAACAGCAAGCGTGACTCGACTTCCGGTCGGAAACAACGAGATTCGGCTCCGTTGAGATCGTGTTTTCAGGAATGTTATCCGAAACAGTTGGCCGCTGAACGGTGCCCCTTGATCGATGGCAGGAGTGGGGATCTCATTGGATTGGAGTGGTCGTTTATAAGTGATCGAGTGGTGTTGCTGGCGGCTGTTTATGTATCGTTGCTGGCGCGGTGAACTGCTGCGTTTCTGGCGGTGAATGCGTATACATGATTAACGGCGCGGTGAACACATCCAAAGCCCCAGCCGCGAGGCGCGGAGCGCCTCTGGCAGCCGGCGCACAGCGCCGGCGACTGCCCCTTTGAACCCCACCACGCCTCGCACCGCAACCGCACCTCACGCCTCCCCAGCCTCGCCGCTCGCTTCGCTCGCGGCGTCCCTCGCGGGCTCCTCGCGCCCTACCGGGCACTCGGAGGCGCGCCACCGCACAGCCTCCTTCATTTAAAAGCAGTTGTCGTTCGTGCGCTTGCTCCTTTAAATATCACGTCGATGGCGGCGGTCTGCAATACCTACTCCCGTAATCGCTCATCGATGTTTCTGAATGGGTACGGACCGGGACAAATATTTCAGCTACCGGATAGTCGACAGCGCCCGAGGTCCGTCAGTCGTGTCGGAAGCAGCGGGACCCGGTAAACGCCATCGCCATGTCGTGTTCGTCGGCGGCAGCGATCACGTCCTCGTCGTTGACGGAACCACCGGGCTGGATCACGGCTTCGATTCCGGCCTCGGCCGCCTCCTCGATCGCGTCCGGGAACGGGAAGAAGGCGTCGGAGGCCATCACCCCGCCCTCGGCGGACTTTCCGTCTGCGTCCTTCTCGGCTTTCATCGCCGCGAGCGTGACGGCGTCGACGCGAGACACTTGTCCCATGCCGACGCCAACGGTCTCGGTGCCGGTCGCGAAGAGGATGCCGTTCGATTTGACGTGTTTGAGCGTCTTCCACGCGAACAGCATCGTCTCCAGCTGCTCGTCGGTCGGCTCGCGCGCTGTGACAACCTCCAGATCCCCGACGGACGGCGACTGGAAGTCGCGCTCCTGGATGAGCCGCCCGCCCACGATCGGTTTCTCGGTGAACCGCTCGGCGAAGCGCTCGTCGCCCTCGCCGAGCGGGCCGACGTCGAGCACGCGGAGGTTCTTCTTCTCCCGCAGCACGTCGAGTGCGCTGTCGGTGTAGCCGGGCGCGACGACGACCTCCTTGAAGGAATCGGCGACCGCGGTCGCGGTGTCCGCGTCGCACTCGCGGTTCAAGGCGACGATGCCGCCGAAGGCGGACTTGGCGTCGGTCCGGAGCGCGCGGTCGTACGCGTCCGCGAGCGCGTCGGCCGTCGCACAGCCGGCGGGGTTGGTGTGTTTGATCACGGCCGCCGCGGGCTCGTCGAACTCCTTGACGAGGTCCAACGCGGCGTCGGCGTCGTTGTAGTTGTTGTACCCCATCCCCTTCGCGCCGGGGTTCAACTGGGGCGCTCCGACGACACTCGCCTCCTCGCAGCCGTCGTCGGCGTACAGCGCGGCGTCCTGATGGGGATTCTCACCGTACCGCAGGGTGTCGGCGCGCTCCTCGGAGACGAACCGTCGCTCGGGGAAGTCACCGCCCGAATCGCCGTCGACGGTCACCGCGGTCGGCTCGCCCCTCACGCCGTGCTTCCCTCCGGTGCCGTTCTCGTCCCCGTCGCGTTCGATCGTCACCCGCCCCTCGGCGAACCACCGGACTGCCCGCGGGTACGCGGTGAACTCCGCCTCGTGGAGCACCCGATCCTTCAGCGAGTCGACGTCGTCGTCGGCGTAGACGGGGACTGGCTCCTGGGTCACGATCGGGCCGGCGTCGACGGCCTCGGTGACGACGTGGACGGTACAGCCGGTGGTGCGGACGCCGGCGTCGAGCACCTGCTCGTGGGCGTCCATGCCTGGGAACGACGGCAGCAGCGACGGGTGGATGTTCAGCGTCGTCGGAGCCGAATCGAGGAACTCGTCGGTGAGCACGCGCATGTACCCGTCCAGACAGACGATATCGAAGTCGTAGTCCGAGAGCCGGTCGAGGATCCGACGCTCGTGCGCCTCGCGCGACTCGCCCTCTTCGCGCTCGACGACCTCGGTGGGGATCCGGCGCTCCGTCGCGGCCTCCAACACGGGCGCGTGCTCGCGGTTCGTCAGGACGACCGACAGCTCCGCGCCGCCCGGTGCGACGTCGGCGATGTGTCTGAGGTTCCGTCCCCGGTTGCTCGCGAGTCCGGCGATCTTCATACGCGAGTGGTCCGACCGATCGGGTATATCGATTGCGGTCCGTCGCGAGCGTGGATCCACGTTCGCGGATAGGTTGTGCCATTCGAGCCGAATTCCGCGTCGAACCTATCCATGTCCGTGCGATTCACCATCGACACGCTTTTGCTGGCTCCGCGGGCAGTCGCGGACATGACGAACGACTCCGAACCGACGGGCGACGACGCCACCGAACCGGCGGGCGACGCCACCGAACCGGCGGGCGACGCCACCGAACCGGCGGGCGACGCCACCGAACCGGCGGGCGACGACGCCATCGCTGGGCTATCGCGGTCGGACCCGCTCGCGGCCGTCTCGCCGCTCGACGGCCGATACGCCTCCAGAACCGCGCCGCTGTCGCCGTACGCGAGCGAAGCCGCGCTCATGCGCGCCCGGACCCGCGTCGAGGTCGAGTACCTCGTCGCGCTCGCCGATCTCGACGCGACCCCGATCTCGCTCGATGCAGACGCGACGGCGGCCCTTCGGACGATCGACGAGGAGTTCTCCGCGGAAGACGCGCGCCTGATCAAGGCGCTCGAAGTGGAGGGCGCGGCTGGATACGCCGCGACCAACCACGACGTGAAGGCGGTCGAGTACTTCCTGCGGGTCCGGCTGGACGGGTTGGAAGACGACGGACAGATCGCGGACGCCGAGTCGCTGTACCCGTGGATCCACTTCGGGCTCACGAGCGAGGACGTGAACAACCTCGCGCACCGGCTCCTCCTGAAGCCGGCCGTGAGCGAGGTTCTCGTGCCCGCGATACGCGAGGTGCGGGACGCGCTCGTCGACCTCGCACAGGAGCACCGTGCGACGCCGATGCTCGCGCGGACCCACGGGCAGCCCGCGACGCCGACCACCTTCGGCAAGGAGATGGCCGTGTACGCCTCACGGCTCGGCCGCGCGCTCGGCCGGGTGGTCGTCGCGAACGGCGATCTCTCCGGAAAGCTCGCGGGCGCGTCGGGCACGTACGCGGCCCACGACGCCGCGTATCCCGACGTCGACTGGCGGGCGTTCTCCGAGTCGTTCGTTCGCGGGCTCGATCTGGAACACACGCCACTCGCGACGCAGGTGAATCCCTGCGACGACCTCGCGGCGCTGTTCGACGCGCTCCGCGGCGTCAACAACGTTCTCCTCGATCTGGACCTGGACGCGTGGCTGTACGTCTCGGACCGCTACCTCGGCCAGCAAGCGGTCGAGGGGGAGACCGGTTCCTCGACGATGCCGCACAAGGTGAACCCGATCGACTTCGAGAACAGCGAGGGGAACCTCTCGAAGGCGAACTCGGATCTCGGCTTCCTCGCAGACTACGTCACCGCGTCGCGGCTCCAGCGCGACCTCTCCGACTCGACGGTCAAGCGCAACGTCGGTGCCGCGCTCGCGCACTGCCTCATCGGCTACTCGAAGGCCGAAAACGGGCTCGCGAAGGTGGTGCCGAACGAGGCCGTCATGCGCGAAGAACTTGACGCGACCCCCGAGGTGATCGGCGAGGCCGTCCAGACCATCCTCCGACGCGAGGGCGACACGGACGCCTACGAGCGCGTGAAGGAGCTCACCCGCGGACGGTCGGTCACCCTCGACGACTTCCGCGACCTGTTCGACGAGCTCGACGTCGACGAGGGCGTCCGCGACGAGCTGAAGGCGTTGACGCCCGCCGGCTACACCGGCGTCGCCGACGACCTGGTCGACGAGATCGACGAATAGGGAGCGTCGAGGGGAGATCGACGAATGAGGGAGAGCAATGAGAGGAGCCGTCGGATGGAAACGTCGAGATCGGCGCAAAAGCGGCGATATCGGGACAATAACGGCGAGACAGGCACGAAAACGCCGAGGGAGGCACAAAAGGTTTATCGCTCGCGGCCGGACGTGAGCCCGATGCCCTCCGACGAGGATGACGACGAGGCGACGTACTCCGTGTTCGGCAACGACGCCGCAAACGAATTGGACCGACCGACTGACGACGCGCGGGCGGACTCCGAGGAGGTCGAACTCGGCGACGGATCGATGGGCTGCCCGAAGTGCGGAGACACGAAGACGGAGACCGACGAGATCGCGACGAGCGGAACCGGCTTCACGAAGCTGTTCGACGTTCAGAACCGCAAGTTCGTGGTGGTTTCGTGTTCGAACTGCGGCTACTCGGAGCTGTACAAGGGACAGTCGACGGGGAACGCGATCGACTTCTTCATCGGGTGACCGGCCGTCGGGAGCGAGCGACGTATGCCATCGGCGCGTGGCGGGTACTGATGGACGCGATCGGCGCGCCGTGAGCGACCGATTTATGCGCTCGGCATGAGGCGAACCATCCGCGTATGGTCTCCCGCGTTTCACCCTCCGACCTCCCGGTCGTCGGCGTCGTCGCCGACGGTCGAACGTATCGCAATCTGGTGTACCTCCTCCTTGCGATCCCGCTGGGGTTCGCGTACTCGGCGTTTTTCACGTTCGGGATCGCGTTCGGGCTCGTCCTCTCGGTCGTGCTCGTCGGGCTCGTGATCCTGTTCGCGACTCTGATCGGATCCCGACTGCTCGCAGGCGTCGAGCGGTGGCTCGCGAACGCGCTGTTGGGAACCGACCTGCGGCGTCCGGACGACCTCGACGACGGCGGCAGCGGAGCGCTCGCCGGCGTCAGGAAGTACGTCGACGCCCCGTCGACGTGGCAGGGACTCGGGTTCCTCACGCTGAAGTTCTGGGTCACGCTGTTCGCGTTCGTCCCGATCTTCGCCCTCGTGAACGCCCTCCCGCTCATCGCCGCACCGCTCCGGTACCCCTACGTGGCCACCTTCGGCGAGTCCAACGGCGAGCCCGTGACGTGGGCGATCGACACCCTTCCCGAGGCGGCCCTGGCGGTCCCGGTCGGGATCGTCGGCGTCCTCATCGCGCTCCACGTCACCAACGCCGTCGCCTACGCCGCCCGACAGATGGCGATCGCGTTGCTGGGCGAGCAGCCCCCGACGGGTGACGCGTCGAGCGAACCGCGACAGGAGAAGGCACAGGATGCGTCGAGTCCGACCGACGAATCGAGCGTGCGCGATACGTCGAGTTCGACTGGCGAATCGGCCGGACCGGACGAGGACAGCGACCCCGAGTCCCGGAGCTGATCGGCATCCATTGGGTGGAAATCACCCGACAATCCGTATGCGCAGCCACCCGGTCACTCGGCGATTTCGACCGTGATCGCGTCGCGCTCGACGGCGAGTTTGAACGTCGGCACGGTCCGGTAGACGACTTCGACCACGTTCTTGCGTTCGAGACTCCTGAGCGCGCGCCGAACCTCGTCGACTCCCGGATCGACGTCGAACGCGTCGCGGACGGCTTTGAGCACGGCCACGACCGACTGCGAGCGCTCGTCCGGCCCGGCCACGACCTCGAATACCTGCGCCTCCAGTTCGGGGACGCGGATCGTCTCCGGAGCGCCGCCCTTCGCGACCGCGTCCGCCTCGATCCCGGGCTCGACGTCGACGAGGTCGTTCGCCTCGGCGGTCGAGCGGATCAGGCTGTCGTCGTCGCGGTAGTAGTACTCCTTGAGATGGTTCTGGAGGTACTGATGGACCTCGCTGCCGCTCTCGAGTCCCCACGCGTCCTGCAGTTCGCCGTTCTTCGTCGGCTGGAGGCGGACGATGTCGGCGAGCCGGCTCAGCTCCTCGTCGGTCAGCGCCATACGTGCCCGTTCACGGGGGCAGGTATGGACGTTCCGGATTGCGCTCCCGCGGCGAGCGCCGAGATCGACCCGGCGCTCAGGGCTCGACGGAATTGTCATCCGCGTCGCCACCGGCGGAGCCGCTTTCGGCGGCCGCGTCGCCACCGGCGGAGTCGCTCTCGGCGGTCGCGTCGGTCGAAGGCTCCTCACCGGCGACGCGGTCGGCGACGAACGCCGACAGCGGGTCGACAGTCACCGTCAGTCGGGCCACCACGAACACGAGCGGCACGAGCGAGACGAGCAGGAACGCGGCGTCGTACGTCCACGCGAAGCCGTCGAGCAGCGGGGTTATCGCGGCCGCGAACCCGCGGTGGGCGACGAGCACCGCCGAGAGAACCACGAGCCAGTACACCATGCCGCTCGCGTTCTCGGCGACGGTCTCGACGTACTGTTCGGCGTCAGACCGGTGGAGGCTCATCCGCGCCAGCGACGCGAACTTCGGCGCTGCAAACAGCAGCAGCGCGACGACGCCAGCGGTCACAACCGCGCTCGCGACCGCGGCGAACGTCACCGGCGTGAGCGGGACCAGCCGATCCATCCCCGGCAGCAGCGTGAACAGGTACAAGACGCCCACCAGCGCGATCGCCGCGATGGCGATCCGGCTGGCGGGGCGAACGGTGTCGCGATCGAACGCATCCGGTACAGTCGATCCGTTTTCGGTCATGATGCGCCCGGGACGAGGGGTTGGAGGCACCTAAACGGACGAGACGCTCAACGCGATTTTACCCGGATTAACACTCGTCGAAGTCGGCGCTCAGCTGGCGTCCTCGACCGCGCTCGCCGCGCGAATTACGGTCTTCTCGTCGAACGCCGGTCCGACGACCTGGAGCCCGACCGGGAGCCCGTCGGCCTGCCCCGCGGGCACGGAGATCGCGGGGAGGTTCGCGAGGTTGGCGGGCGTCGTGTTCGCGTCCGCGAGGTACATCCGGAGCGGATCGTCAAGGCTCTCGCCCAGTTCAAACGGGAGCACCGGCATCGTCGGCGAGGCGATCACGTCGACGTCCTCGAAGGCCTCCTCGAAGTCGCTTCTGACCCACGCGCGGGCGTCTTGCGCCTTCTCGTAGTACTTGTTGTGGTAGCCGGCCGAGAGCGCGTACGTGCCGAGCAGTATCCGGCGTTTGACCTCCGCGCCGAACCCCTCCTCGCGCGTCTCCGCGAACGACTCGTTCCAGTTGCCGTCCGAGTCGGCGCGGTGGCCGTACCGCACCCCGTCGAACCGCGCGAGGTTCGAGGACGCCTCCGCCATCGCGATCACGTAGTACGCCTGCACCGCGTGCTCGACCGAGGGGAGCGAGATCTCCGTCGTCTCCGCCCCTTGCCCCTCCAGCTCCGCGATCGTGGTCTCGACCGTCTCGACGACGCGCTCGTCCGCGCCCTCGAACAGCTCCGTCGGGATCCCGATCGTCAGCCCGTCGACGTCGCCGTCGGCGGCCGCGGCGTAGCTCGCGTCGGGAGCTGCGCCTTCCACGTCGGCGAGGTCACGCGTGGTCCCGTCGTTCGGGTCCGGGCCGGCGATGACGTCGAGCGCGGCCGCCGCCTCCTCGACGGTGCTCGCGATCGGCCCGATCTGTTCGAGCGAGTTCGCGTACGCGATCAGCCCGTAGCGCGAGACGAGCCCGTACGTGGGCTTGATCCCGACGACGCCGCAGAACGCGGCCGGACAGCGCACGGAGCCGCCCGTGTCGGAGCCGAGCGCGAGGTCGGCCTCCCCGGCGGCGACCGCCGCCGCCGACCCGCCGGACGATCCGCCGGGGACGCGCTCGGGATCCGCGGGGTTCCGCACGGGGCCGAACGCGGAGGTCTCCGTCGTCGTGCCCATCCCGAACTCGTCCATGTTCGCCTTGCCGACGACGGTCGCGCCCGCGTCGGTCAGCCGCTCGACGACCGTCGCGGAGTACGGCGGGACGTAGTCGGCGAGCATCTCCGAGCCGCAGGTCGTCCGGATCCCCGCCGTGGAGATGTTGTCCTTGACGGCGACCGTCGCGCCCGCGAGGGGGCCGTCGGCGTCCGGATCGCCGTCGATCGTCTCCTCCGTGATGAAGGCGTTGTGGTCGACCGCCATCACGACACCTTCGGCCCGACGAAGAAGCCGTCCTCCGTCTCCGCGGCGTTCGACAGCGCTTCCTCCTGTGTGAGTCCCGTCGCAACCTCGTCGGGTCGCATCACGTTGACGAGTTCTTCCTCGCGGTCGGTCTCGGGGACCTCGTCGAGCGCCTCGAAGGAGTCGAGGATGTCGCCGAACTGGTCGACGAACTCCGCGACCTCGTCGTCGTCGAGGCGCACGCGAGCCAGCTCCGCGACGTGGCGGACCTCTTCGGCGTCGACGGCGGACGCGGTGGCGTCGGCGGTCTCGGCCCCGTCGGCCGACCCGTCGTCTCCCGCGCCGTCCGTCGACTCGGACGTATCGCTCATACGTCGAGGTGTCCCGGACCGGGAGTAAGGGTTTCGGAACGCCGCACCGCCGCCGACGTGAGCGACACAGACAAGCCGGTATCGGTGGGTACATTTCACCGCGAGGTCAACGCCGATCCATGTGTCGGAATCGTAGGCGAGTCGCCGGTCCGACGAGGCGGGCAGCCGAGCCGACAGGGCAGGTAGCCGAGCCTGCAGGGTGGGCAGCCGAACGGCTGGGGTACGCGAGCGAATGAACTGGCAGTACCGCCACACCGTGCTGGCGCTGTGCATGCTCGCCTTCTTCGTGACGTACTTCGCGCGGCTGGCGATCAGCCCGGTCGTCCCCTTCATCGTCGACGACTTCGCGGTGTCGAACACCGCGATCGGCGCGGCGCTGTCGGGCATGTGGTTCGCGTACGGCGTCTCGCAGTTCCCGAGCGGGATCCTCGCGGATCGATACGGCGAGCGCCGGGTGATCCTCCTCGCGGTGGGCGGGTCGACCGCGATGAGCGTCCTCCTCGCGTTCGCACCGGTGTTTCCCGCGTTCGTGCTCGTGGCGGTGTTGCTCGGGCTCGCCGCCGGCCTCCACTACGCGGTGGCGACGACGCTACTCTCGCGGACGTTCGACGAGCTCGGCACCGCGGTCGGGCTTCACTCGGTCGGCGGCCCGCTCGCCGGACTGACCGCGCCCGTCGCCGCCGCGTGGGTCGGCGTCAGGTACGGGTGGCGGCCGGCGGTGGCGCTCGCGGCCGTCGTCGGCGTGCCCGTCTTCGTGCTGTTCGTCCGGGGAGTCCGACCGACGGAACCCCGGCGGCCCGATCAACCGATGCGCGACCGGCTACAGCTCGGCCCGCTCGTGGCGCTGCTCTCGCGACCCGAGATCCTGCTGCCGCTTTTCGTCGCGATGATCGGCACGTACGTCGTCCAGGGAATTATGTCGTTTCTCCCGACGTTCCTCGTCGCGTTCCGTGACTACTCGCCCGGGACCGCCGCCGCCATCTTCTCCGTGTTCTTCGTCGTCCGGACCGTCGCACAGATCGGCACGGGTCGCATTGCGGACCGATTCGGTCGCGACACCGGGATCGGGATCGCGATCGGATCCGGAGCGATCGGAGCCGCCGGGTTCGTCGTCGTCCCCGATGTGGGCGGCGTCGCGCTCGGCGTCCTGGGTGCCGGGGTCGGGTCCAGTTTCTTCTCGGCGATCGACCCGCGGTTCATGGACGCGCTGAGCGACACCGAGCGCGGGGCGGGGTTCGGACTCGTTCGCACCGTCTACACCGTCGTCGGCTCGACCGGCTCCTTCGGCGTCGGGCTGGCCGCGGACCTGTTCGGCTGGGGCGTCTCCTTCGCGCTGCTCTCGGGGTTGTACGTGATCGCACTCGTCGCGCTCGTCGGGAACAAGCTGCTCGGGACGGGATACTAACCCGCGGTGAACGATCGGATTTCGGTTCGAACGAATCCGTTGAAATCCGCTTCTTCAGACGCGAAACAGGATGAAACAGTCGGTCGCTGTAGAGTGCGTATTAACTGATACCCACAATTTCGCATTTACTGTCTGTACTCGAATTCGATATTTCACTTCATCGGGTAGAGACGGGCAAATGGACCCATATTTCCGTATTTCCGGAACCAGTACCAAATGAGTGGAACTCCAATAACGGTTGGCCAAAGCCAGCTCACGACCGGCGAGATGTCACTGAAGTTGACGACTGACACCGCAGTTACCGTAGCGATGTACGCTCCCATCATTCGCCCGAGATGCTCAACCATCCATGGAGCTCGTTGGTCCGGATTCCGGAACTCCCGAAGGTCAGCGAAGCCGACACGAAGACCGATAGCACCGAAAACGACCATCACTGTCCCGAAGGAGTCTCCACCGAGAAGAAATCCAGCACCCCATCCCCCAAGGAACAGACACGCGACGACGACGAGAAGTGCTGCTATCCAATCGATTCGCCCAACAGTATCCGAGGACCGTTTTCGGGAGAGCACTCGATACCCGGAAAACGCGAAGTAGCCGCTAAAGATGGCGACTAACGTGAGAAATATGCGATTCGGGTTCGGGTCGAAAGCGAGTAATGGAAAGACGGTCCCGACGACCATACCCATTGCTCCGACGTAAATACGCCCGCTAAGTCGGTGACGATGGCCGCCTTTTGTGGTGACAAGTGCACCGACTCCTGCTAGCAGTGCGATGACCCCCGTAATAATGTGTATCCACAGTATAACTGATTCAGAAGTTAGCATGGCACACATCTGAGCAGTGAGATAATAACTGTTTTGGGCGTGTTACCCCGAATACGCCGGATATTCAGTAATTGAGTCGTATACGCAACTATAACATAGTGAGCCGTACTGACCGCACACGGGCCAACATATGTCACTCGTTGAGTATTTCAACAGAGCCGTTCGAACGTGAACCGCGTCGGGACGGTCGGATTAGCGAACGCCGTATCGACTAGAGGAGGTCGTTCGCGACGAGCCGGTCGACCGCCTCGCGGAGCCGCTCCGCGCTGGCAGCGTAGGAGATGCGGGCGTAGCCGGGCGCGTTGAACGCGCTGCCGGGAACGCACGCGACCGAGGCCTCTTCGATGGCGGCTTCACACCACGCCTGGTCGTCCGCGTCGACGGGAAGCATCATGTAAAACGCCCCGTCGCCGACGTCGACGTCGATCCCGTGCTCGTCGAACAGATCGACGAGGAGGTCGCGGCGGTCGGCGAACGCCTCGCGCATCTCCTCGACCGACTCGTCGGTGTTCTCCAGGGCCTCGACGCCCGCGTGCTGGACGAAGTTGACCGCACACGAGACGGAGTGCGAGTGGAGCTTGCCTGCCTGCCCGACGAAGTCGCCTTTCGCGTGGATGTAGCCGAGCCGCCACCCCGTCATCGAGTACGCCTTCGAGAAGCCGTTGACCGTGATCGTGCGGTCGGCCATCCCGTCGAGGCTCGCGAGCGAGACGTGGTCGGCGTCGTAGATGATGCGTTCGTAGATCTCATCGGAGATCACGGCAATGTCGTGTTCGACGGCGAGGTCGCGGACGCCCTCCAGGGCGGCCTCCGAGAAGACGGCCCCCGTCGGGTTCGACGGGGAGTTGACGACGAGCAGATCGGTGTCGTCGGAGACCGTCGCCGCGAGCTCGTCGAGCGCGGGTTCCAGTTGGAACCCGTGCGGGGCCAGATCGACGCGGGAGAGGTCGCCGCCGGCGAGTTTCGCCATCGCCTCGTAGGAGACCCACGCGGGGTCCAGGAGGACGACCTCGTCGCCCTCGTCGATCAGGGTCTGGAACGTCTCGTACAGCGCCTGCTTGCCGCCCGGAGTGACGATCACCTCGTCGGCGTCGGCGTCGATGTCGGTGCCGCGGAGCTTCTCCGCGATCGCCTCCGTGAGTTGCGGAATCCCGTTCGAGGAGGTGTAGCCCGTGTGGCCGGCGTCGAGCGCGTCCTTGCCGGCCTCCACGATGTTCGACGGGGTGTCGAAGTCGGGCTCGCCGACCGAGAGGTCGACGATGTCCGCCCCCTCCGCCTCCTTTTCGGCGGCGAGGTTCGATATCGCCAGCGTCGCGCTGGGCTCTACGCGTCCGATCCGGTCGGAGAAGTCGTATGCGTCGGTCATTGTCGTGTCGTGGGTTCGCTCGGTGTGCGGTGTGCGATCGATGCGTGATGTTCGATCGATGTGCGGTGTGCGATCGATGCGTGATGTTCGATCGATGTGCGGTGTGCGATCGATGCGTGATGTTCGAACGGTGTGCGGTATGCGATCGATGCGTGATGTTCGAACGGTGTGCGGTGTGCGATCGATGTGGTCACGGGGGCACTCAGTCGAGTTCCGCCGCGAGTTCGATCGCGGCGGTCGTCGCTTCGGCTCCCTTGTCGATCCGCTCGCGCGCCTCCGCGCCGGACATCCCCGGCCCGCTCACGCCGAACGTGACGGGGGTGTCGCGGTCGAGGCTCACCCGCGTGAGCTGTTCCGCGGTCGCGTTCGCGATGACGCGGTCGTGGTCGGTGTCGCCGGTGACGATGGCACCGACGACCGCGACCGCGTCGACGTCGTCGCGGCGCGCGAGCCGATCGGCGGCCAGCGGGCTGTCGTACGCCCCCGGCACGGACAGTTCGTCGACGACGACGGCGTCGCGATCGGCGGCCGCCGCACGGGCGGCTTCGGCCATCGGCTCCGTGACGGAGTCGTTGAACCGCGCCACCACCAGTCCCAGCGAGACCATACCGTCGGTCGAACCGGCGACGGCAAAGGTCTACCGTTCGACCGCGAGCCGCGACGTCTTCTAAGCCCCGATGATGGCTCTGACGATTCCGGCGACCAGTTGTTCGTCGGTGTCGTCGGTGACGAGGCGATCGAGAGCAACCTTCGCTGGATCGAATTATCAGTGATCGTTGCTGGCGCTGTGAACATCTACAAAGCCCCAGCCGCTCGCTTATACGTGATCGTTGACAGCGCGGTGAACATCTACAAAGCCCCAGCCGCGACGGCTCACGGCTTCGCCGCTCGCCAGTCGAGGGCTCCCTTCGGTCGCCCTCACATGACTCGATGCGCTCGCTGTGGTCCTCGTCGCTCGCTTTGCTCACTCCTGCGGTCCTTGCGTCGCGCGTCTTCGTCCTCGCGGCTGCCCCTTTGAATCCCACCCTGCACAGCAACAGCCCCGCACCTCACGCCTCCCCAACCTCGCCGCGGCCGCTTATAAGCGGCCGCGGGCTCCCTCGCGGGCTCCTCGCGGCCTATCGGCCGCTCGGAGGCGCGCCACAGCGTTGTTTATTTATAAGCAGCCGTCGCTGCCGCGCTTATTCATTTAAATACTACGTCGCTAACGGCGGTTTGCTATACCCACATCCGCTATCGATCAAGAGGGACGGTTCAGCGACCAGCTGGTTCGGACAAAAAATACGTCTGAAGAAGCAGATTTCAACAGGACCAGCTATCGGTTGGATCGGCGGGACACGGTCGGCTGCGGTGACCGGGATGGGGACTGCGATGCTGGTCGCGATCAAGACGGGGTGTCGACCGCTCACTCCACCATTTTCGCTTCGAACTTCTCGCGAACTTTCTCCATCTTCGGCTTCGCGTGGAAGGTGCAGTAGGCGTCGTCGGGGTTCTTCGCGAAGTAGTCCTGGTGGTGTTCCTCCGCGCGGTAGAACGTCTCCAGCGGTTCGATCTCGGTGACGACATCGTCTTCGTACGCCGCATCGAGTACGTCGACGTACGCCTCGGCGATCTCGCGCTGTGCGTCGTCGTGGTAGAGGACGATGGAACGGTACTGGCTGCCCACGTCGGGGCCTTGGCGGTTGAGCTGGGTCGGGTCGTGGATCTCAAAGAAGGCTTCGAGGACCTCGTCGTAGGCGATTACGTCGGGGTCGAACGCGACCTGTACGACTTCCGCGTGGCCGGTGCTGCCGGAGCAGACCGCCGCGTAGGAGGGGTTCTCGACGTGGCCGCCGGCGTAGCCGGAGGTGACCGACTCGACGCCGGCGAGCTGTTCGAGCGCCGCCTCGGTACACCAGAAGCACCCGCCGCCGAGGGTTGCAGTTTCGAGCGTGTCTGACATGCACGCGAGTAGGGGCCGAAGCCGTATTAATGGCGCGTGGCGGTCGACATGACCCGGCGAGCGTCGAGGGAGGGCTGGATTGGCATCGCTAGCGATACCGGTTTGCGATGGCGCTCTGGCGGGGCTGGGCGCTCGGAGGCGCTTCACCGCCCGTGGCGGTTCGTCAGGTTCTTGAGTCGCTTGCGTCTATCCTCGAACGCGCGCGGGTTGCCGAGCCAGGCCAAAGGCGTAGCGCTTAGGACGCTATCCCGTAGGGGTCCGCCGGTTCAAATCCGGTCCCGCGCATGAGCGAACGAAGTGAGCGAAGAGCAGGAGCGATTTGAATCCTAGAAGTCGCGCGCAACGAGCAGAGCGAGTGAGCACGTCTTCTTTCGGTTCGAATCCGGTCCCGCGCACTGAACGAAAGCCGACGAGCGAAGCGAGTCGGCTGGAGTGAGGGAGCAGGACCGGTTCGAACCCTACGAGACGCAGCGCGAACGAAGTGAGCGACCGTCTCGTTCCGGTTCAAATCCGGTCCCGCGCACTACCATCAGAACACATCGAGCCCAGTGGCTCTCAAGAGTTACCGACGGTGCTGGATGAATATTTTAGGCTCTGTTGAAATCCTCAACAGATGATACATTCTGATCCGGTTGCGGTCAATACAGTGGGGCTATAGTACTGCGGCGTTGAGACGAAGGGAAACCGGTAATTGAGGGGTTAAAGCCAGCTACTATGTCCACTGAGAGGAGTATTGCTAGTTATACCCGATGGAATTTGCTGCCGTGTTTCGCAAAGAATTGTCAGCGCTATGGGGAGACGGAAAAGGAGTATCGCTTGTTGCAATTGCTACTGGATGGGGTTTGCTGAACGGGGTTCGTATGGTGTACCCCGTCATTATCCCCTATCTCCAAGCTGATTACAATCTGAGTCTGACGGTTGCCGGTCTATTAGTGACTGTTCTCTGGTTCTTTGCTGCTATCGGCCAGTTACCGGGAGGTATCCTTGCGGACAGGTACAACGAGCGAGCGCTTATGGCAGTGAGTACAGTTATCGTTGCGGCAGCACTCGGACTTGTCGTCACGTCCTCGTCGCCAGTTATACTGTTTTTTGCAACTGCAATCTGGGGTCTCGGCCATTCTCTGTACCCAATCGCCAGAATCACACTCCTATCCAAGCTCTACTCTGAGCGACTTGGAAGCGCCCTTGGCGTGACAATGGCAACAGGGGATCTTGGCCAGACCGTTCTTCCGCCGATTGCGGGCGCTTTCGCCGCGGTTATCGCTTGGCAGATTGGTCTGGGTTTTGTAGCACCGCTCCTCGTTCTGGCCGGACTCAGTATCTTTGCCATGTCTTCCGGCTATGCCTCGACTGAAGGATCAACCAATACGCGATCGATCTGGGAGACACTAAACGTTGTTACAGAGCTTCGGAACCCGGCAATGGGATTTATGACCGGTATTTTATTTCTCTATATGTTCATCTGGCAGTCGTTTACTGCGTTCTATCCAACCTACCTAACCACTGTAAAGGGGCTATCGTCACAATCAGCGGGTATTCTATTCGGGTTCTTTTTTGCTGTTGGCGTTGTTGTGAAGCCTGTAGCCGGTGTGGCCTATGACCGAATTGGTATGCGAAAATCACTGATTGGCATTCTCACTCCAGCTACAGCAGGGTTCCTTCTCCTCCCTGCACTTAATGATATCTGGCTCCTCGGTGGAATCACCGCTCTCATAAGTACTATGCTTGGAACCGGGGCGGTTACACAATCATTCCTTGCAGATTCGTTCTCTGACGAGAGTCAAGGAGCAGGTCTCGGTGTGATTCGAACGCTCACAGCATCTCTCGCTGCTGGCGGTCCAGTTCTTTTTGGCGTGGTAGGTGATTACGGATACTTCAATGAGGGATACATCGTATTAGCTGTAATAATGGCACTAGTTGTCACTCTCACATTTTGGATGCCAGAAGAAAACTGAGTATGATAACTGTTGAATTGACTTACCTGTATATTGATTTTTGAGGTAATTCTATTCTTTAGTAAATATTTTGCGCGAAGCACACGTACACTATGCACTCTTCGTCGACCGGCTATTTCAGTCGATAATGGATCTGAAGAATAGGATTTCAACAGAGTCACCGCTTTGCAATTCAAAGTCGGAGTTGATGGGCTCTACTCCGTCAAGAGGCCGGTTTTATTGCCTTTCCCGTGCTACTCTCTACCTAGGAGAGAATCCACAATGTCCAGTCAACATCAAGGCGACTCGCTTCTTCGGATAGTCATCATCGTATTAGCCGTCATTGTACTCTTTCCCCTGCTGATGATGATGTTTGCGCTGCCGACGATGGGAATGATGGGCTGGTGGTGGGGTGGCGGCGGCTCAGGTATGGGAGTCGCACCGATGTGGGGCATCGGGATGATGCTTCTCTTTCTTCTCGTCCTCCTCGGGATCGGATACGTACTGTACCGTGGTCTGGTGGACGGGCAGGTTCTCGAACATGACCGTGCGCTCGAAGAGTTGCGGACAGCGTACGCTCGCGGGGACCTGACTGACGAGGAGTTTGAGCAACGGCGACAGCGCCTGCAGCGAAACCAAGAGTGAGAGTGTCCAGCTCTGTAGAACCCCTCAATTACTGATGGCTTAGTGAGGTGTGATAAACACAGAGTAACGTTCAGCACCACACACTCGGTCGTGGTAGTCGATTCGCTACTAAACGATCCCCAGTATTCTATAACCACCTAGGTTGCTGACTCTACCCGAAGTCGAATCTCGATGCCATCCGGATCTGTGACTACGATACCGTCGTCCATCTCGGTAACTGGAATCTCGCCGGCTACGAACCGCTCTCGAACAGCATCGAGTACTTCCGGATCCGGGACAACCACCTCGAACCACGACAGCCCTCGTCCGTCGCTTGGTGTCGTCCGATGGTGCCACGTGTTCGCCCCGATGTGATGGTGGTACCCTCCGGCAGACACGAAGTGTGCGTTCGGCCAGGTTGCTTGCACCTCGAACCCGAGAGTGTCTACGTAGAAGTCCTTGAATGCGTCGAGCGAGGAGACTTCGAGATGGACATGGCCGACGTCTGTGCCCGGCGGTGCCCGATTTCCACCACTACCAGCGGCTTCGATCCTATCGAGATCGAGTCGATCGGAGCCGATTCTGATCGTCCCATTGTCGTCGATGGACCACTCGTCGCGGGGGAAGTCCCGGTAGATCTCAACGCCGTTCCCCTCGGGATCTGTGAGATACAGCGCCTCGCTGACG
Source organism: Halorubrum trueperi (assembly GCF_042662525.1). Taxonomy (NCBI): domain Archaea; kingdom Methanobacteriati; phylum Methanobacteriota; class Halobacteria; order Halobacteriales; family Haloferacaceae; genus Halorubrum; species Halorubrum trueperi. Next base: position 521,253 of record NZ_JBHSXI010000012.1, read on the forward strand.
AGATGGTCGGACGCACCACCGAGCTGCCAGTGGTCTCGTATCCGACCGAGCGCGTCACCGAGCGCCTCGCGTGAGGGCACTCTGAATGCATTGTGGTAAAGCCCGGTGCCCGATCGGTGACGCTTCAGGGCATCTTCCGCTTCCTCCAGGACGAGCAGTGACGTGTCGGCGACCCCGAGAACGGCGGTCGTGTCGCTTGTGCTGAGCACACTGAGGCCGACGACGTCCCGGTAGAATCCGGTCATCTCATCGAGATCGGCGACGCGAAGCGCAGTCCGGCCGATACGGGTTCCTCGCGGGAGAGCGTCTGCATTCTCTGGATTCGGTTGCGTGGTCATTCGAATCTCCTTAGAGGCCGATGTTGAGTGCGTACGGCCAGTCGATTCCACCAAGCGCCCCGAATACGAGCGCGGCTCCGAAGAGCGCAGCGTTCTTCAGGAAGTTCGTCATCTCGGACTGGCGCTGTTCGGGATCCTCGACCGTCCAGAAGTCGTGCATGACCGGCGTTACGCCCAGGAAGAACAGGGCGATGGCCGCCGCGCCGATGAGTGGGTACACCCCGAGGATGATGGCGAGTCCGCCCACGACGAGCATGAGGCCGGACCCCGCAACGGATAACCGTGGGGCGGGGACGCCCTTTGAGGCGGCGTAGCCACTCATTCCCTCCAGCCCGATGAAGTGGTTCAATCCCATGAAACCGAGCACCGCGCCGAAGATGAGGCGGCCGACCAAGAAGGCAAGCCCACCACCGGCAGTCTCCAGAGCCATTATGCCTCCAGCTCCGGCTGACCGCCAGTCATCTGGATGATCTGCCCCGTCACACCGTCGTTCGAGAGCAGGTGGACCACTTCATCGATGACCGCCGCAGGGGCCGTCCACTCGGAGAAATCGGCGTCGGGCATCGCCTCCCGGTTCCCCGGGACGTCGATGAGGAACGGGGCGATCGCGTTGACGCGAGCATCGAGTTCGACGTCGAGCGACTCGGTCAGCGTCCGGACTGCGCCCTTGCCAACGTTGTAGGCCAGCGTGCCCGGGACCGGATCGATCGCTCGGTCGGAGCTGAACAGGACGATACCGCTGTGTTCACTGAGCTGGTCGGCGAACGCCTTGACCGTCAGGAACGCCGTCGTCGCGTGGAGGCTGAGTGCGGATTCGAACGCCTCTCCATCGGTTTCGTTGATGCCGCCCATCGAAAACCCACCAGCGAGGCCGACAATGTGATCGACCGAGCCGTGTTCTTCGGTGACGGTTTCAGCGAACGCTTCGACCGCCGGTTGGTCGGTGAGATCGACGTGGTGGTATGACACCGCGTCGGCGTACTCTGCGCTGGTCTCGACAGCATCTCTCTCGGTCTCGGTCACGTAGGTGCCGATCACATCTGCGCCCTGGTCAACGAGCTGGTCCGTCACGTATGGGCCGATGTTGCCGGTCGCACCGGTCACAAGCACCGTCGAGTTTTGTAGTTCCATTACATTACCTAGTTGGCTGCCAAACCTTATATAGCTCAGGCAACTATAAGATAACCAAGTAATGGCGACCCAACTACCGACGTCGAAATCCGATACAGAATCCGACATCGAGCAACGGAATGCGGATGTTTGCAACGTCGTGGGGTCGATCGAGGAGATCGGGTCGAAGTGGAAGCTCATCGTCCTCAACGATCTGCGCGACGGCGAAAAGCGGTTCAACGAACTCAAGCGATCGACGGGCGCGAGTTCGTACACGCTCTCACGCGTGCTTGATGACTTGGAAGACGAAGCGCTCATTGAGAACCGCAAGGAGTTCGAATCGCCGGTTGCGAGCTATTACAAGATGACTGAGAAAGGCAGTGCGCTCTGTCCCGTCTTCGACGTGTTAGACGAGTGGGGAGAGGACTGGCTCTAAAGTTGGTGGCCAAAACATGACAGACGACACGCCATTCGATGATCTCGATGTCCCTGAGGACCCACTCGAAGATCTGGACCGGGCGACACAACAGTTGACTGTCCGGACCGAAGAGCGTCGGTATGGCAAGAAAATGGTCGTTATCGAGGGCTTCGAAGGAGCCACCGATCTCAAATCACTCGCGTCGGAGCTGAAATCTGCACTCGGAACCGGTGGTACAGTCAAAGACGACACCATCGAACTCCAGGGCGATCACGAGGAGCGTGTCCGCGACCTGCTCATCGAAAACGGATACGCTGTCACAGGTTGACATCCTCCCCGCCCTGAAAGGCGAGGTTTTAGCCTCAAAAGTTCCATAACACCCGCAACGCAGTATCGAGACTCAGACCTATGTTCTATCTCCGTGGAATGTAAACACCATTCACGGAATACAACAGATTTTTCCTTAGCCGTCGATTCTATGGTCGAAACTGACGCTTCTGTCGATCACCAGAGCAATAGGTAAATCGTTGAATCAATATTCTGTGTGCAGCACACTTTTCCTGACAGCATCCTGGTAGCCTATTTCGATGCTGCTGCATACAGGGCGCGTATGGATGAGTGTCATCTTGAGATAACGATCAATTAACTGTCGAGCCATAGGACTGTTGGATGTTTTCGTCGACGCGCTGCATTAGCTTGAAGATGTCTTCGTGAAGATCGTACTGCTGTTCGAGGTCTTTGAGTTTGACATCGGTGTCTGTGATCCACTCTAAGTAGCACGTACAAGCGGTTTGTTCTGCACCTTCTAGGTTGAGTTCGGGGATGATGGTGTTGAATAACGCGTCATTGCTGAACGCTTGAGCGATGTAGGTTAGGTAGTTCAACCGAGTGCCGAGTGCTTGTTTCTCGTTGAATTGCTTGGATAGGCGGTCGATATAGCGGTCGAAGTAGGGGAGCCAAGCAGCAAGGTAGGGATAGTTTCCTGTACCGAGAATATAGTGAACCCAAAAATCAGTTCCTTCCATAACAATATCACTTGTAGCGGTTGGGGCGTCAGTGTAGGCTTCAAAGAGCCAGCCATAGACGTGTGAAGGCTGGGGCATCAGTTCCTGATAACCGTGCTCGCGGTACACAACGGATGCTTTCAGTAAGGTATCGAGGCACTTTGCGATGCCGAGTATATCCGATATATTTGCATAGTTGAGGTAGGCTTCGAAAAATGCGCCTTCGGCTGTTCGAAGCCGGTCAACCATCTCTTCATAATTCTCGGTATTTCGTGCATGATTGACTGCGCCGGTGAACAGATTCGCATAGACTTTGCCTTTGTCGGCAGTGAATCCTTCTAAGTGCGCGATTGCTGGAAGGGCTTCGGTAGCTGTGGTTGTAGCGGCTTCGAAGTCGCTTTGCCTGATGTGGATCGCCGCTTGATTGTCGAGACATAGTGCTTTCCGGATGGGGCGCTGGGCGTGTTCAAATGCCTCTGCCGCCTGTTTTAGCCACCGAATTGAGGTCTGGGGGTCGTCCCGTATCGTTGCTGGTGGGAGGCGATGAGAATTACGTTGTAGGTAGAGATGTGCCAATAGTTCTCGGACGATACCGAGCAGGTACGCATTCGATGGTAACTTCAGCTTGGCTTCTGCCTGCTGTAATTGTACTCTGGCGGTTTCTGCGTCACCCATCAAACTCGCGATCTGGCCAGCTAAGAGCTGGTCGAATGGCATACCGATCGCTTTCTCGAATTTCGTTTCGACCTCAGTGAAGTAGGGTGGGCAAACCATGCCGGAGACACCCTCGACCAAGTCCCATGCTTGGTAATAGATCCGGAAAAGATCTAACGCGGTGGCCCTTGGAAGCGAGGTTAAAACTCCGATATCATCTGCTGCCACACTGAAATAGTCGCGTAGTGCATAGTAAACGGATATCGGATACCCTCCGCCGATCAACTGATCGGAAAACTCACGCAGGTGATGGATGCCCTGTTGGTACTGGTTGGCCTGCCAGGCATAGTGTTCGGCTTCGATCGTGAAGTGCCCTTCATGTATGGTGGGTCGCTCACTCCCGATGGTTCTAAATGATGCCGCCAGCTCTCGTGCGATCTCCTGGGTCTCCTCGGTGTCGATATATGTGTCAAGGAGGATGTGACGGACAGTTGCACGAATTCGATATCGGCCCTGTCGCTCTATCACAAGGTCGCGCTCTTGGAGATTTGATAGTACAGATTTAACGGAGATATCGCTGGTATCCTCTGGTAATGAAGATGGTTTAACTGCGAAACGGAGGTGTGCCATCACTTTGAGAACGGCCAGTTCTTCGCTCGTCACCCTCTCGATCTCTGCTGAGATCTCTTCGGTGTTCGTTGACTGGATTGCTTCTGGCGCCATTGAGCGTTGCTGCGAGCGGGTGACAGTACCGTGAGCTATTTTCGGCTTGGATGACACTATCTCAGGATCACCCTGCAGATACGTGGTGATAATCAGTTTTCCATTGTCCGTGTCCGTGGTTATATTCATCAAGTCTACAAGGAGATCCCAATAATCTAATCTGACCCCAATATCAATTGGGTCGCTAGCGACCGGTTCGAACGGATTATCAATAATTATTGTCGTGCCTTCGTTGAACAGTTGCTCTAGAATGTCTTCAATTCCGCTTAGTTGCTTCGTAGCGACGCCGACTGACTCCGCAAACAATTTCAGATCATCAATTAAGCGCTCTTGGATGGGATTCCGACTAAATTGGTGATCGAAATAGAACACTGGGTTTTCAGACTGTTCGGTGAGGTAAGCCACTAAACGTGATATTTCCGAATGCGTCAGATTCCACAGAAAGACCGGTGCTTGGTTACCGCGCTCGGAAATGATATCTTCAAACTTAGTTGATGGAAGCTCAGTTGTATCGATTTTATCATCTGCATAGGTGGCTTCTGGGTGTTGCCGAGGCGAACCGAACATACTTCCTAGTGCTTCCGTGAGGTGAGAGCGCTCCTTTGTAATACCGAACGGTGGCACCGTTGGCGCAGGGACGTCAAGGACGTTACAGAGGCCGCCGAAAAATTGGTGGGCACCAAGCGAGGAAATGTCGGTAAGCGGCCCAGCGTGGGCTGCCACTTCGTCGTCTGTCATCGCGAATTCTGGAACCCGGAACGATGATTCAGTGGATACCTCCTCCGGTCCGATAATGTGGGCAGGTTTTCCTTCACGCCGCAGTATCGAGACTAGTTCAGACACCGGTTCGGGAACATCCGAGTCTGAGTATGTCACCCACCACAGCCCCTGGGAGATTCCATGGTCACTTCTTGCAGCCATTTTCAATAGCTCCATGATGGTTTCGTCGGAGCCGTTATAACCGACCACGACGAGGCCCTGATCTTGTAATACTGAATGGATCTTTGTCCGCATATTCTGCGTTAGGCGGGCTTCCATCTCTGTCGAGAGATTCGCTAAATCATCGAAGAGGAAATCACCGTGCAGTTTCAGGACCCGTGTCGTGCTATCACGCTGATTACCGCTCTCAATATCATCATCGTATTGATATACACGATGGTTCTCCGTACAAACGACCTTTAGGCCAATTTCAACTAGATGATCAAAGTTCGTCGTGAAGAGGTCTGCGAAAAGCCCGTCAGTGACCAACGCCGCTAGTTGATAATGCGCTCCCAGTGCCCCAGTCTCGCCATAGTCATCGACGTACGTCTTGTTTACTGGCGGGATTCCACCGATGAGCTTCTCGATCTTTGCTCGTCGCTGCCCTCGGTTTTCTGGCCCACCAAGCGCCTGCTGCCAAGCATCAGCATACGCCACATCTTCACAGTCTTCGAACGCATCCGGGTACTCCGACTGAAGATAATCTACGATGCTTACACCCAGCGGAACACCAGCCCTTGCTGAAATCCCAGCACCAGCAAACACCGATAAATCTGCTCTTGATTCCAATGCCTGAATCAGTTCAGCCCATCCAGAGCCGGTGTCACATCTCATATTGGGGGCCTCCTATAGTATTCCCATCATTCGTCTTTAGCTAAGCCTCACACCTCGGTTGCGTAGCGGTAGCGAGCGTCTCCTGTAAGATC
>NZ_JBHSXI010000013.1:0-14454 GCF_042662525.1 Halorubrum trueperi
CAATCGGTGTTGCCTCCATACCCGGACGAAGGTTGGTTCTGCTCTTTATAAATTCACGAAGTCAAGTACTTTCATACGCGATAGAACGTGCGAGTGCGTCCGAATTAAACGTTACCAACGGCATACTGTGGTGGACCCTCGCGGGGGTTGACGCTGCCGGGCTCGGAGCGACCGGGGATGGCGGCTAGTGCGCCCAGACTAGCGGACGACATGATAGGTCGTGGATGACGCGGTCGGACAGGCCGAATCGGAGGCTGTTGTGCGGCTTCGACGACGGACCATCGGAACGTGGAACCAGCGACGTGGTAGCACCGTGCGTGGACTGGCGAGCGAGCGACTGCTCGGCGGTATCTGCGTCCGCTTCTCACCGAGGAGATGGACCGTATTCGGGTACGTATCACACTATGTTGTGAATAGCTATCGCCAGGCGTCCTGGAAGTGGCTGCGTGGGCGCCTCGCCAGCCCTCGCGGTGACTGATACGGTCGTGCGTTAATTTTTACCTGTATTCACGGGCAGAGATAGTTCCAGATATTCGGTTCATCAACCGTGGGGAGGCCTCGTTGGAGCTGCTGTTTCAGCGTTGCAAGATCCGGGATGAGACGATGCTTGAACCATTCGTTGAGTCGATCCCAGCATCCTTCCACCGGATTGAGCTCCGGTAATTTCGGCGGAAAGTACCACACATCGAGATGCTCCTCACCATCTTCGTCTCCGCGCACGCATGCGACCGAACTGTCTCCGACAGTTTCGGTCGCGCGCTCATCGCTGACGTGTTCCCAGAGATCCCTGTTGTAGAAATATCCCGCACGGTCGAGAAACACCACTAACTCTTCACCGAATCGGTCTTGAAGCGCACCAAGCAGCCAGATACCTTGCTGTGAGGTAAGGTTCTCTTCGGTCCAGCAGTAGAAGCTGTCACCGTCATCGGTGACAGCGCCCAGTACGGTCACTTTATCCCACGAGTTTGAGGTCTCTATCGTCGGATTTGAACCGATCGGGTACCAGCCACGTCGTTGAACTGTGCCGACGCGCTTGGTGAACTGATCGACGACAACGACGGTTTTCTCTGTCAGTTCCGGCCGTTTTTTCGACTGTTTCTTGGAACTCCGCCTCTTTTTGCGGGTCTGCCTCGTGATTGCGCGGCCGTGCTGTCCGGTAGGACAGCTCGGCCTTGCTCATGAGTTTGCGCGCGTGTCCTTTGCTGTACTCAACGTCGTATTCCTCTTTGATGTGGTCTATCAGCAGCGTTGACGACCACGCTTGCTGTTCGTAGTCGAGTTCGGTCGGTGGCTGCTGAAGTTGCTCGAACAGCTGCTCGCGTTGCTCTTCATCGAGTTTCGACGGACGACCTGATCGATCGTCGTCGTAAGGTGCTTGCTCGATCGGTTCGCGCGCGAACCGATCGAGCCAGTTGCGGATTGTCTTCTCAACGACGCCATGGCGTTCAGCCAGTCTCTCAAGCTCGTCGCCCTGTTTTCGTCCGATCGCAGCCAGCACCCGTTCCCGAGGAATCTCACCCTCTGTTTGCTCACGCAGTTCCTGAAGTTCTTCCAGAGTGATACCGTCCAACCGACTCATTACACGAAGTTGAATCTATATCGGTATGTAGTTTCGCACGACCGTATGACCGACCCCGATCTCGATGCGTGTGGTGTCCCCAGTGACCGAACCACAATGGCCGATGCACGGTCCGATCGGGAGGGTGGCCAGGGCGCCACCGCTATCGTCCGAGCGGTGGTGACGGACTCCCGACGGTTGGCCCGCCAGTCGAAGGCCTTCTCGCCGAGGAGCACGAGGAGACGGCTCCCACGTCTCACATCAGTCAGCAGGCTCATCCAGACGAGGCCCGACCAATGGATGGGTCGGGGTACCATTCGTCCCAACGCGGAAGCCGACAGCGTCGCGGTGCTCGAAATCACGTCGATTCCGACCGCTTCGGGCAGTTTCCGACCGACGGAGGAGTACCTTCTCCCGGCAGATAGAGTCGCTGGAAACGGGTGGCGGCGACCGGATTACCGTCCTCATGGAGTACTGGTGACGCTCTTCGGTAGACTGGCGGAATTAGCGGAGTACATTGACAGCGATGCAATCCACGAGACCGTGGATCGGTGCCCCACTAAGATTCAGTGACCGGAGAAACTCATAGGTCCGAGCGGCCTGCTCCAAGCCCTGCTTGGACAGGCCGCGGAACTTCGCCAGCCACGGCTGGAGTAGTGACCAGAGACACTCTACTTGGTTCGTGTGGACACCCTCGTCAGAGACGTATTCGTCGTCGTGGACGACGTACCGGTGATCGTGCTCCATCCCTTGGTAGGCAGGCAGTCCATCAGTCCAGACCTCTCCCAGCGGCTGGTCGTGTCGCAAAATCCTCTAGAGTTCAGTAGTAACTGACTCCCCTGAGCAAGGGGACGCCTCTGGTGTCCACCCGAGGTGTCCCATGCACGCCACAATCGACGTGCGGTTGACCGTTAGCATCGACGACGACAAAACGATACCGCTGGCCACGCTTGCCGAGTTCATTACCGACCAAAACATCGAATCGGTCCTTCTCGAAGGACTCGTCGAAAGCCTCGACGCGGGCCGCGTCGAGGCGCTCTGTGGCGAAAAACACGCTCACGGCAACGGCGAAAACCGCTTCCAACGAGCCGGCACTGATACTCGCACAGCTGTCACAACCGCCGGTGAACACGAGTTCAATCTTCATTACGTCAAAGACACCGCTGCTGATCACGACGAATCCAGTTACTTCCGGCCCGTCGAAGACGTTCTCGGCTTCGACGGCCAAAACCGCTATCAGCAAGACATCGCCGCCCAAAGCGTCGACCTCGCTACCTCACTCAGTTATCGTGATGCGGCAGATCACGGGGCACCGTTAACTTAGCGAAAGGGATGGGAAGATTCGGCTCCTAGTGGAGCTGATGAAACTGAACCTTCCCGAGTTAGCAGAGGTACTGGAGGAGATTGAGTTTTTCGAGCGTGAGCGAACGGATCGCCAGTCTGTCGAACTGGCGATCCTGCTGTACAATCACGGTGTGAGCCTGCGGAAGATCGAGCGAGTCCTCGGGTGGCTCGGCGTCGATCGGTCTCACGTGGCGATCTGGAAGTGGATCCAGAAATTCGGCCAGCGACTGCGAGAGGCTGGTCGGCGGCCCGCCGCCGACCTGCCGGCTGTCGTGTTGATGGACGAGACAGCGATCTCACAGCAGGGAGAGGAGTTTGTGCTGTTTGCAGCGGTCGATCCGGAGACACGCGATCTGTTACACGCCGAAGTGGCACCGTCTCGAAACACGCTGACAACTCGGCGGTTCCTGTCGGAACTCGCCGAGCTGTACGGGCGAGCCCCACCAATTGTGGTGACAGACGGGGCCAGCTACGGCCCCGTCTTCACCCCGCTTGACATCACACATATCGTCCGCCGACACAGCGTGAGAAACCGTATCGAACGCTGGATACAGGAGCTAAAACGCCGGATTGACACGTTCTACGCATCCTTCACCGGTGACGACGTAGCCACGACGAACAACTGGCTCAAACAGTTCGCTTGGACCTGGAACGTCTGCCTAAGTTAACGGTGCCGATCACGGCGACGGCATCTTCAAGAGGATGCCGTCGCCGACCACCATCAACCGTCGCACCAAAGAATACGGCACCAAGCTCAAGCAGTTTCTTCCCGACTGTGTCGCTGACACCGACGCTGACGCCGTTATTCCTGACGGCACGCAGTGTCACAGCCAAGACGAAGACCGCTCGTACCACTCTGTCCAAGCCACACTTGGCGAAAACACCGCCGAGGAGTCACGCTCTCTGCTGGATCTCTCGGTCAACGCTGACTGGGACGAGACAGCCGCCGAACTCGAAGACATCGGCGCAGTCACTGACGACGCGACAGTCGTCAGTGACGGCGATAGCGGCATTGTCACAGCCTTTACCGACGAACACAGCGATCACCAACTCGATCTCGTCCACGTTGGCCGAACGCTTGACTACAACCTCTGGGACGACGGTGTCTTTTCGTTGGATCGGCGTAACCAGATCGTTTCAGAAGTAATCGAAGAAGTGTTCCATCTGAAGAACTCGGTCATCAAGCACCGGCCAGAAGAGGAGTTCGCGGCGATCCGCGAGCGGATCGCGCGAACGACCGAGCGTATCGAGAAGACAGCGTGGCAGCTGAATCAGTACGGCTCGGAGAAGGCGGCGAGGTATCTTCGGCGGTGGCTGCCGTCGATAGTGACGTTTGCCAAGCAGGCTATCGAGGGGTTCGAGGTGCCATGGACCTCGAACCCCGTCGAACGACTGATGGGCGAAGTCAGCAAGCGGTGCAAGAACCAGTGGATGCGCTGGACAAAGGAAGGATTAGAGGCGATCCTCCAGCTTCGGTTGGTGAAGTACGCCGATCCATCATACTACCAGTCGTTCCTCGACGAACTGCTCCAGCGACAGACCAAAACAGCAATGAGTTGTGACCTCTCAATTGAGAGCACCAGAGGCAAACTCTAGACCGCTTTGCGACACGACCCACAAGTTCCGCTAGCCTCTGGCCAAGGGCAGGGCGTTCGTTGGACATATTCGTTTCTGCCCTGCCAGAGGCGCTAATACTCTTGGTTCCGCCAGTCTACCGAAGAGCGTGCCAATTTGATTTTTTATAATTGACTTGATAGAGCAGAATAATGCTCGCCGTCCCTAAGGTTTATTTAATTACTGTTAAAAATCCCAGTGTGACTGCGCTACAAACTGCCACCCGAGAGACCTTCTGGACGATCGGTCCGGTGGGGAAGGCGGCGTTCTACTGGCTCGCCGCCGTCGCGGTCCTCGTCTTCCTCTACGGCGTCTACGCCCGGTTCGCGGCGTACGCGTACGGGAGCGCGGATCCGCGGGATCGACTATCGAACCTCCCCGGCCGGGTCGTTGCCGCGACGAAGACCGTCCTCGCGAACGAGAACCAGTTCGACGGGGACCTCTACACCGGCGTGATGCACACGTTCGTGCTGTGGGGGTTCCTCGTCTTGCTCGTCGCGACGACGATCCTCGGGATCGACATCGACCTCTACCGCCCGCTCACGGGCGAGTCGTTCTGGGTCGGCGACTTCTACCTCGCCTACCAGTTCGCCGTCGACGCGTTCGGCCTGCTGTTCGTCGTCGGCGTCGGCATGGCCGGATTCCGTCGCTACCGGAAGCGCGAGGGGCGGCTGTGGGGGAAACACACCTCGCTGGAGGACGACGCGTTCGTCTGGACGCTGTTCCTGCTCGGGGTCGGCGGCTTCCTCGTCGAGGGCGTGAGTATGGTCGGGCAGGCCCAGCGCGCGACCGAGACGGTGAGCTTCGTCGGGATGGCGCTTGCGACGGGGCTGGAGTCGGCTGGGCTCACGGCCGCGGGCGCCGAGGCGATATACGGCGCCCTCTGGTGGAGTCACTCCCTGCTCGCGTTCGCGTTCGTCGCGTGGATCCCGTACGCGAAGCCGTTCCACATGATCTCCTCGTTCGCGAACGTCGTCGCCCGCGACGAGGACGCGGGCGCGCGGCTCCCGAACGTCCCCGCGGACCTCGATCACACCAACGCGGAGTCGCTCGACGACTTCACCTGGAAGGAGCTGCTGGACGGCGACGCCTGTACGAAGTGCGGCCGCTGTACCGACGCCTGCCCCGCCGACACGGTCGGGCGAAACCTCGACCCGCGAAACGTCATCCTCGACCTGAAGGCGTACCGCGAGTCTGTGAGCGACGACCCGGTGGCCGGGTCGGGCGGCGGAGCGGTGACTGACGGCGGCGTGGCGAGTACAGATGGAGGCACCGTTCCCATCGTTGCCGACGAGGGCGGCGTGATCGACGCCGAGTCGATGGAGTCGTGCATGTCCTGTATGGCGTGTATGGACGCCTGCCCGGTCGATATCGAACACCTCACCTCCTTCACGAAGATGAACCGCCAGCTCGTCGACGAAGGGGCGGTCGACTCGAACCTTCAGGACGTGTTCCAAGACGTTATGCAGAAGGGGAACACCTTCGGCGAGTCGCAGTCGGCGCGCGGCGACTGGACGGACGACCTCGATGAGGGGGTGGACGTCCCGGACGCCCGCGAGACGGAGGTGGAGTACCTCTGGTACGTCGGCGACTACCCGAGCTTCGACGACCGGAACAAGCAGGTTGCTCGCGCGCTCGCACGCCTCTTCGACGAGGCCGACGTGTCGTTCGGTATCCTCTTCGACGACGAGAAGACCGACGGCAACGACATCCGCCGGATCGGCGAGGAGTTCCTCTACCTCGAACTGGCGGGCCACCACGTCGAGACGTTCGCGGACTGCGAGTTCGAGAACATTGTCTGCACCGACCCGCACTCCTACAACACCATCAAAAACGAGTACCCCGAGGTCGACTTCGCCGAGTTCGCTGACGACCCAATGATGCCGTTCGAGCGCGAGGAGCCGTGGAACCCGGACGGGGAGATCGACGTGCTCCACTGGACGCAGGTGGTCGAGGAGTTAGTCGAGGCGGGACGGCTCGGCCTGTCGGGCAACGAGTTAGACTACACCGTCACCTACCACGACCCCTGTCACCTCGGCCGGTACAACGACGAGTACGAGGCGCCCCGCGAGCTGATTCGCGCGACCGGCGCCGACCTCCACGAGATGCCCCGCTCGCGCGACGACTCCTTCTGCTGTGGCGGGGGCGGCGGCGGCCTCTGGACCGAACACGACGAGGAGGTGAAGCCGAGCGAGGAGCGCCTCCGCGAGGCGGTCGAAGATACCGACGCGGGCGCCGACATCGAGAAGTTCGTCGTCGCCTGCCCGATGTGCACGACGATGTTTGAGGACGGGCGGAAGACCGGGAACTTCGAGGACGACGTCGAGATCGTCGACGTCGCGGAACTCCTGATCGAGGCGGTGGAGATGCGGGCGGGGGAGACGATAGCATAAAATCACTCATCATCAACCTAGTGCGGCTTCAGCCCTGAACTGCTATCTTTATCTACTCAGAGCACCTCTAGGTAGTATTCAGAGCTTCTCTGAAGTAATTCATGCCCCGAACCAAACAGTATGTCGTCGATCTGTCTGCCGATGAACGAGCCGAGCTCAGTTCGATGCTGTCCGCTGGAACCTACAAAACGCGGGAACTCACGCGGGCACGGTGTCTTTTGCATTCGGATGACGGCTTGACTGACCCAGAGGTCAGTGAAGCCGTCGGGTGCCATTCCGCTACCGTTCAACGACTCCGCAAACGCTATACCGAGGACGGCCTCGCGGCGATTACTCGCCGCAAGGCCGACCGTGTCTATGAGCGCAAACTTGACGGACGTGAAGAAGCACATCTCATCAGACTCGCCTGCAGCGATCCACCGGAAGGACGGTCTCGCTGGTCGCTCCATCTCCTTGCCGAGCACTTCGTTGCCTTGACCGAGATCGACGTTGAGTCGATCTCTCACGAGACCGTTCGACGAATTCTAAAAAAACACGACTGCACCCTCACCGATCCAAATCATGGGTGATCACACCCGAGAACAGCGCCGCATTCGTCTGCAAGATGGAGGACGTTCTCGATCTTTACCACGAACCGTACGATCCACGCTGCCCGGTCGTCTGTTTTGACGAGTCCAACAAGGAACTCCACAAAGAGGTCCGCGACCCGCTCCCGGCGCGCCCGGGAGCGGTCGCTCGGTACGATTACACCTACGAACGCAACGGGACGCGCAATCTCTTCATGATGAGCGAACCGTTGAGTGGCTGGCGACACGTTGAAGTAACCAAGCGACGGCAGAAAGAAGAGTTCGCTCAGCAGATGCAAGCGTTGGTGGATGATCACTACCCGGATGCTGACCGCATCCGGGTGGTGATGGACAATCTGAACACACACCAGGCGTACGCTCTCTACGAACAATTCCCGCCAAAAGAGGCGCGTCGAATCCTCAGTAGGCTCGAATTTCACTTCACGCCAGAACATGGCAGCTGGCTAAACATGGCAGAGATTGAATTCAGTGCTCTGTGGACAGAGTGTCTTGATCGACGAATCCGCGACGCAGCGACACTCCGTGCGGAGGTCGCTGCGTGGGAACGGACCCGAAACGACGACGAATCGACGATTGACTGGCAGTTCACGACTGATGACGCTCGCATGCCTTGTTGAACGCAAGACGGCGACGGGGTAGGGTCGATTGTACGTAGTCTCAAGCTGTCAGAGGCGCGTTCTTACGATCAGAAGATGCAGTAGCTGTTACTGACGGCGGTTGTCGAAGGGTCAAAACTATGGTATCTTGTTTCGTTGTGTCACTGACGACGGCGATGCCTCTCCCGGATACGTCCCGAGAAACCTTCAACTCACGCCGGACCGACTGTTCACTTCGGCGACTATCCGCGTGATGCCGGCGTCACGCGTCACAGAACGGCGTCACGTCACAGAAACGGGATGACGGATCTCCGTCGCTCGGAATCGGTCTCCGGCCGACGGTGTCATACGGTTTCCTGCAAGTCGGTTCCGGCGCAACCGCGACCCGAGCGCCGGTTGCGCCGGCACATCGGTACGGCAACCCGTATCAGAACTCGTCGATGACCGGGATCCCCTCCGTCCCGTAGTCGGTCATCGCCTCGAGCGTGTCGTTGACGTCCTCGAGGTCGATCGTCCCGGAGACGACGGCGTCGGGCTCGAGTTTCCCGGTTGCGACCATCCGGAAGATCTCGTCGTAGCGAGTGGGTGGCATGCCGAACGAGCCGATGAACTCGATCTCCTGCATCACCATCGCGTCCGTGGGGAGGTGGACCATCCCCCGTTCCTCGTCGGTCGTGAGTCCGACCTGGATGTGCTGGCCGCGCGTGCCGAGGCTCCCGACGGAGTTCTGGCAGGTGGTCGCGATCCCCAGAGCGTCCATCGACACGTCGGCCCCGCCGTCGGCGATCGCTTTCACCTCGGCCGGGACGTCGTCGACCTCCTCGGCGTTGACCGTCTCGACGGCACCGAGGTCGCGGGCCGACTCGAGTTTCTCGTCGGTGAGGTCGACCGCGACGACGTTCGCACCCAGCGCGTCGGCGATGTGGACCGCCGAGAGGCCGATGCCGCCACAGCCGTGGACGGCCACCCAGTCGCCCGCGCCAACGTCGGCCTGGTGGGCCAGCGCGTGGAACGAGGTCATGAACCGACAGCCTAGTCCGGCCATGTCGACCGACGAGACGCCGTCGGGGAGTTTCACGAGGTTGTGGTCGGCGAAGGGGACGTGGACCTGTTCGGCGAACGCCCCCTGGACGGCCTCGACGAACCCCAGCGGCATCACGTTCTCGCAGGTGTTCGAGTGACCCTGGCGACACTCCATACAGGTCCCGTCGCCGAGGTTGAACGGGACGGCGACGTGGTCGCCCTCCGAGACGCCCTCGACTTCCTCGCCGACGGCGATCACGGTACCCGCGGGTTCGTGGCCCAGGATCTGTCCGGGCTGGGTCTCGATGCCGATCCAGTCCCAGTCGCCCTGCCAGCCGTGCCAGTCGCTCCGACAGACGCCACAGGCTTCGACGTCGACGACCGCGCCGTTCGGATCGGGGTCCGGCGCGTCGATGTCTTCGATCGAGAGCGGTTCGCCGTGTTCCTCGAGGACTGCTGCGCGCATAGGTAGACCTGTCGCGTTTGAGTACTTAAAACTAGCGGTGCACTCTCTATCTCGTTTCAAAGATACGGTTTTAGAAGCGATTGCAGCCGCTGCAAAGGGGAAAAACTAGTTAAAGAGTTCCTTTTCGGCGGCGGATGATGAGCTCGCGGACTCGTGCCTTGTGGTCGACATCACTCTGGAAGTACGCGGTCAGAATCGCCTCAACAACCTCTGAACGGCTTGCTTGGAGATCAACGCACTGCTCGGTCAGCTCGTCCAGTTCCTCGACGAGTTCATCCGAAATGGACACGCCAAATTCCGTGTTTGACATCGTTCAAACCACTTGAGAAACGATTGCAGCTGCTGCAACGTAACTTTACCGCCTTATTCGGCTGAGGAGATTCTTCGCGGCACCACCATTTATATACTCGAAACGCGACAGCGTCGGCCTATGCAAATCGAGTGTAAACTGTTTGGCCCGTTTCGCGAGGACGCCGGCGTCGAGAACGTCGGCGGCGAGTACGACCCCGGGACGACAGTCGGCGAACTGCTCCGGGCGCTGGAGGCCGAGTACTCGCCCCTCGCGGGGCGCATCGTCGACGCGGACGGTGACGGGACCGAGGGCTCAACGGTGGTCTCGGTCAACGAGAAGCACATCAACCACCTCGACGGCCTCTCGACCGAACTCGAGGAGGGCGACGTAGTCCGGATCGTCCCCGCGGTGTACGGCGGATAGTCCGCGGGCGAGAGTGGCGAACGCCTAGTCGTCGCCGCTTGCGGGGGCGACCGCGTCGACCGCCGGGTCGGGGACGGTACCGTCCTCGTTCCACCCCCGTACCTCGTAATACTTCTGGACGGCCTCCGCGAGGTCCGGAATCTCGTAGGGCAGGCGGTCGTCGTCGACGTCCTTGCCGCGCTTGTTGTTGAAGTGACGCTCGCGCGCGACGGTCCGTGCGCCGATCTCCTGGAGGCGTTCGTAGTCGGCGTCAAGCAGCTGTGCGACCCGTTCTTCGGTCAGGTAGCCCTGCTCCCCACCGAACGCACAGACGATGCCGGAGTCGCGGATCACGTTGTGGTTCTCCAGTCCCGCCAGCGTCTCGGCCTTGCCGAGCGTCCCCTCGGGGTCAACCTCGCCGGCGTACACCAGCCCGAACATCCCGCCGTACATGTGGTCGGCGCCGCGGTTGGCGACGGCGTAGGAGAGACCCTGCCCGTGAAGCGTCCGGCCGTCGTGGCCGGCAAACTCCATCCCCTTCACTGTGTAGTTGTCGACGCCGAGGTCCTCGTGGCAGCGGTCGACTCCCTCCGCGAGGTTGTCGCCGATCCCCTCGCGGTGGGCGATTTTCTCTACGGTCTCGTGGGCCAACTCGGCGTTCCCGAACTCGTCTTCGCTCTTAAGGTAGGCGGCGACGGTGACACCCGCGGAGATGGTGTCCATCCCGAGTTCGTCACAGAGGTCGTTCGAGATCATCACGTCCACGATGTCGTCGACGCCCTGGCTGGTGCCGAAGGAGTACACCGTCTCGAACTCCGGCCCCTCCGTCTCGACCCCCCTTATCTCGTCTTTGGTGGGGAGCTTACAGGCGTAGGCACACTGCGAGCAGGCGCCCTTCTTGTACTTCTTCCCCTCGACGGCATCGCCGCCGATGTTCTCGATGCGCTCGAACTGATAGTCGTCGAAGTACCGCGTCGGGACCGAGAAGTTGTCGTTGATGAACTCCGTGTAGCTCGTGGTCCCCTGGCGCCGAAACAGGTCATCGCTGGTCGCAGCTTCGCGGTGGACATCCATCGCCGGGGGGTCCGGGATCTCGATGTCAGGCGAGGAGTCGCCCTCGAAGGTGACACACTTGACGTTCTTCGACCCGAGGACGGCGCCGATGCCGCCGCGGCCGAACGCCCGGGAGTCGAACGTCATCACCGACGCAAAGCGCACGAGGTTCTCCCCGGCCGGGCCGATGGTGATGCAGTTCTCCGGCCCGAGGTCGTGGTGGGTGTCCATGTAGCCCGAGACGCGACTGACCTCGGCGCCCTCCAGTTCGGGGACTTCCTCGAACTCGACGTCGGGCCCGTCTGGGCCGTCGGTGACGTGAATCGCGAGCAGTTCGTCGCTCTGGCCGGTCACCTCGAGCACCGAGAGCCCGGCGCCCGTGAAGTTTCGCGAGAGGTAGCCGCCGGCGTTCGTCGAGACGAGGCCGTCGGTTAGCGGTGAGAGGCCGGTCATGTTCATCCGGCCGGTGAAGGACATCCGGCTCATCTGCAGCGGCCCCGTCGAAAGGTACGCGCGGTTCTCGGGGCCGAGCGGGTCGGCGTCGAAGGGGATGCGGTCGTGGGCCAGCGCGGTCGCGGTCGCACGCCCACCGATCGTGTTCTCGAGTACGTCGTCGATGCCAACGCGTTTGGTGGTCCGTTCGCCGACATCGACGGTGAGCATGGGGCCTTCGGCGTGAAGCATATCACTGTGATACGGTTTCACATGACTTAGTTCTGTCTCTCGACGAGCGGGTCACGTGACGTTAGACAGCTCGTACGGCATCTCTTTGCGCACAGGTTCGGTACGGCGTACGTGTTTAGCCCCAGATCAATTTCGGTAGTCTCTCGTAGGAGCCGCGAAACTGGTGGTCGCGTCGCAAAGTCGTTTAGACTTTGCTCGCCAGCGTCGAAAACGAGTCCAGAATAATACCTGTTATGGTCTTAAATTTCTGTGCACCCGGTGCACGCGATTCTGATAGCGTTTAAGATAGAGGGGCGCTCAGTACGGCGCTAAACTTTGAACGGTTTTGCGACGCGACCAAAATTTCGACCGCCCAGGCAAAGCACTGCTATTCAACACGGTACTCGAAGGAACGCACAGAGGCGTTCTGTGAACCACCCGTGGAACGAGGCATAACTGAGCGTTCCACCGAAGGTGTCGATGTACTCCTGGCGGAACTCTTCGAGTGTCCGGTAGTTGCCAGCAACAAATCCGAGTGTGAGCGGCCAGAACAAGGCGTCAGCCGCCAGTTTTTCGCCATCGCGCTGGACCAACCCGGTTGCGCGAGCAAGCTCGCGCAGCCGGGGTTTCGGAACGGTATTCACCAATCGCTCCTCAATCACCGAATCCGGTGGTAGTTCCATTTCATCTCCCACCGGGCTCTTAGACCGGGAACAGCTGACGTTCTCCAGGCGATCTCAAATTAGCCTAGAACGGATGGTCCAGCACGTTTCTCGCCCCAATTGACAGACCGTCTGCGAGAGTTGCTCAGCGAGAGACTCGCGGTATACTCCCTGCATACGGTCGAGTACCAGTGGGATTGAGAAGGTTTTTCGTACTGACCAAGCAATAAGCTCGCATGGCAGACGTACTCGTTATCGGCGGTGGTCCGGCTGGCCTCAGTGCCGCACTGTTCACGGCGAAAAATGGCCTGGAAACGACTGTCTTCGACACCGACGAGACGTGGCTCCACAAGGCCCACCTATTCAATTACCCCGGAATCGGGTCAATCGACGGGTCGGCCTACATAACCACGCTCCGGGAACAGGTCGATGATTTTGGCGTCACCCGTCACCAGGACACCGAAGTCACGTCGGTTTCGACGACCGACGATGGCTTCCTCGTCACCACAGCTGACGACGAGTCCACGGCGGACTACGTCGTGTTAGCGACGGGGGCAAACCGCGATCTAGCGGATGACTTGGGCTGTGCGTTCACCGATGAGGATGTCGTCGACGTGGACGTAACGATGGAAACGTCGGTCGAAGACGCCTATGCCACGGGCGCGATGGTCCGGGCCGAGGAGTGGCAGGCAGTCATCTCCGCAGGTGACGGTGCGGCAGCCGCGCTCAACATTCTCACGAAAGAGAACGGTGAGCACTTCCACGACTTCGACGTGCCAGCGGACGCCGAAGAACTGTTCGGGTCGTTAGTCGACACCGAATAATCAGTGATCTACGGTGCTCCCCTTGTCTCATTTGCTACCACCCATCGTCGGGTGACTGTCCAGCCAGGCATAGCCGAATCCACGGGACCGATACTAGCGGTCAAACCGCAGCGCTGCGAGGCGTTCCTCCCTATGGCTATCAATACGACCGGGGTAGTCCAAGGACGTGTTGGCCGAGATAGTTTCGAATCATCTCTTCAGTCACAGGCGCGGTCCGGGAATGCCGAATGAAACTCCACGCTGCAGAAATGCCAATTTCGGCCGATGCGGACATCCCACCAAACGTGGTCATAGCCGCCTCGGCGGCGTTCCACGCTGCCTTCCCGGCTTGGAGGTTTGCGATATTGGTGGTTTCGGCGATACCGTCTTTCTTTTCGTCGTACTGCCAAGCAGCCTGGTAGAGAGCGAGACGAGCAGCCGTTAGATCAGCGTGCGCATCAGCAAGCGGATGCTGTATAGCCTGATGACTCCCGATAGGGGCCGACCAAACGGTGCGTTCGTTCCCATATTCTACTGCTTTGTCTAATACCCACCTCCCAGCCCCCAACATTCCTGCTCCTGCTGTAATTCGTTCTCCATTCATCCCTTCGAAAATCTCAAACAAGCCCTTGTTCAAAGTCCCGAGAATTCTGTTTTCGGTAATATGAAGGTCGTTGATATATACTTGGTATGTTCTGTCAGGGAAGTACATGTCGAGAGGGATCTCGCTGTAATCAACGGTATCCTCATCTGGGTCGACGATAAACATCGTTAGCCCTTCACGGGGATCCTCACACGCAGATTTCGGTTTTGTTCTTGTTAGCAACAACAACCAGTCGGCGTCATTGAGGCCGGAGATGAATTGTTTTTCCCCGTTGATAATGAATTCGTACGTGTTTAGCCCCGTCTGATTTCGTCACTATCTCGTAGGTGGTGGCCTATGACAGACACATGGTCTGCCAGCAGGGAGTCAGTCTACATCCTCAGGGATGGTCTCC
>NZ_JBHSXI010000014.1:0-2976 GCF_042662525.1 Halorubrum trueperi
GCTTGCGGTCACGTTCGACCACGCCGAGTTCCTCGGCGTGCTCTTCGAGGAACTCAGAGGGAAACAGTGTAGTGAGCCGACGCATGATCCGAGATGAGGAGTCCTTGTCGTGCACAGACTGGACTTCCTCATTCCTTCCGAAAGATGCCTCGATAAGCCGCCGCTATTACGCGGTTTCTCGCTTAACTCGGCTTTGAACGTTGAGTGTCTAACACTTTATCGAGCGAAAATGGCGGCTGAGACGGTGTTGCCTTGTTTTGCCGCTGGCTGACTGGAGTCTCAGACGCTCTCACAGGAAGATTCCGTCAAGCTAACCGGGAATTGGACGCCGTCTGGCGATATGGGATCGCTCAGACGGCTAGCGGTGATGTGTCGAAGTCTTGCCAAACAACACGTAGACGACCCTGACGTACCCGCCGCGCCGGACGGCGCGGACGGGTACGCCAAGTGGACACAGATCGCGTTGATTTTGTTCCGCGTTGAGTTGGAGAAGAGTCTTCGTGAAACTGAAGATTACCTCAACGAGATGCCCGGCATTCTCGCCGTATTTGATCTTGACGAGGCACCACACTACAGTTCGTTTTGCCGGTGGGAAGACGAGTATCGGATGCGTGAACTCCGCCGCCTGCTCCGCCGAAGCGCGGAGCAGGCGGGCTGGAGTGGTGAAGCCGCAATCGATGTAAGTGGCTTCCAGCGTGATCAGACCAGCTATCACTACCGTGACCGTGCGAATTACTCGTTCCAGTCGATGAAGACAACGATCTTGATCGACGTGAACTCCCTAGCAATCAAAGACGTTCATTTCACGACACAGAAGGCGTGGGATGGCCACATCGGGATGCAGGTCTTCCGCCGGAACGCGGAAGACCTGCGTGTATTGTCTGCTGACGCGAACTACTCGTGGGGCGAACTCCGTGAGGAGTGTCGCTCCAACTCAACGCGACCACTGATCAAGCATAGAGAGCAAACACCGTTGCAGAAGGCTCACAACGCCCGAATGAACGAGGATTACAACCAACGCTGGATGAGTGAGACGGGGTTCTCGCAGTTGAAGGAAGACGACGGCGAGAAGCTCCGCTCCCGGAGCTGGCACGGCCAGTTCCGGGAGCTGACTCGGAAGTGCATAAACTCGACACCCACAAATCGTACATGACGACCTACCGCATGTACAAGGACAGCGAGCGGGAACTGCGCTTCCCGCTCGCGGTCGCGGTCTCCTATCACGCAGGTGATCGAGACAAGAGTGGTGAGGTTGTTCGTGGCTACGTTGCCTGCGGCGTTACTGATCGATCAGCGAAGCAGGTCGAACGCCTCTACAGGAAGCGCTCAGGCATCGAAACGAGTTACCGGTTGCTGCGACAAGCACGCGGGATCACGACGACACGTGATCCCGTCGTGCGGTTTGCGATCATGTTGGTTGCAGCACTCTTGGAGAACCTGTGGCTCGTACTGAGATGGGCGGTCGTCGCCCGCCCGCGGCGGGGCGGGCGCGACCTGCCCGAGGAGTTCACGTTCAAGACGTTCTGTGACTGGATTCGCCACGAGCTCGAAGAGGAGTTACGCCGACAGTGGAAGATCGAAGCGAACGGGGTTGGCGTGCCGGCGTCACAGGCAACGGCCGCGGGCTGACCGGGGTCAGCCCACGGCCTGTCCGTTGGGTGGTGAGCGGCAGCTTTCGGCAGCTACCGTCGAAATTTGGTTGATCAGGTCTGTTCGGAGCGTTATCTTGGAACTGCCTCGATCTACTCCATGGTAGCAACCGAGACTGACCGTCTAATCATACAGAAAGTGACTGTTTAGTGGCGTTCAGACAGCATTCTCTCGACTCGTTTGGGAAGTAACGAGTTTGTCTTTCATCCGCTTGCCCTTTTTGGGCACATGGATGACCGTTGCGGCGATATCACGAGCACGGCGGATAACGCGCTCGTTGTAGAAGCCGCTGTCAGCAAGCAGAAGGTCGATCTCGAAGGGGTAGTTCTCGACGCGGGCGAGCACGCGCTCGACCGCGTCGGCCTCGTCTTCGTCGTTGCGGACGTACGTCATCGCCAACGTCACCGGCTTCTCGTTGGAGACGACGTAGGCCGTGCAATAGCGGTGGCAAGTGGTCGTCCCGTCTTTAGGAGCCATCGAGCAGAGTTCTCCCTCATCGATGTAGTGCTCGCCATGATAGGGGTTGTCGATGAAGTCGATGGAGACGATTCTCGACCGGTCAGGGTCGAGAATCGTCATGGCAAGGCGTCCAAGCAGAAGGTTCGCGACGAACTCAAGCCAGTCACGGTCAAGGGTGTGAAGCCACGTGAA
Organism: Halorubrum trueperi; assembly: GCF_042662525.1. Taxonomy (NCBI): domain Archaea; kingdom Methanobacteriati; phylum Methanobacteriota; class Halobacteria; order Halobacteriales; family Haloferacaceae; genus Halorubrum; species Halorubrum trueperi. Next base: position 2,302 of record NZ_JBHSXI010000014.1, read on the forward strand.
AGTCGTGTCGTCACTGGGTGTTCCGTCGGTGTCTTTGCACGTTTCCCAGATCGAGGTCTGGTTGACACAGGCGAGGATGACGACTAGCCAGATGTCGCCGGGGTCGAGGGGACTCCCCTCGACACCCGGCAAGGGGAGTGGAGCAATGACTTCTTCCGCTACGTCTTTGACATCCGAGGCCGAAAGGTACCTGTCTGGGTTTGGGAGGTTGAACACATCCGAACTCAGACACTTTCTCGTGGTCAATCCAGCGATTCAATTCAGCTGATTACGTCAGTTGGGAAGTACCGATAGTTCGTGCGTCTCAGAACTGGTTTCGTGGGTTTCAGGGCCAGCGGGTCGGAGACCCGCGGCCCTGTCCTCACTGCGGCGAAACCACGGTTTGGAAGAACGGCTACCGGACAGATCGAATCTTCGCCATCCTCATCACCGAGGATGGCTTCGAGGAGATCACTGTCGAATACCGTCGGTTCTGGTGTAAAACCTGCCAACAGACCTTCTCTGCTGATCTCTCCAGACTGTTCTACGATGAGTGTATGTACGGGAAGCCGATTGTCAACCTCTGTTTGCAGTTGGCCTCGAAGATGTCGCCGACCGAGGTCGAACGACATCTTCAGCAAGTCGGCATTCAGGTTGACAAAGATACTGTCCGGCGATATGTGGAGCTGTTCGGCG
>NZ_JBHSXI010000014.1:3165-12487 GCF_042662525.1 Halorubrum trueperi
AATGTCGACAGACAGCGTTCGCAAGCGTCCTTGCGAACGCGTTAGGGTTGCCGCTGTCGGGTGTGGCCTACTGTGTGACCGACGACGAAGACTGCTACAACGGCACTTTCGAAGGGCGTGTGAAGTGCTTGTTTCATCGACTGCGCTCCCGCGCTCGCGGGGACGAGCGCGTGGAGCAGTTAGCCGAGGAGGGGAAGCACGAAGAATTAGCGGAGTATCTTGAGGAAGCGTACGCCGACCTGTATGAGAAGGAGATAGAGACGCTGAAAGACGAGTATCCATCGTTCTGGGATGAAGAGCGTGAGGAGTTCACAGGGCCGGTGACGACGAATGCGATTGAGGGAGGGAACTGGCGATTGAAACGGAAGCTCCGCGTGCCGTATCGGCGGGCGGATACGGCACGCGGGCGGATGTTGTTGGGGGCGTTGAACGACTCGTTAGCAGTCTACAGGAATGGTCGCCCGGCGGCGAGCTTCGCTCACCGCCATGGCTCGTTCAGCTTCCAGCAGATACTGGGAAAAGGCTCAGGAAAACCGCCAGATCGGGAGGTTCATCCACCGATGCCACCGGTTCGATCGACCGTGTCGTAGCCACAGCTTTCCCGGTGGCTGATAGCTGCGGGGCTGAAGGCAGAACAACGTGGCAATCTACACCGCCCCACTAGGGGAGACCAACACTAATACACATGGCTATCTCTTGAGAATGACTGATGTCTGAACAAGAGACGTATCGACGCTATTGATCGCCGGATCGATTCGGCGACTGTCCAGCGCCCGTTGACGGGCGCGCTGAACGCGACCAACGTGGCCCTCAACGACTACGAACTGGCGTCGGGCGACAGCTTCGCCTATGGATACCACATGCACGAAACCCAGGAGGAGATCTTCATCATTCAGGAAGGAGAAGTTACCTTCGAAACGGAGGACGCAGACGTGGTAGTCGATGCAGGTGACGTCATCCGATTCGCACCTGGCGAGTACCAGCCGGGGATCGCTACGGATGACGAGCAGGTCGTCGCACTTGCTACCGATGCACCCCAAGAGACAGGCGACGCAGGAATTCTCCGCGAATGTGCCACCTGTGATGAGCGAACACCCCAGACGGTCGAGCGAGTAGATGACGGACAGGCGAAATCAGCCGCTGTCTGAACTGTGGAGAAGACACCGGTCGGTTCGCATACTACGGTACCCGCCCCTTCGTGGATGGTCGCCGATCAAGCGGTAGCGATCAGGCGTTTATGCTCGGGTTTCATACACCGATCCTGGACGACTCGAAGGCCGGCCGCTTCCGCACGAGCGACAGCGTCTTCATCGTGAATACCCAGCTGGAGCCAAATGACCTCGACATCGTCGCGTGCGAGCGCCTCGTCGATGATTCCGGCAACTTCGGCACTCGGCCGAAAGACGTCCACGATCTCGATGTCCGTCTCAACCTCCGAGAGTGAATCGTAGGCAGGACGCCCGAAGACTTCCTCTGCGGTGGGATTGACCGGGATGATTTCGTAGCCATGCGCCTGGAGATACTTCGGGATCTCGTGAGCGTCCTTTCCCGGTGTCGACGAACACCCAACCACAGCAACCGTGTGCTTTCCCAGTATCTCTCGGACCTCAGTGTCTGTCTCAACAGGCATAGTGGTTGTAGAGACTCGGGCACGAAAAGGCCACCGTCGTATCCAGTGCCAATTGCACCGACGGCGCCGGTTAACCCGGGAGATGCATACCACATCCAGATCGAAGCGTTGGGACGCGAAGGGGGACGGCACCGGCTGCTTGGATGGGTTCGTGATCATCGTACCAGGAACTACGCTCGGCGACGCGGTGACCGTCGAAATCGACGAGGGCACGACACGTTTGCGGTCGCGTCGGTCACGGATGCATCGATGGTCGGCGAAACGGGAACGCGACTGCCGTAATCCTACCCGCCGACGCTATCTACTTAGTGTGGTACTTCCTAGCACCAATACGGGGACATGCGACACGATACGTACGACCTTGACGCCACGAACGTTGACTGGATTGATGCCGGTGACACCCCCACACAGCCGATACTCACTATCCGCTATGCGGGATCGCCGGCACGCCTCAAAGAGCGACTTATGAGGTCAGAGTCGTCGCTACTGGGTGCCGAGGAGATTGACGTGACGTTCCGGTTTCAGTCGCCGGTTAGCGATGCCGAAACCCATGGTGTTCTCGCGGTTAGCAACAACGTGACCGGCGACTTCGTTTGCGAAGTGGGAACTGACGCTGCTCCGATCCAGAAGTTCGTCCAGGCAGCTCGCCGATACGCTCAGGCGACCGAGCGCGATACCGCATACGCCGTTCGGTTCTGGACCGATGATGGATTGACTGTGGCCTACGAGAAAGGGGTCCTCCTTGTTTACGGGCCTAACGGCATATTGCTCCGGCATGACAGCCTGATTCCAAACGGAATCGAGATTTGACCCACATCGGCGTCACTGGTGGCGGTTTTCCCCCTGCGATGCCGTGTTCTCCGGTCGGCCCGTACTATGCTACTGAATAGCAATGTTCGAGGAGTTCTCAGCGGACTACTACATCGGCCAACTCAACATCGAGCTCTCCGACGGTGACCATGTCGTCACGGAGCGGGAGCAGCACGAGGAAGCCAACGAGCAGGTCTACACTACCGGCGAGGGCGTCGAACGGGTGGATCATCCGCTCATCATGAAAGTCGACGAACGCCTCTTCCCGGTCTTCAGCGCTGACGACGTACCAACGCACACGCTCTCCGTACCCGACCAGATCCTCGATGCGACGCGAATTGACAATCCGCCGACTATAAGGGGAGTCTTAGTGGCGAACGCGGAGCGCGCCACCCAGCTGCTTGAGTGGTTCACGCCCTATACCGTGAAAGAACCCGATTTCGCGTCGAACGCGATCTGGAGCGGAACTCGGTGGGTTCTTCGATTCGGTCTTCCGACTCATCAGTTTGCCTTGCTGGGCGATGTCCGCGGCTGGATCACCTTCGCGAACGGGACGATCGCGGCACCGGGTCGGCCGCCCCAGCCCATCCACGCCACCACGCTGTCGGTCGAGGTCTGGTGCGAGCCGACGGTTCGAGTGCGCGCCGGCCGGCACATGCACGCACAGATCGAGACCGGCGAGCGTACCACCCACTCGATCGTCGCCGAAAACGCCGGTGAGGGGCCGTCCCGCTCTCGCCCGACCTCGCGACTGACCGGCGTGGAACCTGCTGGGGGAACTGTCCAGTCACGCTCGAGCGCTCCTTGCTCGAGATTGACGCTCCGTCGGAGATCGCCCTGGGCGAGACCGAGACGGTGAACGTCACGGTCACACCGCCCGACGACGCGGAGCGCGGCCGGGACGACGCCGAACTCAACCGCGGCATCAGGGACCCCGCACGGGACAAGCGCGACACCCACTGGCAGGAGATCGACCTGAACGTCCAAGTCTAAACGCGGCCCGACGAGCCCGTCCGGACGGACGTCGCGGTGAGCGAGAACGCCACGAACCTGTCGCCCTGCATTACCGCCTAACAGACAACGGGGACGCGCTCAAACCCGTGTTTGACATCATCGATACAACGGGAATTACGTGGCTTTCGCCGCCAGAGTTGGATGACGAACGGAGTCAGCCAGTCACTCTAATGTACTGTATCGTAGCTACACTGGACAACTGTTCCCGACCGTATCGGTCAGATCCGGGCAGCGAGCGCGTGGAGGGCTTCGTTACCGGCCAAAAGCGGCTTCCCATGACCGGGACAGGCAAACGCGAACGCTGGAGCTCGTTCGACCAGTTCCCGGACACTCGTACGAAGGGCATCCAGATCGTAACTATCGAACCAGAACGGGGGGAGAAGCGCATCGGTTTTCGTTCGGACGAGATCACCGAGTGCTCCCATATACCGGGATTCGTGAAGATAGACCATGTGACCCGGGTTGTGTCCTGGGGTGTGGTATGCGATGAACCCGCCGATTCGATCACCGTCGGCTACGGTCCGAACTGGAGACTCAAGACCAACAAACCGCGAGAGAACCCGATGAAACGCCCCCTTGTGGTTCCATAACGGTGGCCGGACCGTCCACGAGAGGAATCCGGAATCGGGGTACCCAGCGTAGATGGGTGCGTCGAGATCGGAGAGCCGGACGAGACCGCCGACGTGGTCGAGATCGTAGCAGTTCGGACGAAGACCGGGTTAGTTGCCTACGCAGATTGCGTCTAGAAAACCGGGGGTTTCAGCGCCGGTTCACCACGTCGATCCTATGTCAGGATTCAGGCAGATGCACGCCGAACTCAGAGCGATAGCGCTGCATCGACAGCATGTTGAACCGGGACGCGCGGATTGACGGGCGCTCCTGCTCGTTGATGCGGTTTGGCGGCGACACTTCACGTTCGCCACCACCCATGAGTTGTACGCGAACATCCCGAACAGGTACAAGTACCCGACCGCGGGGTCAGTACGTCTCAACCTCGACGCCCAACTTCCTGAAATCCTTGGCGTTACGCGTGAGTACCGGCTCGTTGTACTCGTCGGCGACGGCCGCTACCAACGGATCGATGTCGTCTATTCCTGCCTGATCGACACCGCCCGCCGCCGTATCGGCCGTCGCACAAAGCCGCCCTGCCTGTCGAGCGAGCCGGTCGTCTACCTCCACGACCGGATACAGGTGTGCTAAGTTCTCCATCATGCGACTCTCGTCCTCATTTCCTCCTATCTCGACGCCGTACTGGAGTTCATACATCACCGGCGAGGGTATCCGCTGGACGATTCCGGCATCTGCCAGTTCTGACCCCTTCGAGAACGCTGCAGGCGTCCGTTTGAACAAGGAGATGAAAAACGCCGTATCAAGAATCATCAGACTTCTCGAACTGCTCGACGACACGTTCTCGGCTGGTCGTCTTGCGCTGATTCCGCTTGGTGATGGCTTCCTCCATCGCCTCAGCCGTCTCTTCGGATACGAGGCTCGCAACCGCCTCAGGCTCCGGACCGCCGGTCAACCGAACCAGCGCCTCCCCCATCGTCTCCCCCTCCCTCTTGTGTGCCTTCACGTACGCGTGAAACGTTTCCGACACCTGAATCGATTTCGTTCCCATACGCTATAATCGGTTATAGATCGGTAAAACAGTTTCCCAGACTCTACACCGACGACGCGCCACCCCACCCCGAGCGTATACCCCGGCACCCTGTTCTCTAGACGGCATCTGCATAGGCAAGAAACCCGCAATTCGCTCGAACTGGTAGTGGGTTACGAGGACGCGATCGACATCGGAGACTGTGGCTCCGATACATGCGAGCCCCTCTTTGAGTCGTGGTGCATCCCACGGCATTCCAGCGTCGACGAGGGTCAACGTCCCCCTATCGTCGATGAGATAGGCGTTCACCCCGGCGGGTTCGGCCCCCGGAGTCGTACCCACCAAACTCCCTCGGCAAGCGATGTGAGAGCCTCACCTTCACCGTCAGTCGAGAAGACCATGAGACGAGTGTATCCGCTGATGTGAGCCCCTCCACGGAGCGTCACCCGATAGCCCTCCACGTTCGAGGCGCGTCACGAGCGTCGCACCTGCTCCAGTAGCCCGTCGATCGATGGGCGGTCGCCAGGCGAGGTCCCCCGATGAACGAACACTGCGTTGAGCTCCCCACTCGTGGTCTCGAAGACGATCGCTTCGGGCATGCGGCCAACGAGGTCGAACGCCTGCCCGAGGCGGCCAAACCGGGTCGGCTGGTCGGCCGAGTCTCCGACCTCGGCCTGTGGGTCAGCAAGGAGGGGAAACGGGAGGTCGTACGAGTCCTGCCACGTTCGCGCACGGTCTTCGGGTTCGCCTCACACCGTCTCGCTGCCGGTTTCGCCGTCCCGAACCGATGAGCATAGAGATGCCATCCGAGCCATCAAACGTAACGCGACCAGCTCGTTGAGAGACAGAAATAAGTCATGTGAATTCGTACCACGCGATTATGCTTCACGCCGAAGGCCCCATGCTCACCGTCGATGTCGGCGAACGGACCGCCGAACGCATCGACATAGACGACGTACTCGAGAACACAATCGGCGGGCGTGCGGCCGCGACCGCGCTGGCCCACGACCGCATCCCCTTCGACGCCGACCCGCTCGGTCCCGAGAACCGCGCGTACCTTTCGACGGGGCCGATGCAGATGAGTCAGATGTCCTTCACCGGCCGGATGAACATGACCGGCCTCTCGCCGCTGACCGACGGTCTCGTCTCGACGAACGCCGGCGGCTACCTCTCGCGGAATTTCACTGGCGCCGGCCTCTCGGTGCTCGAGGTGACAGGCCAGAGCGACGAACTGCTCGCGATTCACGTCACCGACGGCCCCGACGGGCCCGAAGTCGAGTTCGAGGAAGTCCCCGAACTGGAGGGCGCCGAGGTCAGCCGCGTCTCGGGCTACATGGACACCCACCACGACCTCGGGCCGGAGAACTGCATCACCATCGGCCCGGCCGGGGAGAACCTCGTGCGCTTTGCGTCGGTGATGACCTTCGACAACCGTGCGTTCGGCCGCGGCGGCATCGGCGCCGTCCTCGGGTCGAAGAACGTCAAGTGTGTCACCTTCGAGGGCGATTCCTCGCCTGACATCGAGATCCCGGACCCCCCGGCGATGGATGTCCACCGCGAAGCTGCGACCAGCGATGACCTGTTTCGGCGCCAGGGGACCACGAGCGCCACGGAGTTCATCAACGACAACTTCTCGCTCCCGACGCGCTACTTCGACGACTATCGATTCGAGCGCATCGAGAACATCGGCGGCGACGCCGTCGAGGGGAAGAAGTACAAGAAGGGCGCCTGCTCGCAGTGTGCCTACGCCTGTAAGCTCCCCACCAAAGACGAGATAAGGGGGGTCGAGACGGAGGGGCCGGAGTTCGAGACGGTGTACTCCTTCGGCACCAGCCAGGGCGTCGACGACATCGTGGACGTGATGATCTCGAACGACCTCTGTGACGAACTCGGGATGGACACCATCTCCGCGGGTGTCACCGTCGCCGCCTACCTCAAGAGCGAAGACGAGTTCGGGAACGCCGAGTTGGCCCACGAGACCGTAGAGAAAATCGCCCACCGCGAGGGGATCGGCGACAGCCTCGCAGAGGGTGTCGACCGCTGCCACGAGGACCTCGGCGTCGACAACTACACCGTGAAGGGGATGGAATTCGCCGCCCACGACGGCCGCACGCTTCACGGGCAGGGTCTCTCCTACGCCGTCGCCAATCGCGGCGCCGACCACATGTACGGCGGGATGCTCGGGCTGGAGTACGCCGGCGAGGTCGACCCAGAAGGAACGCTCGGCAAGGCCGAGACGCTGGCGGGACTGGAGAACCACAACGTGATCCGCGACTCCGGCATCGTCTGTGCGTTCGGTGGGGAGCAGGGCTACCTGACCGAAGAACGGGTCGCACAGCTGCTTGACGCCGACTACGAACGCCTCCAGGAGGTCGGCGCCCGGACCGTCGCGCGCGAGCGCCACTTCAACAACAAGCGCGGCAAGGACGTCGTCGACGACGACCTGCCCTACGAGATTCCGGACCTCGCGGAGGCCGTCCAGGAGTACTACGAGGCACGAGGGTGGAGCGAGGACGGCACCGTCCCCGACGCGTCGGTCAACTCGGTGGCACCCGCAGGCGCCGACGACTAGGCAGTCACTATTCGCGCTTGTGGACTACCCACCGGACACCGCGGGGGCGATCCGGACTACGTCGCCCTCCTCGAGTTCGGTCGAGAGACCATCGAGGTGGTTGATGTACTTCTTGTTGACCGAGACCACCGTCGAGCCCTGGATCCCGTCACCGTCCGGGTCGACGATGCGCCCAGCGAGGGGCGGGTATTTGGCTTCCAGCGCCCGGAGCAGTTCGCCGACTGTCGTCCCGGGGTCGTTCTCGCCGCCGACGTTCTCGACGCCGGCGTCATCGCGGAACGGGCCAAACAGTTTACACTCGACGTGCATGACTGACGAACGGGCCGCGGCGACAAGTACCCATCGTTCAGCCCAGGGTGACGATCTCTATCACGTCGCGGTGGGCGAGACCGTGGGCAGCGCCAACCTGCAGGTCCGAGCGGCAGTCGATACCGTGATGGCCGGTCAATCATTCCAGCGGTTCATCACTGCTCAACTCGTTCGGGAAGGCTCGATATTACGTTGCCCTGTTGAACGCAAGACAGTGGCGGGGTAGGGTCGATTATTTGTAGTCTCACGCCGTCAGAAGCGCGTACGTGGAGTCAGAAGATGCAATAGCTGTCATTCACGGCGGTTGCCGAAGGGTCAAAACTATCGTATCTTGCTTCGTTGGTTCGGTGAGCCTTCTGTAACGGTGTTTGTTCCCTGTGTTTGATCAACGGTCGCGTTGATTCGGAGCGACACTCCTCACGGAGGTCGCTCCACGAGTAGTTCGCGTCAGCGGACAACACACGCAGGTCTTCCGCCGGAACGCGGAAGACCTGCATCCCGATGTGGCCGTCCCACGCCTTCTGCGTCGTGTAGTGAACGTCCTTGATCGCTAGTGAGTTCACGTCGATCAAGATCGTCGTCTTCATCGACTGGAACGAGTAATTCGCGCGGTCACGGTAGTGGTGGCTGGTTTGATCGCGCTGGAAGCCACTCGCATCGATCGCGGCTTCACCACTCCAGCCCGCCTGCTCCGCGCTTCGGCGGAGCAGGCGGCGGAGTTCACGCATACGATACCTTGTTCCCACCGGCAGAACGAACTGTAGTGCGGTACCTCGTTGAGATCGAATACAGCAAGAAGACCGGGCATCTCGTTGAGGTAGTCTCCAGTTTCGCGGAGGCTCTTCTCCAGTTCGACACGGTACAGAATTAACGCGATCTGTACCCACTCGGCGTACCCGTCCGCGCCGTCCAGTGCGGCGGGTACGTCCGGATCGTCAACGTGTTGTTTGGCAATATTTCGATACATCCGTGTGAGCCGTCTGAGCGATGCCATATCGCCAGACGGCATCCATTTCCTGGTTAGTTTGACGGAATCTTCCTATGAGAGCGTCTGAAGCTACCGTCAATCAGCGGCAAAACAGGGCATCTGCAATGGAACGTGCGTGAAGGGAGCCACACCTATTCGGGCTCGCCGCCCGGATGCCCGGGAGACAGCCGGGCGGCCCCCCATGATGCTGCGTCCTTGGCACTCAGGCCAATCAGAGCCACGCGTTCTGAGACGCTGTTGAAACATCGGCCTTCGTCCACCCCGTTCTTACTCCATGCACTCCGGGGACTTAGCAGGCTTTCATACCATGAGAGCAGAACCACCTGTTCTGTTGTGATGAGTCGTCGATACTGGTCAAGCAACGCTGATCGAAGAGGGAGCTGTCGCTGTCGGCGGCTGACC
>NZ_JBHSXI010000015.1:0-42645 GCF_042662525.1 Halorubrum trueperi
TCTCGAAAAGTAGCCTCGATAAGCCGCCGCTGTCACGTGGTCCTTCGCTTAGCTAAAGACGGATGGCTTCAAGAGTAGAGCGGATCGCAGTGAGTTCGACGAGGATCTCGTCAAGTACATCACGCTTGGTTTCACCCGCGTCCGTCGTCGGTTCACCACGGCTGCCCTTCACGCGTTTGTTAATGAGTTCCTGAACCGCGCGCGGTTCAGGGATTGACTGGAACTGCATCTCGATACCGGAGCCGCCAGCGGTCGAAATATCGACGTTTCCGTAGCCGAATCGAGAGCCGAAGAATCCCTGGCTGTAGGAGGTGTTTTGAACCTTTCCGAAATCGATGCGCTGGACATCACGTGAAAGGATTCCCGTCTTCTTGTACAGCCCGTCGGTCGTCACAACGCACTGCGTATTCTCGCGCTGCAGATAGCTCCCGGCAATGATGAATAACCCAACGAGGATGAGAGAGAGGGGCACTCCAACGACAAGCGCTGGGATCAAGCTACTCTTGTGCGGTTTTCCAGACCAAACAATTTCTTCATCCTCGTCGAGGGTTAACCAGTCGGTAGTTTCAGGGTCGATAGTAGATGACTCGGACATACGAGGCACTTTGCCAGAGGACTGTATTAAACTCCCGACAGGACGATAGCGATTGGTGCTTGTTGTGCCGTTCAGACTCGTGATGAGTCCACTCCCCCGACACCGACTCTTAATCTACTTCAGACCGATGCACACGTATGATACGATACTCGGCGCGCTCGGCGTTCTCACGGCGCTCGTTCCGAACCGGATCGTGGACGTTTTCGAGGCGATCGTGGTCGAGAAACCTGGCGAAAACACCGTTCATCCGTGGTTCAGTCTCATGATTCGGGCGGAAGGTGTAATGTTCGCGCTCGCCGCGCTCCGTGACGGCCGCCTCTACGCGTGGCTGCTGAATCTCACCGGCACTTCGACAGTGCCAGTAGTTGTGAGTGCTGGGCTCGCGTTCTTCGATATTCGAGTATCGTCTGAATAATTATAACCGGACATTCCGAACATTCGATGTCTGTAACGACAGTCACATCACGATGAACGAGCATGAAACAGATATCGGCGAGTGGCGGTCCCTCGGCGGCGCCCCTGTTGGAGACGGAAGCGATGACACCGACCTGGTCTTTGCCCACGTCAGCGACCTCCACGGGCAGCTAACGCCGCGCTATCAGGTCTACTACGACAACCCGACGTCGAAGCCCGACTTCGGCTTCGGAGACGACGACCGCGTCATCGAGCGTGGCGGCGGAATCTCCCTGCTCGCAGCGAAACTCGACGAACTCCGCGAGCACCACACCGTTTGTACGCTCATGAGCGGCGATACGTTCCACGGCACCGCCGTGACTACCTACACCGATGGACGAGCGATGCTCGAGCCCATCAACGACCACGTCGCGCCCGACGTCTACGTCCCCGGCAACTGGGACTACTCGAACGAGGCCGCCGAGGAGGGCAACTTCCTGGAACTGATGGACACACTCGACGCGCCTGTTCTCGCGAACAACCTCTACGACTGGGAGACCGACGAGCGATTGTACGACGCCTACAGCACCCTCGACGTCGGCGAGTTCTCTGTAGGCGTCGTCGGGATGACGAACCCGTACGTCGACCGGATGGCACCCGCGTTCTCCGAGGGGAAGTACCGATTCGGCAAGCACCCCGAACTCCTCGAAGAGTCCGCACAGGCAGCCCGCGAGGACGGCGCGGATGTCGTGGTCGCGGTCACCGAGATCGGTCTCCCATGGATGGTCCAAGCCGCCAAGGACTGTCCGAGCGTGGACGTGATGTTCAGCGCGCACACCCACGAGTACACCTACGACCCAATCGTCGTCGAGGAGACTGAAACCGTGGTCGTCGAGTCCGGCATGGGCGAGGCGCTCGGGCGCGTGGACCTCCGCGTTCGGGACGGAGAGGTACAGTTCCGCCACCACCTCTACTGTCTGACCGAGGGCGGCGAGCACACGCCGGAACCGGACCCCGACGCGGAGGAGACAGTCGAAACCGCGCGTGCGCCGTTCTTTGAGGACGACCCAGAATTCGAACGAGGGGCCGGCACGCTCGACCGCCCGCTGGACGCGGTCGTCGGCCGGACGGAGGAACCACTCTACCGGCAGTCGTTCCTCGAGAGCGCGTGGAACACGCTGTTCAACGACGCACTCAGGGCCCACTTCGATACCGACCTCGCCGTCTCGCACGGGTTCCGGTACGGGACTGCCATCCCATCCGGAGAGATCACGCTCGGAGAACTGTACACGTTCTTCCCGATGACGACGCCCGTCGCCCGCGGCGTCGCCTACGGCCAGCAACTCACGAACCACATGGAAGCGTTCCTTCAGGACAACTTCACGCCCTATCCCTACGACCAAGAGGACGGTCGTGTCCGCAACTTTTCCTCGAACGTCGAGGTGACCGTCGACCCGACGGCCAAGCGCGGCCGTCGCCTCGTCGAGCTACAGGTCAACGGCGAGTCGGTCGACCCGGAGGAGACGTACTCGGTGGCGACGTTTCGCCGGCCCGGCGACCCCGAACACGACCTCGGCAACTGCGGGTTCCCGTTCCAGGACGTCGAAGTCGAGGGCGGGACGATACCGGTCGACGTCATCGTCAAGTACCTCGAGGAGCACTCCTCCATCGACTACGAGGTGATGGGGCTGGTCGAGACCGCCGACGACGGCGGTCGAGCCCAGAACACGCCTGCAGACGGGCCGTATCCGTTCATCCAGCCCGGCGTCGACTACGCGGCCGGCGAGGCGTACTGCGAGACGTCCATGATTCCGCGCGGGAACGCGTTCCCCGAAGAAGGGCGTAATCGAACGCGCTAGGCGGCGACGGCGCACGCGACAGATCCGACGAGCGGCAAACTCGACAGCACACAGGTGAGATACGATGGTCAAGAACATCACTGCGGAACAACTTGCAGACAGGATTGACGCCGACGAACAGTTCACGCTTATCGACACGCGTCCCGAGGACAGCTTCGAGGCCTGGCATGTACGCGACGCAGAGAACGTTCCGTACGACCCTGACGAGGGGCTGAGCGAGGACCAACTGAACGAGGTGAACGCGCTGGTCGACGGCCGACCGATCGTCGCTATCTGCGGGAAGGGCCTGACGTCGACACCGTTCGCGTTCGAGTTGGACGAGCACGGCCACGACGACGTCTCTATCGTCACTGGCGGTATGGAGGCGTGGAGCAAACTCCACGAGATCGTCCCCATCGAGACGTCCAGTGACGACCTCGTCGTTCGGCAGGTCCAGCGACGAGCGAAGGGTTGTCTCGGCTATATCGTCGGATCGAAAGAGGCGGAGGAGGCCGTCGTGTTCGATGCGACCAGACAGACCGACCAGTTCAAAATTGCTGTCCAAGACGCTGGGCTCTCGATAACGCGCGTGTTCGATACGCACGTGCACGCCGACCACATCTCAGGCAGTTCGGCGCTTGCCGATGAGATCAGCGTGCCCTACCACCTCGGCGAAGCAGCCAGTGAGCGCGGTGTCGAGTACGAATACGAACCGCTGTCAGATGGGGAAACTATCGAGGTCGGTGACATCGAGATCGAAGCCTTCCACACGCCGGGTCACACCTCGGAGATGATGAACTACCTCGTCGACGGGGAGTTCCTGTTGACGGGCGATACACTGTTCGTCGACTCCGTGGGGCGGACGGAACTCCAGTTCGGTGATGACGACGCCTCCCACGGGGCCGAACTACTGTACGACTCACTGCACGAGACGATCCTCACCCTTCCGGACGACACGGTAATCCTGCCGGGCCACCTCACCGTCACGAGCGACGGCCGCTACGAGAACGGCTCGCCGGGCGAACCCCTCGAGGCCCGGATCGGTGACCTCCGCGACGAACTCGACTTTCTCGGGCTGGACCGCGAAGCGTTCGTCGAGCGCCTGACCGAGGGCGCCCCGGAGAAACCCCCGAACTACGAGTCAGTCATCGCCATCAACACCGGCAAAGAGACCGTCAACGACGAGGGAGAGGCGACCGAACTCGAACTGGGGCCAAACAACTGTGCCGCGTGAGTGACATCCACCGCGTCGTAACCGGAGAGGAACCAGAGGTCCCTCACTCGGTAAAAGTACTGAGACTGGGTCCCCGTCAGAAACCGGGTCGATAACACCTCGACGCCAAGCGAGTCTGAGGACGGTCAGTGACGCTCGATGCGACTGTGATAGACTCGTTTACCGCTGCTCACCCCGGTCGATTGCGTCTAACACTGACGAACCGGACCGATGGCTTGCTCCTATCGTGGGGGTGCGGCGTGGCATCGACGGTCCGTTCACCGCGATCGGGGGAGTCGCCAGGTCGACGAGCGGGATATCTCGGCGTCCGCGGAAGCTGTCGTGCAGACTGACGATACTGTGGGAACCCCAACTACCTCCTGGATCGGCCCCACGAAATAGCACATCGCATACTCTAAACCGGGAGTAGCAGACAATTGTGTTTCTACATAGCAGTTGGTTCACATGTGGTTGCGTGAAATCAACAATGAGCAACTGCTGGATTGATCCTCTGTATTCAGCATGGCCCCAGGAACATATCACTGATTGAGGATTTCAACAGAGCCGAACAGACTTTTCTCAATCGATTTCACAAACGTCGGGATCTACAGGCCAATAACCGATACCGGTTTCAATACGAAGTCGTGCGGAGCTTCGTTTTCTTGGTGAAGAGAAAGAATAATTATTCCGTGATAATTTTGAATTCAGTGGCTCTGTTGAAATCCTATTCTTCGATGTGAATTCTCTTCTGAAACATACTGTCGAGGAGAGTTGCGTACTGGGCGATTCGTGAGTTCCCTTGATTGATTGGTCACACTGGTCTCCAAACACTCTAGACTATAGTTCGCGTACTATGAACTATGTCGAACGCTCCAACTCCCATTCAACTACCGGACGCGGGACACACCCCACACCGGTTTTTCGTTATCCAAGACCTGCTGGGGACTCCTGATCTCGCGCGGTTCTACACCGATCTCTTAATTCACTCCCCGACAACGGTCACAGCAGCCCGCAAACGTCAGAGCCTCTCGAAGAGTACTGGCTACAAGTACGCGAATACACTAGCCGAGTTAGGTGTCGCAGAGGAGTTGGATAAGTACGAAGACGGTTCTTCACTCTGGCGTGCCGAACCCGTGAGTGGAGCTTGGACAGAGCAAACAACTCTCGCACTCGGCCCCGCCATTATTGCGGTCTATGGCGCAACGAGTGTAGACGACGATCTCGAACTGTTCGTTGACCGCCACGGGAAGGCCGCGCTCGCACCGACGGTTATGGCCACGCTCGCTTACCTACAAGGAGATACGACGCGTCGTGGTGTCGCGGATGACCTGGGTGTCCCTGCCGTGGAAGCCATCGCGGTCACTCAAGCAATTGAGCGGATCATCGCCGTGATGAAAAACCACGACCCAACCATTAGCGACATCACGTTCGAGGTAGACGTTCACGACCGCGCAATCAAGCAGGGACCGTACCAGCGGGCCAATGAGTGAAGATCACCCGTCTCCGTTCCTAACAACCCTCATTCTCGATACAAGCTTTCTTCGAACGATCTGACGAACAGAATTCATTTCGCATCAACCATTCAGACAGCACGTCAGAGACGAAGGGACTGACCCGTATCTACCACCAAGTGTCATAGACGAACCTGCGGAGCAACGTGGATACATCAGTATACACAGTCTGTACTGAGTGATTGGAGGTGAAAAACTATCAACTGTCAAGGGTTTCAACAGACCCCACGGGTCGTACGTCCGTATCTCTGGAAACGGCTCACCGCAATTGAGTAGGAACATTGAGGGGGATAAGCAGAGAGTGGAGAGCCATGAGTCCTACCGTCCAAGAACTTCGAAACGCAATTCGAGTAGCGACAGGTCGCTTCGAACGGGAGGTCGAGGCGTCGTTCACGAAGGAGGAACTGCAAGCGGTTTGTGAGGCACTCGGAGTCGATGTCGACAAGACACGGCGATCATCAACATCGCAGAAGCGACGACTCATCCGGGCGCACGTCGGCATCACCGAGTCACTTGAGGCGGCCGACGACTCCACCTTCCGGAAGGCCGATCTCCAAGCGATCGCTGACGGAGTCGGGGCCTCATTCGAGTCGTAGCCACCAATCGCCCAAGCAATCTGGCTACTGCAGTTCCCGACCTGACTCCTCAAGTGAAATCGCCTTCTTCTGACCGACTCGCGCGGTGTGTCAAGGCCCTGCCGCAAAGGCGGCCGAAGGGGGGCCTACCGCAAAGCGGCCCTGCTCCAGAAGAACTGCCCAAAACAGTCGACATCCAATTCCGCACAAGCGGGTACTACGGAGTTGATACAACACCGGTGGTCAAACCGGGAACCGCAGCGAGGAATCCGCCAAATTAGTTATCGTGACACGCAGCGTCCGAACGAAACTGACGGTGCTGTCAATTCACACCGTGAGGCGAGTTAGTCTAAGAGTGTCACCTCCGCTGCGTAGTTCATGTGCGGGGTTTGACGGTCGCGGTGTTCGACGACCGCGTCGTATAATGCTTCCACGCAGATACCCTGCATCGTTGCCTCCACGTCATCACTTACATCGTTACGGACGTGCTCGTCGATGAACTGAGTTACTGTCTGTTCTGCCTCAAGATAGCTGGCTTCATCTTCGAACGCGCTCCACGCAGTGCGTCCGCTCCCCCCGGCAAGCCCTTCGTGAAGTCGTTCCCTGACGACGTGGTCCGCTCCGGTTTCCCACGCCGTTATGAGGTCGTCTGCGACATCCTCAGCGTACCGAACGAGTGCCGTAAACGGTTCTACAGGTCGCCCAACCGCTTCGTGACTGTCGATCGCGTCAAGTGCTTCATGGGAGATCCGATCAGCAACATGGTCCCGGTCCAACTCCAGGATTCCAACCTCAAGGGTTGCGCCGTAATCCGTGACTGTAAGCCCAGTTCCGCCACCGGCCTCAGACCACGTCCGAACCGCAATCCACTCCTCGCCAGTCCTCATGAGGTGGTCAGTCACACCCCGATCCGAATCGTAATCCCGGTTATGAACATGAACCGTCACATCACAATCCCCCGAACGGTCGTGCTTGAGTGCCTCCCGTGCTTTCGCTTCGATCGTTTCGAAACGCTCACTGTATTCATCGCTCTGGTCACCGCTGTCGTCAACGTCTGGTGAATGATTTCGTGTCATGGGTATCGCGTGCTAACCGCTATCCGCACCGCAAACACGCGACGTCCGATGACGCGCTGGCCCCGCGTCAGCAAAGGACTATGATACCAGGATTTTGGGTATCAGGTGAGCTTGCCAGAGAGGTCTACGCATCGTCAGCCTATAGATGCACGAATCTTCTCGGGCGTCGCATACCTACTCGACTCACCGGATCACGGATAAAACCTTGCCCCGCCGATCTCAAACAGACCTCCAGTAAGATGCGTAGTGCCCAAACAGTGGGTTGGGCAATTTGCTACCAGAGTGGCTGATGTCGGCGTGTGATCCAGAACGAGAGCACACGCCTACACTGGTTTCAAGAATGAATTTCCCGCCCCCTAAGAAACGATGTTTTAGCGGCACTCATATACGAAACTGGGGATGGGAATACGCCCGAATTCATCGTAATCCCTATTCTCTTGATCATTTTCTTCCTTCAAATTTACCTTATTGGTACTCTCATCATTGGAAACGTCATAAATGGATGAGTCCCTTGTACGGACCGCAACTGGGTCACAATCTATCAACGGGTGGGGATTTCACTCACGGATAGACAGCTAACTCGAATTCGTACCAGCTCCCGTCGTAGATCGCGTACATATTCGGAAACGTCGTATACTCCCCATAGTCGCTGTGGTCCCGTACGTGATCGGCGGTGTTGAGTTGGGTGAGGACTTCATCGAGTCCGTCTGACATCGGTGGCGACTCCTCGTAGAATCCTGAAATTGGCCGTCCCTCCGTCGCCGTGTTGAGTACGTCCGTCGCCTCTGTAGAAAGTGAAACCGTTGAAAAGTCGACTTGGAGAACGGTGTTGCGCACGTGTTGCTCGTATTCAGACCGTGGTCCCCCTATCGGCTCGGCAGTGAACGTCCGTTCAGTGACGGGGATGGTATCCTGCTCCGCTCGGGCTTGGAACAGATGGTCATTATGTTGCAGATACTCGAACGGGGGTGATGGGACGAGATCGCTAGCTTCGGAATCAAGGTGGTGGTGATACGTGACGCCGCGTGAACCGGGCTTCTGATCACCGACATCGATCGCCGGGTTTCGGTCTGCGGCGGCGGCTTCCATCGCCCGCTGTAGTATCTGCTGGTCACGATCGGACAGCGACGCGATCGGGACAGTTGCCGGATCGGTACCGTCGGGCTGTTCCGAATCCTGTAAATCCAGGTAGAATTCCCACCAATCTCGTTCGACGGTGCGAACCATATCGACGTGGATTCGGTAGTACTGGTCGCCGTCCATAACGAACTGGGAGCGTTCCCGTTGCTCGGAACCGAACTCGTACTCGTAGGCTAACTGGTAGTTCAGTACCGTGACGGAACCACTCGCAAGCAATTCGTCGTAGACGGTACGTTTGTATTCCTCGGGATAATCGATAGCGAACTGCGCGTGTTGTGCCGTCGGATCTTCCATTAGGAACGCCTCGTACGGATCCTCTGCCGGGTAGGCACTCAATCGAAATCGAGAATCACCGGACGATATACAGCCAGCAGCACTCGTAACTCCCACTGCCCCAAGTGTCGTCAACAGCATTCGTCGCGTATATGGAACTCTCATTAACGACTCATTTTCTATAGGAGCGGGGGGCAAAGCGTCTCTGCAGAAGTACTGTTCGAACGGTAAGCAAGACGTGGTACATTCTCACGAGTATTCAGCTATCGCTGGGGAAAACGTTTCAATTCCTCGGTAACTAAAATCGAGTTTGACCTTTGCATCGCTTTCATCGAGACTGCAGTGATCGTGAAAAGCGCATAAAATGTACTGGTTGCCCCGTTGATGACGAATACCTGTGTCTCATAAATAGTGTAGACCAGTCGGTATGGGTTGTCCGCTAGTATGATACAGTTGGATTTCGTGTTTGCTTTGCCACATTTATTTATCCTCTTGAGAGAAGGCGTTCTTGATGCCCTCCAAAATCAGGGATTTTGTAATGAGTGAACCGTCTGGACGGTCCGCTGCAGCGGTGATGTTCTCCGGCGCACTCCTTTTCGTCGGTATGTACGTCTACTTCGGAGTGTTTGGCGACTCCTCCACAACCCATGAACTCTTCCTTGCGGGATCGTTCGCACTGTCTGGGACCGCCGAGTCTCTTCCCAAAGACCGACGGCGAGCAGCTGGGATTCTCCGTGTGACGGCGATTCTCATTCCGCTGAGTATGATCGCTATCATCGTTATCGCGCCTGAAATCATCAACCCGCGGTAGGAGTGGTTTGTATTCGCTTTGTTGGACAGAGAAGATTGCGTTCACGGATCGAATACTGCGCGTGGCTTCCTCGTCGTACACGACAGGACTTGCTCTTCGAAGGAAGCTCGAACCTCGACGAAGCTTAAAATCTGGTTTTGATACTACGTTCGACCTAATGTGACAGCGGTAATCCGTAGATACGATGATCATCGTCTCCGCATTCAACGATGGATTCACCGCCCTCCGCGCGAATCCAATCCTGCTTGTCGCCGGCCTCCTCGTCGGGGCCGGCAGCCAGTTGCAATACGTCGATCACCTAATTGAACAACCACTCCTCTCGGCAGGCGTGTCGCTCGCCTGGCTGATCGTCTTCCCGTTCGTTATCGGCGGATTCCTCGGCACTGCCCGAGTTGCGATCGACGGAACAGACGCGTCACTCACCCATTTTTTCACTGCAGCCCGGACACATTACCTTCGACTGCTCCTTGCAAGTATGTTGTTCGTGCTACTCGTGTTTGGAACCGCTATCGGACTCGGGGTCATCGGGTTCGTCCTCGGTATCGGGGCGATGGCGATCGCCCCGATTAACGAGATGGCCGCGTTCGTCGCAGGGATTATCTCGCTGCTTATCTGGTTGGTGTCGATCCTCGTTGTCATGATGTTCGTACAGTTTTACGATACCGCGATTGTTATCGAAAACAAGAGCGTTACTGCCGCATTCCAGAGAAGCATCAGGCTCGTCCGTTCAAATCTGAGAAGTGTCGCCGGATTCTCGCTGGCGTGGGTTGCCCTTATGAACGTTTTCTTCATCCCCGAATATCTGCTTCAGTTGATGCTAACGGACGCTGGGCCGGATGACGTATTACCGATTGATCTCGGAATACCGCTCGTTGTCCTGCTGCCTATCGGGATCGTCCTTACCACGGTTGGATTCACGTACTTCCATACAGTGTACACGGCCTACTACATGCGACTGATCGCTGCCTCACCAGCCGCCCCGGAACCAACATAAACACCTACCAACAATTACGACCGACCGTTTCGAACAGTCCCTGACTGAACCAGAGGCCGCAACCGACATCCATAGAAGCTAACCCCATCATGGCACGACTCCTCCCAACTCAAACAGACGCTACTGTCGAACGAAGCGATACTCCCGCTGTATTGAGTCTCGACGACGACGTGACACGAGATGTGATCGAAGCGTTGTCCTCCGAAACCGCATACGAGATCTTTCGGCTGCTCAATGAGACGCCAGCAACGCCGGCACGGATCGCCGAACAGCTTGACCAGAGCGCGCAGACCGTTCATTATCACCTGAAAAACCTCAAATCGGCCGGCGTTATCGAAATCACCGACACCTGCTATTCGGAGAAAGGCCGTGAGATGAGCGTGTACGTTGTGTCGGAAGACCCGACGCTACTCTTTCTCGGCACCGAGGATGATCGGCCGAGTCTCAAACGTGCGTTCAAATCCTTCGCCTCGCTACTCGGCCCTCCATCGATCCTGCTTGCCGCCGGCGAATCCATCTCCCAGTTCGTCACTGTCGAATGAGCGGGCAAACCGACGCACCGACCCGAAGCACTTCTACCTGTCACGGCATAACCACGGGTGACGTGGCACCGACGATTAAGGCACGAGATGATATCGATGGCTGTGGCTGCCTCGAATGCCGCAACATCGATACAACGGCAACCCGCCGAACGGTTCTCGATACGTTAGTCTGGTCCGTTCGTCTGTTTCGATCCTACCCGTCAATCGTCGCTTTTGCGAGCGTGATTATCCTCACCAACCGGCTTCTCGAAACGGACAGTATAAACGTACTCCCGCTGCCCGCAATCGGCGTCTTCGAGACGCTGACAGCGTTCGCGTTCATCGTCTTGATTCGAGCATACGTGGGAACGATCGTCACAGGAGAACTGACCGGCGCTCCCGTGACGATACGCGAAGGATTCCGTCGAAGCCTCGCTCGAACGCCGGCATTAGTCGGTTTGATCCTCTTCATCGTTTTTTGCGCTATGACGATCCCGTTCCTCCTGTTTCTCCCCCTCTTGGTGCTGGTCGGTGCGATCCCGGGCAATCCCGTAGAGATCGTTGGCTTTCCGGTTGCTGCAGCAGTCGGTGGCATCGTTTTTGCCGTGCCGTTTCTCTTCTTGTTGTTCAAGTTCTGGTTTGCACCGGAAGCCTGCGTTATCGGCCGGTACGGTCCGATCGAATCGCTCCGGGTGAGCTGGCGCATCACAACGAACTACCGAGGAAAGTTCGTCCTCGCAGGGGTGATTGTAATTGGAAGTGCACTTAGCCTCTATCTACCGACAATGTTCCCCGAACTAGGTGCGAGAGTGGCCCCAGTGTCTCCCGTTTTAGAGGCTATCTCGACGAGCGTCGGTGAACTGCTCTCGATCGTCTGGGCAAGCGCGTACGCACACATCTACGTCCAAGGAGTTATTTCGTGAATTTGGAGAAATCCCATGAATTCAGTTCGCTTATATCGCATCGATGACGATCGCTGCGATCACGATCGGCTCTGTCGGGATTGAACTCGTATCGGTGAGGTCGATTTCGTACTGATCGAAGTCGAACAGTGTGAATTCGCCAGTGATGGTACCGATCGAATCACCGTTGGCGTCTGATATCTCGTACTTGTGTGCGAGGTATTGGCCTCCCGGCAGGAGTTTCCGCGCGAGTGAGACGGGTGCGCCGCGAGAGTTAATCTCGGCGAGTAGTGACTGGTCGTTCGCGTCGCTGAGCCGCCACGTGTCTTGCAACACCGAGAGATCATTTTCAAAGATAACGAGCTCTTCGTCGGTGCGACTGTCAGTGAGGAGGTAGTCTCCGGCGATATCCCACGTATCGATCGCTTTCACACGACAGATCTCAGTCCCATCTTTATCCACGAATGGGAACTCGTCTTTTTTCTCGTACATTTGGTACGTGGTTCGAAAAAGCGTGTTTCCCGTAACGTCCCTCGCTTCGTACTCGGGTCGAAAGTTCTTATCACGGTCAATCTGCTCGACAGTATACTGACTTCCGGAGAGGTCGATCGCAGAGAGGTCATACTGTTGGAGGGCTGTCATCGTTCGATACGCTCACCCGTGGCAAAAATAACTACCGCCTACAGTAGCGGTAGTGTTCAGATAAGCTGATTCCATGAAAAAGCAAACGATCTGAGCCACTCGTCAGCAGTTTCTGCTTTGGCATTGCTGAAACAGTTTGAGAAACAGGTAGTTCAACGTTTTATCTCACGAAAGACACGTTCGATACTGTTTCGATTTCCATGTCGTTTGTATCTAAAATCGAAATCGTGTTTCCGACTGGCTTGCTGAAGTGAAGCTGAACCATCAACGAAAACAGTTGCGTCGTCTACATTGTGTTTGTTGCGGAGTTCAGCAACAAATCGATCCGCGAGAGCGTTAATTGTTGTCGATTCAAGCTTTGTATGGAGCAGATCCTTCGTTTTCGGATCGACAGCAGCGTACAGCCAATACTGTTCATCATCAAGTCAAATCACCGTCTCATCAACCGCAACGTGATTCGGACTTCGGCCTGATTTTGGCTGTAGATCGGCCTTGTGGCCCCAATTATGAACGGTGGAGCGAACCCGATCAACACCAAATACCTCAAGAAACGAAACAGTATTTGAAAGCGATAAACCAGCCAAATGAAGCTGAATACTGAGCTTCATTAACAACCTCGGTGTTGCATCTCACTCCACAAACTCTAAGTTGATCTCGTCTAAACAGCCGCCGAGGCGGTCGTTTTCGGGCATAGATCACTTTGAAAACGCACCGCCTCACCTTTCAATCCTTATCTGAACACCCCCGCAGTAGCACACCGTTGTCAGTGACCCACGACTGAAGTCGTGGGCTTTCGCCTTGCATCTTTGTGATTTAATTGTATACCCTACCGAAAAAGACACAGATCTGCCGTTTGAATCCTGCAACGACACGTGACAGCCAGCATAGACACCGCGCGCGTCTTGGTGCCTGACCGGCGAGGAACGTAGTACCGGTCGCACGCTCCGGCAGAACTCGCTGTACAAGGTGCATCCGTTGCGGGTATGGGAAGTGATCCGATACGCAGTGACATACTCATCACTGACGCGACCATGTGGTTACTCATTTAGTGGACATTGAATTGAAACTATGACAGACGATACCGATCCTGCATCGTCGGACGAAGATAACGAGGAGCGGGGAAAATTGGACAAGGTCATCAACGTCGTTCTGGAATTGCTCGGCCTGATATGAGACTTACTGGGATGGATACACATTGAGCGGTGTTCTAATCGGTAGGGTTATCCCCTGTACTTTTCCTTTCAGCTAGACGTTGCTGGCACGCCGATTGAACACGTTGAGGATCGACTCAGGGTAGCGCAGGTGTGGGAGTCGGATTTCTCGATCGGAATGCCCGACGACTCTGGAGGTGTCAATCCAACGACGAATCGGCTTTTGTTCGACGCGTAATCCAGTTTCGTCCCACGGCTCAATTCGCCACAACCGCGTTCGAAACAGTCGATCATAGGCGACGATCGCATTTCCCTCATCGGAGACCCGATATTCGATGCCGCCGTACCGCAACCCGTAGTCGATTGTGAGTATCCCCGCCGGAACGATCAAACTGGCCACGACAATAGCGAGCACAGTGTTCCAGACGTGCCCCATTGCGAAAAGGAGCACAATGAGCAAGGGAAGGCTTTCATTTAGTAGAATTACAGGATAAACATATAACTCTCTGAGGATTTCAACAAAGTCACTCTTTCTGCTTCGCTACTGTCTTTACAGCAACATAATCTCACAGCCTTCTGCGAATTTAACAGAGGGCTCTGGTGAATCGCCAGAAGGCGTTTGATTTCACTGTTTCACGGCTCGCTTGATGTTGTAGACCGCACACGTCAGGACGATCTCTCGAAATTCGCGGTACCACGCTCGGGCACGCACCGCATGGCCGAGCGTCCGCTTGATCGTCGAAAAGACGGTCTCAGACAGTGCTCGTTGGCTATACAGAGACCCATCGATGCGCGCGTTATGCGCGCAGTCGATGGGTCGGAACTCGCGGTGCTTGATCAGCGGTCTCACACCCTCTTCGCGCAATTTCTCGCGTAATCTCTTCCAATCGTAGCCTTTGTCGGCGGCGAGGCTGGCAATCTCGCCCGCCGTAACGCGGGCGAGATTGCCAGCCGATCTGCGTGTCGTGACGTTTCTCGGTCGTACAGTGAACGTCGAGCACAGCTTGTGTTTTCGTATCGACGAGCGCGGTCGTTTTCAGCGTTTGAACGCGGTAGTTCGTCCGGCGGCAGTAGTGCTTGCTGGCGGTTTCGCGGTCGAAAAACGTCGCGTCCATCGCGGCGTGATCGGCGGTGTCGTGCAGCTGCGCTGAGAGGCGTAGCAGCACTCGCCAGATCTTCATCTCTAACCTATCAAACGCCTTCACAAGCGTGGAGTGATGTGGGAGATCGCCCTCTTCGAGGCCGATCTCGGCCAATATTTGTGGCATCTCGCTCAGCAGATCTAGCGTTTCACGGTACGGTTTCACCAAGTAAATCCGGAGACAGTGGAGCGAAACGACGGCGTAGTCGGCGAAGCCCCTACCCCCTTCGGGGGCGGCGGCTTCGCCTCGGCCACCAACAGCATTTTTAGCTAACCGTACCGCTTTGCTTGTGAAGCGGGAGATTTTCGACATAGGCATCGGCAGTCTCCCGCTTCAACTCCTTTGAACTGACGACCTATCCCGACGCAGTATAGCGATTCACCAGAGCCTAACAGAGCAGTTTGGTCCTATATTTCGCTATTGTGTCGCGGTCAAGGGTGACACCGAGTCCAGGATCAGTCGGGACAGATACGTACCCGTCCTCGACATCAAGGTCCTCCTCGACGACATCCCAACGAAGCGGAGAGTCTTCGATACAATACTCCAGCAGCGGTGCGTTCGGATTGGCTGCGATCAGGTGGAGGCTTGCAGCGACTAAGATATCAGTGCTGTATCCGTGAGGCAAGAACGGAATCCCACTTTGGGCGGCAAGAGACGCGATCTTGTTCATGTGTGTAATACCGCCCGACCGGGCTACGTCCGGCTGTACCCCGTCAACATTTCCGCGAGAGATGAAGTCTCGAAAGCCGTATGCCGTATACTCCTCCTCGCCACCGACAATCCTAGTTTCAGTCGCGTTGCTGATCTCTGCGTAACCTTCGACATTGTCAGCGAACACCGGTTCTTCCATCCAAAAGAGGTTGTGGGCCTTGTCGAGAGATTTCGTCGTCTTGATCGCACGTTTGGTATCCCACCCGTAGGTCATCCCTGCATCGACCATGATGTCAAAATTCGGCCCCAAAATGTCTCGGGCAGCTCCGAGCAGTTCATGATCATGCTCTACATCTTGACCGAAGCTACCCCAGCCGAACTTCACAGCGGTGAATCCATCTTCAAGGATTTGCTCAGATTGCCTGCGCATGTACTCTGTATTCATTGGATCCTCAGGAAACAGAGTACTTGCGTACGCACGTACCTCATTGCACTTTTTGCCCCCAATGAGTTTGTGAATTGGCTTGCCAGTCACTTTGCCCATAATATCCCATAACGCCATGTCAATTCCACTAATAGCCGTAATGGCAGCTCCCTTTCGTCCGTAATAGTAACTCTTGTCAAACATCTCGTCCCAAAGTACCTGTACGTCGAACGGATCTCGCCCAACGACGACCTCTTTGAGACCGGTAGATTTGTCGTGGGAGCGCGGGGCGTTTACGATCGCCTCGACGACCGCCGGAGACGAGTCGGCTTCTCCAATACCGGTAATGCCTTCGTCGGTTGTAACTTCGATAATTGCCGCATCTTGCGTCCCATTCGCCACATCCTCCACGTTGGAGAGGGATAACGTGTGTACGATGACGTCCGTAATCTCCATGTAAATCCTCTGTTTCGGACGTTACAATAAATAATTATGTTGCGTCTGGGACTAGTAAGCGATAGGCCAGTGAGACAATAGAAAAGGGAAAAACCCAATACAGTTTGCTATGATTTCTATGACATGCGGATTGGACGATTCCAAGTCGACGGACAGTCACGAATCGGCGTCTTCGAAGACGAAACAGTCAGAGATGTTACATATAAATTCGAGTCCTTCCGCGATGCCCTCTTACGACCACGGGATGCCGAACACGCCGAGGGAAAATACTTTGACATCAGCGAAATTACTTATCTCCCGCCAACGACCCGCCAGAACACAGTGTTCTGTGCAGCGCTTAATTACGAAGCACACGCCGAGGAATCGGATAGCGCCGTCCCCGAACGACCACTCATATTCATGAAGCTGGCTCGCACGTTGGTCGGTCATCAAGAACCAATCTCTTATCATACACGAGTGACCCAAGAAATCGACTACGAGGCCGAGCTCGCAGCGGTGATCGGCGAGCGTGCCCGGCATGTCTCGAGCGAAGAGGCCTTGGAGTACGTCGCTGGATACACCATTATCAATGACACCTCCGCCCGTGACCTACAGTTGGAGCTCGAAGTCGGAGAGGACAACCTACTCGATTGGTTCTCGGGCAAAACTATGCAACGGACAACACCGGTCGGTCCCTCCATCGTCGTCGATGAGATCAACGATCCACAAAACCTCTCGATCGAGTCCCGCGTAAACGGCGAGACAATGCAGGACGACAACACCGGTATGATGATCCGTACCGTCGCCGACCTAGTGGCATTTGTCTCCTCACGTGTCGAACTCAAACCCGGAGATATCATCGCAACCGGTACGCCAGAGGGCGTGGGTGCCTTCCAAGACATCCAGCTCCATAACGACGACACCGTTGAAGTCGAGATCGAGGACATCGGTAGGCTCGTCAACACCGTCGAAGAGGTCAACGAGTAACCGTCCTAGGGGCTATCGTACACTCCCCAGGATCACTTGGAAAGCACATTCCAAATACTGAACCATGCCATTGCAGTCGGATCCTACTTGTTCCATCGGGGTTTCGTGATTGCACCTTCTGAAGCCGATTCGAACATCGATCCATACTTCGCGAGGACACCAGAGGAGTCGTCAGATGCAGGCGGTGTCCAGTCATCAAGCCGATTGTTGATCTCCTTTTCGGAGACATCGATATCAAGTCGTCTCTCAGGAATGTCGATGGTGACTGTGTCTCCCTCCTCAACAATGGCAAGCGGACCACCGTCGAACGCTTCCGGGGCCACATGTCCGATCATTGGTCCTCTCGTCGCCCCACTGAACCGCCCATCTGTCACGAGTGCAACATCATCTTCGAATCCTTGGCCGACAATCGCTGTCGTCGTCATAATCATCTCGCGCATACCGGGACCCGCACGGGGCCCCTCGTATCGGATGATAATCACATCACCAGAGTTTATCTCGCCGTTTCGAACGGCGGCGTCAGCGTTCTCCTGATTGTCGAAAACACGGGCTGGACCCTCTATCGAAAAGCTGGACTCGCCGGTAACTTTGAGAACAGCTCCCTCTGGCGCGATATTCCCAAAGAGGACGACGATCGCTCCCTGTTTGTGGATCGGATCGTCAAGCGGAGTTACGACGGTCGAATCAGTATTGGGGAGCGATACATTGTCGAGAGCTTCGGCAAGCGTCTTCCCCGTGAGGCGCTTTGTGTTTCCATGGAGGTGTCCGCCCTCGTACAGCCGACGAAGGATCACCGGAACCCCACCCTCACTGTGGAGATCCACCATGTGGAATGTCCCTCCCGGCTTGAGGTTCGTTATGTGAGGGGTCTCACGCGAAATCCGATCGAATGTCTCGATGTCCAGATCTACTCCGGCCTCGTTGGCCATCGCGAGGAGGTGAAGAACTGCATTGGTCGAGCCGCCCACCGCATTCAGGACAGTGATCGCGTTCTCGAACGCCTCGTAAGTGAGGACATCAAGCGGTCGAATATCCGATTCAAGGGCCTCCATAAGGAGTTCTCCGGCCTCAACACCAACGTCGCGTCGCTCGTCACTTACTGCCGGTGGCGTTGCCGATCCAAGCGGCGCTATCCCCAGTGTTTCGGCAATTGTGGCCATCGTGTTGGCGGTGTACATCCCAGCACAAGAACCGGGACCGGGACAGATCACCTTCTCGAACTCTTTAATCTCGTCCGCGCTTATCTCCCCTTTGCTGTACTTCCCGAGCGCTTCCTCGATATCCTGCATGGTGACCGGTTCACCCTTGTACTCCCCAGGAAGGCGAGTCCCACCGTAGAGGAACACGCAGGGGATGTTGAGCCTAGCCGCAGCCATCATCATTCCGGGAAGATTCTTGTCGCAACCGGCTACAGTAACCAGTCCGTCAAGTTTCTCTCCCTCCGCAACGAGTTCCACTGAGTCGGCGATAATCTCGCGGGAAACGAGAGAGGTTCTGTTCCCGTCGTGTCCAGTACTAATGCCGTCGCTAATAGTTACCGTTCCGAACTCAAGAGGAGTTCCACCTGCGTTCGAAATACCTCGCTTCGCCGCTGACGCAATATCGTCGAGGTGAACATTACACGGTGTGATCTCGGCTGCCGGATTGGGTACCCCGATGAGCGGCTTCTTGAGGTCCTCTTCCGTCAAATCCATCCCGTAGAACATGGCTCGATGGGGAGCCCGTTCAACACCTTCAGTAACTTCTTGACTACGCAATTTCTCTGGCACGAACAACTTGTTGATTGCCACCTTGATAAAATATATTGTTTATTCGAGGATGTGTGACTCGAATTTAGTACAATTTATTAATATATAAATTAATTTGAAATTGAAAGTACTGTTCTCGATTCTAGTATAGGCCATCCTATAGATACTCGCTACAGGAACCTCGATAGCTATTCAGGCGGATAGCGAATGTTGCGTACAGGTTGAATTCGTCAAAAAAGAGGTATTTTAATATCGGTCCTCGAACTGCAGTTCAACCTCTCTCTGTGAGACTGGATTAAAAATAACGTCCTTCTCGTCGTTAAAATTATCTCTTTGATCGATATATTCCACGATGTCGTAGGCAGTTCCCGGGAAATCTTTCGACAAGGTTATTGATACAATGTCCTCACGCATACCGAACTCGCCGAGGCTAGCGAATCCCTGATGCAGTAATAGTTCCACGAACTCAAACAAGTCTCCGGAGTAGAATTCGTCGATCACCTCACCAAGTTCGACGTCGTGGTACGTACGATCTATCATCATCGAGATAGAGATATCCACACTCTCATCGAACACGGTGTCGATATTCTCAGCGATGAGTACAGCATCTTCGAACACCTCAATCTGATCGGAGGTTCCCTCCTTCAATATCAGATACATGATTGCAAGATTAGCCTCGAGGCTATCGAGCACCGCGTTACTTTCGGAAGAATCGACGATCGCTTCATTAAGAATTCCTTGATCGACATAATCAAACACGGTAGCAAACTCGGTGATGATATCAATATAGTCGCGGAGCAACCTCCTTTCCCTGTCCCTGTCGATTCCATCGACTGGACTCTTGTTTCGGAGATACTTTGTGTCTTCCTCCGAGAGTAGTTTCACCCGATCACCAAGTCTATCAGACATTTTCTACCTCCGATTTAGAACTTGATACGGGATAAAAACAGGCTGCCTCCTGAACAGAATTGATCGATTCCATATCCGGTTCTTGCTTGCATTTTTCCTTTGCATACTTACAGTTGTCTCTGAACCGGCAGCCGGATGGGATGTCTACAGTGTTTGATATAGAGGAATCAATATCCGTACCAAGGCGTTGTTCATCTGGATCGGGGTTGGGGACAGCCGAAAGTAATTGCTCCGTGTATGGGTGTGCAGGATAATCTATGATCTGACCCGTATTACCCATTTCCACAATGTCACCAAGATACATGATGATCGTCTCATCAGTAATGTATCTAATTGTTGCGAGATCATGTGAGATATATAATAGCGTGAGATCTTTCCGATCTTTGAGCTTCTTGAATTGATTGAGGATACCGGTACTAACACTCACGTCCAACATCGATACCGGTTCGTCGGCAACGAGGAACGATGGATCTAGAACCAGTGCCCGGGCGATAGAGACACGTTGACGTTCCCCTCCGGATAACTCTGAGGGGAGTTTCGGAATATAGTTCTCGGGGGGAGTCAAGCCGGAATCCTCCAGTGCTCGAACGATCCGGGCTTCGCGCTCCTCAGGACTGCCGATATTATGGATCTTTAGCGGCTCGGTGACGGTTTGCCCAACCGTATATCTGGGATTAAGAGATTCGTAAGGATCCTGAAAGATTATCTGTATATCCCGTCTAAACTCTTTCATTTCTTCCTTGTCGAACTCCGAGAGATCGCGCCCTTTGTATCGGATCGTTCCCGAGGAGGGTTCAACCAGCCCCACCAGTAACTCACCGAGCGTGGACTTGCCACAACCACTCTGGCCGGCCAGTCCAACAATGTCTCCCTGGTGGATATCGAAGGAAACTTGGTCAACCGCCCGAAGGTACTTCTGATCGCTAAACAAACTTGAAAGGATCCCTCCTTCTCGCACAGCGTACTTTTTTGTAAGATCACGAATCTCGAAGAGAGGATCTTCACGCATACTAACGCACCTCAACCGTATCATTCTGTTCCCACGTCTCTATCTTCTTCCCCTCTTCTCTGAACTTTTCTGCCTTCGACGTGTAATGACACTTCGCCACATGTGATCTGTTGTTCACTTTAGTATCCGGTGGTGTTACCGTACAATCTTCTGTTGCGAACGGGCATCTGCTCTTAAATCGGCATCCTTTCGGCGGATCGATCAGTTCAGGTGGTGAGCCGGGGATTGTGACCAACGCGTCATCCGGATCTGAATCAATTCTCGGAAATGCGTTCATGAGACCGACGGTGTACGGATGAGCGGGTGACTTGAAGACATCGCTTGAATCCCCTGACTCAACAACATTTCCTGCGTACATTACTGATGTTTTATCAGAGACCTCAGCGACGGCATTCACGTCGTGGCTGATAAACATCATTGCACTATTAGTCTCTTTCTGAAGATCGGAAATCAGCCGGAGGATCTGATCCTGTATGACGACATCGAGACCTGTCGTGGGTTCATCTGCTATGATCAGAGGAGGGCTTAGCGCCAGAGCCAAGGCGATAATGACGCGTTGGCGTTGACCGCCGGAGAGTTCGTGACCGTAGTCATTTATTACAGCCGCATCAAGATCTACGTCTGTCAATAATTGCTCAATTTTCTCTCTTCGCTCGGCTTTCGAAAGATCGGTGTGGATACTCAGGGCTTCGTGAAATAGTGATTTGATTCGATAGACGGGGTTGAGAGCGTTCATGGCGTTCTGAGCGATCCACGATATCTCGCTCCATCGGATGTTTTCTCGCAAAAAATCCTCGGACCGTTCCGTCAGATCTTTTCCATCGTATATGATCTCCCCACTGACGATGTTGGCGTTACTGGGAAGAATACCCAAGACGCTTTTTGCCATAGTCGTTTTTCCACAACCACTTTCACCGACTATCCCAACCGTTTCTCCCTTCTCAATCTGAATATTGACATCTTCTACGGCCCGTACGTTACCTTGGTCCGTTTTATATTCAATATTCAAATCGTTCAACTCAAGTAGAGCCATCGGACATGGATTGAAACCAACTCCACTTAAATCTTTGTCGGATAGGACAACAAACGGCATCGACCTTAGGACAGGGTAGTTTTTGGAAATTAAATGTTAGTGTTGATGCATGCCTCCAAAAGGACATATTACTGATCCAAGTTTAGAGAGCACAACCAGATAACAGGGCATGATTATCGCTGACAGCCCAAAGCGGCATACTACAACTCTACGGTAAACCTCTTCGCTAAATAGAAGATTTTTCCGGGTAACGTCAGAACCCTTCCGATGATGGGTAGTTCAGGTTGCAGATGCTACATGAAGTTTTACGAGGGCAGGTTGGATGTCTGTGCTTGTCAGCCGGAGGGTATGTGTCTGTGTGTGGTCCAGGATTCGACTTTTCGAACTACTAGAGTTGGTCCGGCATCGCTACATTCAACCCCAAATTGAGGGAGTAGTGAGAGAAATTAAAACTGGGTAATCCTCGTATATAACACAGGGCTGCTTCTCATTTACTCAGTTCTGGAGCGTCTCGAGATCGGCTACGACTTCGTCAACAATTTTGTCAGCAGCCTCAGGAGCGAATGGTGTTACTCGAGTCTCGTACCCGCCTTCTTCGTGTGCCTTGGCAGTTGGAATATACGCTACACGGCTCACGTTAGAGTATCCCGAGAAGAGTGTGTACTCGAACGGCGACTTCTGCTTGATCGCCTTGCCGGTCTCGACAAACGGCTCCCCAGGTATTCCGACAACAGCAACATTCGGCGATAGAACGATGATCTGAACTTCGATCGGATGTGTTTCCTTTCCACCGAACTGGCCCGCGATTTTTTCGTCCTGTTTTGCACGCTTTGCACGAAACGTCGCGTTCGTGATCGATTCGTTATCGGCGTCTTCCTTCCGGAGCTGCTGCAAATGCTTGCGATGATCCTCGTATCTGTCCTTCGCTTCGTTGAAGCTCATTAGGTCGCGTATTGGAAGCTCAATCTCACGTGACAGCACAATTATAGAACGATTCGGGACATTCTCGTCGTACTCGTAGACAGCGAGGGGAGCGCCTGATTCTAGCGTCTCAACATAACGTTCCTCACGCCCACGCGGGTCGAGTGACCACCAGACTCGTGCGACTTCAGATCCGAGCCGTCGGCCGAGTGGTCTGTACTCGTCGATACCGTTTTTCGCTACACCGTGAATTGGACCAACATCACCCGCTGCTCCCTGCAAAAACAGACAAGTGGCGCCCGTCGATTCCTCGACAGTTTGTCGTACAACTCCCGGATAATCCGGCGTGATGAGGTCATTATCAGGGCCGACGGTGATCGGATGACACGCATAGTTAGCTACTGCCGCAAGCGGTTCTCCTGCCACCGTATCAAAGCGTAAGACTCCAACTTCATAATCGACTGGCCCATCCGGGTTCCGTCCCACAATCATTCGGCCGTCCTCAGGCCGCTGAAATCGCCGATTGATCGCTATCTCCGAATGGCCTGTCCCGGCTGCCACGCGGGCCGGCTCCATTGACTCAACCGCCTCCCAAGCGGCGCCTGCGATGAGATGAGGGAGCGACTCGAGATATGGTTCGACCATTTCTGATCCTTCATCGATCCAACTCTCCCTACGAGTCGTCGGTCCAGAGTGCGTGTGTGAAAACGAGAGTCTAACATTCGATGTTGGGATATCAACTAGCCTCGAGATCTCCTCACGTGTCCGCTTCGCGTCTTTGTAGGTTAAGTTTCCAATGTCAATATCGGCGATCACAATGGAGTCAGAGTCACCGCCGAGGGCAAGAACTGTCGTTCGGAGTGATAAATCGACGCCAGCAGCCCGTTCGTGGGTCTGAGCGCCCCAGTTTCCGTGAGCAATTCCGACTGGCGGTGTGATGTCAACTGTTGCAATGCCTGCACGTAGTTGGGTCATAAACTCGGTATGTTTATACATGCCACAACTACTAAACATTTCGTATGCGGTTTCGTTCGTCACAATTATCAGAGAGTTATTTTGGACATAAATCACGCCTCAATTATCAACTGGTAAAGACGGGAAGTAATACAGAAATTAATAAGCTACCAACGATAAACTGGAGACAGATGCTCTAATACTATACTACTCCTCAGTTTCTTCAGACGGCCTCATCAGCTGTTCATCGTCATTCCAGACGTAACCAGTATCCTCTAGAATCGACCTGGCCTCCTCAGCTCCGCCCTCGTATGTGACGGGGTCAGGATGTCGCCAATCCTCGTTAATTGGCGCGATAAACGTCTGCCCAACAGCAGGAACCCGGAAGTTCTGATAGGCAGTCTGGACGATCGCTTCCTGATCTATCGCATGGGCACAGGCTTGGCGGAGCGTCCGGTCGTCAAACGGCTCCACGGAGTTGTTCATGCAGAACGCTTGGAGGCTGACAGTCGGCTGTTCTATCGTCGTTACGCTGTCCACCTCCTGTAGTCGGGTAAACTCCGTCGGCCCGGGTGACTGATAGAACGTGGCCGTCCCGGATTCGACATCGCCGATGGCAGCTGATTCGGCGCCGTATACCTGGACAACATACTCGTCGAAGTCGTAGTCCCGGTAATAGTCGTCGTGCACCTCGTAGCGAATCTGTTCGGAACCAAACTCGGTGACTTTCAGCGGGCCACTTCCAGTGTAGTCCGGATCACTCACCTGTGCAGGATCGTCGACGTCCTCCCAGACGTGTTTCGGAGCAATAGTCACCTGACTGAGCGTCACTCTCACTAGATACGCGGCCGGATCCTCTAGATTGAACCGAACCGTTTGCTCGTCAACTGCTTCGATCTCACTGATCTGCTGGACGAGCGACTGGTACTGGCCGTGAGCCCACTCATCGACAATTTCGTAGGTGAACTTCACGTCTTCTGCAGTTATCGGTTCCCCATCGTGGAATGTGATATCATCTCGTAGCGTTACCTCCAGCGTCGTGTCGTCCGACCACTCCCATTCGGTCGCCAGAGCGGGTTGAGGAGAGCCATCATACCAAAGCTGAACGAGAGAATCAAAAGCGACGTTTACCTGCGAGTGGATCGAACTGTCTGAAAAGTTCCCCCAGTTCAGGCGGTCGACAGTCTGTGTCTGGGCCTTGACCACCCTGGACGCATCCGTTGTCGGCGAGATCTCGGTTAGTGAAATCCGGTTATGGAGTAGTTCCGTCCCCGGGAAGGCCTCCCAGCCCTCCCATTCGTTGTTAGCCACGCCAAGGACGTTCTCAAACTCCGACATTATATACGGAACGTCTTCTCCAAATTTCTCCTGAATATCGTTAACGAGTTCCCTCCGTGCTTCCTCGTCAGTTTCGACATTCGAATCCTCGATCATTTGATCCATCTCATCGTCGGAGTAATAGGCGTGGTTGAGTGTGCCCTCTCCGATACCCTGCGAGTGGAGGTTCTCATTAAGGAATACGAACGGATCGATCCGGTCTGGCGATCCGGTCCGACTCCATCGGTTCACGACCGAGTCTTGTGGATCCGAAAGCAAAGCCTCAACCCAAGCCGCGACCTCCATCGTGTTCAGGTCAATCTGGATTCCGATTTCGCCGAGCTGGTCGGCGATCAAATTGAACGCGTCAACGTTCGCAGGATTCGCCGAACGATTCGGGATCGGAAGCTCGAATGGACCGACAGGCTCGTGATTTTCCAGTTCGTCACCACCGAAAGTACTGGTACACCCGGCCAGTGATGTTCCTGCAGCGACACCCGTTGCTGTCTTGATAAATGCACGTCTATTGTGCATAGTCCTCACATACCACTCATGGTATATATAAATATGGTTAATTTCATAGTAATTTCCACCTTATAATCATGGTTCTGCACGATAGGCAGTTCGAATAGATAATCATCCCACCGAAAACAAGGAGTATTTCGGAAGGTACAGGTGACAATCTCTCCGAAATCATTGTGGGTTATAGTCTCGAATACGTGGCTAATAATTTTGACTATGCAGTTGACATGGCTCGTGACCCAGAAACATCCTCAGTTCTTAGCTGGGGCGGTATCTGTATCAACGACTATCAAATTGGAGCAGCATCGAGGATTCTTTTAGAAACGCGAGATTCTCTCGGTCCGGGGTAGATATTTATATCATAGGAATATACGACTATCCATGCAGCAGAGACACAAGTACATATTCAAACGTGTCGGCTTTACGGGGTTGTCCCTTTATATAATCGCAACATTCCTGTTTCTGATGTTCCGAATTCTTCCAGGTGACCCGGCATATGCTGTCTTTCAGCCGGGAATGTCGGTCGAGGCTCAAAACAGTTTGCGCGAGCAGTTCGGTCTCAACCAGCCGCTTTACATCCAATATCTAAAATACATCGAGAACCTGTTGCAGGGAAATCTGGGGATGTCTTTCTCTCACCGAGAGCCCGTTTCGTCGATTCTGGTCGAACGAACGCTCAACACGCTCACGCTATCACTGACTGCCGTCGTGCTAGCATTTGTGTTTGGAACACTGATCGGCGCGTATCTCTCTTGGAAGCGGGGAACGAAAATTGATACCATCGGTATCGGTGCCGTGCTGGCACTGCGGAGCGCCCCCGCGTTCTGGACCGGCATGTTAGCGATAATGATATTTTCTTTCAACCTCGAATTATTCCCAACTGGTGGCATGCGATCCATCGATTACGCCGGGACTGGACTCTTCGCGAGGTACCTCTCGGTTGACTTCCTGTGGCACCTCGCGTTACCGCTCATGGTAACGGGGTTGTACTACCTAAGCATTCCTGCGTTCATCATGCGGAATAACATGATAGATGTGCTTGGAGACGACTACATACTGATGGCTCGGGCAGTGGGAGTCTCAGAACTATCGATACTGTACCGACATGCGGCAAGAAACGCGCTACTTCCCGTGTTCCACTACGCTGGAGTCATGATCGGGTTTGCGTTTGGTGGCTCGGTTGTTATTGAGACTGTTTTTTCGTGGCCGGGTGTCGGACGCATGATGTGGACCGCAGTGACGGACTCGAACTACCCACTTGCACAGGGAGCGTTCCTGATGATCGCGTTAGTGATCATGATGATGAATCTAGTTGTGGACATATTGTCGGTGTACGTTGATCCTCGTGCTTCAGTAGGGGGTGGAGAGTAAAATGAGCCAGAGAGATCAGATCATCGACATTGACAAGTGGTTCACGGACAACCAGCAGGTGATGCTGGGACGACTGTACGAACAGTTCCGGCGGGGATTCGGTCTCCTGTGGGCTGACCGGATGGCCCGTGTGAGCCTGTTGGTCCTTGGAGTCTTCACATTCCTCTCGATATTCGGACCGACTCTGGCACCCTACGATCCGAGTACATCTCACATAGCGGCCAACGGGCAGGTCAAGGCGTTACAGCCCCCATCACTCACTCATCCGTTCGGTACAACACACATCGGACAGGACGTGTTCTCCCATTGGATGCACGGAACGAGAACGTCGATCTTTGTCGGATTCGTATCGGGATTCGTAGTCATGGTTATTGGAACAACCGTCGGGATCGTTTCCGGATACTACAAAGGGAAGGTCGATACGATCCTCATGCGAATCGTAGACACCCTCTACGGAGTCCCAGCACTCCCGCTGATTCTGATGTTCGCTCTGTTCTTCGGGGCTTCCGTCTATAATATTTTCATCGCGATGGCTCTAGTGCTGTGGCGGACCATGTCACGGATAATTCGTTCACAGACGCTGTCTCTCTCCGAGCGACCCTACGTCCGAGCTGCCAAAGCGACAGGGGCCAGCGATCGGCGGATCATGGTTTTCCACATCCTCCCCAACATTCTTCCTCTAGTGTTCATTCAGACCGTGATCATGGTGAGCGGTGCGATAATCCTAGAGGCAGGCGTCTCGTTCCTTGGGGCGGGTGCGCAGAATACGATCAGTTGGGGAACTATGCTTCAGCAGACATTCGTCACGGGCGCGATCCGGACTGCCTGGTGGTGGGTCATTATTCCCGGTATCAGCATCAGTATGACCGTAGTCTCGCTATTCTACATTACGAGGGCCCTAGAGAAGATTACGAATCCTGAAGTCCGAACACGGTAGTTATCGTTTTACATCGATCAACATAATTTTCACCGGTATGAATCGTATGCGGAATTTAATCGACACCTCTTAGGCTCATATAATCAGAAATTCCGACTCCGACTGCTACTTTCGTCCGCAGCAATTCGCCGCACAGGTACAGAAAAGACGTCCTGCATAGGTCGACCCGTTGGGCCAGTGTAAACGGCTAGGAACGCGACAACAGCTGTGCTCACAACCTAAGACATCAACGTCGCTCACCACTCAGGCACATGGAAGTTATCACGGTCGAAGAACAGTGGTTCGTCCGGAACAGGCGGCTGGTCTTCGAATACCTCGTCGTCAATCGAGACGCCGAGACCAGGCTTGTTAGGGGCTGGAATGTAGCCATCCTCAATCTCAAGAATGTCGGTGTCGATGTGCTCAGAAAGCGCCCAAGACCCAAAACCAGCGTCGCCTTCTTCGTCGAAGTCGGTGTGTGCAATCTCTTGGATCAGGAAGTTCGGGACTGACAGATCGACGTGCAACGCCGAGGCGAGCGCAACAGGTCCGAGAGGGTTGTGTGGGGCAATGCGCATCCCGTGGTGCTCGGCAGCTGACGCGATCTTTTTAATTTCTGCGAGACCTCCACTGTGACAGATATCCGGCTGCAGTACCGCGGCAGCATCGCGCTGGATAATCTCCTCGAACTCCCGGAGCCGATAGCGACGATCACCAAGTGCGTAGGGAATGTTCGTACTGTCCGCCAGTTTCTCGACAGCAGGAATGTAGTACGGCGAGATGAAGTCCTCTGCGACGAGCGGATTAAACTCCTCGAGCTCCGAGGCGATATGCTTGGCTTCGGCGAGTTTCCAGCGTGAGGCAGGATCGAGCATAATGTCGATCTTTGGCCCGACAGCGTCTCTGACGTCACTGACGATGTCGGTGACTTCGTCAATCACCTGAGGGTACTTTTTCGGATCGTTTGATGTCGGAGAGAATTTGATGCACGTCAAGCCCTCCTCAACTCGCTCATGTGCTTGCTCCGCCAAGTTCTCGCGCGTCTTCTCTCCGATCCACTTGTAGACGCGAACCTTGTCTCGAACTGGTCCACCTAGCAACTCGTAAACTGGGACGCCGAGTGCTTTTCCTTTGATGTCCCAAAGGGCGGTCTCGATCCCGGAGAAGGCACTATTCATGATTGGTCCGTCGTGGTACCAGACCGCATCTTGGAACTGGCGTCGGTGACGCTCGATCGGTGCCGGATCCTCGCCGATGAGATAGCGGTTGGCAATGGCTTGGATCACCTCAAAAACGGGCTGTGGCGCCGTCTCGACCACGGCCTCCCCATATCCCGAGGTTCCCTCATCAGTATCAATACGCACCACAGCGGAGCTACCACCTATTCTGGCAGTTTGGACATCCGTAATCTCCATGGATGTTTGGTTTCTCCCAGGTTTGATTAAATCTATGGGTGGATCATTTTTTGTGGACACGGTGGTTTGGGACTCAGTTTCACGGGACCACTCGTTTCGTGTACGCCGCTGAAACTACCTATGAACTCCCGTCTGACCGAAGCGTTTTTTTCAACGCCCTGAGTCTCACGGGATGGAACATATCAATGCCAACAGTTGTAATCACAGACTACGAGTTCCCCGACCTAGAGATGGAGACGGCAATCTTTGAAGACGCAGGCGTAGAGGTCGTCACCACACAGGCAGACTCTCCCGAGGATGTCATCAAGGTGGCTTCCAAAGTGGAAGCCGATGCGCTACTCGTCCAGTACGCTCAGATAACGTCCGCCGTATTCGACGCGCTTGATAATCTCACGGTCGTAGCTAAATACGGGATTGGAACCGATAATATCGACCTAAAGAGTGCAACCAAACATGGGGTGAGAATCCTCAATGTGCCAGACTATTGTCAGGACGAAGTCGCTGAACACGCTCTTGGCCTCATGCTCAGTTGCGAACGCAAGTTTTCACGATTCGATGCCGCGGTCAAGTCGGGAACCTGGGACTGGAAAGTGGGCAAACCGATTCATCGGCTAACCAACAGCAC
Organism: Halorubrum trueperi; assembly: GCF_042662525.1. NCBI lineage: Archaea > Methanobacteriati > Methanobacteriota > Halobacteria > Halobacteriales > Haloferacaceae > Halorubrum > Halorubrum trueperi. The sequence goes on from NZ_JBHSXI010000015.1 coordinate 30,015, forward strand.
GGTCGGGGTGGTCGGCTGTGGACGAATTGGGTCAACGTTCGTTGAGAAAACACGAGGTTTTGAGTTCGAGGTACTGGGACATGATCCGAACGTCTCCGACAAGACGGTACAGGAACGCGGATTCAAACCGACGGGGTTCGAGGATTTACTCGAGCGGTCGGACGTCGTGACCGTTCACGTCCCGCTTGACGACAAGACCGAGGAAATGTTCGATGCCGCCGCGTTCAAACGGATGCGATCGGACGCGATCCTAGTTAATACTTCTCGGGGAGCAGTCGTCGACACGAATGCACTGGCTGACGCTCTTGACGGCGGCGAACTTCGGGGTGCAGGATTAGATGTCCTCCCCGAGGAACCGCCGGATAACTCACCATTGCTCACCCACGACGACGTCGTTTTGACTCCCCATGTCGCTTGGTATTCCGAGGATTCATTCGTCGATTTGCGAGAGTCCGTTGCAACAGACATATCCCGGGTACTCACCGGACAGAGCCCGAAGAACATCGTGAACACTGCTGTGACAGAGTCGTGCGAATGATGGGTGAAAGAACTTAACGACAATCACATATGTACGAACTGCGGTGACATGCGCCTGAATCCGACTGAGGATATTGTTGCTGGAACGTACGTACTTGGTCAATTACTTACAGCGTCGGTATGCTTGGGTGTGCGATAGAAGCATACTTCGAATCATCTCGAACATAAGCAGCGATTGGAGGCTATCCCACGGACAGATGCTGAGCTATCCGGAAACGGAACTCGAATAGATTGGATTCATCAACCCTTTCGAGACAGGCGAGGATGTCGTACTCTCCACCATCCTCACGTTCGAGAACATGTCGGGCGCACAGCAATCGGTACAGCCGTCTCTGACTCCGAAGTCTCCATTGAGAACGAAGCGGCGCTTTTGGTTCGACTGCAGGACTTCTGGTGCACGCTTCCAGCTCGATGGCTCGGTCAATGGCCTCAGAATGCGTGAGGAAGTGAGAGTCCTCGCTCCTCTACAGGGTGAGCATAAGCACACGAATCTCACCGGACGTACTACAGACAGTCCCTCACTGTCCATCCTGGACAAGTTTCCAAGAATTCCCATGGGCTATCTTTGCACTCAAGAATTCCAAAGTTCCTCCTGTGATGTCTATATGTGCCACCCTCGGATCGAAGAGCATGTTCAACCAGAAAAGCCGTCAAGGAAGATCAAGTCACTCAGGGATTTGACCGTAGATGATGAGGGCCCATCGTATTTTCATGACGACTCTCCCAAGAGACTCCAGAGAAGGTACGCGACGTAATAGTCGGTCCAGATGAGGTCGTAGTCCACAGCGTACTCACCAGGTTTGTCATAACACCCCTCAAGAATCATCCCGTGACGCGGGTCAGATGCATCTTGTACGAGATATGAATCAATGATCGACGCGAGGATCCCCTCTCCAGTCCTCTGAAGCTCTTCGATGGTCTCGGAATCACCCTCAAGACGGACGAGTCCATAAGCGGCCAACGCCGCTGCGCTCGTATCCCGCGGAGCATCGGGGATCGTCGGCACCTCGAAGTCCCAGTATGGAACCAGATCATCGGGTGAATGATCCACGTAGTACTCAACCGACCGAACCAGCGTGTCGAGATACCGCTGTGCACCTGTTTCCGAATACGCCCGTGCCAGTCCGGCGATATTCCACCCCTGTCCCCTAGCCCAGCAGGTGTCGTCATCGTATGCCAGATCGTTATACTGGCGTTCCAGGCGACCAGTCTGAGGGTCAAATTGGGCCTCCTGCCACGTACTTCCGTCCTCCCGAAGGTACCAATCTAGATGTCGATCACAGTGAGAAACAGCGATGTCCCGGAATCGCGGATCACTGGTCTCATGATATGCCCGCCACAGGACAGGGACAGACGTGTAGATCATATCTACGGCACTAATCCGGGTGCCGGACACGCGTTCCCCAACCCCCTCGCTGAACTCGAACTGCTCTTGGGGCCCCTCAATCGTGTACTCACCGACCGGGATCTGTCGTGCGATCTTGTCGTAAAGTGAGACCATACTGTCCGCCCCGGTCAGTCCAATCCCAAACTGCGAACGATCGCCTGTGATGTCGTAGGCCCGGAATCCGGCGTAATGATAATTCATTCCGCCAAACATTGACTCACGCAAATTTGGGGACTGGACAATCTGATCGGTATAGGTACGCGCGGCGCGTTCGATCCGATCCGCCTCAAACGGACGGACATCGCTCGCGATCCAGAGCAGTCCGATCCAATGTCCCCCACACCAGTTCCCGTCAGTAGTTGTGTCCCACGCGCCAGTCTCCGGATCAGCCACGAACGGGAACGCACCATCCATTTCATCGAGTGTCAACAAGATCCGATCTACGATGGCGTCAAGTGCAGATAGAAGTTCGTAGTCGTCTAACGGCGAATCAGGCACCATACACGGTCAAACATCGAGCCAGAAAATGAATCTTTTCCCTCCGACAGTAATCTAAATTTGAGGATTACGATTGGGTATCTCGACTTCGTGGTGTCGTTGTCAGAAACCTATGAAATAGCTGACCAATAGAACTAAGTGAGAAAGCACTGAAGCAGATTCTGATGAAAGAATCCAAGTTAGCTTCTTCCGAGCAGTTAATGGAGCGTTCAAAGGAAACAATTCCAGGCGGAGTGAGCAGCTATGCGAGAAAATTCGACCAGCCGTTGAGCTTCAACAGCGGACAAGGATCGAAAGTATACAGCGTGGAGGGTGACGAGTACGTCGATTATCTCCAAGCATGGGGAGCCATCATCCTCGGCCACTGCCACGAGCAGCTAAACGAAAGGGTCAGCGACGTACTCTCAGAACAGGATCTGTATGGAATGGGGACGACAGAACTTGAAGTTGAAGTCGCCGAAACTATCAGTAATCACGTTCCTTCGGCGGAGAGAGTTCTTTTCGGCGTCACCGGATCAGAAGTCGTCGCTCGAGCGATCACACTTTCTCGAGCAGTTACCGGCCGCCGAAAAATTATCAAGTTTCAAGGTCACTACCACGGCTGGTACGATCCGGTAGCGATGAACCATCTCACGGATCCGGACAAACTCGGCACAAAGGACGTATTTACGAACGGAGTCCTACCAGAAATAGTCGACGAGACGATCGTTCTCCCCTTCAACGACGTCGAGGCCGTCGAACGAGCTTTCGAGAAACACAATGATGAAATCGCAGGCGTGATACTCGAACCAATTGCACACAATATGGGCTGTATGCCGCCGAAAGATGGATATCTCGAAGCTCTCCGGCGGATCACCGACAAGAACGGTAGTCTGCTAATCTTCGACGAGATCATTACCGGATTCAGACAAGACATGGGCGGCGTCCAGTCGATTGAAGGTATCATCCCTGATCTCACGACGCTGGGAAAGAGCATCGCGAATGGGTATCCAATGTCGGTACTCTGTGGGAAACAGGAGTACATGGATCGGTTCCACACCAAAGAAAACGGGGATGTAGCCTTCGGCGGCACATATAATTCTCACGCGGCCGCGCTCGCGGCCGCAGGTGAAACATTGCGCTTGCTCGAGGATCTCGATTTTCACTCGAAAGCGACGGCCCAGAGCGAGGAGATAAGCGCCGCACTCTCAGATCTAGTAGAAGACATCGGACTCGAGGCCCATATACGGAGCTACGGGCCGGTATTTCTCACGTATTTCGGCAACCCTCCGATGGACAATTACGAGGATACACTTCGCCACGACACCGAACAATACATGGAATATCGTAGGGAAATGGTCGACAGAGGCGTGCTGATGGTTCCAAAGGACGTTCGGCGAAACTATCTCACTGCAAGTCACACCGATGAAGACACGCAGAAGACCATCGAAGCGGCAGAAGATGCGTTCAAAGCTGTTTCTCGGTGAATCACGGTATCTCCCGATTGGTGCATAACTCAGGTAGAGGATTTCTTGCAATGAAGGGGGAGGTTACGCTTTTAGTCTCTGGAGAACCTCAAGTGTCTCTTCGATCACGATGCTGGCTGTATTTGGTGTAAACGGAGTGGTATCTACTTCATAACCGCCGTTTTCGTAATTTTCAAATGTTGGTATGTATGCGTGCTTTTCGTTCGAGTACCCCGAAAAGAAGGTGTGCTCAAACGGTGACCTCGCTTTTATCTCCATACCTATCTCGACAAACGGTTCACCCGGGATCGTGACAAAAGCGATGGAGTCGCCGAGTGTGAATACCTGTAGTTCGAAGATCACGTCTGATTGACCACCAAATGTATCGACTCTTCCACGTCGGAGTTCGGCCCGGCGACATTCCATAGCTTGTGCCTGTATCTTGGACTCCCTAGCTCCACTCTCACGCAGTCGGTGGAGTTCCGCCATCTTCTCCTCGTAATCGTTCTCAACCTCGTTGAGCGGCGAAAAGTCGCTGAGCGGTAGTTCGAGATCGTAGCTCACGACTTTGTGAGATTGTTCGGTTCGGTCGTCGTAATCGTACTCGTAGACAGCGAGGGGAGCGCCTGATTCTAGCGTCTCAACATAACGTTCCTCACGCCCACGCGGGTCGAGTGACCACCAGACTCGTGCGACTTCAGATCCGAGCCGTCGGCCGAGTGGTCTGTACTCGTCGATACCGTTTTTCGCTACACCGTGAATTGGACCAACATCACCCGCTGCTCCCTGCAAAAACAGACAAGTGGCGCCCGTCGATTCCTCGACAGTTTGTCGTACAACTCCCGGATAATCCGGCGTGATGAGGTCATTATCAGGGCCGACGGTGATCGGATGACACGCATAGTTAGCTACTGCCGCAAGCGGTTCTCCTGCCACCGTATCAAAGCGCAAGACTCCAACTTCATAATCGACTGGCCCATCCGGGTTCCGTCCCACAATCATTCGGCCGTCCTCAGGCCGCTGAAATCGCCGGTTGACCGCTATCTCCGAATGGCCTGTCCCGGCTGCCACGCGGGCCGGCTCCATTGACTCAACCGCCTCCAAAGCGGTACCTGTCGCTTTGCTAACGAGGCTGTCAAGATATGCATCAACCATTTCATCCCCTTCCTCGAACCAATTTTCTCGGTTTACACACGGACCGGAATGAGTATGCGTATACGATACGCGAACATGTTCTTCGGGTATTTCGGCCAGTTCTGCGGTCTCCTTGCGTATCGCGGTAACGTCGTCCTCACTCCACAGAATTACGATATCGAGACTGAGCGTAACGGTCGTCCGCTGACCGTCACTGATTGCGAGTGCCGTTACCTCTAGTGGGAGGTCGACGCCGACGGCTCTTTCGTGGGTCTGTGCTCCCCACGAAGCATGTGCGATTCCAACTGGAGGTGTCATGTCCGCTCGTGCGACACCGACGGACAATTTATCAGACATAGTTCGTGTGCATGAGAAAATGGGTCGAGACTTATATCTTTGTACTACACTAATTCGACAAGCACGAACAAATCAGGTCTGCTAGGCTATTAACCGCAACAAGCAATGATCTATTAGTGATAATCAATCTTCAGTTCGATTATATTCTTTGTCTCTAGGAGCTTATCTGCAAGTTCGTTTTCCATCCGTTCGTCAGTCATCCGAGCACTCGGACCGCTTACACTGATTGCGCCGACAAGCTCATTTGTATCGGAGAGGATTGGAGTCCCGACTGCCTTGACGCCACGTCTCCGTTCTTCATTGTTGAACGAGAGGCCGGTTTTGCTGATCGTTTCTAGTTCATCGAAGAGTTCATCGAGGCCAGAAATAGTCGAAGGAGTGAGTTCAGGAATACCACAACGTTCGATAATATTTCTGATTTTCTCGTCGGAAAACGTCGAGAGGATCGCCTTACCCATTGCCGTCGAGTGGAGATAGACGTGTTGTCCGATATGGGCGTTATCATCAACAGAATCGGCTGTTTCGGCCTTGAAAAGCAATACCCCCCAACCGCCCTCCTCTATCATAAGGTCGGCAAGTTCGCCGGTGTCCCTGGCTAACGACCGAAGAAGTGGTGCGGCAACCTGAAACAATTCCTGTTGACTCCTAAGCCTACCTCCAATTTGCAGGAATCGATGGCCCAGACGATACTCGCTGCCGTCCTTGATGACGTATCCTGCGTTTGCCAAGGTGTTCAGGTACACATGAACTGAACTTTTAGGTATATTTAGGTCTCGTGCGACCTCGGTCACGCCGACGGAGCCACGATCGGAGATCGTTTCTACAATATTGAATGCACGCTCTATCGATTTGATCCTGTTCGTGTCCGAGGTAACGTTCGTTCGGTTCGGGAATCCATCCATACACAGAACTTAGATTCAACCTATATCAAGTTAGCTGTTCAGAACCGCTTGACTTCCTGTGGCGTAGTAATTTGGTACTCTTCCGAGGGATGTTCAAAATGGTTGAACAGAGTACCATCATCTAATATCTATTTTATTGAATATGTTAACAACCAACACGAAGAAGAAAGAATTAGAATTAGAATTACATTAGTACTATTGTAATATTACAAATGTATGACTGTAATGGTGAGAGACAGGGGGAGTTTTAGCGGTTATGATTCGGAAAAAAATCACAAATTTCGTTATGTCTGGATTCTATAATTTAATTTTGCGGGTATTTATTTATAACACCTCAATGTATGATTTTGATTGGCTATTCAGATTCGTCAACATGATAAATACAATTTGATTCGGTCGTATTAAATTTGAGGATGAGGTGTTCGATTTCTGTGTCTTTATGGTCGAAATCGAACGCCTCAGAAAGGGAATCACGTTGATTGATTTGTCGTTTGTGGAGCGAGATCTATCGCCTCGATGTGTATTGAAGTAGGAAGATACTACCACTTAGCTGTTATATTACTTTGAGAGGTAGATAAATTTCCCGAAGAGTGTAGGATCGAACGGAGTAGCGTTGGTATCCACAACTGGGTTCGTAATGACGATCTCGACAGTGTCCCCGGATCAGTTTGCGGTTGACGAAAATATGATCCGCCTCCATGGTCAGCTATTCTGGCTTTACGCAGCCGTGGGTCCATATACGCTTCTTTCCGATCGCAACAAAACAAACGATGCAATGGATTCTGACCGAGCTACAGCGGCGCTACCAGTTTGGTGACGTAGAATTTTCATCGATGACGCAGACTATCTTGGACCGGTTCTCGCTGAAGACGGCTATCAATTTGAAGTTATTTATCATGGAAATTAGAATACTATTGAACGTATTTTTTAGGAAATGAAATAGAGCACATTATTGTTTGCAAATATTTTTAGCAATATTGCGTTAGAGACAGTTCAAAACTGACTCTAAGCCGTCCCCGCCAACCACAAATCACGTCAAACTTAAGTCGACCTTTGATTCACGGCTTAAGCTGGCTTGGGAACGATCTCTTTGGTATTTGTCGTTTGAAACCTTCCAATTGTCACACTAAACCTGGTTAAACCAGCAACACTTTCGAACAGTTTTTGGATTTCTTGCTTCAGACAATGTTTAGTATTGTTGAACGAGTATCTTTGCTCACAAACAAGAATATTGGGTCGTGTTGAAATGCGTCGCTCAGAGTGTCTGACGCGTCTTTAACAGGAAAGAAGTGGGCGATGTGAGTAATGTCCCCTCAAATCATCCGCTTCGTTGAGCGGTGTGTAGATTTCGCCAAAGAAACTGTCGTTGGCCGCCCGAGTTCCCCGCTTGCGCGGGGCGAGGGCGGTGTTACTGCGGTGCGACGACTAGAGCAGGACTCGGCAATCGATGTGATTGTCGTGACGCGTGGCGGGGGCGCTGACGCAGATCTGTAGTGTTTCAACAAGGAACCCGTCGTTCGAGCGATCGCTGATTGTGCGTCACCGACGGTCGTTGCGGTTGGGCACGAAGATGACGAGACACTTGCGGAGGCGGTAGCGGTTCACCGGTCGATGACGCCAACCGACGCTGGTGTGGCGGTCGCTCCGGACCTCGCTTCAGTTCGCCAGCGCGTCGCCGATATTGAACACCGAGTGGATCGTGCCTACACCTCGGTCGTCACCGACCGCGTGGCGGCACTCACCCAACGGCTTGACGCCGGGCTCCAAACGCTTCAACAACGAGCGCAGGCTCGGAAGGCGACACGGCAACGCACCGCTGATCTTGAACACCGGATCACGGTCGCATACGAGGCGCTTGTCACGTCGCGGCTGACTGCGATCGAAACCCAACTGAATGACGCGTACCAGGTCCTCGAACATGCTGCTGAGACGGATGCGATGACTGCTCGGGCCGCGCAGCGTCGAGTAGGAGGGCTTGAATCGCGGATCGACACGGCGTATCAGACACGCGTTGACCGTGAGTTTGGGGCGCTCGAAGCTCGAATCGAGGATGGGTACCGCGATGTCGAAACCGACGCTCGCGTACAAGCTAGAGAGAGTGAGACACGACGCCTCCGGATTGCAATCATCGTATTGCTCGTTGTGCTGGGGCTTACGCTGCTGGCACTCGCCGTGGGTGTTCTCTGAGGGTTGAAAAGGCTGGACGGTAATCACACAGGTATGAGTCAGCACGACGACGTCGATCACCTGTTGAAAGGCGTTGAAATAGGCCGGGCGACAATCAGGGCATCCGGAGAAAGCCTTGGAGTACGCTGCCAATTCACAGCCAGTTTCTGGTCACATGTTCGAGGCTCACGTTGAACTGATCTACTCGCCTCTACGTTCTTTCTCATTGTCCTATAGGTAGCGCTCCAAGGATCTCACGAGTATTGATCGGAACGGTTTCGAGGTGTACCGAGAGTCATGATTCATCGTTCGCGTATTGGTAGGTTGGACGGATATCCTCGAGGAGTTCTTCGACGATTTTCCAGAGGATCAGAGAGGGAGTTTCGTGCTCGAATGTAATCTCCCAACGGTCCTCCGTATCGTCGGTTGAGTACTGAAAATGCGCCTGCCCGAGATCGGGATGGTCCTCGTCTTGGTGCCAGCCGGCGTGAAAGCCCGTGTTAGGGTCCGTGTAGTTGATACGGAACCAATCGTCTGGATCCTGTCGATACCACTTGATGGTGAGTTCCGGTGAGTCAGGGCCTGTCGGGGGATCAAGACGAGCCGGATCGAAAATCGCTCGCAGCTGCTTGGCCTCGATATCGTCCGGAATGAACTCGACCGTCGAAATCTGTGGCACACGATCGAAGACGTCCCGTTTTAGCTGAGCATAGAGGTTCGCGTTCGGATCACCACCTGGATGCGGGACAGACATCCGTTAGCTGTTGGCCTCGGCACGCTCTGTCGTCGGAGTGAGGAAGTCCCATTCGCGGATGGCAAAGCCGACGATCTGGAGACGCTGCTGAAGCTGCCCCCACTCACGGGCGAGCTCGCGGCGACGGTCTTCCTCGTCAGCGTTAAGGGACTCGTCAGCGAGCGTTCCGCGAAGTTGGTTCGGTGACTCAACGCCGAATTCGTCTTCCCAGTCACGGATCTGCGTCTTCATCTCGGCGAGACGGTCCGTGAGTTCTTCGACAGTATGCCCGCTGTCTCGAAGCCGCATCGCCTCTTGCATCGCTTGGCGGCGATAATCAGGGTAGTACGTCGTGTGCGTGCCGCTTTCGTCACGATGGAGGATCCCGTCGTCGACGAGGCGTTCAAGCACACGTTTGGTTGGCTCGTGTGACCAGTCCGCTTCGGAAGCGATCCAGTTGACCGTCCGCGGCTCCGACAGCTGCCTGGCGGTCATCCGCACACGATCTTCACCCGTGGTTTGGCGTTCCATCAGGCCCTTCGAGTTTGATTCTTCTCCGGTCATACCACACCATTCGGACTGTATCTTAATATAGGTTGAGACTATTCGTTTTATATTGAATCAAATCGTGAGTTATGAGAACCCCGGCCGCTCAGCATACGCAATCGGATCACGCGACCCGGCATTCCGGAACGCCTCAAGCCGGAACGTACACGCATCTGTCGTCGTGACCTCTTGCCCACCAGGTGTTAGTACTTCCTCGCTGACGCTGACTTTCTGTACCTGCTGTGGTAATTGACGATACCGAGGCTGTTGACGAAAACAGTATCAGACGGTTACGGCTGTTGCTGAGCGGATGAACGTCTGTCCTGTTGTCGCTCGTATGCTGCGAGTTGGTCAATCCGCTCATCTGTCGGCGGATGCGTCCGGAACAACCAGCGTTCGAACCGGTACAGGCGTTGCCGAAGCCACCAGTACGACGGCTCTCTGTTCCCGTCCGGACCAAGCATTACTTTCTCCAACTCTGCAGGCTCGAGCGGAAGGATCGAGAGCGACGAAACCCCCGACACCTCGCGTAAGTCCCGATTCGGCGTGCCTGAAATGCTCCGGTCGAGCTTCGTGAGCGCAGTCGCAAGCACCGACGGTGAACCAGTGACCGCAACGGCAGCTCGATCTGCGGCCTGTTCTCGTGCCCTCGAGAGCCGGGCAGTCATCGCTTTCCCCGTTCCCCAGATGAGCGTCGAGACGAACCCAAGTGGAACGATGAGGATCGCAGCTCCCCCCGGATTTTCGATGTCCGCAAGTCGCGTCCCGAGTCCACGAGCGAGGATCACGGGGAGTGACACGGCCGTCATCACCATCGCATCCCGGTTTTTCACGTGCGCAAGTTCGTGAGCGACGACCGCTTCAAGTTCGGCACGTCCGTCGATTGTGTCGAGCGTCCCGCGGGAGAGAACGAGATGGACGTTGTCCGGACGGAATCCGACGGCGAGTGCTTCAGGAGTCTGTCGGTCCGAAAGGGCAATCGTCGGAACGGGGACGTCGAGTTGCGCTGCGACCCGGGTCACCAACTCGTACAGCTCAGGCTCGGCCTCCTCGTCAACGCGGTTGGCATCAGCGAGCCGTTCGATCGTATCGATCTGTTTGTATTCGAGATAGCCGATCGTCACCACGGTCAACGCAGTGAGTCCTCCTGCAAACGATGACGCTGCAGAGACATCAAGAAATGAAAGAACACCGTAGAGAACGGCCCAGACCCCACAGAGAAACCCGACCGTGACAGCCGCCATTCCAACGATTGTAACGGTCATCTGAACGGGAAGCGACCACCGTCGAGAGGGCATGGATTCCTGATGGTTTGAGACACAGTAGTAAGTTCTGGTCGCATTGATTGTATCCCAACAGTCCCACTGACCGTAACTACGTTAGATCAAGTGCAGACGTGTTGCTCCAGTTGTGATCAGTACAGAGGACTCACTGAACGCTCAGTACAGACTGAGAACAGATCGCTTGTACTGGATATTCACGACGCGTCGAGTCGATCATAGAACGTCCTCGGTTCGACGATATCGATCCCACGGAACGAGTCGATATCGAGCAGGTGTCCGTCGCCCGAGACAAGGTAATCGACGCCACCGGCGACGGCCGCTTCAAGGAACTTGTCGTCGTCGGGATCCGCCTCAACCGCCGTGATGTCTTCCTGTGGATCGACGAACTCCGAATAGTATCGGACCAGTTCGACTTCCTGTTGTACCTCGTGTTCGCTCATGTGAAAGCGCTCTGGGTACTTGAGCAGCGTTTCACGGAACTCGGTGAGCGTTTCCACGGAAACGACGATCTGGTACTCACGTTCGAATCCCTTGACGAGAAGTTCGTGTGGCACGCCGGTTGCGATGACGCCCGAGATGAGGACGTTCGTATCCAGCACCGCCCTCATTCGTCGCTGCTCCGCGCCTCGTGGACGAGTCGAGTGACCTCGTCGAGAGATGTTTCGCCCGCATTCGTTCGGTTTTCAACACGCCGTTGAAACTCCTCGATCGATGGGAGGTCGACTTTCTTCAACACGAGACCATACTCCGTCGGGACGACCATGAGCTTCGTCCCCTGTTCAAGTCCGAATTGGTCTCTGAGTTTACTCGGGATCGTGATCTGTCCCTTCGAGGTTACCGTGGTTACTTCAGGTTTATCGGACGCCATTGTATGCGTAAGAATTCCTTACACAAAGGGTTGAATCTACCGGTCAATTCGCAGGTACATTGAGCAGTTGATTCAGTCTCTCTCCTCTGAAATCATCTTCCTGCAATCGGTCAATACAGGCTATGCAGACACCACTTAGTGCAGGGGTACACTTATCGGTATGTTAAACAAATTATGCATATGGGTCAAACGAATCGGGTTCCGTTCGTCAGGAATACTGTTGTCGCTACAGTAATTCTTGCGAGTTTGTATGGACTCAGCTACGGAGTTCAGTCCGGCCCTCTCCAAATTCCCGGCTATATCCTTCTCATGGGATTCGGCACGTTTGGAGGTGCTGTGGGGCCAGAATCCTTGTTCCCTGTCCTCTTCGGTATATATCTCATTTCTCTCGGAGCGGTTGGTGCCGCCGCCGTTCATGTAGTTCGGAGACGGCTACCTGAAAACCACTTCGCAGGTTGGCGGCTTGGTGTAGCCGGTGCCTTTGGTATAACAGGCGTTCTCTCGATTTTGTTCGCAATAGTTGCGTTGTCTGGCACCCAAATGGATGCAGTCTTTACTACAGTTCTCTCTGCGCTGGTATTTCTGGGTCTGGCCGGTTGGTTCGCTGGACTGTTTACTATCAGGACAAAGTGGGCCGAAAACATCAACTAATAACTGCTTAGTTCGCAAGTGCGATCTTCCGGTTGATTCAGCCGCACAACCCCGGAAGTCATCCGTCTTTAGCTAAGCGAAGGACCACGTGACAGCGGCGGCTTATCGAGGCTACTTTTCGAGA
>NZ_JBHSXI010000016.1:0-17804 GCF_042662525.1 Halorubrum trueperi
GAGCGAGGAGCGTGGTTCGAGACGCCTTTGGCGTCTCGTCATCACGAAAGGCGCAAAGCGCCTTTCGAACGACAGCAAGGCCCCCGAGTCGTCGCGGCTGGGGCTTTGTGAGTGTTCACCGCGCTAGCAACGATTTATAAACAATTACCGCCAGAAAAACAGCAGTTCACCGCGCCGTCAACGATATATAAATATCCGCCGGCAACACCACGCGTTCACTTATAAACGATCACACAAACACAATGCGATCCTTACTCCCGGTATCGCTCGCCGCTGTGTCTGTATCTGTCACGTGGGTGGGGTGAGAAAGAGGTCCTCTCGGACGGTGTCGGAAGAGGCCTCCCGGGGGAGTGGCCACCACGCTACTTTCACTTCCACCACCCGCGTCTGGCTGACTCCTTTATCAGTGTACGGTCACACCACGAGTATGCATCCGCACGCGGATCGGACGCCGAACTTCCCGACACTCGAACCCGGGGTAACGCTTCTCGATCGTGACTCGCAGCTCGGTGTCGAGCCGTTGCAGGCGCTCGTGCTCGACCATCTGTTGACGACCGACGGCGTGGCATCGTGGGTCGATGCCGGTGGGCGCGCGCGAACGTCGACGTTGCGGGAACTCGCTCCCCACAGGCGGTACCTGAACCGGATCGACGTCGCTCGCGGGTTCACCCCGTACCAACACGCGTCGTTGGTGGATCGACTCGCCGGACGAATCGAGTCGTCGTCGGTGCCACACACCCTCGTGGTAACGCCGGCCCTCGACGCGCTGTACCGCGACACCGACATCGCCCGCAGAGAGGCGACCGAGCAGCTGTTGCACGCGCTCGCGATCCTCTCGGAGATCGCACGCGAGCACGACATTCCCGTGTTGGTGACCCGGACGCGAACCGACGAGTTCGCGGAACCGATCGCCGCTGCCGCAACCGCACGAATCTCGTGTGAAGCGACGCGGTTCGGGCCTCGCTTCTCGGCGGACAGCGCCGAGACGCTCGTCTACCCCATCACCGACGGGTGGGTTCAGACGACGCTGACGTTCTGGCAGGAGATACTCGAACACCGCGCTCGTATCGACGACACCGCCGCTACTCCGACGCCGATGGCGTCGGTCCCGGGGTGGTGAGGATGGGTCGGACGAATCCGACGTTCCGTGACCTCCTGAGCGGCGTGGAAAACCGGTGGCAATCGTTCCGACGCGTGCTTCGACGTCGCGACCAACCGCGGTTCGATCGGCTGTTCGAGTACGCGCGTGAGCACGCGGACGCCGCGGGCATGCTCAACCACGAGTCGCGTACCGTCCCAGTCCTGGTTAGCATCGACCTGGAGCAGGAGCGGCGGATCGACGAGTTGGAAGATCGGATCGAGCAGCTCGAACGCGCTCGTGAGGTCGCTGCCGAAGGGCCGGTCGATGACACCCCTCCCGAGTCCGAGTCGCCACCGAATCCCTGAGAATGCCGTTCACATTCGATTACACTGACGAGGGGGTTAAGCGATGGCTGTTGACCGAGGATGGAGTGGAAGCGACGACGGACGAGTCGTACACACCGACGATGTACGTCGGGGATCAGGTTGGTGACCTGTACGGCCGGAACGGTGGTGTCCGACCGCAACCATCTGATCGACCACCGGGGGAACTGCCGCCGGCGCTTCGTGACCTTCGAGACTTCTTCGCCAGCCAGGACGCGATCGAGGAGCTCGGCGTCACAACTCGTAAACAAACATTCAGAAGCGATCCGCGTTCCGTTCTCCGGATCGAGATGAGAAGCCTCAGCGACGTTCGACGCGTCGCTCGTCGCGTCCATCAGTTCGGTGACCCCGGACAGTACTCCTGCTACAACGTCGATCTCACGCGTGAACTTCGATACTGTCTCGAAACCGGAATCGATCCGACACCGAACGACAACAGGTCGCTCCGAACGCTCACGCTGTCGATACCTCGCCACGAGACCGGAGTCGAGACGCTTCGAGGACTCGAACTGGATGGGGAAGACGTCGCAGACACGATTCCAGACGTCGTCGATGGCGTTCAGCACCGAGTCGAAGAACGCGAACCGGACGTTCTGATCACGAATACGGCAGCGATCGTTCCACTCCTGTTCGAAGCCGCCGAAATCCACGGCTACGGTGCGTATTCGCTCGGGCGTGAGCCGGGGTACGAGAAGCTCGCGAGCGAATCCACGTACGAATCCTACGGTTCCGTCGGCCACTCACCCGCGCGCTACTCCGTCCCGGGTCGCGTTATCATCGACGAATCGAACTCGTTTTTCTACCACGAGTCCGGACTCCACGGTTGTTTGGACCTGGTCGAACGATCCGGTCTCCCGCTACAGGAACTCGGGTGGGCGAGTATCGGTCGGGTCCTAACGGCGATGCAGATCCACGAGGCGAACGCGCGGAACGTGCTCGTACCGTGGAAGGCGCGGCGGCCGGAGTTCTTCAAGTCCGCTTCAACCCTCGACGACGCCGATCGAGGAGGGACGACGCTCGCTCCAGCGGTCGGTGTCCACGAGACCGTCCACGAGCTCGACTTCGCCAGCCTCTATCCGAACATCATCCGAACGCAAAATATTTCCCCGGAGACCATCTGCTGTTCGTGCTGTGGCTCCGACGACGTTCCCGTTCTCGGGTACGCCGTCTGTGAGCAGGATGGATACCTTCCTGACGTCCTCGGCCCACTGATAGACGCCCGAGACGACATCACGGATCGGATCGAGACCGCGTCCGACGACGCCGAGCGCGAGCGACTGGAAGCGGCGTCCTCCGCGATCAAGTGGATTCTGGTCTCCTGTTTCGGGTATCAAGGCTTCTCGAACGCCAAGTACGGCCGCATCGAATGTCACGAAGCCATCAACGCCTTCGCTAGAGAGATCCTCCTCACGGCGAAAACGGTGCTCGAAGGCGGCGGATGGCGTGTGCTCCACGGGATCGTGGACTCCATTTGGGTCACCCCCGACCCGAGCCGTACACAAGATCCACTCGCAGAGCTCGCCGAGACGATCACCAAAGAGGTGGACATCAGGCTCGAACACGAGTCGGAATTCGACTGGGTTGCCTTCTGTCCACGTCGGAATTCAGAGGCAGGTGCGCTAACTCGGTACTTCGGTCGTCGCCGTGGTGCGTCCCTCCCGAATACCGGTGGCCTAGGGGAAGCGATCAAAACTCGCGGTATCGAACTTCGGCAGCGGAGCACGCCACCATGGATCCGTCGTCTTCAGCGTGACGCGCTGCGCGCGTTCGACGCCACCCGGGACCCACGCGCCGTCTGCGACGTTCTGCAACGGTACCTCACGACGCTTCAGTCTGGGGAGGTCGATCCCGACGCGCTCGTGATCGACAATCGGATTTCGAAACGCCCAGACGAGTATCAACGCAAATCCCTCACCGCGCTTGCGGCGAAACGCGCCGAACGAACCGGGATCGGCCCCTCACCCGGCCAGACCGTTCGGTACGTCGTCGTTGACGAGACCCGGAGCGGAATCGAGCGGATGCGACTCGAACACGAACGGCCGACGACGTACGATCCAACGTGGTACGAAAAACTCGCCACGAGAGCCGTCGAAAGCGTGGTGGTCCCGCTGGGCTGGCAGCGAATCGACATCGAGCGGTATCTGAGCGAGACCACGGAGCTCACCATCGATAGCTACTCACAGAGCGTTTCGTGACCCACAAACGATCCAGGGATGTCAAACACACAACCGGGGTGTTCAAAGACGGATCGAGATGAGAGACGACGGGGGTTCAAACTGATTCAGCAACGCCGACCCAAAACTGCTAACGAGTGGCCCAGATCGTCCGCTTTGGCCCGGAGCCAGCGTATCGGAACGATCTCCAGAGGGAAGAAGGCTGAAGGCGAAGCGGTCGCTTTAGAGGAGGTTGATAAACTGAAAGAGTGTAGATGTTCGTTACTCGTTTCCGAACATCTGGCGCATGAGTAGTGCGATGTATTTAATTTATGAACACATACCTAAACCGTAGGCGACTACAATTTGGCCCGTACTTATATTTATCAGGTGGAATTTGGTACAGGTATGCATACAGCACACGAACAAACGACGATCACCCAAGTGCGCTGGCTTGACGATATCGAAAGGAGTAGGAGGGGTACGAACTTCTAATAAATTACAGAGACCAAGAACGGAGTTACATATATGGGATTTGATACAGAGTCTGATATGGGAGACGTAGCGCGGGACACTCTGAAGGAAGTTTTCAACGAACCCAATGCGAAGATGTTCGAGGAGTTCACCTACGGGTCGGGTCGCGCAGACTACGTCCTTGCACGTGTGTCCGACACATACCTGTCACGAAGGATCGACGAACTGGGTATTAATACAGCTATTGACAGGGACCGTATCCTCCAGGCTTTTCTCCTTCTTCATAACCGCGAAACCATTTCTAAAGATTACTACTACGAGATGGGGGCGCTGGATCGGCAATCCAAAACGGAAGCTCTCAATTGGCTTACGAAGCACGGGTTCGTCAATGAGATTGACGAGTCTCACATCCGAACAACCCCTCACCTACGGCGGCACGTCACCACAGCGTACTCTATTGAGCTGAAACTCAGTAAGTGGAAAAAGGCACTCAGACAAGCATTTCGCGGGAAAGGATTCTCCGAGTACCAGTGTGTCGTTATGGACGCCGAGTACGTAGATCGGGCCCTTGAGAACCGACAACGCTTCGAAGAGCACGGTATCGGCCTTATGTCCCTTACCGAAGACGGCGAGTATGAAATACACCTTCCCCCAGAACGCAATAATCCGTACTCGCTGATTAACAGGTGGCGACTCAATGAAAGAACTATTATGGATGAACTTAAACTCCAATCCAGTACTTATGTTGGAGCAGCTGGGGATTGAGGACGTTCAACGTCACTTCCCTGAGTTCGAGATTGACACCCACATCGCTGACGGTGGGCAAAAGAAAGTATATCTTGGTGAATTCGAAGGTGAGAAAGTCGTCGTTAAGCTGATTCCAACCGAACGCCGGCGCTCAGCACGACGTGCAAAGCGAGAAGTCGAGACCATGGAGGCTGTCGATGCTAACGCGCTGGTGAACCTTATCGATAATTTTACAGATACAATCGGAGATACGTCTGTGCTCGTTATGGTCGAAGAGTACATCCCAGGACCCACCCTCCGTGAAGTCATTGAGTGCGGTGACACCGGTATCGATCTCGGTGTGAACGTCACTCGGACGCTTCTAAAGGCACTCCGAAAGTTCCATGACGCCGATATCATCCACCGAGACATCAAACCCTCTAACATCATTGTCACTCCTGACGGCATTGTCCGCTTACTTGACGTCGGGATCGCTCGGATGCTTACCCGGACTAGTATCACTCCTACCCGAGCATCCCACGGTCCAGGAACACCTACGTACGCTTCACCCGAGCAACTCAACAACGACAAAGACCTACAAGACATACGGAGTGACCTGTTTTCAACAGGCATTGTGATGTTCGAGTCACTGACCGGAAACCACCCCTTTGCTACTGACGATCTTGAACTTCCAATCCCCGACGCAATCCTCCAAAACGACAAACGACCGCTCGAAGGCTACCTCGACGACTCAGAGCTGGAACAAGACCTCCACCCAATTTACGACAAAATGACGAAATCACAGCCATTTGAACGGTACCGGCGACCGCACCACGCGCTTGAGGATCTTGACGACGCCACCGGAGGTGGGTCCTAATGTTCGATGAACCAAACTTTCTCATTCAGATGGGGTACAACGGTGGGAAACTCGGACCCGACATGATGGAGAAGGGGTTCGCGGATGGGGCCATACTGAGCCCCGCAGACTTCGACAGGGATCGGAATCAGGAACTTGCCACAGAATTCCATGATGCAGATGGACACGTTCTATTCGATCCGCAGTTCTACATCCCACGTGCGGATCGGGAAAACCTCGAATCATACGATTACTTTGGTGAGCATGGAGGAACAGATTTCGACACCGCTGATGTCGGCGGAAACCTCACAGATCTCTGTGAACACCTTATCGAACTACAGGACTGGTTAGAGGTTGACGCATACCTCTCACCGGCACGGACTCTGGATACATTCTCTTCAACCAAGATCGATGAGTGGCTGGACTATACAGAAGCTTTCATCGATGCAGTTGACAGCGAAGGGAGGGAGATTCCAGTACTTGCTTCACTACCGCTTGAAGGAAAACCTCTCAACGATAAGGACCAGCGTGACACACTCCTAAACCGGATTACGGGAGTGGACCCCGACGGGTTCTATGTTTCCGTCGAGTTCGACCAGTCGAAACGATATCCGCTGAGTGGGGCGTCAAATATTTACTCGTATCTCGACCTTTTGAACACTCTCCGGAAGAACCGATTCGAGATTCTCGTCGGGCACACACACCACGTTGCACACCTATTCATGGGTATCGGAATCAATGCGTTTGCCTCAGGTCACTACAACAACCTCCGTGCGTTTGATCAGCGACGGTGGGACCCGGACGATAACCAAGGCGGTGGCCGTCTCGTCACGAAGTACTACTCTGATAAGTTACTGAACGAGCTTCGACTCGACCCTGACTTGGATCTGATGTATCAGAAGAGTGGTTTTGACATGGATAAAATTCGGATGTCATCGCCCTATGACACACCGTTGTTCAGTAGTTCAGACCCGCCGTCAACGGTCGGATGGAATTTCCGGCGTGGTGCCTGGGATCACTACCTGTGGGCTTGCTACCAGATATCTCGTCGATACCGTGGTAAGTCCCTTACTGAACGGTATGAAGCTGCGATGTCCAAAATCGAAGAAGCAGAGGAACTGTTCGGAGACGTTCAAAATGAATTCGGAATGATGGCCGAACCAGAGGGCCGGATCTTCGATGATTGGAGGACAGCACTCTCGACTATGAAATCGGACCTGTGAGTAGTAATGCAAATCGGAGTTATCTCGGATATCCATTCAAATATCGTTGCTCTTGAGGCAGTTCTACGGGAACTCGAAGAGGAACGCCCTGAGAAGATATTGTGTGCCGGTGATCTGGTTGGGTACTACCCATTTCCGGATGAAACAGTGTCGCGCGTCCGGGACGTAGAGGCACTCTGTGTTCTTGGGAACCATGATTTTGGACTCATTACAGACACACCACGCGAGTTCAATCGAATGGCAAAACGCGCACTTGACTGGAACCGTCGAAATCTTTCCGAAGAAAACCTCGTCTATTTAGAAGAGCTCCCAGAGACACGCCGACTAATTATCGATGATCTTGACACCTTTATCGCCCACGGTTCCCCGAATCACCCAATTGATGAGTACATCTGGAAAGAAGACATCGATGAGGAATTCCTTAACAGGTCCTTTGAGACGATTCCGGATGTGGTGATTCTCGGTCATACGCATCGTCCATACGTGCAGATTATTGGGGAAACTGTGTGCTTGAATCCCGGCAGTGTTGGTCAGCCACGAGACGGGGACTCGCGGGCATCGTTTGCTGTTATTGATACTGAATCGTACGAGGTGGAGATCCGTAGAGTCGAATACGAGATTGATTGGGTGGCTGAAGAGACTGAAGAGTACTTACCGAGACAACTCGCAGAACGTCTCTACGAAGGGCGTTGACAACTCAAGTTGAGTACAACCTATTGAACACGCTATAGCCGTCGTAAGAATACACTCGGTTAGCGCCACTTCGACTCAATACTCGTCCGGTACCGCAGTCCGATCACCGGCGTGTTGCAGCAGTCCTTTACTGTCTGCGGTGGGTACTCATTGCGGACATCGTTCAGGTTCGCTTTCGATTCGATGAGGTGCGTAAGTGCTGCGTCGATCACGTCGGAGCGCGGGGGATCGTCGTGGTCGTCAGCCGCGACGATCTCGGTCGCTTGGTCGAACAATCGCTTCCGTTCATCGGTGAGTTTCAGACTGGTTCGGTCAGTTGCCATGGGTGGTATAAGTAGTAACGTATGCACCGGGGGTACTGTTGCGTCGATCTGGGGTAACTGAGAGCCGGTTCTTTAAACGTGGATCTTGCACAGGGGTTGAGTGCCGAGCAGCTCTCCCCCCGTTCCCCGCAGAATCTATGCACCCGGTCGGTCGCTCGGCCCGGTCAGGGTGCATACATCGAGGATCGTGTATACATCTGCACGCGACCCCGTGGGATCGGCCTCGAAGATTCGGTTTCAGATGTCTGAGCAACGATTCATTTCGCATACAGGCTGTTTCTCCTTGATCCTTGTATAAAGTCGGAAAGTCATCCACAGGCAGTACACGGTCACCTGACCGCGTACAGGGTGGACGGCGGTAGTACTGAGCGAAGCTCAACACGTAGTGTTACTTAGAATGTTCGCGCCTGCCTCCGAGCGCTAACAGGACTCTTCCTCGCCGGGTTACTATAACTCACCGCGGTGGTCGTTCAACTCGTATACGTCGAACGCTTCTTGGAGTAATGCTTCAGCACGGTGGATTTTCTCACTGATTTCATTAGTCATTCCGTTGGTGTTTATTTTGCACATCGTTGTATTCCCCGGCACCGAGACTCCCGGCATCCATGAGGTGCTTCTGGTGATCTGTTTCTACCATACCTAACGGTAGGGGAGATACCCGGGTAAGATAGGGTGCACGGGTTGACAAACTACAGTCGGTCAGGTCTACTCAGACTGCAAGGAATCCGGATCTATGTTCTCCACTATTCTAAACGCGAAATCGGGGGACTCCAAAAATCGGAATTCGAGAACCTGTTCCATCTGGTGAAACGCCAGTACAATTCCAATCAACAAATCTCGCATCTTCTTTTGCTTATCCACCAAGTCCCCGAAGGTGATTTCGTTCTTCACATTACGATTGCGTCCACGGGAATCGTAAATTCGAATCAATCCGTCATCAGCATCGATATCATGACTCATGTGAGCTGGGCCACGCCGCAAATCCAACTCAATCGTTCCTACGAGATTGGAATACCCTTGCCGCTTTAAGAATCGAATTACCTCTACAGTGTCATTCAAATCCACAGAGTTAGCCCCTTTCGAGTGTTGAATCGTCGCTGCGAGGTCACGTAACGGATCTCGTAATAACTCGAAGCACTGGTGGTACTCTTCAAGTATACGTGGGAAGGCTAAATCGCTATCAATAGTACCACCACCGCCTGAAAACGCTCGCCATTCCTCATTGGTTTTCAGCATGACGTCGCGCATTCGTGAAACGATGAACTCGACGTCAGAAATCGTCACATCCCGGTAATCTCGATGATCTGAGAACGCATCACTGCGCAAATACCCTTCTGAAAGGATCTCTTCCGCTAATTGGAAGAAGTTTTCAAACCGGGCTTGATTCTGCGGTAATTTCTCTTTGATTTCGTCGAATTGCTCCTTCGAGTCCCGTAGCTCCAAAAATTGGAGGGCGAGGACCTTGTGATAGTTCTGAACGATTTTGATGAGATTGTTGTCCTCCAGTTCAAGATTGACTGCCGCATCAAGCCCGTCAACGATACTTAGTTTCGGGACGCCAACTCCTTCCTCCTGTAGCAGTTCCATCCCTATCTCGACTTTTGACTTGTCGATATCGGCTCCCTGAGGGACGAATTGTTCGACGTTCTCGTAGTATCCTTCCGTATCTCCGACAGGAGTTTCTGCTAAATCGATGAGTTCCTTCTCGCCTTCACGGACAGTGCTTTTTATTGAGAATAACGCGACGACGAAATCGTGATCTGATCCCGTAATCTCAGTCTCGTTACCGTCCTCGTCTTCGAGGACAACTTCGCCGTATTCCTCCGTCTCCTCGCCACTCTGGTCAATCTCGATGTTTATTTCGACGACATCGAGATCTTCTTCGTGATACAGCGTTTTCAACTGCTTATACGCTTCAGATCCCGTCATTCACACTTATCAGGATACTTGTCGGCATCCGATAAGAAATCTCGCTTCCGAGCGCTAATAGGATTCCTCGTCTCCGACGTACTCCACCGGGACGGACCGGGAAACGACTTCCTCACGCCCGGATCGAATTAACCCGTAGATGAACGATGCTGTAACGCCTGCTCCTGTGACGAATCCCGCTATGACCAATTCTTGTGCCCTACCTGACTGTAGGGCCAATATCCGGATAAGACAGGGTACATACCTTGACCGCGCGGAAAACGAAAGTTTCCCTTGATTCGGATAGCGACGTTGGGGTAGTGTCTATCGAAACTCAACAGGCAGTACCACGTAAATTGCTTGTGCCTGTCCCCGAGTTCTACTCATCCCCAATCCTCGCACTCAATAAACGCCTCTTTTCGGTCTCTTCACCGCGTACCCTTATCCGGCTTTGACCATGATCAGCGGGTTACTCCCTCCAGCGCTCGATCCAGCACCACGCCCCACATTTCCGACAAACTGCTCGTTGTGTGTCCGAGGTAACCATTGAATCGCAGATGGGACAAGACCCAAGCAAACGCGTGATATCCAACTGCTCCGAAAGCTGCTCTTGTATCTTGTCGACGGTATCGGTCCCAGAGAACGTTTGTGTCAAGATGTCTGATGCGCAAATGGTTGAGAGGATAGTTGTACCGGCTGGTCGAATCTCCTGAACTGGCCGTGTATGAGTAGCTGACGGCCAAGTGATCATCGGAATACCAGGGTAGTCTGTCGCAATCATGGTGTATTCAGTTCCATTCCCAACGAGGGTAGTGTGGGTTGCTGCACTCGAATCCTCCCGTTGTGATATTTCGCGGACCACCAGACGCTGCTCACGGTCGTTGACAAGTACCTCGTCACCCTCGCTCAACGATATCACGAACTTCCATCGCTGTAGAAGTGACTGGTTTGGTGGTTCATCAGGATTCGATGAATTAGAGCTCATCGGCCTTGTTGAAATCCTATTCTTCAGACACATTCTCGCCTGAAACAGCCGGTCGATGAGAATTTCGAAAAGAATAAACTGTTTCTCCTTGGAATATAACTCTCTCAACGTGATCGATCAGGAGTTACGGAGGAATCTCTGTAGGGTGGGGCTCATCGTTGTTGCTTTCTTCGGAGCAGTTTTTGTTTCCGTCTACCTCGATTCGTATTTCCTCAGCGTCCTCTTCTCGTTAATCGCCGTCGCTGGTGTGTTCCTGCTCTTGAAGTTTCAGAAAGTGTACTCAGTCATTATGATCGTTGTTGGAGTTCTCTCACTTGCCTTCGCCGTTCTCGGCTATCTGAATCTCGGTCTCGTAAATATGCCCGTTCTGTATGCCCTCCTCGCGGTACTGGGAATCGTTCGTGGCGGTCAGGCGTATCGAGCAACGGAATAACTGTATAGACCGTTCAGAGCGACCGGTCGAGATTATGAACGAGACAAGCGATAGTGAGTTCACGAAACTGTTTCCACCAGCATCGTGATCGGACGAACGCACCGTACTTTCGCTTGAGCGTTGAGTTCACAGTCTCGGATTGACTCCGCTGGCCGTAGAGATCAGCGTCTAAGCGTGCGTTCCATGCCTTGTGGAGTGATGTGAACTCACGATGCTTAATCAGTGGCCGAACCTCATGTTGCCGGGCGAGCCGCCTGATCTTCTGGTCGTCGTAGCCCTTGTCACCGAGCAGAATATCAATGTCTTCGGGATTGCGCTTGATCAACGATGGAGCGATCTGGCTATCGTGTTTTCGTGTCGTCGTCACGTGGAGATCGAGGATTGCGTTGACCTTCGCATCAACCAACAGCGTCACTTTGAGCTGCTGAATCGTGAGTTCGGCTCGTTTCGTGTAGTGTTTTGAGGCGTGACTGCGGTCGAATCCTGACGCATCAACTCCAACGACACCGCTCGTCGGAAGTAGCGTCGCTGAGAGAGTCAATATAGCACGCCATACAGCCATATCAAGCCGGTTGAACGCCTTACAAAGCGTTGATGGCGTAGGAAGTTCAGCTAATCCGAGGGCGTGACGAATGCGTGGCATCTCGATCAGTTCGTCAAGCAGGCCACGATAGGTCGTGTTCTTTCGAACTTTGAGGCACAGCAAAACAACGTGCTGGGGAAGTGTATAGCGATGTTTGGAGAACTTCGAGGAGTATCGAGAAACCGCTCGGCGTGCCAGATGGATCGCCTTCTCAGTAAACCGGAGAATCTGCGACTTCGGGAGGGCCTTCATCTCGTCGAATTACACGGCGAACATGTAACTCTCTGAGGATTTCAACAGAGCCCCAGCCCCAATAGATCGTCTGTAGGTATCCTATGTTGAGTGGCACCCAGACCAGAATCAGAAGACCGATCAGAATGTCTGTCCATGTTGGAGGGCGCTCAGGGAACCATCTTCGCAGAACCATCATGCTTGGAACGTAGGAACAGGATCATAATCTTTCTGGTCGGATTGATACACGGCCTCCCTGTATTGACCGCAACCGGATCAGAATAGATCATTTCTGAGGATTTCAACTGAGCTACTGTCTTCAAAAAACGTTTTTCACTATCAAGTGAGAAGTACCTAACATGATCCTCGCTCAAGCAGAATTATTTGGTGTGTTTGTACCGTTTATCCTCGTCGCTCTGTTTCTTTTAGCAGTTGTATTCCTGTACGACATATCCAAGAACACACAGCGCATCGTAGAGTTGCTAGAAACCAGAGAGTATCACACTGAGAGTTCCGATACCAATGGCGATGACTAACTGATGAATCGTTCTGGGAATCCTTCTGAGCTGATTACGACACAGACAGTACTGAGCGATTCTGAGTCCTCTGTATTGACCGCAACCAGATCAGAATATATCATTACTGAGGATTTCAAGAAACCTGAGAGTACGTAACAACAATGGAGTTTACAGAGAAGTTTAATGCTGCAGAACCAACACACAGACTCGTCACTCGGCGTCTATCCGGTGTGAAAGACTGGGACGAGCTCGGCGGTGTGACAGTCGAGAACCAGGCGATTCGTGTTCTGATGGACTACGGAACCGCTGTCCACCTAGGGCTTGATCCAAAACACGGTCAATTTGAAACTGTACAACGGGAGCTAACGCAGGTTCCCGACTCGAAATGTATGTTTATCGGTTCGGATCATGAATTTCGAGCGTCGCTTCCCGAGGACCGGGCATTGGTTGAGTCAGTACTCGAGATCCCGGACGGTGATACTGATGCGTGGACGGACCGTTTGTTCTACTTCGTCGAATTTGCAGTTCTAACCGACCAGTCATGGATATATCGCTCAGTGCCGCATGAGGCCCATATCCGAGAAATCAACGCGGGGAGACACGAGGGAGTAATCGAGAAATTGAACGAGACACTTGATCAGGTACGAGGTTCGGCTGTTGTCCCGTTTAGTGGGCTTGCCTCGTGGACAACTGGCGATACCACGTATGATTTGAAATGGGACTCTCTATATTGGTCCGATAGAGAGAAGAGCGCGTCATATGATTTGGAACGGCTAAGGCAGGTGACCGCACTGTTTTCTGAGAACCTCCTACGGCTCGATTGGAAGCCGGTGTCCGAGGAGTCGTTACTTCGTCGAACGGCTTGGCGAGTTCTGGGTTCGGAGAGTGCTACTCCGCCAGCAAAAATCGAGATTCCTACTGGTGAAGGCGGAGAAAAGATATTGGATGCGTTCCATCAGCTACGTGAGAAACTTGGATATGAATATGACGTTGAGACTTCTTCGGATTAGCGCCCCTGATCAGCGTAGAGTCAATAATTGGTTCGTCTATACTGAACAGTCTCAGCTATTAGTGAGAAAGCCTCGATTTAACGCTATGGGACGATTGTGAGGTCGCGTTAAGTTAGAGGATGAGGCGTTCGACTTCAGAGTGTCTATGACCGAAATCGAACGCCTCAGCGAGAGTATCGCGTGGATCGACTTGTCGTTTGTGGAGCGAGATCGAACGCCACGCTGGGCGATTGAAGAGAGAATTCGCTGTCACTTGACCGGTATGTCACTTCGAGAGGTGAGTAAATTTCTTGAACAATATGGGATCAATCGGAGTCACGTCGCTATTCATAACTGGGTTCATAAAGCCGATCTACAGCCGATCTCGACTGTCTCCGAGGATCAACTCGCGGTTGACGAAAAGATGATCCGCGTTCACGGCCAGAAGTTTTGGCTGTACGGCGCGGTTGATCCACAGACGAACGAGATCCTTCACGTGAGTCTCTATCCGACCGCAAATAAACAGACGACGCGGTGGTTTTTAACCGAGCTACACCGGCGCTATCAGCTCGATAACGTAGAATTTCTCGTCGATGACGCAGACTATCTCGGATCAGTTCTCGCTGAAGACGGCTATCGATTTCAAATCATTCAACATGGAAATCGGAATGCTATCGAACGTGTCTTTTGGGAAATAGAACGACGAACATCATCGTTCGCAAATAGTTTCAGCCATGTCGCGCTCGAGACAGCTCAAAACTGGCTCGAAGCCGTCGCCGTCTACCACAATTCACGCCAAACTTAACACGACCCTAGTGCTCAACAGTCAAATATCAGTTCTCAGTCACCATGATCGCATATTCGTAGTCTTGTGAATTCTGATCGCCGATCGTTTCCATAACGGTGAAACCGTATTCGTAGGTGCCAGTTTCGGCATCCGGAGCAACGTGAACCGGCACTTGGAGCGTCACACGGGTACAATCATCCCAAACATAATATGGGGGACAGGAGTCAGCTTGAGAATCTATTGATGGTGTGAAATTGATGTCTCCAAATCTCACAGGCGCATCAGTGGAGCCACATTTGTACAACCGTGAGTCGAACGAGAATGCTGTGATGCCGTCTACCTGTATCTCGAACGTGTCCGAATCACCCGGTGCGAGTTCCAATTCGTCTACTTGGACATTCGGTGGCCAGTGATCCTCTCCCGAACAAGACGGACCGCTCCCAAGGCATCCGCCCAAAACTACGGATGCCGTTGGTACGGTTCCGGCGAGGAACTGACGTCTGTTCACTCGTTAAGGACAACTGACTGAGAATAAATGTTTTCGGGTAAGGTAGTACTCCAAAACAAACAGGTACTCTGTGACTGGGTTCAATAAGCAGCTCTCATCGACCGGCTGTTTCAGGCGAGAATATGTCTGACGAAGAGGATTTCAATAGAGACCAAATCTGGGAAGTCGGTCAGACACTTCCTGAACGAGATGCTATGCCTCGTGCCCAGCTACTCCGACCCGCGGATTCGTGCGAGAAGAGAGGGACCGAGGATTGAGAGAACGAACCCGGAGACGACGCCGATAACTGCGGCCGGGCTGCTGGTGAGCGGCCCAGGATCGAGGAGAAACTCGCCGGGGAGCAGCACGAGGACCACAAATGCCGTGACCGCTATCACGACTCCACCGATCCGGACCAGCGACGTCGCGTCAAGGGCGAGATCAGCTCGTTCCATGTTTATTTCTTACCGGAGATATCGAGTTCAGTATCCCGGACCGATAATACTTGTGCGGTGGGGCCGGAACACCGGTTACGGACGATCAGAGGACTCGCTTTGTCTCTCAGGTTAGACGCCGCAATCAGTACGGCTCTCCCGACATCTGTAGTGTCGCAAAGCTTTGTTCCCTCCCACCATGCGTACTGTGGAGACTGTACATCAAGGTCATTGTCCGATGACTCGTGATATCCAAAATTGAACTCAAAGGGCTCTGTTGAAACCCTCAGCAAGTGATATGCTCTGATCCGGTTGCGGTCAATACAGGTCGCTCATGTGTTGCTTTCAGTAAACAGCTTATGCCAAATCGCATCAAAGACGACGAAGCCTACGAAGATTGCGAGAATGTGTAGGAGAAAGTCAATAACAAGGTGCGCTATGGTAGTAATTTCGCCAGTATAGATGTTGAAGAGAGCGATTACGACCGAAGCGACCACTGCCATCGGGAGATGGGTAGAGACCAAGTCACGGATTTCCATAATTAAATTCATTTGTTTTCGGTCAAATAGATAGCGGTCATCGATACGACTCAGCGTCCTATTTCGGTCAATACGCAGCTCTCATCGACCGGCTGTTTCAGGCGAGAATCTGTCTGAAGAAGAGGATTTCAATAAAGCCACGCTCTCCTAATTGGCGATATCGACTGATGCATCCGGAATGCAGCTGTCTACTCTGAAATCTGAAAGTGCTCTATCTCAGCAGACCCACACTTGGGACACTCCTCTGCGCCTAAAGAAAGATTCTCACCACACTGGCGGCACTCCACGACTACCTCTGTCTCGTCACCGGGCAGTAGCCGAGTAAGTATTGTGCGGACACTCATGGATTTCGACGCTTTGGTGGCTGTGAGTTAATGCTACAGACGATATGTATTGTCCGGAAATTCGGTGCGTTCGACCCACAAAGCCGCCAAAGGCTTAGGTTCTCCCCCGGATGAAATTCATTTGGAAGGAACACTGTCACACTCTCCTTCCCCCCTTCCATGAACGCTGACGAATCGTCTCTCGGTCGTTGCCCGGAATGTGGTGAGGACATATCGGAAGCGTGGATTCTTGTGGAGTACGAGAAGAGCGACGGTACCGAGGGCGTGTGGACCGAGTGTCCGGCGTGTGGGGACGTTGTAGCGCCGGAGTAGCCGGAATACAGCAGACTAAAGTGCTCTTCGTCGCGTATCCGGTGTAAGGTCTACAAATGGAGATTTCAGAGCAACTACATTGTCTGTTCTCAGGTAAAGTCGGAGAGCGTGATGGGTCATATGTGGTTGAGGTACCAGAGCAAGAGATCAGCCTTGGCGAACTACAAGCAGGCGAGACGTACCGTGTGGCTGTTCTGCCGTCACCCGAGACCAATGAAGCCAAGAATACTGGCACCGATCCACAACCCGAGCAAGCGCCACAGACGCCTCCTGTTGAGGAGGGCGAAAAACGCACCGTCGAAATCGAAGATATTGGCGACCAGGGCGACGGTATCACCCGTGTTGAGCGCGGGTTCGTCGTTATAGTTCCCGATACAAAACAGAGCGAGCGTGTCACTATCGAGATTACTGATGTGCGCGAGAATGTCGCCTTCGCGGAAGTTGTTGAGCGCGTCAGTTACTACGAGTAGTTCGAAGCGCTAATCCTCTTTGTCTTCCCTGAACAGTACTGTAGTCGAATCAATCAGACAGGAGTGGACGGCTTTGTTGAAACCTGCAGTACCTGTACTGACCGGGACCGGGTCAGGATGTATCTCCCGCTTAAGATTTCAACAAAGCTGGTATGCGTTATTCGATTGTAATTCCAAGTTGTTCTGCGAGTTCGTCTTCATTTCCGATGGCGAGTGCGACGACAGCCTCCATAAAATCAGCGTGTTTCTCAATTCCACCTTTACCGGCTACTTTCGATCGCCCATCAAGCTGCTCGTATAACTGGTTGAATTGCTGTGCGGTGTCATCGGCAAGGTACATCGGAACTTGTTTTCGGTGTCGTGTTGCGTTTTCATCCCGATCTGGTCCTGGTTTTGAAGTACTACTCGCCTTGTTTGTATAACCCGTATCATCCGTGTTATCCGTGTATTTCGTATTATCCTCTTCCTCGCTGTCGGTGTTGTCACGGTCTGGTCGTCGTTCGTCGAATCGTGATTTCAGTTCGTCTTTCGGGTCAGTCATGAGAGGTTCTCCACATGGTTTGCGATTGCAGTGTACCGGTCGCGTAACGTACCGGTCTTCTCGGCGTCCCACGGATAGCCTGCATCATCCGGGTCATACGCAAAGATTGACGTTCGATATCCGATACTATGCTCAACTACCACCCAGTCTGGTACTTGAAACACGAATCTTTCACCGAAGGTGGAATTGAACCACTCTGCCATTTCCCCACTAACGCCATCTCGACCAACTTCGTTGAGTACGGCTGCGACTGTTGATATATTCACATCGTCAAACTTGTCTTCTAAGGTGTCGATCTCGTCAAATAGAATTTCGAGGGAGTCTTTCGCAA
>NZ_JBHSXI010000016.1:17845-140600 GCF_042662525.1 Halorubrum trueperi
TAGCGCGCCATCAGCAAGCGGGCCGAGATTCGGTGGAGAATCAATCACAATGTAGTCGTAGTCTGCTGTGAGCCGATCAAGACTGAGTTTGAGTGTCTCGACTCCACGAGTTTCGGAGTACAGGTGCTTTTCCAAGCGGAAATTGCGTATGTGGGATGGGACGATATCGAACTCGTCCCCGTGGATGATCAACTCGTCGAGGTTGCCCAAAGACAGTTGTCCCATCTCTGAGAGGACATCGTAGAGTGCGTACTCTCCTTCTCGATACTGATCACGATGGCCGGATTTGAGCGTAAGGCCACCTTGGGGGTCTGCATCGACCGCTAGTACATCATGACCTCGGTTAGCGAGAGCTCCTGCCAGATTGATGCTCGTTGTTGTCTTGCCTACGCCACCTTTCTGCATCCCTACATCAATTCTCATCTGCTCACCACTCTGCGTGTATCTCGCATAATGCGGGTTTCACGAGTCATTCGAGTAATACAAGTTATTCGAGTCACATAAATCTCTGTCAGACAGTCACCCATCTCGACCAGGCCTCGTTCACCAGGTGTTCGAAATGAAAGGTAACTGGCACTCCTTTTGAGAGGGCCTTGTATAGGCGTGGCAGCAGCCTATTTATTCCACAAACGCTCTTCTGACGGAGATTGTTGATACGGAGCTCTGTTATTGACCTCGCTCAGTAGGTGGCCGTCAGAACCACTGTAGCACAAGATCTTACACAGAAGTACTACTCTGGCTTTGTTGAAATCCTCAGAAAGTGAGGGGTTCTGTCCCCGTGCGGTCAGTACAGGGGACTCGCGGATCGCTCAGTAAGCACTCTTCAGCGACCAGCTGTTTCGGACGAGAAAATACCTGAAGAATAGGATTTCAACAGAGCCGGCTACTGGTATCTCCCCCATCAAGTTCCGTATACATTGCGGGTTGTTCCACCTGTAGATCTTGGGTTACATTCCAACATCCATTTTCGGGACTGGTCGGAATTGGGTCCCCCTCACCGAGCCAATCAATTGGACTCTCGTCTTCGGGGACATCAGGAACGAGAACGAATTGATTTTCGTCCGATTGGCTCTGTTGAAATCCTATTCTTCAAACAGATTCTCACCTGAAACAGCCGGTCAATGAGAGCTGCGAGTTGAACGGCGAAGAGATTATACACAAGAAAATAGAATTTGCTCAACAGATGGACAGGATATGAATGAAGATTTATTTGTTCGTGTGGTCGGCGGTATTGGGACGATAGCGATTCTACTCGTTGGGGTTACAGTAGGCTCTTTATTGGGGAATAATTCTGATGAAATGTTTGCTTGGTCAATGATTAGTACAGTCGCACTCTCAACAGGTGCGGTTATAATCATCTACCGTTCCAAAGACAAAATAGATTCAATGTACTGAACGATTCGTGAGTCCCCTGTATTGACCGCAACCCGGTCAGAATACATCACCTACTGAGGATTTCAACAGAGCCGCTTTGTTAAAATCCTACTCTTCAGATATATAATGGGCTGAAACAGCCGCCTGGTGAAGAGTGCGAACTTATCGGATTTTCACCGACCGTAAACGCTATACCGTATTGAAGTTATTATTCTGATATGTATGGGACTGTTCGGGAATCGCTTGAAGATTGGTATAATCCGAGCATTCAGTCTGCGGTGATTGTCTTGATGGGTTCGAGTTTTTGCCTCTTTCTGTTCCTCAACAGTCCCAATTTTACGAACCCGTACTACGTTTTCGGAGTCGGAGTGATGGGCTTCACAATCGTCTTTGCGGCGCTTATGCTCATTTCTGTGCTACTGAAGCGCCGATAGACTACTAGCCTGTATTGACCACAATCGGAGCAGAACATGTCTCTTGTTGAGCATTTCAACAGAACCGATGTGTTCCAAAAGTCCTGCTTGTGTTGGTTGGATACGGGGCTGAACAAGCTGCCAGGCTAGATCTGTGAGGTGATTTCTTTGGAGAGCGTTTTGAGGTCAGCGTTAGCGATCTGATCAGACGCGATGAGTCGGAGGCGCGGTCGACCGATGTCGATTGGGACCTTTTCTGTGTCGAGCAGGCCGGCATCCTCTAGTGCTGATTTGGTTCGGGAGTAGGTTGCCTTTGAGGCGATACCGACGTCTTCGCCCCATTTCGAGATGTCGTACAGGAGGACCTCATTGCGTGCTGCGAGGAGTAGGGAGACTTCAACGATATCGAGGTATTCGGTGGTGTTAGATATCTCATCAGCGTTTGATAGAACTTCGTCAAGGTCGTCTGCTATGTCGTCGCCAATATCTTTTCGAAGTGTCTGTTTTACCTTCGAGATTGCCGGAGTCCGGAGACGGTAGACCTCGGCGTCCTCGAAACGAGACTTGAAATCGGAGTACAGAGATGAGGAAAGGTCGTGATCCGAAGACGAGACACTGTGCCCGCCCATGAGAGGTACAACTGTTTCAGATTCAGTTGCTAAGATGGTATTTTGGACTGGGTCGGTAAGCGTTCGAATGTCGAGTTGGCCCTGTTCAACTAGTTCGGCAATCTTCGACGCGGTGATGAAGTTGTAGAGCGCGTCCTTGATCTCGTCGCTTTCCGTGAGAAGGTGAATTTCTGGGCAGTCTTCAGCTACTGTCAATTCTTCCGTGAGGGACGCGATCTGCGTTGAGCGAGGATTGATATACAGTACTGGGTCTTCTCCATCAGGAATCAGCTGAATATTAGCGTGTTGTTGGCTCATATCTGTATAATCTTACAGAGACGCACTTAGTGGATTTGGAATCTGATAGTTATTAAGAAAATATAGTCTGTTCAGATGATAGTTGCCGAAATACAAAGAGCGCTCTTGTGCAGCACATTTGGTACCGTATTTATTGCTATTGCGTGGATCTGGGCCTTGAGGACTCTATTGAGATCTTCTTCTTCAGACACATTAACGTCTGAAACAGCGGGTCGCTGAAGAGTGCTTAGTTACCGCGTCGTTCTTCCTCAATTTCTTCTGCTTGTTTGTTTATTTTGGCGAGTTCGCGGACTCGCTGGCTGTCCGACCCACCGTGACCGATTCGGACGGACAAGTCCAACGGGGACGGAACAAAGCGATCTTCGTCTTCCTCCTCACCTCGTTCATTACCTGATTCCTCGTTGGATTTCTCACCTCCTCTGAATAAGTCGAGGAACACCTCCCAAACACTGAGGGCCATATGTGTCACCTATGAGTTATTGGATGATAAGTGTTGACACGGTTCCATCAATAACGCCAAATAATCGGTGTCTCACCTGTATTGACCGCTATCGGGTCAAAATATATCCCTTGCTGAGGATTTCAACAGAGCCCCGCAAACGGAACAAAATCGAATGGCTGAGAAGCGAGTCACCAGCACCCCAAGACGAGAACACCCGTGTCTCAATAGCAGCCCCGCCGAAGATCGGCACCCCAAGAACGTGCGAAACTGACTTTTATAGATCCGGCACGATCGTGTCTGAGAAGGCGCGACGAAGCATTTTGCAATAGTTTATGTGGGGTGATCCCACGTCGACAAGTGCATATGACGAACGAAGACGACTCAAGCGGGTTCAAAGAAGACGAGGAGTCTTTTGAGACGCCATCGATGAGGGCGACAATCGAAACCATTCAACTCGGAGGGGGTATCTCACCGACGAGGATTCTAATCGAGATATCTCACGAGAACGGATCGACGAGAGATGCTACCGGTAGTATTGAGCTTACCAACCTCTGTCGACACGACGCCGGCGGCGCTTACGACGAAGAGACACGGGAGCTCAATTATAATGAATTGGAGAGAGACCTACAGCTGCGAGTCGATGCTCTGATCAATTGGACTCGATTCGACAATTCCACCTCCGAATCCGAGGGCGAGTCTGACGCAGATGTATTGAAACGATATCACGGTCAGAAGGGCGAGTGAGATAGCCCGCGAGACAAGCTCGGAGGCGGACCCCTACGGGATTGCGTCCTCAGCGCGGACGCGAACGTTGCTATCGCATAACGCCGTAATTGTATATGATATTCTGGCATGTTGGCCATATTCAGTAGATGTGCGGAATATAAGATACAGGCTTTGTGAGATCCCCACTTGGTGATACATCTGACTCGGCTTCGGTCAGTACAGTGGACTCACGAACCGCTCAGTACAAGCCAAGTAATTATGACGAAACGCTCTAAATAATACAATAGACTCCTCACATCTATGTCGCTACAGCAGTATCGAAAACTCACCGGGATTCTCTCCGTTATTGCCGGAGTAGGTATTCTTGGTATCGCTTTGGCACAACCCAATTTCCGCACAGTTCTATGGGGATTATTCGCTATTTCACTCGGGCTGTTTGGTTGGTTTAAAAACTGAAATATTACTCAGTACGCACTCTTCAGCGACCGGCTGTTTCAGACAAGAAGACGTCTGAATAATGGGATTTCAACAGAGTCGAATGGGTGCCTTTGTCTTACTCGTCGCCCGCCTCCGCCTCACAGACCGATTCGAAGTGGCGAATGAGTTCCGCCAGCCCCGAAGTGGTGTCGCCTGCGTACACATGCTTGCTTCTCTCGTGATACGTAACCGCGCCGGTCTCTTCGAGCGTCTCTAAGTGTAGCTGGGTCAGAGCGATGTAGACGTTCTTCCGCTCTTCTGAGGTCACTTCGGAGATTGTCTTGTCCGCCTCAATAGCCGCAATTGCCTCGGCCAGCTCTCCCACGCTCACCTTCTCATCCCGTTCCTCGATGAGTGTGATGATGTGCCTTCGGCGGCTACTTCTGATGGCTAATACGGCGTCTTCGACGGTCAGTGGAACAGAGTTATCGTTGCTCCACAGAGTAGGTGGTATTGCTGTCATCGGTGGCAGTGTGGTTCCGGCGCTCTATCGCCGGGGCCGTTCTAAGACCGGTTTAGAATGATCCTCTGATAAAAGGAGTACTTGGAAATTCGCCCGACGGGAAGTGTACTCCTCTCACTCGAAGACTGGGAAGTCATCTGGTGCTGACCGAATAAAGATTGACACCCTTCACCCCCGCAGCATAATCACCGATTCATACCACGTTGATAATCTGTAATCAGTTGCTCATCATCATCCTCGACGTACTGCATTGTCTGATTGATTCGAGCATGCCCAGCCAACCGACGGACTTGATGTAGATCGAGTGAATCTACGTCATTAACCCAGTGAGTGATAGCCGACCGTCTAATCCGGTGTGATGTCACGAACCACTCCTGTACTTCATCATCCGGTTCAGGGTCAGGTGGACGCAATGGCCGCTGTACACCCGCAGCTCGCGCTGCGGATTTGATGATATTGTTAATCTGAGTCGGCTGCATCTCATCGCTGTGTGTGGTTACTAATATCCTCCCTTCACCGGGATCAGCTACGCCACAAAATCCGTGTCGAACACGTTCACACCATCGCTTGAGTTGAAATTTAAACTCTCTCGGGAAACAAACATCACGCCGAATCAGTTTGGGGTGCTCTTCCGGGTTAAGTTTCGCTGACCGAACGTTGATCAGACAATTGTCCCAATCAATGTTCTCAACTCTCATCCGACTAAGTTCATCTGACCGACACCCAGTATACCAGGCTAGCCTGACGACGATTTCGTTGCGCAGACGCGTCTGTTGCTTCGATCCCGGTACATTTTCAAACAACTTTTCGACCTGTTCCGGGAGAAGTGCAAGGATATCGTTCGATGGGGAGCGAGAACCGTCAATATCTTTCGAAGAGAGGCTATGCTGCCGCTTGTATTCAGACTGGTTCTCGTAGATCCGATAGTCATTCTTCAAATCAATTGTGTCTTTGTTGGGGCACGGATGCCCATTAGCAAGCGTCAGTTGATTGTGCGCTTCGTCGTTTTCCACGACAGAGTAAAACGACTGAACTGAACGGTAGTAGCTCCCGACAGTCGTATCTGCCAAATCAGTATTATTCTGTATATACCCTCTCACGTCACTGGTCTCGGCAGCGAGTGGATCAATTTCATTCGACTCACAGAATGCCAACCAGTAACGTACTTCTCGGCGACGGGTCGTGACTGTGGAGTCTGAGGTCCCTGTCTTTTGACCCGTCAGACTATCCAAGTATAGGCCAAGCAATTCCTCCGAGTGTGCGGAAATAGTTTTGTTGTCAGGTGTCGTGTACTCCCCCTTGTAGTTCCGCATTTTAGAACCTCATCCAATGACGTGTCCCATCCACAATCGCGCTGTGGACATTCTCCGTCGTTTCCTGTTCGAGGTGGAGCAGCGCCTGTCTGGCTTTGTGCTCTGGTTCGCGGAGTTGACCGGCAAAGTGGTTCGCAGATCCATCAATAGCGGCTCCCGTATCGGTGCTCCGGAGTGTATCAATAATGAACTCGATATATTCTTGTTTACTCATCTCGCCCCTTCCACCCATATCTTTCAGCGCGTATTCGGGTATGTCTCTCGGGTATGCCGGTAAACGCGGCAAGATGTCCATTGCTAGCTCCTCAATACTCTCAGTGTCGTCACTGTCCTCTGTATCACCTACAGCTGCCAAAGTGTCGATCTTACTGTTTGCAGCGGCGATATCCCGATGCAACTCGTCAAGCTTCTCTGACAATTGTGAGACATCTTCACCAGAGCCGGTGTCATCCGTTTGTTCAACAGCTTCTATAGGGACGTACTCGTTGTTGATTTCTCGATCTAAGGCACGCTGAACAAGCGATGACAGGGTTTCGCCGTCTGCGAGCGCTTCTTTCCACTCCTTCTTTTTTGACCGAGCGACCCGGACATTGAGTTTGATTTTGTTTCGCTGCTCGTCAGACATAGCAGCGGCTTCACGGGCTTAATAAATAAAACGTGGGACCCCAATGGGGTTACTCGTTCCCGAACATCTGGCGCATCATCGGATGCATCTCCATCAGCTGCTCTTCGGCGATCTCCTCGTACAGCTTGTACGTGATAGAGACCGCAAGCAGCAGTCCGGTTCCGGAGACCTGACCGATGGTACCGAGCAGGTTCGCCATGACGGCAAGCAGCCCGACGAGGGCACCCCCGATGACGGTTACCTGCGGGATGTACCGCTCCATGACCTTCTCGACGACCTGCGGGTTCCGTCGGAATCCGGGGATCTGCATCCCCGATCCCTGAATCTGTTTGGCGGTCGCTTCGGGGCCCATCCCGGTCGTCTCGACCCAGAAGATGGCGAAGATCGCCCCACCGACAACCATGAACGTCAGGTCGATGATGAGCCGAACCCCGATCATCCACGGTTCGACGCTGGCCGGTATCTCACCAAGGAACCACATCCACTGTTCCCGACTCTGGATCGGGTTCAGGTAGTAGAACAGCCCGGAGATGGGCTGTCCCTGTTCGCTGTACTCGCCGAGCCACGCCGGCATCCCCGCCCACTGCGAGGAGAGGATCTGTCCGAGGAACTGGACGTTCGCCTGCAGCGCGCGAACGAGGATCATCGGCAGAACCGACGCGTAGATGAGTTTCACCGGGAACCGTCCCCGGGCACCCTTGACGCGAGCGTGCGACAGCGGGATCTCGACGCGGACCGACTCCGCGTACACGACGATCCCGAAGATGAACACCGTGGTGAACAGCGCCAAGATGTTCCCCTGCCCGAACAGAAGGGTCTGAAGCCCGTCAGCGGTGAACGGCGACAGCGATCCCTGAAAGTTGCCGAAAATGATCGTGTACCAGTCCGCGAAGAAGCCGGACGCACCGAGCGCCGAGAAGCTGAAGAATCCGCCGACGATCTGCTGACTGACGGCGGCGATGATGAACAGGCCGACGCCGGAGCCAACGCCCCACTTGCTCACGATTTCGTCCATGAACAGGATGAGGATGCCGCCGACGAACACCTGCGCGAAGATCAGCGCTTCGACGCCGAACGTGCCGATGCCGAGCGCCTGTCCGACCGCGGGATCGGCGGGCAGGAACTCACCGGTGAACACCATCGGCGCGGCCGTGAGCGCGGTCACGATGATCACCAGCAGCTTCTGGAGGCCTTGATACAGGACCTGGTCGCGCGGGTCGTCCGTATCGAGACCGAGCAGATTCGCCCCGCCCAACAGCTGCAGAACGATGGACGCCGTGACGATCGGTCCGATACCGACCTGTAGCAGCGAGCCGGACTCGCCGGCGAGCACGGAGCGGAACTGACCGAAGAAGTCCGTCCCCTGACCGGCGGCCAGCCCGAACGGATTGATGTTGGTCAGGAAGAAGTAGACGATCAGGATCCCGGCCGTCCACGTGAGCTTCCGTTTGAACGGAACGTGGCCCGCCGGTCGCTCCACGACGGGCATCCGCGAAAGTACCGGTTCGGCGGCCTCCTTCCAGCTCATGATTACGCCTCGTCAGTCTCGTCGTCTGAAGTGTTTTCTGGTTCGTCAGCGGCTTCCTCGGCGCGCTCGGAGAGCGTCGCCTCGCCGCCGGCCTCCTCGATGAGTTCGACCGCACCGACGGTGAACGCGTCGGCCGTGACGCGGAGCTCGTTGCGGACCTGTCCGCCACCGAGCACCTTCACAACGTCGGCTGCGTAGCCGTCGTCGACGACGTCGCGCGCGTCGATGACGTACGCGTCGCCGTCTTCCTCGGCGAGGCCCTCCGCGGCGTACAGCGCCGCGTCCTCGTCGAGCTTCTGGATCTTAACCTCGAGAACGTCGGTCTGTGCGTCCTCGGGGCGCTTGAATCCGTACTTGCCCAGCGGGCCGTAGTTGTGGTACTCGTGTTTCGAG
The DNA here is from genome assembly GCF_042662525.1 of Halorubrum trueperi. Lineage (NCBI taxonomy): Archaea > Methanobacteriati > Methanobacteriota > Halobacteria > Halobacteriales > Haloferacaceae > Halorubrum > Halorubrum trueperi. The sequence goes on from NZ_JBHSXI010000016.1 coordinate 26,526, forward strand.
CGTCCGGCGGCACCGCGGCCGCCACGGTGACCTGCGCCGCGCCGGTTCTTGTGCGTTCCGCCGCCGTGCGTCCGGGAGCCGCGCTGTCGACGTTTCTTGCTCGTCATCGCATCGCCTCCAGGAGACTATCGATCTCCTCCGTCGTGTGGCGACCGAGTTCGCCGCCCTCGATCACCGGGTGCTTGATACCGTCGTGACCGCCGCGGGGCGCGTGGAGTCGCAGCGTCGGGGAGAGCCCCTGTTCGCGCAGGGTCGTCTCCTCCGCGACGAGCGCCTCGGCCAGCGCCTCCAGGTCGGCGTAGTCGGTGTTGTCGTCGATCCACTCGTCGTCGACGTCGGCGGACCCCTCGAGGGGCTCGCCGCGTCGAGCGACGGTGGACGCGACGGCGTCGACGCTCGGTTCCCCGAACGCGACGATGTCGTTCACCTTGGTGATCATGCCGCGGTACGAGTCCGTCTCGGGGACGAACGTCGCGTGGTTGACGCGCCCGACGTTCAGCATGTCGAGCGTGTCCTCGACGCCGTACTCAAGGTTGACGTCACCGCGGAGTTGCACGATCGCCTGCATCACTCGCTCACCTCGTCGTAGTGGACCTCACGCGCGTGCTGGGGGGTGCGGGACTGCGCCGCGTTCTCCAGCGCGTTGAACGTCGCCTTCGCGAGGTTCACCGTCGTGCGCGTGTTGCCGTCGGAGTTCGTCCAGGCGTCCTCGACGCCGGCGAGCTCCAGGATGTTTCGGACCGTCTCCGCGGCCGCGAGGCCGAGCCCCTGCGGGGCGGGCTTGATCTCGACCGTGACGGAGCCGGCCTTCCCGTTCGCCGTCCGAGTCAGAGAGTTCGTGCCGCCGGGCTGGTCCTCCCACGAACCCGATCCGCGGTCGACCGCGATGATGTTCAGCTTCGCGACGTCGATCGCCTTCTGGATCGCGCCACCGACCTGATCGTCGCGGGCCTGCGCGTAGCCGAGGTAGCCGTCGCGGTTGCCCACGGCGACCACGCAGCGGAACTTCACGCGGCGTCCGGAGTCAGTCATGCGCTGGACCATGTTGATGTCCAGTACCTCGTCTTCCAGCCCCGGGAGGAGCTGGTCGACGATCTCCGCCTCCTTCAGCGGGAGGCCGGAGTCGAGCGCCTGTTCCATCGACGAGATGTCGCCGTCCTGTACCTTGCGGCCGAGTCGCGTCCGCGGTTCCCAGCCGTCGTTATGTCTACTCATGGTCCTCCTGGATTGTCGCGAGCACGTCGTCGAAGTGCTCGGGTAGGTCCGCCGCGTCGAAATCGCCGCTGTACAGCGGCTCGTCGAGCTGCTCGGCGTACGCGGCGATGTGCTCGCCACGCGTGCGCGACCAGTCGGCCAGCACGTCGTCGTTGTGCGGGATCTCGAGGCCGGCGTCGATCGCTCCTTCCTGTACTGCGAACGTCTTGTTGCCGGGGGTCGCCGTGTTGAGACCGATGTCGAGGACGGCCTCGTCGAGGCCGGCGTCGACCGCGCGAGCGCCCGCGATGTAGCCCGTGAGGTACGCGCTGGGAAGGTTGCCCGTGGGGGCGTCCCAGCCGTACTCCGCGAGGTCCTCGCTGGAGGCGGCCGCGTGGGTCTCGTCGCCGTCGGGTCCGGGAGTCACCAGCTGCGCCCTGACGTGAGCGTTGCTCACCCGGGCGACCAGGCGAGGCTTGCCCGATTTCAGCAGGCGCAACCTCTGATGGTAATCCGTCCGGACCTCCCGGCGGCGGCGCATCGGCACCTTGTATCGTGGTCCTGTCGCCATTAGTCCGTCACCTCGTAGCCGTACTGCGTCTGGATGTACGCCTCCAGTCGGGCGACGTCCTCGAACTCGCCGCCGCTCGCCTTGTTGTAAAGCGTGCGGTATTCCGTGGCGTCGAGCACGTCCTCCTCGTCGCGGAGCTCCTTCAGGCGGGCGCGCTGCGCGCGGATCCGCGCCTTCCAGTCGTCTTTCGTGTTCTGTCGCGCGCCGGCCTTCCCCTTGCGGGTCCCGGCACCGGACTTGTGTCCGTACGAGCGCTTCGCAGCGCGCTCGCGGGCCCGACCGCGGGAGTTCGTCTTCGCGTCCTTCGCGCGGATCGTCCCCTGATCGATGAGTTCGCGGACGTCCTCTCGGGTGATCGCGTCCTCGATCTCCTCCTGTGCCTCGGGGTTGAGCCAGACGCGGCCCTCGCCGACGTCCAGTTCGTCAGCTGCGAGCCGTTTCTGTGCTTTCAGGTCACTCATCGTCGTCGACCTCCACTTCGACGTAGGTCGGATTCAGCACGCGGATCTCGCGCTCCTCCGCCTCGTCTTCGATCAGTTCGCGCTTGCGGCCGCCGACGGAGCCGGCGATCCGCACGGCCTGCGCATCCCCGTCGACGCCCTCGAGGTCGTCCGTGTTGTGCACGCGGACCTCCTCGAAGCCGCTCGGGTGCAGGTCGCGCGACGCCTTCGGCGATCGGAACCCCGCCTCGACGACGGGACCCTTCGCTTTCATGCGTCGGCGCTGCTTGGAGAGCCCGCCGCGCGGCTTGCGCCACGACGTCGGGATCCGCTTTTTCTTGTGGTAGTCCTGCCGGTTGAACTGCGGTTTCCCCTCGCGGTGCTTCTGTGCCAGCGCGCGAGCGGTCTCGTCGTCCAGTTCCGGCGTCTTGTCGGCGTGACCGCGGGGGCGAAGCTCCGTCTCGACGTCCTCGTCGGCGTCGGCCTCGTCGGCCGGCTCCTCCTCGTCCGTCTCGTCTTCGATCTCCGCGTCCGCCTCCTCGTCGACCTCCAGACCGCCGACGTCGGCTTTGATACGCGCGGCGAGCGCGTTACCGACGCCCTCGATCTCGGAGAGCTCCGACTGGGAGGCGGCCTTCACGTCCTCGACCGTCTCGTAGCCGGCCTCGCGAAGGGCGTCCGCCTTCGAGGGACCGACACCGCTGATGTCTTCGAGTTCTTCGGCCATGCGTTAGGCACCTCCGGTGGGCTTCTCGACGATGTACACGCCGTCCTGAAAGACGCGCGTGTCCTTGTCGGTCACCTTCGTTAGCTGTTCGATGTCGGCGGCGGTCTGCCCGACGGCCTCCTTGTCGGAGCCCGAAAGCGTGACCGTCTCGCCGTCGACCTGTACGTCCGTGTCCCCGCGGATCGGGGTGCGTCGCTGCGCTCGCTCGCCGAGGAAGTTCTCGATGACGACCTCGTCGCCCTCCACGGACACCTGCATCGGGAAGTGGGCGTAGTACACTTCCATCGTGTACTCCCATCCGTCGGTGACGCCGTGGACCATGTTGGCGACGTGGCTCTCGAAAGTGCCGACCGTGGCGTTCGTCTTCGCGTCCTCGTTCTCGGTGGCGATAGCGACGACACCGTCCTCGACCGTGACCTCGACGTCGGGGTACCAGAGGCGTCGCGTAACGCTCCCGTTGGGACCCTCGACGGTGAGTTCGAGGTGATCGGTCTCGGCGGAGACGTCGTCCGGAATCTCGATTTCGACTCTGTTCATTGTTAGTAGACGTATGCGATCACTTGGCCGCCGATGCCCTGTTCGCGGGCCTCGTAGTGGCTCATGACGCCGTGGCTCGTCGTGACGATGAGCGTCCCGTAGTCACGGGCCGGGAGGTATCGCTTCTCCCACTTCTCGAACTCATCCGCACCCGCGGAGTAGCGGGGCTTGACAGCGCCACACTCGTTGATCGCGCCTTTTAGTTCGACCTCGAACTTCCCGGCTTTCCCGTCGTCGACGTACTCGAAGCCGTCGACGTACCCGCGGTCGTAGAGGACCTCGAGGACGGAGCCGATGATGTTGGAGGCGGGCTCAACCGTGTACGACAGGTGGCCAACGCTCTCGGCGTTGTCCATGCCGGCGAGCGCGTTGGTGAATGGATCGTTTCCTGTCATGATCAGCTGTACTTCTCAAATCCCATGTCTCGGGCGACCTCGCGGAAACACTGCCGGCAGAGGTTGATGTCGTACTTGCCGACAAGCCCCTGCTCGCGGTCGCACCGCCGGCAGGTGTGCCGGGAGTCGGTGCGTTTCGCCGCGTGTTCGCCCGTGTCGTTGTTCGCTTCGCTCATTCCGTTACCTCTACGTCGAAGTTGGTCTCGAGGAACGCAGCGGCGTCCTCGGTGGTCATCCGGTGTTTGACGGGAATCGACGCCGTCCCCTTGTCGCGTTTCGACACGCGGTAACCGGGGCGGACGATCGTCGTCGTCACGTCGAGTCCGTAGATGCCGATATTCGGGTCGTACTCCTGGCTCGGGAAGTCGGTGTGGTCCTCGACGCCGAAGCTCAGGTTGCCGGTGTCGTCGAACTGGCTCTCGGCGATGTCGACCAGGTCGAGAGCCGTCTCGAGGAACTCGTGGGCGTCCTCACCGCGGAGCGTCACCTTGACGCCGATCGGGTCGCCCTTGCGGATGCCGAACTCGGCGATGGTGCGCTTCGAGGTGGTCCGAACCGACTGCTGGCCCGTGACTTCCTCGATGATGTCCTCGGCGTCGGCGAGGGGCTCACCGCCCTGCCCGACGCCCATGTGAACGACGACCTTCTCGAGGGACGGTTCGCGCATCTCGTGAGACGCGCTCTCGGCTTCACTCATCCGAATCACCCGCCTCCTCGGCGTCGTCGTCGGTGAAGTTCTCGTCGATGACGACGAGGTACTCCTCGACGGTCTCGTAGCCGTCGCCGTCGTCGCCGACGGTCACGGTGTTGGATCCGGATCCGAGCGTCACGTCGATGTCGTCGACATCGCCGATGCGACCGGCGTGCTGGCCGGCGACGGCGGTGACGAGCGCGCCCTCTCCGTATTCGAAGTGGGCGACGACGTCCTTCGACTCGTTGTCGATGACGATCGAGTCTTTCGTGTCGTACGGCGTGTCCGCGTCGACGCGGACGTTCGTTCCGTCGTGGAGCGTCAACTGGACGGCTCCGCCGGGAACGACGGCCTTGTTCGTGATCTTCCCGAGCCGGCTTCCGGCGGCCGCCTCGTCGACGGGGGTCAGCGCGAGCCGACCTCCCTCGTCGGGGAAGACGCGGAAGAACTCCCCGCGCTCGGGGAACGCCAGGATGTCGAACATCCCGATCGGACGCTGCTCGTCCGAGATCGCGTCGCCGTTGACGAGGACCGAGTCGTTGTTCAGCGCGTAGCGCGCCTCCTTCGTCGAGTCGACGTAGCCGAGCACGTCCCGTAGCAGGACGACGAGCGGAACGCCCGCCTCACCGTGCGGGCCGGCACCGGCCTTGACGGTGAACGTGTCGGTCTTTCGCTCGACCGGCCAGGAGTTCGGTACTGCCAGTCGCTTCTGATGTCGCGTCATTCGTTATCCTCCTGGAGCCGCGCCTCTCGGCGGTCGTCTTCCAGGTCGAGCGCGGTCACCCGGACGTTGCTCGCCGGGATCGGGCGGGGAACCTCCTCCCCGTCCGCCTTCTCGACGGTGACGTCCTCGACGGTGATCCGCTCTGCGGACAGGTCGACGGACACGACGTCCGCCTCCGTTCCGGCCGCGTCGCCGCGAAGCACCTCGACGGTGTCGCCGGCGTTGACGCGGACGTTCCGCTGACCGTACTCCTCGCGGAGGTCGTCCGTGAGGGTGGCTCGGACCTGGTTCTGCCGCTCGTGAAGCGGCGCGGTCTCCGACCGTTTTCGCTGTTTGCGTGGCTGTTTCGTCATGATTAGACGATCATCGTCGCGGTGGAGGCGATGCTCCCGAATCGTTCGGCGACCTCGCGGGCGACGGGGCCCTTGATCTCCGTGCCCCGCGGCTCGTCGAGATCGTCGATGATGACGGCAGCGTTGTCCTCGAACTTTACTCGCGTGCCGTCCGGACGGCGGATCGGCTTGCGCTGGCGGACGACGACCGCCTCCAGCACCTGCCGCCGCATCTCCGGGGTCCCCTTGGTGACCGAAACGGTCACCTTGTCGCCGATACCTGCCTTCGGGTGGCGGTTCTTCGTGCCGGAGTAGCCCGACACGGAGATCACCTTCAGCTCACGGGCACCGGTGTTATCGGCGCACGTGATGAGCGAGCCCTTCGAGAGCCCCTGCGTGACGTCGGCCTTGAGGGCCTCCATCACCGATCACCCGACAGGTTCTCGACGACGACGTGGGACTTCGTCTTCGAGAGCGGTCGCGTCTCCGCGATTTTTACTTCGTCACCGACTTCGAGCGAGTCGAGCACGCCCGGCACGTGAGCCGGGATGCGCGAGCGACGCTTCATGTACCGGTCGTATTTCGGTACGAACACGTCGTATTCTCGCTCGACGATGACGGTCTTTTCCATGTCCGTCGACACGACCGTTCCCTCGCGGGTCTGGCCGCGGACGGAGAGCTGCCCGTGGAACGGGCACTTCTCGTAGTCGTAATCCTCCGGGTTGTCTGGCTCCGGAGGCGTGGGTACGTCGATTCCTATCGCCATTGTGTGACACCTCGTTCGGTGCGTTCGGCGGGTCGATACCGCAACCGGTCGCCATCCACCGTTACGTAGACCGCGTCTTTGCACTCGCCTCGTTGGCTCGCCGGACCCGCGTCGTCACCGTCGACGACGTTCGTGGACCCGGACGGGCCAGACTGACGGGGGCGGACCCCCGTAGTATCCGACCCGAGTTGGGACGTGGACCCCGACGACTGGCCGTCGTCGGCGGCTTCATCTGTGCGAACGGTTGGCGTGTCGACAACCGCGAACTCGAACGTCGCGCCCGACTTGGGCACGCGTTTGTCCCCCGATCCCGTTCGGACCACGAGGGTGCCGAACGTCTCGGACAGCACGCGACCGGCGATGCCCGCGTGGGCGTCGCTGTCGGCGTCGGCCACCCGAATCGGGAGGCCGACGAGTTCGTGCCGTACGAGGGTGTCGGGGGTGATCATCGTTATTCGTCGTCGAAGTCGCCTTCTTCCTGCTGGATCGTCTTGATCCGGGCGATCGTCTTCTTCAGCTCCTTGACGCGGCCGGGACTCTCGGGCATGCCGCCCGCGGCCCGTTGCGCCTTCGAGTTGAGCAGCTCGGTCTCGAGCTCGTCCAGTTCGATCTGTCGCTCGGCCGCGGTCATGTCGCGGATCTCGTCGGTGTAGAGGATCGCCATGTTACTCGTCCTCCTCGTCGTCTGCGGCTTCCATCTCCGCGACGAGATCGGCCGCCTCCGACTCGATGTCTTCGTCGAGCTCGTCCAGTTCGTCGGCGTCGACGTCCTCGTCGCCGACCGGCTCCTCGGCGGCGACGTCGGTCGCCTCCGTGGCCGTGTCCTGGGTCTCCTCGACGACTTCTTCGACGACCTCCTCGTCGATGACGTCGGCGGGGTCCTCGTCCGGCACCTCGACATCACCGTCGTCGGCCCCCACGTCGGGCACCTCCTCGGGCTCCTCTTCGAGCAGCGACTCGACGCCCTCGTCGGCGTCAGCGTCGACCGCCGCCTGCTCGACCTCCGGCACCTCGGCGTCCTCGCGGACGTCGAAGTCGTCCGGGAGCTGCGCGCCCGGCGGGATGATCTTCACGTTGACGCCGATCGTCCCGAGCTTCATCACCGCGACGCCCTGGCCGTGGTCGACGACCTCCTCCGCGGGCTCGCCGTTGTGCTTGATGTAGCCCCGGTTGAACTTCTCGACGCGCGAGCGCGCGCCGGTGACCTTCCCGCTCAGTACGATTTCGGCACCCAGCGCGCCCGCGTCCATGATCCGGTCGATCGTCGTGTGACCGGCCTTCCGGAAGTACCAGCCACGCTCCAAGGCGTTCGCGAGGCGATCCGCAACGATCTGAGCGTTCAGATCGGGTTCGTCGACCTCCTGAACGTCGATCTGGGGGTCGTCCATGTCGAAGCGGTCCTCGAGCTCGGTGGTGATCTTGCGGATGTTCTTCCCGCCCTTCCCGATCACCATGCCGGGCTTTTCCGCCTTCAGGACGATCTGCGTGCCCATCGGCGTCTTGGCGACGTCCATGCCGCCGTAGCCGGCTCGGCCGAGCTCGTCCGCGAAGAACTCGTTGATCTGTGAACGGCGAAGGCCGTCCTCGATGAATTGGTGTTCGTCAGCCATTATTCGTCAGCCTCCGGTTCCTCGATGATGAGCTCGACGTCCGCGAGCGTGGTGTTCCACTGGGTGGCACCCGCGGCTCGCGGGTTTCGACCCGGTCGCTCGCCGACCTTGTGGGGAGCGATGTGTTTGATGACCATCTCGTCGCCGTCGAAGCCCTGTTCGTCCGCGTTGTTCTTGACGTTCTCTAGGAGCTTCAGGAAGTCCTTGGAAGCCTTCGCGGGGTAGCGCCCCGCGTCCCAGCCGTCGATGTCGGAGCGGTGGCCCGCGCCGGCGCTGTGCTGGCGCATCGGCACCGAAGTCTCCTCGTCGATGACGGCCTGAAGATACTCCTCGGCGTCGGCGACGGTCTCGCCTTTGATCTCCCGGGAGATCTCCTTGCTGTCCTTCACGCTGATGGGCCGGTCGCGGAGCATCCCCTTGGCGGTGGTCTCCGGGTCGGCCTCGACGCTGTAGTTGATTCCCATGGTTACTTGAGGGGCACGAACTTCGAGGACCGGGTCGCGCCGATGCCGGCCTGACCGTGTTCGACGGTGCTTCGCGTGAGGTGGAACTCGCCCAGATAGTGACCGATCATCTGGGGTTCGACCTGCACGCGTTCGAAGCTGTGTCCGTTGTACACGGCAAACGTGACGCCGACGAACTCCGGAAGGATCGGCATGTCGCGCAGATGCGTCCGGATCGGATCGTCCGCCGTCGTCTCCTCGTCGCGGCCGCGAACCGTCTCCAGCAGCTTCTGCTGTTCGGTCGTCAGGCCGCGAACGATACTTCGCCGCTGGCGTGCGGGGAGCAGTTCCGCGACATCTTCGACGTCCATCTCCTGCAGCTCGTCGAGCGAGTGACCGCGGTAGGCGAACTCCTTGCCCTCGCGGCCGGTTCGGTAGTTAGAACTCATTTGTCGCCACCTCGTCCGGTGCGCTTGGATGCGATGTCACCGACCTTCCGTCCTGGCGGGGCGTCCCGCGAGACCGACTTCGGCTGGCCGGGGTGTTGGCGACCGCCCCCGCCGAAGGGGTGGTCGACGGCGTTCATCGCGACGCCGCGCACGCGCGGGTACTTGGTCCCGCGCGCCTTCATCTTGTGGTACTTGTTACCGGCCTTGACGAAGGGTTTCTCCGTCCGACCGCCGCCGGCGACCACGCCGATCGTGGCGCGGCACTGGGGGTCGAGCCGCTTCACTTCGCCGCTGGGAAGCTGGACGACCGCGACGTCGCGGTCGTGGGTGAGAAGCGTCGCCGACACGCCGGATGCGCGCGCGAACTTCCCGCCGTCCCCGCGGTTGCTCTCGACGTTACAGACCGGGACGCCCTCGGGGATCTCCGCCAGCGGGAGCGTGTTCCCGGGCTTGATCTCCGCGCTCACGCCGACCTGGATCGTCTCGCCCACGCGCACGCCTTCCGGCGCGAGCACGAGTCGACGGTCGTCGTCCTCGAACTCGATCTCCGCGAGCGGAGCCGAGCGGGCGGGGTCGTGTTCGATCCCGACGATTTCGCCGGTGACCGTGTCCACGTCTTCGAGCTTCTTGTGCGACAGTTCCGCCTTGTAGCGGTGCGAGGGGGCCCTAAACGTCGGGCCGCCGCGTCCACGCCGCTGTCCTTGAATTCGTCGTCCCATATCAGAACACCCCGATTCGCGAGGCGATCTCGGTCGCGTCGTCGTCATCGGAGAGCGTGACCGTCGCCTTCTTTTTACCCTTCGAGGTCACCTGCGTGTTCACGTCGACGACGGTGACGTCGTAGCGGTCCTGTACCTCCTCGCGGACCTCGGGCTTCGTCGCGTCGACGTCGACCAAGAACAGCAGTTTGTTCTTGAAGTCCATCTCGTTCATCGCCTGCTCGGTGACGAGCGGGTGCTCGATGATGGAGTTCATCGGTCGGCCACCTCCTCGACGGCGCTCTCGGTCCACAGCGTGAGTCGGCCCGGGTGCGCGCCCGGCGCGAGGTCTTCCGCGTTGACCTCGCCCGCAGTCGCGACATCGACGCCCGAGAGGTTCCGGGCGGCGCGAGACGGCTCCTCGCTGGTGACGACGAGCACGGACTTCGGCTGGCTGTACTTGCGACCGCGGGTCTTCCCGCGGCCGGACCGAACGGAGCGACCCTCCTCCGCGCGCTCGATGTCGGCGTCGACGCCGACCGCTTCGAGAACACCGAGGGCCTCCTGCGTCTTTTCGAGGTCCTCGAACTCGTCGCTCACGACGAGCGGGAGGTCGAGGTCCTCGTCGAACGCGTGACCGCGTTCGGCGACGAGTTCGGCGTCGGTGGTGGCCGCGATGGCCGACCGGACGGCGAACTGCCGTTCCTTGTCGTTCAGTTTCTTCGTCTGGTCCTTCTCGGCCTTCGGCGGGTGTGCGCGACGGCCCGAGACTGCACTCGGGACGCGGCGGGCGACATTTTCGGATCGCGGGATGTGTGCGAGCCCGCGTCCGGAGCCGAACGACTCCGCGGGGGTTCGCAGTCCGGCGAACTCGTCGGCCCCGTAGGCCTGTTTCCGGTTAGCCTGTGCGGCGGAGACCGCTCGACCGATGAGGTCCGGTCGGAACGCGGTCTCGAAGATCGCCGGCAGCTCGACGCTGCCCGCGTCCCCGCCGTCCAGGTCGTGTACTGTTGCGTTCATGTATTATCCCTGGTTGGATGCGGTGGATACGTACCGGACCTCGGGGTCGAGGCGCGGCTGGTCGTTCGGCCGGATGGCCGGGCGGAACCGAAGCAGGCGCTGGTCCGGACCGGGCAGCGAGCCCTTGATGAGCGCGTACTCGCCGTCGACCTCGCCGTAGTTGACGAAGCCGCCGTCGACGGAGGCGTCGTCGCCCTCGCCGAAGTCGATGAGGCGCTTGTTGAGCTCGGTGCGCTGGTGGTAGCCGGTCTGCCCCTGCTGGGGAACGGTGGAGCGAACGCGGGAGGGGTTCCACGGACCGAGGTTGCCGATCCGACGCCGCCATCCCTGGCGGGCGTGTTTGCCCTTCCGCTTCTGTACGCCCCAGCGCTTGACGGGACCCTGCGTCCCCTTCCCTTTCGTGATGCCCGAGACGTCGGTGTACTGACCCGCTCGGAAGACATCGCCGAACTCGTGGGCACCGCCCTCCTCGACGAGTTCGAGCCCGAAGTCGACGCGCTCCTCGAGGGAGCCGCCGCCGACTCGGGTCTCCATGACGTCGGGCTTCTTTTTGGGCACGTTCGCGAGCTCCGAGGGGGCGGTGTGAGTGATGACGCGGACGTCGTCGACGACGTCGTCGTCGAGCAGCGCACGCAGCTCCTCGGCGTCCTCCTCGAAGGTGTCTTCCGCCGGAAGGTCGAGCGCGCGGTCGAGTTCCTCGTGGAACTCGGTCGCCCAGACCTCTTCGACCGGCTTCTTCCCGTACGGCGTCTGTTCGTAGGCGCGCAGGGCCACCGCGTACATCGGCGGCGTCTCGACTACCGTGACGGGGACGGACTCTTCCATCCCTTCACGCGGCGAGTTGGCCTCGTCGTTGACCATAACGACGTGGGTCATTCCGGCCTTGTAGCCGGCGAACCCCTGCAGCGCGGGGGCTCCGTCGTCGTCGGGCCACGATCGAATGCGCGGGACCTCTCGGTCTGCGCGGGTACGCGGGCCGTAGCCCAGCGAGCCTTTTCGTGGTCGGCTTGGTTGTGGCATGTGTTTACTCCGTGAGTGTGAGCGAGCCGAGAGTCACGAACAGAGCCTCTTCCGTTCGGACGACCTCGCTCGCCTGTGCCGGGATCGTGTTCAGCCAGAGGTCGAACCCCGGATCGGGTTCGACCGAGCGGCCGTCGGCAACGGCCGCCCGAATGCCGTCGGGCGAAAGCCCGAGCATCTCCGGAAGCCCTCGCTCGGGCGCGCCGAAGGCGACGGTGTAGCCGCCGGCCTCCCGCGCGTCCGAGACGATGTCGCCGAGCCGCGAGACGGAGAGTTCCTCCCCGTGTCGCGACGTCGCGACGGTCAAGCCGTCGCCGGCGAGCGCTTCCGACAGGTCCGCTTCCACGACCTGGAAACCCTCCTCGGGCTTCCCGGTGATGCGGGCGCGGACCGGTTCTCTCGAAGAGACCCTGATGGTGACGCGCTCCCCCCGCTCGACCTCCATTCCGGAAGGGACGAGCAGGGAGATCGGGTGTTCCCGCAGCGGGGAATTGACCCGGACGCGGCCTTCAGGTCCGACCTCGGTCACGAGTCCCTGTGTTTTCGACTCTTCCCCGCTAGGGGTCGAGCCGGTCCGCCACGGCACGCGGAGCGGCGGGAGCACGCCGACGTACCGGAGTTCGTCGCGCTCCCCCCAGAGGTCCTTCCGGAGCTCCGGCGGGGTCGCAGCGTACCCCAGCACGGTTCGGACGTACTCACCACCCCGTCGCCGATCGCCTTCCCCGTCGGGGAAGACGACCAGTCGATCCGCCCGGAACACCGCCGCCGCACGGGCGACGTAGCCGAGTTTGTGAGTCGCCTCGCGATCGTCCTCGGCCTCCCGGACGACCGAAGACGGAACGCAGATCGTGAGTCCGTCTTCGGTACGCATCGTGGCGAGACTGTACTCATCGATTCCGGACGACACCGTAAAAGGATAGCGGTCCGGTTTCCGGGCTGTGGAGCGTTCACACGGGCCTCGACCGGCGTTTCGGGGTGGCACCGGTCGCCGTCGAAGCCGCGTCGAGTGCGACCGAACCGACGCGTCGTATTTGCGCTGATCGGTCTCGACGGCGACGAGCTACGACGCGACGGCGACGAGCTACACGACACGTCGACGAGCTACGACGACACGTCGACGAGATCACCGTTCTCATCGACGTGAAGCGTGAGTTCGTCGCCGTCGAGGGAGAGCGTGAGAACCACACGGAGGGGATCCAGCGATCTGATCGTCTCGTCGTATCCGCTGAAAAAGCGATCGAGACGGCAGACCGACCGCGGCGAGAGCGGATCGACGTCGTGATCGAGCATGAATCCCAACAGCGCCGGGGACGACAGGAGTCCAAGCGCTGCGGCGCTCCCGACGTGGTAGAGACAGTTCGTACACGAGGCGGTGAGCACCACCGCGAAACTGGACCGGCAGTTCGAGCAGATTCCGTCGTCCTCGTGGTCGGAACAGGCGTCCAGTTCGGTCTCGACGGTCGCCGCGCACCGCGGACAGATTCCGGCACCGACCGCGAGGAGCTCGACGATCGTCCAAGCGTGGGCTGCACGAAACACCTCCTCCGCCTCCCGATCCCGGATCCCGGCCGGCGGAAACGGTAGTCGCCCGAGGTATCCCGATTCCGGCCCTTCGGCGGTGTCGACGCGACTCGACGACCGCTCCCACCGGCTCTCACACCTCGAACAGAACACCTCGACGCTTCCGTCGTGCCACCGAATCTCCAGTCGCTCGTCGCAGGTGGGACAGCGGTCGTCGATCGACGTGCGTTCGAGGTCGGGATCGTCGGTGACCGCCCCGGAGCGGATCGCCTCGACGACCCGTCGACCCGGGTGATCGAGCGCGTAGCCGCTATCTCCCTTCCGGACGAAGTGACCGCGGAGCTCGCCGAGGTGGTAGTTGAATCGCGACGTGTCGTCGATCGGAAGCCGGTCGTACAGCTCCGAAAAGGCGAGGGGCTCGGCGGCGTCGCCCAGCGTTCGCAGGATCCGAACCCGGACCTCGTTGCCGAGCACGGCGAACGCGTCATCCGGTGACAGTCGGTCGCTCGATTCGTCTCCGTTCATCGTATCAGTTCGTCGATTCTGCTCGCGTAAAGAATCTGCCCCGACGAGTCACGAAGTGCTGGCGCGTCGTCCCTGATCGCATCGGGTCCAGGGGACGTCGCGACGACGACCGCGCCGATCACGCGCCGAGGCACACCGATCACGCGTCGAGGCACACGTCGGTTCCGGGGACGCAAAACGGCCCGAGACCCCTCTCGATCGCCAGCGTCCGAAGGCGCTCGACGAGGATGATCCGAAGGTGGCGCACGACGACGACCGCCGCAACGGCGGCGGTGGTCGCGACCGGATACGAGGCGACGACCAAGACGCCGAGAAGCACCGCGAGCAGCAGAGCCGTCCCGGGCACCGTCGGTGGCGGTCCGCGTCCGGGGTTCGATCCGTCGATCTCCGTCGGCACGTCGCTCGTCCTCATGTGATCGATGCCACGTTCGCCGCCGGAATAAGTATAATCTGAACTATGTTTTTGTACGATACTCTACGTAAATTCAGTTGAGTCAGTGTCCCACGGCTGCCGTCGTGGGCGGCCGCCGTGCGTGTCCGCGAACGTCCGCGGTCGGCGATCGGCCGCTGCCGACGGCGGGCTCACCCCGGAACGATCCGCACTATCGGTGCGTCGGCCTCGTCGACGGCGACGTAGAGATGACCCGCGGCCGGTTCGACCGCGAGCGCCCGGACCCGCCAGTCGCGGTCGGCGAGCAACGGCTCCCGTTCGGTGATCGCGGCGTCCGCGACGCCCTCACCGTCCACAGTGAAGCGGCCGAGGTACTCGGCAGCGAGCGTCCCGGCGAACAGGTCACCTCGCCACTCGGGGAAGGCGTCGCCGTCGTAGAAGACGGCCCCGCTCGGGGGGAATCCACCCGAACCGCACGCCCAGACGTGGACCGGCTCGACGACATCGCCGCGTTCGCGGTGGCTCGGGGCGACCGGGTCGTCGGTGCCGTAGCGACACGCCTCGCTCGCGATCGGCCACCCGTAGTTGCCGCCGCGTTCCACGACGTTGATCTCGTCGCCGTCGCGCTCGCCGTGCTCGCACTGCCAGATTCGCCCGGTCCCGTGTCGCACAGCCATCGCCTGCGGGTTCCGATGACCGTAGCTGTAGATGGTGTCGGCCGCCTCGGGGTCGCCGACGAAGGGGTTGTCCGGGTGCGCGTCGCCGTCGGGCATCAGCCGGAGCGTCGATCCGAGTTCGTTCGACCGGTCCTGCGAGACGTGATCCGGGCCGAAGTCGGTGTCGCGCCGGTCGCCGACCGTGACGAACAGCGTGCCGTCGGGGCCGAACGTCGCCCGCGAGCCGAAGTGCTGGTCGGAGTCGACGAACGGCTCCGCGACGCGGATCGTCTCGAATCCGTTGAGCTCGGTCGAATCGGCGTTAGAGGGGGAGAACCGTCCGCTGCCGACGTGCGTCGCCGACTCGCCCGCGTCGTTCGTCGCCGCATACGTGAGGTACACGCGCGCGTCGTCCGGAAACCCGGGGTGGACCGCGACGTCGAGCAGTCCGCCCTGCCCGGCCGCGTGGACCGCTGGGACTCCCTCGACGGTCGACAGCGTCCCGTCCTCGGGGTCGACGAGCGAGAGCCGTCCCGGACGCTCCGTGACCAGCAGCCGGCCGTCGTCCGGGAGGAACGCGAGTCCCCACGGGTGTTCGAACCCCTCCGCAACGCGCTCGACCTCGTACTCGACGTCCTCACCGTCGCCGTCGCTCTCGTTGTCGCCGTCGCTGTCGCCGTCGCCGTTTGGATCGCCGTTCGCGAGACAGCCGGCGAGCGAGATCGTCGCGAAGCCGCCGGCGGCTCGGAGCACGGTGCGTCTGTCAGCGGCGGGGTGCGTGACGTGGCGCGACATGGGAGGAGCCGTCTCTGTGTCCGTATTGGTCGCGATGCCGATGACGCTTCCGGCGGCTCGGGCGGGGTCGACGCCGCCACGCCGACCGTCGTTCGGAACCCTTATATCTCCGACTCGGACTATGTGCAGACGCGAAGCACGCACCGGTAGTGTAGTGGTATCACGCAACCTTGCCATGGTTGCAACCCGAGTTCAAATCTCGGCCGGTGCATTTCTCGAACGTAGTGAGAGAAATCACCGAGTGATTTGAACTCAGAAAGTCGCAGCGGCGAGCGAAGCGAGCCGACCGTCTTTCCCTAGTTCAAATCTCGGCCGGTGCACTTCCGACTGACTTCGTCAGTCGACGGTTGTCTCGCTCCGCTCGACAAACTCCCTTCGGTCGTTCCCCGGCCTGTCTCCCGTTCGTTTTGCTCGCGGTTTCACCGCTCGCAATCGAGATGTTCGCTCCGCTCACACCTCGCACCACTCACGGGAGTCTCGACCGGTGCATTTTGCGACTGACTCCGCGAGCGACGTACTCCGTGAAAAGACGAGAGCGACCCCGCTAGGATCCGGTCACCACGGCCCGTCGTAGTTCACCCGCGGGCGGTCAACGTCGACCCCAATCTCGCGGAGCGTCGCCGTGGCGTTCTGGACGGGCGAGGGAGCGGGCCGATCGAGGGCGTCGGTCGTCGCCTCGGCGAACCGGACGGTCCAGTCGTCGTCGACGACGACGGTCGCTCGACGGGGGATATCCGAGTGGCCCTCCCACGATTCGGCGAGCAGGTCGTACGACTCGGCGATTCCGCCGTGGAAGTCGGAGACGATCGGGAAGGGGAGGTCGAACCGGTCGGCGTACGCGAAGCCCGCGTACAGCGAGTCGCCGGTGAGCGCGACGACGGCGAGGTCGTCGCGGCCGGCCCAGCCGGCGTCTCTGATCGCGGCGAACTCGGCCGTGCAGGTGGGAACGAAGGTCGCGGGCGCAAAACAGAGGACGACGGCGTCGTGTCCGTCGACGAGCCGGAACAGCGCCAGTTCTGCGGCGCTGACGTCTCCGGCTCCGCCCCCGCCGACGACCGCGGGGGCGATGAAGTCGGGGGCCTTGACGCCGACGTCGATTGGGGTCACAGCACCGTCCCGTGTTTCTTGTCCGGCAGGTCCTTCTCCACGTCCTCGTAGAAGGAGAACCGGGCGGCCAGCTCCTCGCGGAGCGCCGAGGGCGGAACGATCTCGTCGATGACGACCTCGCTCGCCATCCGGTGGACGTCGATGTCCTCTCGGTACTCCTCGCGGAGTCGCGCCTCGGTCTCCGCGCGCTCCTCGGGATCGTCGATCTCGGCGAGCTTCCGAGCGTAGACGGCGTTGATCGCGGCCTCCGGTCCCATGATCCCGATCTCGCCGGAGGGGAGCCCGATGACGCTCTCGGGGTCGTAGGCGGGCCCTCCCATCGCGTAGATGCCCGCGCCGTACGCCTTCCGAACGACGACGGTCTGTTTCGGCACCGTGGCCGAGGAAGTGGCGTAGATCAGCTTCTTTCCCTTTTCCAAGATAGCGTCCTTCTCGACCTGCGAGCCGGCCATGAACCCCGGCGTGTCACAGAGGTACAAGAGGGGGATTCCGTAGGCGTCGCAGGTCCAGACGAACTCCGCGGCCTTCTCGGCCGCGTCCGGGAAGATGGCACCGGAGCGGACCGCCGGGTCGTTGGCGACGACGCCGACGGAGCGGCCGTCGATCCGGCAGAAGGCCGTGACGATCTCGGGACCGTACGCCGACTTCAGCTCGAAGACAGACTCCGCGTCCGCGACCCGGTCGAGCAGGTCGCGGACGTCGTACGGCCGGTTCGGCGACTCCGGGATCAGCTCGTCGATCCCCTCGGGCGAGAACTTCGGGGGCTTCGTCTCGCCCCGTGGGGGAGTGTCCCCCGCGCGATCGGGGAGGTAGCCGATCAGGTCGCCGACGAGTTCGCGGGCGTGTTCCTCGTCGCGAGCGACGAGGTCCGCGGAGCCGGACTCCTCGGCGTGGACGCGCGGTCCGCCAAGATCCGCCATCTCGATATCCTCGCCCGTGACCATCTTCACCATTCGCGGGGAGGCGATCGCCATCGCGGACATCCCCTCGACCATCACGGTGAAGTCGGCGAAGACGGGGGTGTAGGCGGCACCCGCGATGCAGGGGCCGTAGAGGACACAGATCTGCGGGACCGCCCCCGAGAGCATCGAGTGGTTGTAGTAGTACTTCCCGATCCCCTCGCGGTTGGCGAAGAACCCCGATTGCTGATCGATCCGACCGCCCGAGGAGTCCATCAGGTAGAGCACCGGTTTGCCCGTCTTCAGGGCGCGCTGTTGCATCCGGAGGAACTTCTCGACGCCCTTCGCCGCCATCGATCCCGCCTTCACGGTGAAGTCGTTGGCCATGAAGTGCACGTCGCGCCCCTCGAACTCGGCCGCCCCGGTGAGGAGGCCGTCCGCGGGGAGGCGGTCGCCGTCTGTCTCGGTTCCGTCGTCGTCCTCGTCAGCAGGCGCGTTCGGGTGCCAGTCGTCGAACGCGGCGAACTTCCCGTCCTCGAAGTGGAGCCCGGCTGGGCCCCCGTCCGCGGTGCTCGCGTCGCCCGCGCCGCGGGTGCCACCCTCCCCGCCGAACCAGAGGTCGAGGCGATCGCGAACGAACAGTTTCCCCCGCTCGGCGAGTCTGTCGCGGTACTTCTCGGGACCCCCCTGCAGGATGTCCTCGATCTCCGCTTGGAGGTCGCGCTCGCGGTCGGTGGGGCCGTGGTCGTCGTCGAGCGGGTACTCGATCTCGGGCGGCTCCGCGCTCGCGGCGGGCTCGTCGCGCTCCCCGACGTGGACGTCGACGTCGACGCCGAGGTGCTCCGCGAGCGACTTCGCGATCGCCTCGGCCTCCTCGGGCGTCGCCGCCGCGCCGACGTGAACTCTCATGGACGCAAGATTTGCGGAGAGTCCTAAACAGTTTTCCATGCGGGTTCGTCGCCGTCGCCGGACGGAAACCGGAACGCGCGTCGAGCCGCGCCGGTTAATCCAGCGCCGCCTCCAGCCGCTCGACCAGTTCCTCGTTGCCGACGTAGAGGGGGACGCGGTCGTGAACGCCCTCGGGTTCGACGTCGAGGATGGGGGTGTCGCCGTTCGAGGCCGCCCCGCCCGCGCGCTCGACGATGTACGCGATGGGGTTCGCCTCGAACGAGAGCCGGAGTTTCCCCGCGGGCGCGCTGACCAGGGCCGGGTACGCGAATATCCCGCCGTAGGTGAGTACCTGGTTCACGTCGCCGACCATGGCACCGCCGTACCGGAGTTTCAGCTCGTCTTCGATCTCGCGGGCGTACGCGGTGAACTCGTCCGGCCAGTCGGGGACGCGACCGCCGAACCCGTAGACGAGCGGGTCCGCGGGGAGCGTCAGGTCGTCGTCGACGACGGAGCGCGAGACGGATCCCGCATCGCTCCCGCCCGGCTCGCGCTCTATCACCTCCTCGCTCACGCCCGACTCGTCGGCGACGATCATCGTCGTGATCGGGCCGTAGAGGACGTACCCGGCGGCGACGAGGTCGCGACCGGTCGCGGGGAGCGGGGCGTTGTACACGCCGACCACGGTGCCCATCGCGTTGTTCGACCGGAGGTTCGAGGAGCCGTCGAGGGGGTCGATCGCGACCGCGTACGCGTCGTCATCGCCGTTGCCGTCGCCATCGCCGTCGCCGTTGCCGCCGCCACTCCCGACCGCGCCGCCGGCGTCGACGGCGCTCTCGCGCTCCTCGCTGACGAACGATCCCACCCCGTCGACCGCGGTCAGCGCGTCCGCGAGCAGCTCGTCGGCGTACAGGTCGCCGGCCATGACGCTCTCGCCGGAGGGGTTGGCCGTCCCGCTCTCGACCCGGCGGCCGGGGAGCGCCGCGCGGATCGCGGGAGCCGTTTCGGCGACCGCGTCGAAGATCGCCTCCACCGTCGGATCCGAGCCGGTCATCAGTCGGCGCTCTCGGCGATCGCCAGCGCCTCCGCCGGGTCGACTTCCTGGAAGACGACGGCTTCGAGCGCGTCGAGGATGCGCTCGGGGTCGTCGCGCTGGAAGACGTTTCGACCAACCGCGAGGCCGGTAGCACCGGCGTCGATGGCGTTCGCGACGTTTCGGAGGAACGCCTCGTCGTCGCGCATCGTTCCGCCGGACATCACGACCTTCGTCGGGCCGGCCATCCGGACGGTCTCAGCCATCGCCTCGGGGGAGCCGGGGTACTTCACTTTCACCACGTCGGCTCCGAGTTCCAGTCCGAGCCGGGCGGCGTACGAGATGGTGTCCGGGCTCGTGTCGTTTTTGACTCCCTGTCCGCGCGGGTACGACCACATGACGACGCCCATGTCGTGTTCGCGGGCACCCTCCTGTGCGCGCCGGAACTCCTCGGCCATCTCGACCTCGTGGTTCGAGCCGCCGTAGAGGGTGAACCCGACCGCGTCGGCACCGAGCTCGGCCGCGTACTCCGCCGTGCAGTTGACGGGGCTGTCCGGCTCGCCCATCCAGAGGTTCGAGGTGCCGTTCAGCTTCAACAGGAGGTTGACGTTGTCCGCGTACTCGGGGTAGTACGCCTCGGCGACGCCCTTCTGGACGGCCAGCGCGGTGACCGCGTCGTGGGTGGCCAGCTCGAACAGCCGCTCCGGATCGGCCGTCGCCGGGTTCGGATCGAAATCGACCGGTCCGTGTTCGAGCCCGTGGTCGTACGCGAGGATGAGCGATTTGCCGTCCCGCGAGATGGCGTCGTCGGCGTGAGGAAGCATCAGTACGTAGTCCCGTTACATCGGTAAAAAGCGCTGTGGTCAGACGGATCGCTGCCGGTGAGCGGTGAAGCGCCATTTCCGCGCGTTTCGAACGGTTTCCTCGCTGTTTTCCCGATGTTTGAGGTTACTACGTACATAGTTAATTGTCCAGTTGGTTCGCTATTCCGCGGAAAGAAAACAAGGGCGGCCGCCGGAGTCGGAACGCTTACGCCCCGCGACGGGGCAGCGATTCGCATGCGAGCGCTATCCGATATCGACGTCGTCGGGGTGGTCGGAGCCGGGACGATGGGCAACGGGATCGCACAGGTCGCCGCGGCGGCCGGCTACGACGTCGTGATGCGGGACATCGAAGAAGAGTACGTCGAGAAGGGCCTCGACGCCGTCGAGGAGAGCCTCGATCGGCTGGCAGCGGCGGATCGGCTGGGGGAGGACCCGGCGGCGATCCGCGACCGGATCGCGGGGACGACAGACCTCGACGACCTCGCGGCCGCCGATCTCGTGATCGAGGCCGCGGTGGAGGACCTGGACGTGAAACGGGACATCTTCGCCGACCTCGACGCGGTCACCGACGGCGACGTGATTCTCGCGACGAACACCTCCACGCTGTCGATCACGTCGATCGCGAGCGCAACGGGCCGCGCGAGCGACGTGATCGGTCTCCACTTCATGAACCCCGTGCCGGTCATGGACGGCGTGGAGGTCGTCGTCGGGGAGCGGACCGACGACGCGGTCGTCGACTTCGCGCACGCGTTCGCCGCGGACCTCGGCAAGGAGACGTGGGAGTCCGACGACAAGCCGGGCTTCGTCACGAACCGAATCCTGATGCCGTGGATCAACGAGGGCGTCCGCGCGTACGACGAGGGCGTCGCCGACAGAGAAGACATCGACCGCGGGATGAAACTCGGGACGAACGTGCCGATGGGGCCCCTCGAACTCGCCGACCACATCGGCCTCGACGTGGTGGTGGACGCGAGCGAGACGCTCCACGCCGAACTCGGCGATCGCTACAAGCCGGCGTACCTCCTCACGCGCAAGGTCGAGGCCGGCGATCTCGGGAAGAAGACGGGTCGCGGCTTCTACGAGTACGGGGGCGAGGAGGAGTAGGCGTTCGCCGTCGAGGCGGTGGGGGAATAGGCGTTCGCCGTTGAGGCGGAGGGGGAGAGGCATTCGCCGTCGAAGCGGTGGGGGCACCCGCCAGCTCGGCGACGTAGGAACCCACTGTCGGGCCGTATCAGGCGCTTTCGGCGTGCTCGTCGCCACCCGCGGTCCACCGGCGCGCGCCGGGAAGCAGGCCGACCAACGTCGTCACGTACCCGAACCGGAACAGCCCGAGCTGCGAGAGCGCGCCGAGGGCGAACACCGCGAGGAACGCCGGCGCGGTCGGGTCGAACAGGAGCGGCTCGACGGTCGTCTCCGCGACGGCCGCATCGAGGGTCGTCGGCGTTATCGACCGCGAGGCGAACGCCGCGCCGATGAACGCGGTCGAGGCGACGAGCGTCGTCCGGGTAACCACGAAGCCGAGCAGCGCGCCGACCGCGACGCCGGCCAGCGTCGCCCCGACGAGCAGCGCAGTCCCCTCGATTCCGGCCGCGTCGGCCGCGTACAGCGGTCCGACCGCGAACCGTCCGGCGAAGCCGCCGACGAGCCCGCCGATGACGACGACGGCGACGGAGAGCCCGGCGTACGCGAGGAAGCCGCCGAGCCCCGCGCCGAGCGCGACCGCGACGCCGGTCAGCGCGAGGCCGTCGACCGCGATCAGCCCGACGAGCGTCGGCGCGGCGAGGTACCCCGCACCGCCGCCGACGAGGGCACCGGTCAGCGTGACGGCGTAAACGGAGACCGCGGCACCGACGAACGCGAGGAGCAGTCCCGCGACGACGAGTCCGAGGGTGACTGGCGTGAGCATGCGACCACGTGGCCGCCGATCGCACTTAAAAGGTCGCGGCACGGCTCGCTTGGCGTCGCGCACATCGCGCACGCTCACCACGCACATCGCGAACGCTCACCGCGCACGTCGCCCGGCCTGCCGATCGAGGTGGCGCGTGTAGCCGCCGACGGCGAGGCCGAATCCGACGATGACGAGGACGAATCCGAAGAGCCGCGTCGTCCCGACCGTCATCAGCGCGAGGACCACGCCGAACACGAACGCGAAGACGCCGGCGACGACGACGCCCACGTCTACGAGCGGCGAGGGTTGAACCGCGTCGCAGTGGGGACACACCCGAGCGTCGCTCGGGATCGGCTCCCGACAGTCGACGCAGTACACGCGATCGCGGGACACGAGCGGCAATTCGACCGTCGTCAACTTATAAATGAGCGGTGTGGTCGCGAGCGACTGTTTATAAACCGTTGGTAGCGCGGTGAACGTCGCCAAAATCTAAGTTATCGTTTATAAATTGTTGTAAGGGCGGAGAACACTTCCAAAACGCCCGCCTCGCGGCTGCCCCTTTGAATCACACCCTGCACAGCGCCGCCCCGCACCTCACCCTCCCCAGCCTCGTCCGGACCGCCCGCCCGACTGCTGGGCGGGCGGTCCGGCCTCCCTCGCGGGCTCCCCGCGCTCGCTTAAAAGCGAGCGCTCGGAGGCGCGCCGTCGCCACGACTCGGTGGTGCGGGCGTCGCGTGACGGGAGATAAATAGCGAGCGTCGATCGGTCGGTCAATCAGTCAGTCGATCTGCGCTGTTAGTCCGCCGCGACCGGTCCGGCGTCGTCGCCGAGCACGAGCGTCTCCTCCACCTGTGTCACGACCGCCGCGAGCGCGACGACCGCCAGCCCCGCGCCGACCGCGAAGGGAACGACGAACCCGAACCCGACGAGCCAGCCGGACGCCAGCGGCCCGAGCGCGATACCGAACCCGAACCCCATCGTGAGCACCGACAGCGTCGTCCCGGACTCGCCCTCCCGCGCGAGGTCCCCCGCGAGCGCGAGCGACGGCGCGAACACGCACGCGACGGCGACGCCCTGCCCGAGCCTGACGAGCGTCATCACGATCGGGTCGGTGACGATCCCCTGCAGCAGGGTCGTCGGCGCGAGGATCGCGAACCCGGCCACGAGGAAGGGCCGCCGCCCGATCCGATCGCTGGCCTGCCCCACGGGCACCTGCAGGAGGACGTTCGCGATCGTGACCGCCGCGAACTGGAGCCCGAACCACACCGGCGGCTGATCCAGCCGGACGTTCACCTGGTTCTGTAGCGTGGCATACATCGCGATACACAGCCCCATCGCGACCGTCGCCAGCCCGAGCGCGAACACGGGGTCGAGCAGGCGGTCGTCGCCGCGCACGCGGATCGAGAGGTCGTCGCTCGCCTCGCTGGACTCGGCGGCGTCGCGGACCAGGAGGTACACGAGCGCGAAGCTGGTGTAGGCCCCGACGCAGGCCGCGATGAACGCGGCGTCGAACCCGTCGACGACCGGGAGCCCGACCGCCGAGAGGTCGTACGGGCCGGCCTCGACGACGACACCGGCGAGGACCGGTCCGAACCCGAAGCCGATCAGCCGGAAGGTGTTGTACACGCCGAAGTTGCCCCCGCGGTCTGCGTCGCTCGCGGCGTATTCGTTGACGAGCGCGACCGTGGCCGGAATGATGAGCGCCGCGCCGAGCCCCTGCGCCGCGCGGAGGACGACGAGGTGCCAGTAGGAGTCCGCAATCGTGTAGAGCCCGCTCGCCGTCCCGAGGAGGGCGATCCCGACGAGCACGAACGGCCGCCGGACGCCCATGCGGTCGGAGAGTCGACCGGTCAGCGGCTGCGAGAGGCTGTTGAGGAATCCGAACAGCGAGAGAACGATCCCGATGAGCAGCGGTTCAGTCAGCGTCACCGACGCCGCGCCGACGCCGACCGCGGTCCCGAGGAGCGCGTCGACGTCGACGAGGTCGCTCGCGATGTACAGCGGGAGGACGACGATGAGAAAGGAGTTTCCGGCGGCCCCGACCATCCGCGCGAGCGCGAGCACGATGACCCGCCGATCGGTGTCGGTGACACCCGAGAGAAGCCCCATCGGATCGGAGTTCGCCCGCGGGAGCAAAGGCGTTTGTGAATCCCGGGTATCGATCCGGTTCCCGATTTTCACTGCCGCCGCGCGTGGCTGAGCCTTAAGACCGCGGAGCTCGGATCTCGGGTCGATGACGGGCGAAACGCTCCCCGGCGCGACCGCGGCGGAGGGCGCGGACGGGAGCGATCGCGTGATCCTCCACGTCGACATGGACTGCTTTTACGCGTCCTGCGAGCGCCTGCGGCGGCCGGAGCTCGACGGCGAACCGCTCGTCGTCGGGATGGGGTACGAGGACGGGGAGACGATTGGTGCGGTCGCGACCGCGAGCTACGAGGCCCGCGCGTTCGGCGTCGAGAGCGCGATGCCGATCTCGAAGGCGCTGGAGCTTCTCCCCCGGCGCACCGAGGCGGATCCCGACGACCCGAGTGCGCCGGAGCCCGACGAGACCGGACGGTACCTCCCAGTCGACCTCGACTTCTACAAGGAGGTCGCGAGCGACGTCAAGGCGATCCTCCGCGACTGCGCCGACACGCGCCGCGAGGTGAGCATCGACGAGGCGTACCTCGACGTCACGGATCGAACCGCGTGGGACGTCGGCGACGGCGGGGACGAGAGCGCCGCGGCCGGTCCGGCCACCGTTCGGACGCTCGCCGAAGGGTACGCCCGGCACGTCAAATCGCGGATCGAACGCGAGGCGGGGGTGCCGGCGAGCGTCGGGGTCGCCCCGAACATGTCGGCCGCGAAGGTCGCCAGCGACGCCGACAAACCGGACGGGCTCGTGGTCGTCCCGCCCGGCTCGGTCGCGGACTTCCTCGCGCCGCTGCCGACCGCGGACGTCCACGGCGTCGGCCCCGTGACGGAACGAACCCTCGCCGAGCTGGGGATCGAAACCGCGGGCGACCTCGCCGCCGCTGATTCCGATCGGATAGCCGCGAAACTGGGCGACCGCGGTCGAGAGCTGTCCCGCCGCGCCCGCGGCGACGACGACCGGGAGGTGACGCCGACCGGGCTTCCGAAGAGCCTCTCGCGGGAATCCTCGCTGCCCGCCACCGCCGACGGGGCGACGAAGCGGGAGACGGTGTCGGCGCTGGCGGCCGACGTGGCCGGTCGGGCCCGCGAGCGCGGGTGCCTCTACCGAACCATCGGGATCAAGGCGGTCGAGCCGCCGTTCGAGGTCAACACCCGAGCCCGGAGCCTCCCCGGCCCCGTCGACGATCCGGACCTCGTCGAGGAGGTGGCGCTCGAC
This sequence comes from Halorubrum trueperi, assembly GCF_042662525.1. NCBI lineage: Archaea > Methanobacteriati > Methanobacteriota > Halobacteria > Halobacteriales > Haloferacaceae > Halorubrum > Halorubrum trueperi. The sequence continues at coordinate 52,019 of NZ_JBHSXI010000016.1, forward strand.
CTCCTCACCGAGTTCGACGACGCCAGGATTCGCAAGCTCGGCGTGCGCGTCTCGAAGCTCGACTTCGCTGAGAGCGACCAGTCGACGCTGACTGGATTCGACCGCGGCGACGCCGGTAACGGAGGCGAGAACGGGAGCAGCGGGAGCGGCGCAGGCGGGAGCAGCGCAGGCGGGAGCGGTGGTGGTGAGACCAGCGCAGGTGGGAGCGGCGCAGGCGGGAGCGGTGGTGGTGAGACCAGCGCAGGCGGGAGCGGTAGTGGTGAGAGCAGCGCTGACGAGAGCGACCGCGCCGGCGACAAGATCAGCGACTGGATCGGTGCGGGATCGACCGCCGAGGAGGGTGGAGACGGCGGAGAGCACGCCGATAGCGACGAGGACGGCTCCGGCGACCGCCGACCGCGACGTCCCGACGGCCAGGCGTCACTCGGCGACTGGGCGTAACGTCGGACGACAGCGACGATGAGTGCGACGATAGCCGCGTCGGCGAACTGCTGACCCCCTCGGACGAACCGACCTTTTTGTCCATCCGGAGACACCGACGGGGTATGCCCTCCCTCCGCGCGCTTCTCGTCGGTCCGAAGCGGAACCGTCCGCGCCCCGATCCCCGACTTCTCGTGCCTCCGCTGTGTTTCGCGCTCGTCTTCGCCGCCTACGCGGTCGGGGCATTCGAGATCTCGGGCGGGGTCGTCTTTCTCGCGGGGGACGCGGCCGTCGTCGGCGTCGTCGCAGCCGCGGGGCTCGCGTTCCGACGCAGTGGCGTGGTCGCCTCGTGGGCCGCCGTCTACGCCGCGCTGCTCGGGTACAGTGCGAATCACTACCTCCTCGGGCTCTCGGGACGGTCGCTCGGCGAGCGGCTCGTCGCCATGTTGGGCGTCGACGGGCTCGTCTACCTCGGCGTCCAGGCAGTCGTGTTTGGGACGCTCGCGTGGCTTGTCGGGGCCGTCGCGGCACGAGCGATCCCGGCGCTCCGCGAGCGGACGAGTATTTAGGTGCCGGAACACCGACCCTATCGCATGGACGATCTCTCGTGGGAGACACTCGACACCGCCATCGACTACCGCTGTCCCGGCTTCGACGTGCGCCGCGACGAGGTGCGGTTCCCGGACGGCGAAACGGACGACTTCCACTACGTCGACGAACCGCCGGCGGTCGTCGTGCTCCCGTTCACGCCCGACGGCGAGGTCGTCGTCATCGACGAGTGGCGGCAGGCGGTCGGCCGGACCAACCGCGGCCTCCCGGCCGGGTCGGTGGAGCCGGAGGACGCCGACGACCTCGAACGGGCCGCCGAGCGCGAGCTCGCCGAGGAGACGGGGTACGAGGCGGACTCCTTCGAGCGCCTGACGACCGTCGAGCCGACCAACGGGATGGCGAACGCGGTCCACCACCACTTCCTCGCGACGGGGGGTGAGCCGACCGCCGATCGCGACCTCGATCACAACGAGTCGATCGCAGTCGAGACCGTGCCCTACGACGACCTGCTCGAAGCCGTCGTCGACGACGGCCTCCGGGACGGTCGGACCGTGACCGCCGTACTGTGGTACGAGCTGCTGTACCGGTGACCGGTGACGCCCAGCTGGAGTGAGCGACGAACAGACCTATGCGTGATCGGGTCGAACCATCGACGATGACTGATCCCTCCAGCGGCGATCCTGACGGGGCGGCCGATTCCGCCTCCGACGACGGTCGTTCCAACGGCGGTCGTCCCGACGGCGATCGTGCAGTCGATGCGGCCGACTCGACCGACCCGAACGAACGTGGAGACTCCGATCCGGTCGATCCGACCGACCCGGACGATCCGATCGGGGCGGAGCCTGGGGACTCCACCGCGAGGACGATCGCGTCGGCGGTCGGGGTCGGCGTGTTCGGGGTCTTCGCGTACGTCGCCCTCTCGTTCGGCTTCGCGATAGTCGGACAGCTCGTCGGCGGCTTCTCGCTCGTGGTCTCGCTCGCGCTGTCGCTCGCCGTCGGGCAGTACCTCGCGTTCGGCGGCGTCGGGCTCCTGTATCTTCGATTGAGAGGGTTCGACCGCTCGCGTATCGTCGCGTATCTCGGGGTGCGACGCCCGAGCGCGGTCGAGTTCGTGATCGCCGTCGTCGGGGCGGTGGCGACGTTCGGCGTCGCCATCGTGCTGTCCACGATCGTGTTGTCGACGGGGGCCGAGCCGGCGCAGAACCAGGGCGCGCAGGTGGCGATGCAGAACCCGGCGATCATCCCGCTCATCGTGGTGGCGATGTTCCTCGTCGTCGGGCCGTGCGAGGAGTTCCTCTTCCGGGGCGTCGTCCAGAGCCGCCTGCGGGAGTCGCTGTCGGCGGTCCCCGCCATCGTCATCGCCTCGGCGGTGTTCGCCCCCGCCCACGTGATCTCGCTGTCCGGCGGCGGCGTGACGGGGGTCCTGCTCGGGATCGGGCTCCTCGTGATCCCCAGCCTCCTGTTCGGCGCGGTGTACGAGTACACCGGGAACCTCGTCGTCGTCGCGCTGATGCACGGGACGTACAACAGCATCCTCCTGTCGCTCCTGTACATCGCGATCGCGTACGGTCCGGAGCTAGAGGATGCGGCCGCCAGCGGGGCGACGCTGCTGCCGATCTGAGCGGATCTCGCCCGCAGTACGGAGCATCGAACGCGGAGATCGTAGACCATCGCCGGCGGCGACGTGGTATTTAAATGAATGAGCGCAGCAGCGACGATTATTTATAAATGAACGAGGCGGTGCGGTGGCGCGTGCTCGTGAGCGCCCAGAGGGCGCGAACGACACCGCGCGAGGGACGCCGCGAGCGCCTTATAAAGGCGCGAACGGCGAGGCTGGGGAGGCGTGAGGTGCGGTTGCGGTACTGTGCAGGGTTGGGATTCAAAGGGGCAGCCGGGAGGGCGGCGCAGGCGATGTAAGCAGGGAGGGACCGGAGTTCCCTCTTGAAGCCGGCGCAGAGCGCCGGCGACAGCGAGGCGCGGAGTGCCTCTGGCAGCCGGGCGCAGTCCGGCGACTGGGGCGTTGGTGGTGTTCACCGCGTCGCCGACAGCAACATCCTCTTATAAACAAATCGCCGGAGCGTCGAAGACAACCACCGCGTCGCCGACGGCAACGATATATAAGTGATCGATCGAACCATCAGATCCGCATCCCACACAGCCGACGGCAACGACCTACTCGTCGGCGTACAGCGAGTCGAGGATGAACTCGTCGATCGCCTTGCGGGCCTCCTCGGGCGCGTCCTCGTGACCGAGCGCCATCCGGCGGCCGCGGGCGGCGTGAATGACGTCCGTGATGAGCTGTCCCATGCGCTCGGCGTCGACGGCCTGGAACTCCCCGCATTCGATGCCGTCCTCGACGACCTCGACGATGCTCCCGCGGATGCGGTCGTAGTGGTCGTTGAAGATCTGGCGGTGGTCGCCGTCGTTCTGGGCGTGCGTGTACAGCTCGTGGTACACCTTCATCCGGTCCCAGTGGGAGAACTCCTCGAACTCCGGACCGAACAGGCACTGGTCTATCCGGGCGTCGAGCTCCGTCCGAGGGTCCGCGTCCGCGTCGAGCTCGACGCTCCCCTCGTACTGGTCGATGACGTGTTCGAGGAACGACGAGAGCAGATCGTACTTGCCGTCGAAGTGGTAGTGGATCACCTGCCGCGTCAGGTCCATCTCCTCGCCAATGTCGCGCATCCGGAGGTCCGTGTACCCGTGCTTGCTCAGCGCACGGAACGTGGCCTCCATGATCACCTCCTCGGTGTCCTTAGAGGAGACCGTCTCGCGGGAATCGCTCATACGAGAACAGAGTCGGTGGGGCATATAATACGATTGCTCCGAACGACCGCCTCGCGACCGATCTGATCCTCGTCTTTACCGCACGGTAAATTTTTAACCTCGTGGTCAAACGATACACCCGCACATGACACGAACGATCATACAGAACGGGACGGTCGTCTCCCTCGATCCGGACATCGGGGACCTGGAGGAGGCGGACGTGCTGATCGAGGACGGCGAGATCGTCGACGTCGGACACGGGCTCTCGGCGGAGAACGCCGAGGTCATCGACGCCACCGACCAGATCGTCGTCCCCGGGTTCGTCGACTCGCACATCCACCTCGCCCAGACCCAGGTCAGGGGCATCGCCGGGGACTGGTCGCTCATGGGCGAGTACTTCGATCACATGCTCGGCAATATCACCGGGCTCTACCAGCCCGAAGACATGTACCTCGGCGGCCTCTTCGGCGCGTTCGAGAAGCTCTACACGGGGACGACCACGGCCCTGGACTGGTCGTACCCCAACACGCTCGAACACGGCGAACGGGCCGTCGACGCGCTGAAGGACGCCGGACTGCGCGCGGTGTACACCTACGGCCCACCGGGCGACGACGCGGCGAAGTGGTGGTACGAGAGCGACGTCGGCCTCCCCGAGCAGAACGTCCGCACGCTCTACGACGAGGCGATCCGCGACGACGACCTGCTCAGCTTGGCGCTCGGGCTCCGTGGGCCGGACTTCTGTATCGACGAGACAGCCCGCGGCGACCTGGAACTGGCGCGAGAGCTGGGTGTGCTCTCGACCATCCACATGGGTGCCGCGCTGTGGCCCTCGTCGGTCTACGGCGACGGCTACCAGGGGTTCGGCTGCATCGAGGACATGCTCGGCCCCGACGTCAACGTCGCCCACGGGAACCACTTCTCTCAGGAGGACATCGATCACGCCGTCGAGCAGGGCGTCTCCTTCTCGTCGACGCCGGAAGTGGAGATGCAGATGGGCCACGGCATCCCCGTCACCGGCAAGGTGCTCGAAGCGGGCGGCCGTCCGACGTGGGGCGTCGACGTCTGTTCGAACGTCAGCGGAGACATGGGCAGCCAGATGCGGATCGGGATGCAGCTCCAGCGGATGTTCGACAACCAGGCGGTCCTGGAGGGCGACGAGGAGGTCACCGAGGTGAGCATCTCCGCGCGCGACACGCTGGAGATGGCGACGATCGAGGGCGCGAAGGCGCTCGGAATGGCCGACGAGATCGGGACGATCACCCCCGGGAAGCGCGCCGACCTCGTCCTCGTCGACGCGGGCGATTTCACGACGGCCCCCTCTCACTCGCCGGTCCAGACCGTCGTCTTCCAGTCGGACTCATCGCACATCGACACGGTCCTCGTCGACGGCGAGGTCAGAAAGCGCGACGGCGAGCTGACGAACCCGAAGGTCAACGAGGAGTTCGACCGGTTCGTGGAGTCCGGCCACCGACTGCTCGACGAGGCGGGGATCGACCAGTAGCGACCGAACGAGACGACCGCACGAGACGACTTCGCGACACGAACGCACGACACTACCACATCACACATGCGACTCGGACAATATCGAACGACGGACGCGGAACCACCCTGGTGCGGCATCACGACCGACGACGGCGGCGTGATCAGCCTCCCCGAGGCGGGCGCGGCCGCGGGGATCGACCTTCCGGAGCGAACGACCGACCTGCTCGCCACGTGGAACTGGCGACGGAAGGCCGAACTGGCCCTTTCGTACGCACAAGAGACGGACACGGGCGTCCACGACGCCGACGACGTCGAGCGCGCGGCCCCGGTGACGGATCCCCAGAAGGTCGTCTGCGTCGGGCTCAACTACCGCGACCACGCGGAAGAGGGCGACAATCCGATCCCGGACGAACCCGTCCTCTTCTCGAAGTTCCCGACGACCGTGACTGGACCGGCAGACACCGTTTCGTGGGACCCCGCCCTCACGCAGAAGGTCGATTACGAGGCCGAGCTGGTTGCCGTCATCGACGAGGAGGCCCGCCGCGTCGACCCGGCGGACGCGATGGACCACGTCGCCGGCTTCACCGTCGGCAATGACGTCTCGGCGCGCGACCTCCAGCACGGCGACGGACAGTGGGTGCGCGGCAAGAGTCTCGACTCGTTCGCCCCGATCGGCCCGGAGATCGTGACGACAGACGAGGTCGGCGACCCCCACGACCTCGCGATCAGCGCGGACGTCAACGGCGAGCGGCTCCAGGAGTCGTCCACGTCGAACCTGATCTTCGGGGTCGACGAGCTGGTGTCCTTCTGCAGTCGAGCGTTCACGCTCACGCCCGGCGACCTGCTCTTTACCGGCACGCCCCCCGGCGTCGGCGTCTACCGCGAGCCGCCGGTGTTGCTCGGCGACGGCGACACCGTCACCGTGCGCGTCGAGGACGTCGGCGAGTTGACGACCGACTTCGCGTTCGACGGCAAGTAGCGATCACGGGAGTAGGGATCTCATTGTATTGGGGTGATCGTTTATAAGTGAACGAGCGGTGTCGTTGGCGACTGTTTATATATCGTTGCTGGTGCGGTGAATCGTTGTGTATCCGGTGTTGAGTGTTTATAAGTGATTGACGGTGCGGTGAACACTTCCAAAGCCCCAGCCGCGAGGCGGGCGCACGCTCGTTGCGCTCCTCACTCGGTCGCTCGCGCTCCCTCATTGCGGTGCTTACGTCGCCTGCGCCCGCCTCGCAGCTGCCCCTTTGTGCCCCTCCCCGCACAGCACCGCAACCGCACCTCACACCTCCCCAGCCTCGCCGCTTCGCGCCTTATAAAGGCGCTCGCGGCGTCCCTCGTGCGGACGGTTCCCGGCCTGTCGGCCGCTCACCGGCGCACGCCACCGCCACGTTCATTTATAAGCAGTCGTCGCCGTCCCCGCTCACTCCTTTTATATACCACGTCGCCGGCGGCGGTCTGCAATACCTACTCCCGTTCTCAATCAGGAGGACCGTTCAGCGACCGACCGCTTCAGACGAGAATCTGGTTGAAGAATGAGGTTTCAAAGGACCATATCGACGGGCTCCGCGTCTATTCCTGCTCGAACCCGAAGACTTCGCGAGGGTTCTCCACTACGACCTGCCGGATGTCGTCGACGTCGATCCCGTACCGGTATAACTCGAAGATGGCGCGTTTGAGCGCGAACGGGTCGGTCCGGAGGACGTTCGCGCAGTCGGTGTCGACCATGATCCGGTCGGGACCGTACTCGTCGATGGCGTCGGCGACGTCGGCGGCGTCGACGCCGATCAGCCAGGAGTGCCCGATCGTGTAGCTCAGGTAGCAGTCTGTCTCGTCCATGAGGTACGCGGTGTTGTTGCGGTCGGCGTGGGAGGCGACGACGCGCTCGTCGGCGAGGCCGGCGTCTCGCATCGCTTCGACGTCGATTCGTACCGATTCGAGCGCGGGATTGTCGCCGTCGAGGACGGGATCGGCACCGAGTCCCGCGTTCTTCTCGTAGCCGGGCGTCACGCCGAGCCCGTCGCGGTACGACCGCGTCGCGTCGCTCGACGTGTTCGGCGTGTGGAGGATGACGGGGAGGTCGTGTGCCTCCGCCAGTTCCATCTGCGCCTGCACGACCGCCCGCTGTTCGTCGATCCCCCAGCGACTGACGTGCTGTGACGGGACCACGCCGGTCTCGCCGACCGCGATCACCTCGTCGAGCGCGCAGTAGTCGTCCATCGCGTCGAGCAGCTCGTCGGGATTCTCGATGCGCACGCCGGTGTGGACGCCGAGCCCGAGCTTGGCCTCGAAGAAGTGGTTGCGCTCGATCGCGGTCCGGCGGTTGATCGCGTCGTCCCACAGGAACCGGATGTCGTCGGCCTCGACCGGTTTGTACGGCGTCCAGTGATACCCCGAGGCGACCATGAGCATCGACCGGCACCCCGCGAGTGCGTACCGCTCGCGGTCGTCCCACGAGAGCGTGTGCGCGTGGTTGTGGACGTCGATCCACGGGAGGGTGAGCAGCTCTCGCGGGAGGTCGATATCTTCGTTCCCCTGCGCTCGATCGTCCAGGTACGTCGCGTCGGTCGGTCGCTTCGTCGGATGGGATGATGTCATGGTTGGTGTCGTCAGTCGCGACTTCTTCGTCGGTTACGCCTCCGTCCACTTAGCGTTTTACAGCTTGGTAAAACTTTAGTATGCGTCCGACTCACGTACCAACGTATGACACTTTTGATCGGGACAGACGACGGGCTGTACCGGGTCGACGACGTGCCGTTCGAGCGCGAGGAGGCGGAGCGGGTGCTCGACTGCGGGGTCGTGACCGCCGCGAAGTCGTGGGCCCACACCGAGGGCGTGTTCGTGGCGTCGTCGACCGGGGCGTACCGCTCGCGTGACGGCGGTCTGACGTGGGAGGACCTGGGCGTTCCCCTCGGCGACCGCTTCTGGCACGCCGGCCAGAGCGAAGTGTGGTCAATCCTCGCGACGGCGGACGGCGCGCTCTACGCCGGCACGAACGACCCGTACGTCTTCCGCTCCGTCGACGACGGCGAGACCTGGACGGAGCTCAAGGGGTTCCGCGACCTCCCGTCGCGGGGGCACTGGGAGTCGCCGATCGATCCGCACTACGCCCGACTGCGGGCGCTCGAAGCGATTCCCGGTCGACCCGAGCGGCTGATCGCCGGCGTCGAGGCCGGCGGGATCCACCTGAGCGACGACGCGGGGCAGACGTGGACCGACAGACGAGAGACCATCGTCGACGACGTCCATCAGATCCTCCCCGTCTCCGAGGACATCTGGCTCGCGGCGACCGGCTACCTCGACCACGACCTGGAGAATCTCGGGCTCGGCCACGCGGTCGGCGAGGGCGGGCTCTGGCGAACCACCGATGCCGGCGACTCGTGGACGCGAATTGACGACGGGAACGGCTTCTCGTACATTCGGTGCGTGTTCGTGCACGACGGCACCGTCTTCTTCTGCGGCGGCGAGGAGGCCCCGCCGGCGTGGGTGAACGACGACCACGAGGTGGCGCTGTTCGAGTCGGCGAACTTCGGCCGCGACTTCGAGCGCGTCGCGTTCCCCGGTGAACCCCACGAGATCGTCGAGACGTGGGCGGTCCACGACGGCGACGTGGTCTGCGGATCCGGCCTGTTCGACGTCCCCGACCAGCGCGACGACGTCGAGGGGCGGATCATGCGGCGGACGAACGACGGAGAGTACGAGACCGTCGGACGCGTCGACGCCAACGTCAGCCGCATTGAGGTGGTGTCGTCGTGACGGAGTCCGAATCGGCCGCCGAACCGACCGCAGAATCGGCCGCCGAATCGACCGCCGAGTCGGTCTCGGGATCGCCGACGCCGGCGTTCGTCGGACGGGCGCTGTACGGCGGGATCTTGGCGTACATGGCCGTCGACGGGTTCAAGAACAACGACAAGCGCGTCGCCGTCGCCGAGGAGAAAGGCGTCCCGGTGCCGGACGTGCTCGTGCCGTTCGTCACCGGCATGCTGTTCGTCGCCAACCTCGGAATCGTCCTTTGGAAGTTCCCGCGCGCGTCCGCCGGAGCGCTGGTCGTGTTCTTCCTCGGAACGACGCCGGCGATCCACGACTTCTGGACGATGGAGGGGAAAAAACGCCACGACAACAAGATCAACTTCCTGAAGAACCTCGCGCTGCTCGGCGGTGCGATCATGCTGCTCGACGCGGCGGACGAGTCGGAAACGCGATAGGACCGAACGGGTCCAGCGTTGGAATTACGGACAGTCGACCCCGGTACCGAGAGTGTAGTTTCAAGGGCGCGGGCATCGAGCGTGCGGGTATGGCCTCCGAGCAAACGGCGGCCGATATGTTCGCGCTCCTCTCGGACGAGAGCCGGGTGGGCATTCTCCGGGCAGTCGCCGTCGCGCAATACGAGCAAGCCCCGTCGAACGCGGGCGTTGCACCGCTGTCGTTCTCGGAGATTTACGAGCGTGTCGAGATCGAGAACACGTCGAAGCTCTCGTATCATCTCGGCGAACTCGTTGGGACGTATCTTCAGAAGACCGGGGACGGCTACGCGTTCACACACGCCGGCGAGCAGATTGTCCGGTTTATTCTCGCGAAGAATTTCAGACGGCCGGTCGACATCGATAGCATCGAGACGGAAGGGACGTGTCTGTACTGCGGGGAAACTCGGCTCGAAGCCGGACTCGACGACCAGTACTTCATGGTGCGGTGTCCGTCCTGTGACCGACCGGTGACCGGGTACATCGTGACGCCGGCCCAAGCGCGTGCTCACTCGGGGGCGGCGCTACTGGAGTCGCTTAAGCGCAAGCAAGCCACCGAATTCGGCCTCGTTCAGGACGGAATCTGTCCCGAGTGCGCCGGGGAGATACGCACCGACGTTCTCGATGCCAGTGATCAGTCGCTGTCCGCTGAGGTGCCCGTCTCGTATTTTACCATCGACGAGTGTGAGGCGTGTCTGCGCCGATATAGCGGGCCGCTGACGTACAGCGCGGCGTTTCGTACCCCATCGATCGCGTTTTATTGGGATCGCGGCGTCGACATCATGGGAACCGGATGGTGGGAACTGCACAGCTATCTCAGAGACGGTCGCTGGACCGCCGAACGGATCGCCACGAATCCGGCTGCGTACCGCGTCGAGTTGCGTCACGAGGACGCAGTGCTACGACTGTACCTCGACGACGACGCTCGGCCGACACGGACTGAGCGCGTGCGCGGTCGGAACGTCGACTGAGGCGTTCTATTCAACACACTTACAAAACTGTCGTTGAGCGTCTCGCGTCGGTACGTCCCGAAATGCGTCGCGAAAGCGTGAACGCGCCCTCAAACACGCCTCGTCGCTTAATCGTCATTTTGAAACAGATTCGATAATATATCAATTATTCTATAATATTTATGAGTCGGCGTCTCCTCTCTTGACGTGAGCAACGAGGTGAGCAGTCCATGAGCGATCAACGAGATGGACAATCCATGAGCAAACACGACACGCACGACGAAATCGAGACGTCGAAGACTCCTCGCGAGTCGAGGAAACCCAGATCGACCCCGTCGACTAGCGGTCGGATGACCGTCCAAGACATCCAAGCTGCCTACGCGCGCTACGCGAAGTGGATCGATCGGTTCGGCTGGCTGAATCGGCTGTTCACCGGGCGCTACCGTCACCGTCAGTTCTCTCGCGCCGAGGGGGAAGTGCTCGACGTGGCCTGTGGGACCGGGTCGAACTTCCGATACCTGCCGGAATCGACGGGGCTCGTCGCTATCGACATCAGCGAGCCGCTGGTTGAACGCGCCCGATCGGAGCTCGATGCCCTCGATCGAGACGGGACTGTCAACCGGATGGACGCACAGGATCTCGAATTCGAAGACGACAGCTTCGATACCGTCATCTCCTCGTTTTCGACGTGTACGTTTCCCGACCCTGTCGCGGCCCTGCGAGAGATGGCGCGCGTCTGTCGTCCCGACGGACAGATCCTACTGCTCGAACACGGCCGAAGCGACAACCGTCTCGTCGCACGGTACCAGGAGTGGCGTGCCGATTCCCACTACGAGAAGTCCGGCTGCCGACTGACACAAGAGCCCCTCGCCGTCGTCCGTCGGGCTGGACTGACCGTGGACGAGGCGGAATCGGCACAGTTCGGTCGGATCACGCGGATCGTGTGTGAGCGACCAGACATCCCAAGTTCGGTAGAGCGTGGCGAATGAGCGGACGGGACACGGCGCTGCCGAACGGCGACTGCGGGTGCATACCCAGACGAACGGTCCTCGCTGGACTCGGTGCTGTCACCTCAACTGGTCTCGGAACGACGACTGCCAGCGCTACCGTCAGTGCCGAGTCCGCGACCGAGCCCGCTTCGAACCACGAACGCCCGTTTCCCGACCTCGACGAGCTCGAAGGGTTCGTCGACGACGTGGTGACACGTCGGATCGGGAGTGCAACCCCCGGCGCGATCGTCGCTATCGTCAGATCTGATGGTCCTGTCCTGCTCAAAGGATACGGCGAGGCCGACGCGGAGTCCGAGACACCGGTTCGGGCCTCCGAGACCGCGTTTCGCGTGGGATCCGTCGGCAAGCTCGTCACGTGGACCGCCGTCATGCAGTGTGTCGAACGGGGGGACCTCGACCTCGACGAAGACGTCAATAGCTATCTCGAAGACTCCGAGGTTACGGTTCCGGAGATCTACGAGGAGCCGGTGACGTTGCGACAGCTCGGAACCCACACCGCCGGGTTCGAATCTGCGATCGATCCCGAGGTCGTCGCTGACCCGGAGGCGGTCGCACCGCTCGAGGCGGTACTCGTCGATCAGCAGCCGCCACGGGTTCGCCCACCGGGCGAGGTGGTCGGGTACTCCAACTATGGAGCAGCTCTCGCCGGACACGTCGTCGCAGAGGACAATGAGACCACGTTCGAGGAGTACGTGCAGTCGGAGATCTTCGAACCGCTGGATATGGCTCATAGCACGTTCGCCCAGCCCGTTCCGGACGACCACCCCGGGGACCTCGCAGCGGGCCATTCCCGGGAGAAAGAGCGGTTCCGAACTGCTGGCGAGGTGTTCATCAATATGCGTCCGGCGGGATCGATGACTGCGACGGCGCGTGATATGGCGGCGTTCATGCGAGCACATCTCGGCGATGGGGCGGTCGGCAACACGCGGATCCTGCGAGCAGACACGGCACGAGCGATGCGCGATCGACACCACGTCCGCCATCCGGCCGTCACCAATTGGCGGTACGGGTTCCACGAGTACGGAGACGCGGATGACGGGGTGATCGGTCATTCGGGAGCGACGGTTCACTTTTCGAGTCACCTCGTTCTCGTTCCCGAGTCCGGCGTGGGAATTTTCGTCACCTACAACGGCAATCGCGGCGAGCGGTTCCCGCCGGGAGCCGTGATCGACGAGATCCTCGCCGAATACGGGCTTCGATCACCGCCGACCACGCCACAACCGACAGTGGAATCGGGGAGTCGAAGCCGCGCTGAGGCCGTCGCTGGCGAGTACAGCCTCACCAGCCTCCCGCGGACCGGCCCGCTGCAAGCGGTCGACCGTCTGGAACACGTGTCGGTCGAACCGGCAGCCAGCGGTCGAGTCCGCACGACGACGCTCGACGGCGACGCGCGACATTGGATTGAGACCGATCCATACGTCTATCACGAAGTGGACGGGCACGACGTCCTTGCCTTCGAGATCACGGACGGAGACGTCGACGGGATGCACATGGCAAGCGAGCCCACCGGTGTCTACCGGCCGGTCCCGTTTCACGAACGCCAACTCGTTACCGGAAGCGTCCTCGGCGTGACGCTAGCCGGGTTCGGTCTTTCTCTCGTCGGCTGGGGCGGACGGCGTACCTGGCGACAGTGGAACCAGTATCGGACGGACCACGATTCGGTCACGGACGCGGAGAGTACCGAATGACGGAGCGATACGTGTCTCACCAGCAGCCAGGGCAGCCGACCGAACGCGACGACGGTGCCCTCACTGACCGGAGGCGCCGCCTTGCGTGGCTCGCTCGGGCAGCAGGTGTCGGCCTAAGCGGCGTCTCCATCGCGTTCGTCCTCCTCGTGGTTGTCGTCGTCGGGAGTGGCGGTGAGCTCACGCTTATCACACGACCGCTCCCGATGCAGTTCGCTCTCGCGCTCCCGTACCTCATCGGAATCCTCACACTTGGCACGGTTGCCGGTGCAGTACCGGCGTGGCGGTACCGCTACTGGTCGCTACCTGCCCGAATCCACCATACGCTCCTTGCGCTGCTGGGACTCGGATTCAGTTGGCAACTCGCTACCCTCGGGTTCCTGGCGGTGTAGACCGCCTCCACCGATAACGGATCTGTGTTCGACCCCCGGGCGGCGTGCGAATACCTGACTTTGTGATAAATTCCCAGCAGATATCACCAATTCGGGAATTTTATACACCTCTATTGCATCGCTCCGATCTCAGGTTGATTTAGCAGCCAACTGCTCTGTTGAATCCGCAGAAGGCACGGTATAGCGTCGCTCTGAAGGCATTAGCGAAGCGGAAGATTCGAATCTATGCTAACTACTCTGGTGGCGATGTTGTAGATGGTCACTTGGTTGGTACGTTTGATGGTGAGCAGTGGGACATCAGATACACCCAAATAAACACAGATAACGAAACCGCGACTGGACACTCTGTTGGAGATGTCGAACTTCTTGACGATGGGCGTGTGAGAGTTGAAGATGAGTGGGAATCAAAACCCGGTACTGGCGAATCAATTCATGAAGAAGTTAATGGGTAGAGAGTCTCCAAAAATCACATCGTGAATGGTCACTACTTGGCCTGTAGCTGGCGAACTCCGAATTCGATTCCTGCCACGATAAGGAGAATACCGAGGTAGAGAAACCACGCACCGAAGTACAGTGCGTGTGGATCTTCGGGACTGGCTGTAAACTCCGCCTGTACGTCAAGTAGGATGAATGCTGTGAGTAACGTCGCCGGTGCAACCACGAGATGACGAACCAAAAGATACAGCGGGACGGCAGCGAGTAGCCACATTCCAAGCGTACTACCGACGTACAGGAGCCAGCCGAAGTCACCCGAGACAGTGAAACCAAGCCGAAGTGAGAACCACAGCATCACTGCGGAATGGAGTACCCCACCTATCGTGGCAATGCTCACCGCCTGCTTCCGCGATGCGGGGATCGAAATCAGCGAAATCGGTGACGGAACTGCTGGAAGCCGCTTCCACTCTGTTCGAACGGTGTATTCGACCAGCCCGAGAAACAGAAATCCAACTGTCCAGACAGAGGCGTTCAGCATGTATCGTGCAATATACAGTCCGTTCTCGACAACGATGATACTGGTCGGTTCAGCAAGACGCTCCAACTCTGCGACATCTCGAAAGGTCGGTCCCGGTGGCGTGAGTTCCATCCCGAGCACGTAACCAGTGGTCACCACGAGAGCGACCAGCGGAGCGACGATTCGATAGCGGAGCGCAAGCCACACTGGAACAGCAGCCACGACGATGAGTCCACCGTAGCGCCACCCCACTCCGAGAATCGTGTACTCAGATGGACCGATCGAATATCCAAGCGTCAGTGCAACACCAATGAGTGTCCCCGCATGTACGAACCCAGCGAGAAGGCTGACTAGAAAGGATCGGATGGAGGGCATCACGTCGATGTGCGTCTCCCAGTCGTATAGGCCCTTCCTGGAACGATACTCACACACCATCTCACAGCCGTTACTGAGAGTTCGTAATTGACGGCTCTGTTGCGATCCTCACCAACTGATACAACTAGCCTGCTGCATACAGCGGATCCGGCTTGTTTAAACGCGTGAGATTACGGTTGTGAGTGGCAGACGGCTTGTTCTATGTTTCTGACGGCGGCCTTTAGGACGAGCTCCCTGAACTGGCCAAACCACGTTCTAGCGCGTTAGGTTTCGTCAAACCGACGTTTGAGTGCGTAGAAGATCGCCTCAACGAGTGAACCGCGGTGGGAGGTGTCTTCGCGCGACTCACGACCAGCGTTGACGGGATCGATGTCTGGGGCGTTTTCAACAGCGAGTTCCGTGAGCGCGTCACCGAAGCCAAGGTTCTCGTCCGGACCGTCATCCTCAGCGGTCGGTCGCCACTCCGTATTCGACATATAGAAATTAATTGGTCCGGGACGAATAAATCCCACCACGAGACTGAAAGTGAAATGAGACGGTTGAACCGCTCGCCCTGAAAGGGCCTACCGCCACCGACTTTCGACTCGTGTCCTGTACCGCAACCCAAGCACGTCGGTGTTGAAGTGCTGGATCGTCGCGGGATCCAACTCGTCGCGTGCGTTACTCGCAAAACGGTTCTGAGAAGGCGAGCGCGACAGGATCCACGCGAGCGAAGCTGAACGAACGGGCGCGACGGGATTTGAACCCGCGGCATCTTGGTCCGGAACCAAGTGCTCTGTCCGCTGAGCTACGCGCCCTCACGACCGCGTACCCTCGGCGAGCGTTTAACGCTTCTGACTCAGATCGTCGCAGTCGGCCGACGACGCCCGATCGCGGTCGAGCGTCGCCGCCGTCTTTTTGGACCGACTACATCGATCTGATTCGGGACGGCCCGCCGCGATCCGCGAAAAGCGCACTAAATTATCAGTATTGATTCTTAGAATGCGCGGTTTTATTCCCACCGGTTCGTAGTACCGTCCGAACGAGCGTGACACTCCGCCCGACGGATCGATCGGCCGCCCCGCGAACAGGTTCCCGCAGCGAGACCGCTCGACACGGGTCCCCACACGCGGGGCGACCAGCAGACGAGCGGGATTCGACAGACGACCGCGCTCCCGGTCCGCGGTACGGGTCCTCGGAAGGGGAGGACGGGGTTCGGTTCGAAGCCGATCGGTTCGTCGCCGCGGTCGCCGTCGATGGCGAAGTGCTGTTCGCGGGTCCCTCGGTTCCCGCGGTGCTCGGAGTCGATCGGGAGTCGCTGCTGGGCGACGATCTGTTAGAACACGTTCACCCCAACGACCGCGACGCCGTCTCCGATGCCCTCTCCGCCGTCGCGACAGACCGCGTCGTCACCCATCGGATCCGGCACGCGAGCGGCGGATTCCACTGGGTCGAGTCCGTCGTCGACGAGAATCTCGCCCCCGAGTTCGGCGGCCGGGTTGTGACGGCCCGTCGGGTCGACGTCGACCGTGCGTTTCCCGAGCGATTCCGACAGTTCCTGGAGTACGGCACCGACCTCGTCACCGTCGTCGACGCGGACGGGCGGGTCAGGTACGAGAGTCCGTCCGTCGAGGAGGTACTCGGCTACGAGCAGGGGTCGACGGTCGGGCGCTCCCCGCTCGGCTACGTCCACCCGGACGACCGCGAGCGCGTGACGGAGCGGTTCTACCGCGCGCTCAACGATCCCGACGCGGCTCCGACGCTGGAGTATCGATATCGCACCGCCGACGGCGACTGGGTCTGGCTAGAGTCGCAGACGCGACCGCTACCGGACGACACCGCCGTCGGCCGCCTCCTCCTCAACTCCCGGGACGTCAGCGAGCGGAAGGCGCGGGAGCGCCGGCTCACCGACCGAAACGAGCGGCTCGATCGCTTCGCGAGCATCGTGTCGCACGACCTCCGGAATCCGCTGTCGGTGATCCGCGCGTCGATGGAAATGGCGCGGCTGAAAGACGACACCGAACCGCTGGGCCGCGGCGAGCGCGCCGTCGGTCGGATCGATCAGTTGGTGTCGGAGTTGCTGACGCTCGCCCGACAGGGAGCGGGGATCGACGAGCCGACCGAGTTCGCGCTCGGCGGCGTCGTCCGAGACGCGTGGGAGACCGCGGGCGACGGGGACGCGAGGCTCGTCGTCGGCGCGGACGCACGGATTTTCGGGGATCGGGGACGCTTACGGCAGGCGTTCGAGAACCTCTTCCGGAATGCGACCGAACACGCGGTGCCGAGCGATCCCGACGGCGGCCTCACCGTCGTCGTGAACGCGACCGGCGAGGGGTTCCTCGTCGCCGACGACGGTCCGGGGATCGATCCCGCCCACCGCGAGGACGTGTTCGAACCGGGCTTTACCACGCGCGAGGACGGAACGGGGTACGGCCTCGACATCGTCCGCGAGGTGATCGAGTCGCACGGGTGGGAGATCCACCTGCGCGACGGCGCGAGTAGCGCTGTCCGCTCGGAGATCTCGGGCGACGCAAGCCTTCCGGCCGGGGTACCCGCCGCCGACGGTGCCTGTTTCGTCGTCGGCGCTCCCGGCCCCGAAGCGGTCGAGGGGGCCGGACCGTGGATCGACGGCTGAGCCCGCAAGCGTCCCGTCGCGTTTATTCCTCCGGCCCACCAATCCGGCCCGTGACCCCGGTAGACGCCGCCGTCCGTCGGGCCGAACTCGCCGATCTGCTCGCCGTTGTTCGGATCGAGCGAGCGTGTTTCTCCGACCCGTGGCCCTACGACGCCTTCGAGCGGCTGATCGACGAGCCAGCCTTCCTCGTCGCCGAGCGCGACGACGGAGTCGTGGGCTACGTCATCGCGGACGCCACGCCGAACCACGGCCGCGACATCGGCCATATCAAGGACCTGGCGGTCCGTCCCGACGCGCGGGATCGCGGTATCGGGCGGACGCTCCTCCGATCGGCGCTCGCGCGCCTCCGCGCCGTCGGCGTCGCCGTCGTGCGGCTGGAGGTTCGCGAGAGCAACGAGATCGCCCGCTCGCTGTACGCGAAGGAGGGGTTCGAGCCCGTGCGCCGCGTTCCGGGATACTACCGCGACGGGGAGGACGCGCTCGTGCTCGTCCTCGATCTCGCCGAGTGGGCGACCGCCGACTGACCGACAGGCGAACCGGCCCCCGCGTCCGATCGAGACGCCGAGGTGTTCCGGTTTTGACAAGGCTTAGTGTGTAGGGGTCCAACGACGCGATATGAGTTCGGTTCCCGAACGGGCGGATATCGACGAGGCGTACAAGTGGGACCTCCGGAGCGTCTACGCGGACGACGAGACGTGGGAAGCGTCGTACGAGGCGGTCGCAGAGCGGATCGACGAGCTGCGCGCCTACGAGGGACGCGTCGCCGAGGACGCGGAGACCCTCCTCGAACTGCTCGAACTCCGTGAGGACGTGTTTCGTGCCCTCCAGCAAGTGGTGACGTACGCTCGGCTCCGCAGCGCCGAGGACACTCGCAATCAGGAGTACCAGGCGATGTCCGCGAAGGCGTCGTCGCTGGGTTCCGAGGCGTCGAGCGCGGTCTCGTACCTCGAACCCGAACTGCAGTCACTCACCGGAAGCGACGTCGAATCGTTCGTCGACGAGGAGCCGGCCCTCGCCGAGTACGAGCACTACCTCGACGACGTGTTGCGGATGAAACCGCACACGCGCTCGGCGGAGGTCGAGGAGGTCATCGCGGACCTCTCGGAGGTCACGAGCGCCCCGAGCGAGATCTACTCGATGCTGACGAACGCCGATATGAGCTACGGCGTCGTCGAGGACCCCGACGGCGAAGACGTCGAGATCACGCAGGCGAACTTCACGAAGCTCCAGACGAACCCCGACCGCGACTTCCGCCGGCGCGTCCACGAGACGTTTTACGAGGAGTGGGCCGGCGTCCGGAACACGGTCGGCACGTCCCTCGAAAAGGCCGTGCGCGAGCACGTGACGAGCGCCGAGATCCGTGACTACGGCTCCGCGCGGGCAGCCGCACTCGACGGCTCGAACGTCCCCGTCGAGGTGTACGACACGCTCGTCGACACGGTCGACGACAACCTCGACGTGCTTCACCGACACGCGGAACTCAAAGCGGACGCGCTCGGCGTCGAACAACTGGAGAGCCACGATCTCTACATGTCGCTGACGGGCGACCAGGGGCCGGACGTCGAGTACGACCAGGCGGTCGAGTGGGTGATCGACGCGGTCGCGCCGCTCGGCGAGGCGTACCAGGAGCGGATGGCCGAGGGGCTCGACTCGCGGTGGGTCGACGTGTACGAGAACCGGGGGAAACGCTCGGGTGCGTTCTCCTCCGGCACGTACGACACGCAGCCGTATATCATGATGAACTACCAGGACGACATCGCCTCGATGTTCACGCTGGCGCACGAGTTGGGTCACTCGATGCACTCGGAACTGGCCGGGGACGCGCAGCCGTGGCACGACGCGAGCTACGAGATCTTCGTCGCGGAGATCGCCTCCACGGTCAACGAGACGCTGCTCACCCACCACCTCCTCGACGCGGTCGAGGACGACGAGCTTCGGACGCACGTGCTCGACGAGTACCTCGAACGCTTCCGCTCCACCCTGTTCCGCCAGACGATGTTCGCCGCCTTCGAACAGGAGATCCACGAGCGCGTCGAGGCCGACGACGCGCTCACCCCCGACGCCTTCGACGAGATCTACGCCGACCTGAAGGGTACCTACTACGCGCCCGCCGAGCTGACCGGCGGCATCGAGCGCGAGTGGGAGCGCATCCCCCACTTCTACTACGACTTCTACGTCTACCAGTACGCGACCGGCATCTCCGCCGCCGCCGCGATCGTCGAGCGCGTCCTGGAGGAGGGCGAGTCCGCCGCCGCCGACTACCGCGAGATGCTCGCCGCGGGCGGCTCCGACTATCCACTTGCCGTCGTCGAACTCGCGGGCATCGACATGGCGTCGCCCGACCCGATCGAGTCCGCCGTCGGGATCTACGACAAGTACCTCGACGAGATCGCGACGCTGCTCGACCTGGAGTAGTCCGTTCGACGCGATCTCGCGGTTTCCCTTTTATATATTGAATGCGGTGGCGCGTGCCCGTGAGCGGCCGATAGGCCGTGAACGGCACCGCGCGAGGGACGCGGCGACCGAAGGGAGCCGCGAGGCTGGGGAGGTATGAGGTGCGGTTGCGGTGCGGTTGCGGTGCGGGGTGGGACTCAAAGGGGCAGTCGCGAAGAGGGCGCAGACTCGTTGCGCTCCTCGCGGCTGGGGCTTTAGAGGTGTTCTCCGTGTCACCGACAGCAACGATATATAAGCAAGCGGCAGCGAAGCGCGGAGCGCCGCTGGCAGCGAGGGACACAGTCCCTCGGGCAACCGGACTTCGCCCGGTGACAGCCGGACGCAGTCCGGCGACTGGGGCTTTAGGAGAGTTCACCGCCGGTCTGCAATCGATCACTTATAAACTAACCTCCGATACGCCCCAGAGACGAGGTCCGCGCCGGCACCGGTTTACCGCTCCTCTACGACACACCGTGTAATGGACGAACGCGTACGCGAGCACGCCGCGGTTCTCGTCGACTGGAGCGCACGGGTCGAGGCCGGCGACGACGTCGTCGTGAGCGTCGCCGAAGACGCCCACGATCTGGGCGTCGCCGTCGCCGAGGCGCTCGGCGAGCGCGGGGCGAACGTGACGACGCTGTACGGCTCCGAGGAAGTGTCCCGAGCGTATTTAAAAGGAAGCGAGGAGAGAGCCGATGGAGGCGGCGACGGAGAGGGCGACGGCGACGACGGCGGGGACGCCCCCGTCTTCGATTCCGACCCCGCGGTCGACCGCGCGATCTTCGAGGCCGCCGACGCCTACCTCAGACTCGGCGGCGGCCGCAACACCACCGCGACCGCCGACGTCGACCGACGAACTCGGCGAGCCTACGCGAAGGCCCGAAAAGGCGTCCGCGAGGCCCGGATGGACACCGACTGGGTGTCGACGGTTCACCCCACCCGGAGCCTCGCCCAGCAGGCCGGCATGGCCCACGAGGAGTACAAAGACTTCGTCTACGACGCCGTGCTCCGCGACTGGGAGGCGCTCGCCGACGAGATGGCGCGGATGAAAGACGTCCTCGACGAGGGCCACGAGGTCCGGATCGTCACCGAGCGCGAGAACGCCCCCGACACGGACGTGACGATGTCGATCGCGGGCCGGACCGCGGTGAACTCCGCCGCCTCGGTCGCGTACGACTCGCACAACCTCCCCTCCGGCGAGGTGTTCACCGCGCCGTACGACACCGCCGGCGAGGCGTTCTTCGACGTGCCGATGACGATCGACGCGACCCGCGTCCGGAACGTTCACCTCGTCTTCGAGGACGGCGCAGTCGTCGACTTCGCCGCGGCGGCCGGCGAGGACGCGCTCGCGAGCGTGCTCGACACCGACGCGGGCGCGCGTCGGCTCGGCGAACTCGGGATCGGGATGAACCGCGGTATCGATCGGTTCACCGACTCGATCCTCTTCGACGAGAAGATGGGCGACACCATCCACCTCGCGGTCGGCCGTGCCTACGACGCCTGCCTTCCCGACGGGGAATCCGGCAACGACAGCGCCGTCCACGTCGACATGATAAGCGACGTGAGCGAGAACTCCAGGATGGAGGTGGACGGCGAGGTCGTCCAGCGAAACGGACGGTTCCGGTGGGAAGACGGGTTCGAAGGCTAATCGAACGAACCAGCGGCGTCGAAGCGCCCTTGATCAGATGAATCCGCGAATGAACAACCGCTCTCCGTGGGATCCGCTTGAATGATGGCGGGAGTAGGGATCGCAGTCCGCCGCCGGCAACGAGGTATTTAAACGAGCGAGTGCGGCAGCGACGACTACTTATAAATGACTGAGGCGGTGGCGTGCGCCGGTGAGCGGCCGACAGGCCGCGAGCCGCCCGCACGAGGGACGCCGCGAGCGCCTTTTTAAAGGCGCGAAGCAGCGAGGCTGGGGAGGCGTGAGGTACGGGTGCTGTGCGGGCGGGGTGGGATTCAAAGGGGCAGCCGCGAGGCGGGCGCAGGCGACACAAGCACCGCAGCGAAGGAGCCTAGCGACTGAGCGAGGCGCACAGCGAGCGTGCGTCCGCCTCGCGGCTGGGGCTTTGGAAGTGTTTTCCGCGCCAGCAACGATTTATACCCGAGTGGCTGGGGCTTTGGAAGTGTTTTCCCCGCCAGCAACGATTTATACCCGAGTGGCTGGGGCTTTGGAAGTGTTTTCCCCGCCAGCAACGATTTATACCCGAGTGGCTGGGGCTTTGGAAATGTTCACCGCGCCAGCAACGGTATATAAACAGCCGCCAGCAACACCACTCGCTCACGTATAAACGATCACCCCAACACGATGTAATCCTTACTCCCGATATCGCGCACAGTTGTTCTGAGATTGATCACATGCAAACCGAGTCGAATCACCGGCTACTGACGCGAAAATGGGAGAAAGACGACCGGCTCCGTCTTATCGCAGCGCGTCGAGATCGAACTCGAAGGCCGCGACGGGCACCTCTAGGTCGTGTTCGACGAGCACGGCGGGATGGATCTCGCCGATCACGCCGACCGCGTCGCCGTCGATCACCACGTGGGCGGTCCGGCCGTCGATGAACGACGGGTGTTCGGTTCTGGGCGTCTCCAGATCGACGCCGAAGTCGTCACAGACCGCCTGCAGCCGACCCTTCGCAGCCTCGTAGGAGGCGTCGCGACGGGCGACCGCACCGGTGACGTGACGGGCTTCGGCGACGTTCGTGTTCTCCGCGTCGTCGCGCTCGGCGACGAAGCCGATCTCCGCGACGTCCTGCGGGTACGCGTTGTGGGTGTTCCGTTCGAGCAGCATGAGAAGCGACGGGATCGTCCACGTCCGGAGCTGGGTGTACTCCTCGCTGTACGGCTCCGTGATCTCGACCGGGTCGCCGCCGCCGAGGACTGAACTGCCCGGCTCGACGTTCAGCCGATCGAAGTTCTCCGTCGCGCTCGTCATGTGGAAGTTCAACAGGTCCTCGAAGCCGAGCCCGACGAGGCTCGTCCGAACCGCGTCCTCCAGCCGCGAGCGCTCGTGGCGGCCGCCGACGGTCCCCACGTCGGGATAGCGCGGCTCAAGCTCGTCGAACCCGTACGCGCGTCCCACGTCGTCGACGAGGTCCAGCGGGTGGAGGACATCGACGCGATACGGCGGGATCGTCACCTCGTAGGTCACGTCCTCGCCGAGCGTGTAGTTCGCGTCGAGGCCGGCGCGCTCGAAGCAGTCGACGACCTCCTCTGGCTCGAACTCGACGCCGAGCAGCGTCTCGATCCGGTCGTGCGTCACGGACTTCTCGGTCGTGTCGAAGTCCGGCCGAATCAACTCCGCGCCGTACTCTTCGGGGTGCGTCGCGCCGTCGGCGTACTGGACCTCCACTTCCTCGATCGTCGCACCCCGGGCGGAGAGCGCGTAGCAGATGATCGCACACATCCTGTCGATCGTCCACTGGTCCGTTCCCGTCAGCTCGACGAACAGTTCGCGGGAGCCGGTCGTCACTTCGGTCCGCTTGCCGTTGATGACCGGCGGGAACGAGAACAGTCCCAGATCGTCGTAGATAGCCGGGTACCGGTCCAGACTCCCCACGAGGTTGGCGTAGGCCCGTCCCGTGTCGTGGTCGTCCAGCACCTCGTTCGGCGTCAGTTCCTCGTCCGCGTCGAGCGGGACGAACGAGACGCCGTCGGGGTCGACGCCGCGGTAGGTGATCGACGGCTCCGCGCCCTCCTGGAGCGGCGCGCCCTTCACCATCGCTAGGTCGTGGATCCCGATCGCGCCCTTCGCGCGACCGCGGCCCATCGTCGCGTGGAGCTTCTCCTGGAGCTGGATCAGCGAGTCGAGCGCGGCCTCGTCGAGGTCGACGCCGCGGACGATCGCGCCGGTGACGTACGGGCGCTCGTCCGGGACCGACTCGTCGACTTCGATCGTCCACTCGGGGTCGTTCGTCTCGGGAACGTAGACGCCGCGGTCGTCGCCGTAGTGATACCGCAGCGACCGCGCGACGCCCTCGACCGAGAGCCGGTCGAGCCGGTCGGGCGCGAACTCGAACTGGAGGAGCCCGTCGTCGGTCTCGCCCTCAAACTCCAAGCCGAGCCCGAACAGATCCTCCGTGAACTCCTCGTCTGTCGTGTCGGTGCGGCCGGTCAGCCCGCGCAGCTCGTCGGTGTCGATGTCGACGACGGGCATCAGTAGCTCACCTCCGCGTTTCGCAGGAAGTCGATGTCGGCCAGCGTTCCGTGGAGGTCGCGGATATCCTCCGCGCCGGTCGTCAGCATGGCGAGCCGTTCGAGAGCGAGCCCCCACGCCATCACGTCGCAGTCGACGCCGAGCGGCCCGGTGACCTCCTCGCGGAAGACGCCCGAGTTGCCGATCTCTATCTCCTCGCCCGTCTCGGGATGCTCGCCGAACAGCTCGAATGACGGCTCGGTGTAGGGGTTGTAGTGCGGCTTGAACCGGATGTCCGTGATCCCGAACTGCCGGTAGAATTCCTCGAAGGTGCCCATCAGATCGCGCACCGAGAGGTCCTCGGCCATCACCCACCCCTCGATCTGGAAGAACTCCAGTAAGTGCGTCGGGTCGAGCGTGTCGTTGCGGTACACCTTCTCCACCGAGAAGTAGCGCTGGGGCGGTTCCAGCTCACCGCCCGCGATCCCGGAGAGGTACCGCATCGACAGCGAGGTGGTGTGTCCGCGCAGGGCGATCTCGCGAGCGAACTCCTCGGACCACGGCGAGTGGTAGCCGTCGCCGTCCGTGCCCCATCCTTCCCGGTGGGCCCGTTCGACCCGCCGGAGCAGCTCCTCGGGGATGTCGTCCATCGGGTCGACGTCCAGCGCGAACCGGTCCCAGTGGGTCCGCGCCGGGTGGTCCTGCGGCATGAACAGACAGTCGTTGATCCAGAAGTCGCTGTCGGCGTGGGGCCCTTCCATCTCCTTGAATCCCATTCCGACGAGCACGTCCTTCACGCGGTCGGCCGTCTGGCGGAGCACGTGCGTCCGCCCGCCGGAGGCCGGCGGCGCGTCCGCCTCCACGTTGTACTCGGAGAACTCCACGTCGCGCCACTCACCGCTTGCCAGCAACTCCGGCGTGACCTGCGCGACCGTCTCCGCCGCCTCGACGCCCGTCATCAGCGCGTCGACGCCGGCGTCCGTGAGCGTCACCGAACGGGTGACCGACTCGCCGACTGCGACGAGCCCGCGGGAGTCGAGCTGCTCGATGACCGCGTCGTCGACCTCGGGGTCTTCGCCGGCGGCCAGCGCCGCCAGCGCCGCCGACTCGGGATCCGCGTCCGGATCCGCGTCGTCGTCGACCGTCAGCTCTCCGGCGTCGATCGCACCGAACCCCTTCCGCGCGAAATTCGAGAGCGCGATGTCGGCCGCAGGGCCGTCGAGGTCGGCCTCGCCGATGACCCGTCCCATCGAGACCGGCGATTCGTCAGCGCCGAGCGCGAGGCCGGCCCGATAGAGCCGCGTTTCCGGGAGGCCGTCGTCGACGTATGCCCGCCCTTCGTCGGTGAGATCGAACGTCTCGACCGCGGTTTCGGTCACCTCGAGTAACCCCTCGTCGCGGAGGTCGAAGGCGGAACCGATGACGGTCTCGGGTTTCATCCCCGTCTCCGCGGCGAGCTCGTCCATGGTCCGTTCGTCCGTCGCGCTCGCGGCTTCGAGGACCGCGAGCTGTCGTTGCGGGAGTCGCATTCGAGTTGTCTCCATACGCGTGTGGCTGGTTGGTAACGGTTCCGGCACGTCGCCGCCGCCGTCGCCGATCAGGACGCCCGTTCGCGGAGCGCCGCGATCCGGTCGCCGAGCGGCGGTTGGACCTCGAACCACGTCGACCAGTCGCCGGTCTGGGGCTCGACGCCGCGGATCGCGGCGACGCGCTCGAACGCGTCGGCGACCCGAGTCGCACCCACCGCGTCGGCCGCGCGGGCGTCGGCCGCGTACTGAACCCGCCGCCCGACCCAGAACGCCGTGAGGCCGATCGCGACGAGCGAGGCGAAGCCCGCGTCGAACTGGACCGTCGCGGTGACGATCGCGGCCAAGATCCCAAGGACAGACGCGATCGCGACGGCCCGGAACTCGGCGTAATGGGTCTCGACGCGTCCGGCCTCGGCCGCGAGGAGGCCGATCGCGACGTCCTCGTCGAGGTCGTCGATCACCGCCTCGGTGACGAACAGCACCCGTCGGCGAGGCGGTCCGCGGACCGCAACCTCGATTCGGCCGGAATCGCCAGACTCGCCGCCGTCGACTCCGGCAGTCCCAACGTCACCATCGCCGCCGTCATCGATCTCGACCGCGATCCGCTCCACGTCGAGTCCGGCGGTGTCGCGAAGGAACGCGAGGCGGCCACGCTCCGCCTCGGTCGGGTCCCGCAGATCTCGGAACCGATCGGCAGCGTACAGCGGACCCACCTCGACGGCGAGGAAGGCGACGACGGCGACGCCGAGGAGGAACGCGACCGTGAGCATGATCCCGGATTCGGCCCCGGAGCGGTAAAAAGGCGCGACCTCAGTCGGACGGTGCGACGGCAGAAAAGCGGCTCGGCGTCACCGTGGCACGCGCCGGGTGAGGTCCCGAACCGCCGCCGCGGCGTCGCTGTCGGGAGCGTGGTCCACGATCGGCCGTTCGTCAGCGACCGACCGGCCGACACGGGGGTCAGCGGGAACGATCGCCGCGGGGGCCCCGAGCGCGTCGGCGATCGCCTCGGTCGGCGGCGGCTCGGTAACGCGGTTGACCGCGCAGCCGACGAGTCCGGCGTCGAGCTCGTGAGCGAGCGCCCGCGTCCGGATCGCGTCGGCCAGCGCGAACGCGCGCGGCGACACGACGAGGAGGCACGCATCGGCTGCCGCCAGCGGGACGCCGGCGTCTGCGCGCCGCCCCGCCGGACAGTCGAGGATGACGGTCCCGCGCTCCCGTTCGATCGACGCGATCGCCGATTCGAGCCGCGTCAAATCGCAGGCGCGCGCGCCGGCGAGCGTTCTCCCGCACGGCACAATGTCAACCGGCCCGGGACGGAGCGTCTCGGCGGGATCGGCACCGCCGGCGAGCACGTCGTGGAGGTCCGGCCCGCGCCCGCTCGGGAGGTCGGCCATCCCGAGGTCGGCGTCGACGACGACCGCGTCGAGCGCGGCGGCGACGTTGTACGCCAGCGTCGTCTTCCCGACACCGCCCTTTCCGCCGGCGACGGCGAGGATCACGCCAACCGCTCCAGCGCCTCCATCGGCGCGTCTGTCGCCTCGGCGCGCGTCGCCAGCGCCGCCGCGCGCTCGCTCACCTCGCGGAGCCGCTCCGCGTCGGCGGCGATCCGTTCGTCGAGGGCGTCGATCCCGTCGATTCCCCCCGACTCGGCGACGACGTCGGTTGCGGTCGCGAGGTCGGTGTCGGTCAGCCGCTCCGCCCGTTCCAAGCGCCTCTCGACCGCGGCGAACCACTCGTCGATCCCCGACATCGACGGCCCGGGGTCGGGTTTGCCGTCGGTTTCGATATCGACGCCATCCGCGTCTCCCTCGTCGGCTCTCACTCCAGCGTCCGTCGAGGCGGTCCCCTCACGCCGTTTCGTCTCCTCGTCGGTGACCGTCGCTCTCGGCGGTCGATGGTCCCCGAGTGTGCGAAGGGCGGCGGACGCGGGGGAGCGGGTCTCGGCACTCTCGACCTCCGCAGCGGTGGCCTCGCGCAGTTCCACCGGCGGTTCCTCCGGCGGGGCGGGGACGGCGAACCCCAACGCCCGACGGTCGCCGGGGGCCAACTGCATCGTCACGCCGGTCGCGTCCCAGCCGGGCTCCGGAACGCCCGCGCGTCGCGGGGGGAGAACCGGCCCGTCGAGCCGGTTCTCGATCCGAACCCGACGCGGGACCGCCTCGTCGTTGCGCACGCAACAGCGCACCAGCGACGCGTCGCCTTCCCGATCGACGGTCCACGTGAGGTCCATACGGCGGATGCTGCGCGATGGTACGTAAACCCTCAGCGGGAGGTCGATCGCGACCGCGAGCGCGGAGCCGATCACCGCTGACCGAGTCCGTCGGGAGACGCCGGCTCCCCGTCGATTACCGATGCCGGCGCGATCGACCCGTCGCGGGCTGTGAGCCAAGACGACGCCGCCTCGCCGAGCGTGACCGAGCCATCGAGGTCCGCGAGTCGCACCGCCGCCAGGGACGCCGCGATCCGCGGTCCGTCGTACTCCGAGGGAGCGGCACCGGCGTCGGCGGGGTCGCCGCCCGGAACTCCGGATAGGGCCTCTCGAAATTCCGGATAGACGCCGATGGCGAGCTCCCGACGGGCGTCCCGCCGGCGGTTCCGCAGCCGGTCCCGAAGTGCGAGCCGCCGCTCCCGCTCATCTCGGGCGCTCGCCGCTCGCTCGCGGGCTCGTTCGAGCGCCTGTTCGGCGGCGATGCGCTCCGTCTGGGCGCTCGATAGCGCCGCGGCCGCCGATTCGAGATCGGCGAGCGCTCCGTCCGCGTCGGCTTCCATCTCGCGGCGGGCACGGACGTCGCCGCGGAGCGCCGCGACCCGCTCTTTCAGCCGCGACTCCTCGCCGCCCGCCTCCGCGACTCGTCGCCTGGGCGAGACGAGGTCGACGGGCTCCGCCTCGATGGACGCGACCCGTTCGTGAAGTTCGAACAGCTCGCCGCTGATCGACGAGGAGCGCCCGAGGGAACGGGCCGCCGCGGCGAGCTCGCTACGCAGAGTCGTGCCGGTCGGCACTCGACCGAGTACCGCAGCAGGATCGGGAACGGGAGAATCGACGATCGCCTCGATCGGATCGGCCGCCTCGGTCGGATCGGGCGAGCCGCTCACAGCTCCTCGCCCTTCATCGCGTCTGGGGGCGGATGATCCGTGCCGGCCGCGAACGCGGCGTACGGCGTCGACTTCGTCTCGCGGTTCGCGTACGCGCTCGCGGCCTCGCGGACCGGACCGTCGAGCGAGACGAATTCGTTGAACGGCTCCGTGCGCTCGATCTGTACGTCCTCGCGATGTGACTCACGGAGCCGGAGCGCGAGGAACGCGGCGTACACCGTCGCGTCGAGCAGCGCCGCGCGACCGAACCGCCTGACGACCGCGTCTTCGTGGCGACGACACAGGTTTCGAAGGGCGGTTCGAGCCGCCGCCGAATACGTCACGACCAACAACACGAACGCGACTGGTCGGCTCCGGAACTTATCGGTTGCGAACCCGTCCGACAATCAGACGCGTTCGATGTCGAAATCGGGGACTGCATCGTTTTTCGATCCTGTCAGGTTTCCGGTGTTGTCTCGGTTATTCTCCGTGTTACCGCCCGTTTGCAGGGAACGGTCGTCCGGGTCGATTCCTGAGAGCCTGAGCACGCGCTCACGCGCGGCCGGCTTCGAGGACGCGACGACGATCCGCCCGTCGGCGGGCTCCTCGCCGACGGCGCGGAACACGTCGTCCTCGCCCTCGAATTCCGTCGCGTACGTCCGCAACACCGCGGCCACGCGTCGCTCCGTGTTGACGAGGTCCGCATCGCCGTTCTCGAACGCCCGGAGCGCGTCCTCGACGTTCCGTATCGCGGATATTCGATCCATCTACGTCGTCCGCAGGTGCCCCTGCTTTGGCTCGTACACTTCGCCTTTCGTCCGGAGCTTTTCGATCTCCGCTTCCGCCTTCCCGGGGTCCATCCCGATCTCGCCGGCGCGGTCGAGTACCTCCTCAACCGGTGCGCCCTCCTCGTACTCGTCCTCGATGTCCGCGATGAGTCCCTTGATGTTCTTGATGCGGTCGCGCTGGCTCTTCGAGGTGCCCGTCTCGACGACGTCGGCGTCGAACTGCCCCGTCTCCGGGTCGACGCCGATGTCCTTGAGACACGACTCGACGATGTCGGTCGCGCGGTCGGCGTCCTCGCGATCGACGGTGTCCGACAGGCGGACCCGCGCGCTCGCCTCCGAAAGCCGGACCATCGCCTCCAGCTTCCGCGCAGTGACGGGGACCGGCGCGTCCTCGTCCGCTCCCTTCGAGCGCAGGTCGACGTAGAACTCCTCGATGAGTCCCTTCGCCTCCTCCGTCATCGTCGGGAAACAGGACCGCTTCGCGTGGGCGATGTACTTCCGCAGGAGCTCCGCGTCGATCTTCGGTGCGACCTCCTGGGTCACCTCCGCCACCTGTTCCGGCGTGAACTCCGAGCTCGCCAGCTCCTCGCGTTGGGTGTTGAGCTCGCCGGCGTAGTTCGTCTTGATGATGTGTTTCGCGAGCCGCGAGTCGTGTTCCGGGTCCGGGCTGTCCGTCACGGTGAAGATCAGGTCGAACCGCGAGATAAGCGCGGGCTCCAAGTCGATCTGCTCGCCGATCGGCTCGTACTGATCGAACCGGCCGTACTTGGGGTTCGCCGCGCCCAAAAGCGAACACCGCGCTTTCAGCGTCGCGTTGATTCCCGCCTTCGAGACGGAGATCTTCTGCTGTTCGAGCCCCTCGTGCATCGCGGAGCGGTCCGACGAATCCATTTTATCGAGTTCGTCGACCGCGGCGATTCCCTTGTCGGCGAGGACGAGCGCGCCGGCTTCGAGCGACCACTGTTGGCCGTCGCCGAAGTCGTCTCTTACAGCTGCGGCCGTGAGTCCTGCAGCAGATGATCCTTTTCCTGATGTATAAACGGATCTCGGGGCAATATTCTCGACATAACTGATCATCTGACTTTTTCCAGTTCCTGGATCTCCGATAAGAAGCATATGCAGGTCGCCGCGGATCCGCGAGCCGTCGGGGAGGTGTTTGGTGACCCCGGAGAAGAGCTGGAGGATCATCGCGAGCTTCTCCTCCTCGTAGCCGTAGATGGCGGGCGCGATGGACTCGACCATCGCGTCGTAGATGTCCTCGCGGTTGGAGAGTTCGATGATCTCGCGTTTGTCCGCCTCAGTGATGTCCATGTCTTCGAACTCCTCGTCCTCGATGGCGATGGAGACGCCGTCCATGTACAGATCGAAGATGGCGGACTTCTCGTTGCCCTGTTCGACCTGCTCGATGTGAAGGACGCCGACGGCAGTGACGTGGTCTCCGGGACTCACTTTCCCGGTGATGTCGTCGACGATGTCGACGTCGAGCGACTGGGGCGTCTCGCCGCCGCGGAGTCCTTCGGGCGACTCTTGGATACGGAGCTTCTGGGAGTCGATGAACTCCGACTGGTCGAAGTTGACGCGGAAGGGACCCTGTCGCTCGCAGCCCTGACACTCGTGGGGCTCTTGGAAGCCGCCGTCGCTCTGGGGGATGTACGTCATCGTGCCGCAGCGCTGGCACTCGAAGGCCGCTTCGGTCACCTTCGGGCGGACGTCGGTCGCCTTGCGGACGATTCCCCTGATCGAGACGAGCTTGCCGATGTGGTCGTCATGAACGCGGATGCCGCGGATGTCGATGCTCTCGGGGAGGTTCTCTATCCGAACGTGCGCGCGGCCGAGGCTGACGTCCGCGGGGAGGTCGTAGAGCCGGAGCGCCTCCTCGGCGTACTCGCGCATCTGATCCGGTTTCGTGCGGAAGTCCTCCGCGAGGTCGCGGTCGAACTGGTAGAGGTCGTCGTACTCGACGTACAGCGAGCGCTGTTCGTTCGGGTACTGCTGTGCGAGGGTGCCGATCTCCTCGCGGTAGTAGTTGCGGTAGAACTGAATGAACCGCTCCGTGAGGTCCTGATTCCCGGCCTGAGCCATTACGACGCCACTTCGTCGGCATCACGTATGAACTTCATGCTCGGGGCGAACGTGATCCTCGTTTCGGGGTCGATCAACAGCCCGCTACGCCTTCGTCACGAACGTCGCGTCCGCGGAGGTACGCCCCTCGTTGAACGAGAGCACCTTCGCGCGGATCACGTCCCCCTTCGAGAGGCCGCCCGGGATGTCCTCGGTGAAGACGACGAACCCCTCGACCTTGCCGACGGCGACCTCCTCGCCCGAGTGGTGGTCCGTGAGCTCCGTGACGCCGAACTCGTAGGTTTCGCCGATCTCGACGGGGGGGTCACGCTCCCGGGCGGCCTCGTGGGCGCGCTTCGACTCGCGGGCCTCGGCGGAGGGTGCACGAAGACGGCGGACGGCGACGAGCAGGACGAACAGGACGATCACGGCCGCCGCGGCGACGACGGCGGGAGATGACGGTAGCATACGGGTCGGTCGACCCGGGGTCACCTAAACGCTCGGGGTCCGACCCAAACGCAAGGGGTTCGCAGTGGCCGCGCTCGGGATGCCGGGCGCGCGACGCCAGGGCGGCGGTCACATGAGAAACGCCTTTGCTCTCGAAGCCCCCGGGTCGACGTGATGCGAACCAGTCTCGGTCGCCGGCGAGTCGCCCACGGGCGTGGTCCGGCGTGAAGGTAACCGACGCGGTACCGGAGTTCGCCGACGCGTTCGGGTTCGAGGAGTTCAACCGGATGCAGCGCGAGGCGCTGCCGGGGATCTTGGAGACCGACCACAACGTCGTCGCGTCCGCGCCGACGGCCTCCGGAAAGACCGCGCTCGCCGAACTCGCGATCTGCAAGACGCTCTCGGAGGGCGGCACCGCCCTCTTTATCGCGCCGCTCCGCGCGCTCACGAACGAGAAAGAGAGCGAATGGGAACGGTTCGAGGATCTCGGTTATTCGGTGTACGTCGTCTCCGGCGAGCGCGACCTGAATCCGCGACGCGCCGAACGCGCGGACGTGCTCGTGACGACCCCGGAGAAGGCCGACAGTGCCACCCGCAAACACGATTCCGCGCGCTACTCTTTCATCACCGACGTGGACTGCGTCGTCATCGACGAGGTCCACCTGCTCGACTCGGAGAAGCGCGGCGCGGTGCTCGAAGTCACCGTCTCTCGGCTCCGCCGGCTCCAGGACCCCCGCGTCGTCGCGCTCTCGGCGACCATGCCGAACGTCGCCGACGTGGCCGAGTGGCTCGATGCGCCCGCGGAGACGACCTACGAGTTCGGCGACGCGTATCGTCCGGTTGACCTTGAGACCAACGTCAAGACGTACTCGCACGGCTCGAACGCCTTCGCCGACAAGTACCGACGGCTCTACCGAGCGCTCGATCTGGCCGAGCCGCACGTCCGCGAGGACGGCCAAGCGCTCGTGTTCGTCTCCTCGCGGCAGGACACGGTGCAGGCGGCCAAGAAGGCCCGCGACGAGATCACCGACCGCGACATTCCGATCGACTCGCGGGGCGACTACGACTTCCACAACGAGGCGAAAGAGCTCACCAACGACACCCTCCGGCAGTCGGTCACCGACGGGGTCGGATTCCACCACGCCGGGCTCGGAAAGGAGGACCGCGACCGAGTCGAGGAGTGGTTCAAAGCGGGGAAGATCAAGCTGCTCTTCTCGACGTCGACGCTCGCGTGGGGCGTGAACCTCCCAGCGCGCTGTGTGGTCATCAGAGACACGAAGTACCACGACCCGTTGGAGGGCGAGACGGACATCTCCCCGCTCGACGTGCTCCAGATGCTGGGACGCGCGGGCCGCCCGGGATACGATGACGTGGGGTACGGCTGGGTCGTCTGCGATCACGCCGACGCCGACAGGTACCGCGCGCTGCTGGAGGAGGGCAAAGAGATCGAATCGCGGCTCGCGGCCGAGCTCGAATCCCACCTCAACGCGGAGATCGCGATGGGGACCATCCGCGGGTTGGAGGACGTGATGGACTGGCTGGAGACCACTTTTTACTACGTCCGCGCGGCGTCGAAGCCGGAGGAGTACGACTTCGCGACGCTCCGCGACCGCGTTCGCGACACCCTCGACTCGCTCGTCGCGGACGGGTTCGTCGCGGCCGACGAAGACCTCGCGATCGAACCGTCGGCGCTTGGGCGGCTCGCCTCGAAGTACTACCTCCGACTTGACACCGCCCGCCGGTTCCATCGGCTCGCGGACCGCGAGACGCTTACCGTCGATCGGATCCTGGAAACGGTCGCCGCCGCCGGAGAGTTCGACTCCGTCTCCGCGCGCTCCGCAGAATCCGACGCGATCGACCGGATCCTCGACGGGCGCGACACCGACTTAGAGGACGGTCACCGCAAGGTGTTCGCCATCCTGCTCGCGGGGATGGCTGACTCCATCCCCTCCGACCTGCGCTCGGACGCGTGGGTGATCCGGCAGAACGCGCTCCGCCTGCTCGCCGCGCTCTCGGAATTCCTCGACCGGTTCGCCGGGGCGCGCGCCGCCAACCTTGCGTGTCGGGTCGAAGCGCGCGTCGAGCACGGCGTCTCCCGCGAGGCCGTCGCGCTCACCGCGATCGACGGGGTCGGGTCCGGCCGCGCGGAACGGCTCGTGGACGCCGGGCTCACCTCGCCCGCCGCCGTCGTCGACGCCGGCACGACGGAACTCGAAAACGCCGGCATGAGCGGCTCCGTCGCCGAGCGCATCGTCGACGCCGCGCGGGACTGTCCCCGGATCGACGTCGACTGGGGCGACTTCCCCGACGCCATCGCCGTCGGCGAAAACGAGATGTGTGAAGTCGCCGTGGCCGCCGTCTCCGGCCGCGCCCGGACGGGCATCCGAGTGACCGTCAACGACGTGGAGATGACCGCGACGTCGACGTACCTCGACGGCGAGACGACGGTTCCTGTCGGCGTATTCGGCCCGCCCGAGGCCGACGAACTGGAGTTCGTCGTCGAGGTCGTCTTCCCCGACTTGCCGCTGATGCCGGTCAGGGCAACGCGGACGGTTCGGGTGGAGTAGGCGGGTCGGCGTCGAAATCCGATCTCGCGAATCGTCGCCGGCGACGAGGTATATAAATCCTCGCGCCGACCGCTTTTCACCCATACCGCGGCCACCCGTCGTATGCCCGAACGACTCCGCGTGTTCGCAGGCGACTGTCGAGTGACCGAACGCGGCGACCGCTCGCGCACTCACCGCGGGCGCGTCGTCGTCCTCATTAAACCCGATGATACCACCCTCGTCCACGACGCCGACGGATACCAGCCGGTGGCGTGGCTGACTCGTCCCGACTCGGTCGTCGTCGAGGGCGACGGCGAAGGGTTCTCCATCACCGCCCGCGACGGCGCTCGCCGACTCAGGGTCGTCGCCGAAGAGGCGACCGCGAGCCGCGCGCTACCCGTCACGGAGGCCGGCGTGCCGGTTGGCACCTGCCCCGAGGACGGCGGAGCGCTCGTGCGATCGCGGGGCGACGTGGTCTGTCTCGCCTGTGAGACGCGGTGGGGACTCCCCGCGGGTGCGAGCGTCACGGACGGCGTCTGTGACGACTGCGGGCTGCCGAAGATCCGCGTCGAGCGGGGCGAGCCGTTCCACCTCTGTCTCGATCCCGCCTGCGACCCAATGGAAGCGGCCGTCAGCGACCGGTTCGACCGCGTGTGGGACTGCCCGGACTGCGAGGGCGACCTCACCGTCGAGTTCGCGCCCGGTCGGGTGTACCTCGCCTGCGAGAACCGCCCGAACTGCGAGACGACGTTCTCGATCCCCTCCGGCATCGTCGTCGACGAGTGCGACTGTGGGCTCCCCGTATTCGAGACGGCGACCGGTCGCGGCTGTCTCGACGGCTCCTGCGAGTACGAGGGGCACACGACGAGCAGGAGGTGAAAGCGGCGAAGAGACGGCGGTCCGGCGAAGGAGTTAGCCAGCTACTCCGCGAGCTGCTCGCGGCCCGGCGCGATCAGCCGGTCCAAGTACGCCGCGAGCGCGCCCTTCGCGTCGGCGGGGTGAAGTTCACCGGACTCCAGATCCGCCTCCAGCCCGTCGTAGGTCCCGTACTCCAGATCGCCGCCGTACTCCTCCGGACGCTCGACGACGACCGTTTCGAACCGCGGGAACACGTGGTACTCGAACACCTGCAGGACCGGGTTCTCGCGCGACTCGCCGTCGTCGGTCGGCTCCGGGTCGGCCGTCGGCGGACAGTACGCGTCGTTCACCTTCGATTCGATGTCCTCGCGAGAGTCCTCCATCGAGATGGTGACGCCCGTACTAGAGGACATCTTCCCGCGGCCGGTGCCGAGGTCGGCGATGAGCGGCGTGTGGAGGCTCGTCGGCGGTTCGCGGTCGATACTCGGGAGCACGTCGCGCGCGAGCATGTGGACCTTGCGCTGCTCCATCCCGCCGATCGCGAGGTCGACGCCGAGGTACGGGATGTCGAGCGCCTGCATCAACGGGTACACCGCCTGCGACACCTTCACCGAGTCGCCGGAGGTGATCTCGGCCATCGCGCGCTCGGCCCTCGCGAGCGTCGTCTCCAACTCCAACGAGTGGAGGTCAAGCGTGTAGTCGTCGTCGAGCTGGAAGTCGGAGCCGAGCACGAACTGCGTGTTCGACTCGTCGAGCCCGTACGCGATGAACTGGTCCCGCATGCGCTCTGCGGTGTGGCGGATCTCCTCGAACGAGCCCTTGTCGTTGAGGTAGGCGTGCACGTCGGCGAGCAGCACCGTCACCTCGAACCCGGCATCCTGGAGGTCGATGAGCTTGTTCGCGGTGAGCATGTGCCCGATGTGGAGGACTCCCGAGGGCTCGTAGCCGACGTACGCCCGCTTTCCGTCGGGGTCGTCGGCCAGCGCCTCGATCTCCTCCTCGGTGACCACCTCGGCCGCGTTCCGGGTGATCCGCTCGTAGGCGTCCATACGCACGACTGTGCGATTGTCGGTCATATGACTTCTGGATGCGTGCGGAGGGCTCCCGGACGACGAACCGCTGTCAGCCGAGACGAGTTTCCTACTCTTCGGTCTCCGGTAGCGTCCGTCCCGCCCGGTGCTCCGAGATGATCCGGTCGAGGTGCTCCCGTTTTTCTGCCTTCTGCCGGCGCTCGGCCCGGTTCGTCCAGTCGTCGACGGCGGCCGCCAGCTCCGCCTCGTCGGCGACCGCCAGCTCGTCGACCTCGCGGACGGGGACGGCGTCGACGGGGACGACCGGCACGTCGTGATCGAACAGAACCTGATCGGCCACCTCCGAGAGGTTCCCGTCACGGATCACGGCGCGGGGCTCGGTTTCGGCCAGCCGCTCGGCTGTCCGGCGGCCCGCGCCCGAGGCGTCCCGGAGGTACACCACGTCGTTGGCGACGAGGCCGTACTCCTCGTCGGCCGTCTCGATCGCGTCGAGCGTGAACTGCTCGACGACCTTCACGCTCACGAGCCCCTGGTCTGCCGCTACAGTATCGAAGTTGGAGTGGTCGAGCCGCCACAGCTCCTTGAGCGTCTCAACCTTTCCCTCCAGCTCCGCAACCGCTTGTCGAGCCTCGTCGCGCTCGCGCTCCAACCGGTCCGTCTCGCGTTCGAGGCGGGAGACGGCTCGCCGGGTGCGAGCCTCGATGCGCTCCTCTCGTTTCGCCTCCTCCAGTTCGCTCTCGAGCTTCGCGATCCGCTCGTCGCGATCGGTGAGGTCGTCTTCCAGCGACTCGGCGTGCGACTCCAAGCGCTCGACGCGCTCGCGGAGCCGCCGGATCGTCTCCTCCTCCTCGGTGCGCTCGGGCTCGGTCGGATCGACCGCCGACTCGCCGTCTGCACCTCCGCTCCCGCCTCCGTCCCCGTCGTCCTCGCTCAGGTCCTCGACGACGGCTTCGACAGAGGCCCCGCCGGCGACGACGCCCGATATCACCGCCTCGCGATCGAGCCGCGGCGGGGTCTTCGCCGCGATGCGCTCGAACTGGTCTTCGTGGTCGTCATAGGCGTACAGCGCGGCCGCCAGCGCGTCGCGCTCGTGGTCGTTGTCGTAGGTGGTCTCCCGTGTCCGATGGAGCTTCTCGTCGACAGGGAGGTCCGTGGTCGGCCGCCATCCGGCGGCGTCGAACGACCGCCGGAACTTCTCGACGGTCTCCGGCATCGGCTCCACGTCCGCGGCGACGATGACGGGGCGACCCTGCTCGATTATCCACTCCGTCACGTCGCCCGTGTCGGCGGTCCGCGAGGAGAACAGTTCGTGTACGGTGCCGTCGAGCCCGACCACGGCGGCCGCGGTCGTCGTTCCCGGATCGATCCCCACGATCACCCGATCACGCCGCTGCACGAGGGGCTCGTATTCGATCCCGTCGCGGCGCTCGCGATCGACCTCGACGCGCACGTCGCCCGCCCGCGAGTTCGACACCGGGATGTCCTCGGGGCGAGCCTCGACGGTGAAGACGGCGTTCGCGTAGCCGCCGTACTTCTCGGTCACGTCGCGCTCGAAGTCGAGGTTCGCCTCGTTCAGCTTCGATTGAACCTGTCGAGTCCGCTTCCGAACGTTGCCGTGGATCCGCCGGGTGTAGCGATCCTGGCTCCACCCGCCCTTTCCGGTCGAGCGCCCGCGAGACACCTTCACTCTCGTCTCGTCGGTGAACGCGGTCACCTCGTGTCCGACGTTGGCCGCGGCGAGCCTGGCCGACGCCTCCGCCTCCTTCATCGGCTCTTTCCCGTACGGGATCCCGTGTCTGGAGGCGACCCGGGAGAGCGGCTCCGGGCGCTCCGCACCGGTCACCTGAACCAGCCGGGTGCCGTCCGGCAGCGACCGCAAAAAGCCCACCAGCTCGTTTTTGTCCGCCGCCAGCTCGTAGGCGTTGTCGGTGGCGACGTAGAGGGGCTCGCGGTCGTCGATCAACCGGCAGAGCTTCCGGAACGAGACCACGTCTCGAGTCACCCGCGCCATCGGGCCGTCCGCGTCCGGCGCGTCCGGGTCGTCCTCGTCGACGGGGTCCAAGATCACGAGGGCGTAGGAGGGGTCGTCGCCGCGAACGTCGCCGCTGTGCACGTCGACGCCGAACACCGGCCGATCGCGGGCGCGGATGGTCCGGGTTGTCACACCGCCGAGTAGGTCGTTGGTCCGTATATACCCCACGCCGGGTGTGGCGGTTTCGACCTCCGTATCGCTCGACGAAGGAGCGATTTCCGGAGGAACGCTAGCCGCTCAGGCCTGAATCGACACTAGTTCACGCGTTTGGACAGTTCAGCCCCCGCTTTGAATTTGACCACGTTCTTCGTCGCGTTCTGGATCTCTTTTCCCGTCTGTGGATTGCGTCCGGTTCGGGCAGACCGCTTCGAGGTGCTGAACGAGCCGAACCCGATCAGCGACACGGTGTCGCCCTTCTGTAGCCCTTTCATAGTTACGTTGACAAACCCCTCATGTGCCTTCTGTTCGTCCGCCTTTGAGAGGCCCTTCTCTGGATCACGGTGCGTGTCGGCTGCGATTCGGTCCGCATCGACGACTCCGTCTCCGTCGGTGTCTTCGTCCGTGTATCCGTCCGAATCTCCGGCCGCTGCGGCACCCGATGTGGGGATCGCGACCATGCCGAGTCCGAGGAGAATTGAGATATTAACTATATGTGTAGGGTTTGAGATCGGATTATGGCGCATAGCCCAGAACACGTCGAAGAGTTCGTTTGTGAGGACTGCCAAGTAATCCATGCGGGTACGCCGGTTCAGAGCTCATCTGGCGGGCATGCGTTCGACCCACCCGAATCCTGCGGCGCATGTGGCGGGACCGAACTCGTTCAAGCCGAAAACTGGGTCCACCGTCGAGAGTGATACGCACCTCCACCGTCCTACCCGCTCCCGAGTCAAACCGCGCGTCTCTTGCCGAGAGTATCAACGGAGCGGACTCAGTACAGGTCGTTGAGGTCCTCCTCGACGTGCGAGTGCTCCTCGGCCGGGAATGCACCGCTCGTCACCGCGTCGCGGTACGCCGCGATCGCGTCGAGCATCTCGCCGCGGACGTCGCCGAACTGCCGGGAGAACGGCGGTGACCACTCGCCGAGACCGATCGCGTCGTTGATCACGAGCACCTGCCCGTCGCAGTCGGGCCCTGCCCCGATTCCGATCGTCGGGATCGCCAGCGCCTCCGTGACGGCCGCGGCGAGGTTCGCGGGCACGTGTTCCAAGACGAGCGCGAAGGCCCCGGCCTCGGCGTGCGCGCCGGCCAGTTCGACGATCTCCTCCGCGGCGTCCTGTTCGGTCCCCTGTCGGGTGTACCCGCCGAGGCGGTTGACGTGTTGGGGCGTCAAGCCGAGGTGCGCCATCACGGGGATCCCCACGTCCGTCATCCGTCGGGTCATGTCGACGGTGTGCGGACCGCTCTCGATCTTCACCGCGTCGGCGTCCGCCTCTTTCAGCAGTTCGCCGGCGTTCCGCACCGATTCCGCCTCGTCGACGCCGAACGAGAGGAAGGGCATGTCGGCGACGACGAGCGCGTCGTCAGTCGCGCGGGCGACGGCGGCGGTCCGGCTCTTGACCTCCGCCATCGTCACGGGGAGCGTCGAGTCGTATCCGAGCGCGGCGTTTCCCATGCTGTCGCCGACGAGCACGACGTCGATGCCGGCCTCGTCGACGATCGCCGCGGTCGGAGCGTCGTAGGCGGTCAGCATCGTGATCGGTTCCTCGCTGTTCCGGAGTCCCCGCGTCGTGGTCATGCCCCGAACACACCCGCGCGAGCGGTTAAAATCGCCGGAATCCGGAAATCCCGAACCGGGAGGTGCGTCACGTCTGGCGCACTCGGACCGTCACCGATTTGCGCGTCCGCCACGGAACGCCTGCCGTGCAACCCGTCGAGCGGGCCGAGTACGAGGGCGTCGACTACGGGTGGGTGATGCAGACGACGTTCGTCGTCACCATCCTCGTCGGAGCCCCGATCGTCGCCATCCTGTCCGCGTTCGTCACCCTCGAAACGTGGGGCGCTCGCGTTGCCTTTGCAGTCCGAGTCGGCGCTCCGATCTGGTTCGCCACCGCCGTCGCCGTCGCGGTCTACGCGAAGCGCACGGAGGCCGGCGACGGCGGGCGGCGTGGCGCAGACGACCGCGACGAGTGATCATCCGCAGTCGCTCGATCGCCCGCGGTCGTTCGATCGTCCGCAGTCGCTCGCCGGTCGACCATCCTCGCCCGCGGAGCGGAGACGCCGATCTCACCGCCCGAGCGCGTCCCTCGCCCACGCGTAGTCGACGCCGGCGCGCTCCGCCGTGACGGCGTCCCGCTCCGAATCGCCGACGAACAGCGCGCGCTTCGGTTCGGCCCCGAGTCGCTCGACCGCCGCGAGCAGCGACTCCGGTGCCGGCTTGTGCGTCTCGGCCGTGTCGCGTCCGACGATCGCGTCCGCGACCAGCGCGCCGTCGAGCGCGTGGGTTTCCACGGCGATCCGACAGGCCTCCTCGCAGTTGAGCGAGCAGACGCCGGATCGGGGGACGGCTCCGCCGCCTCCGTCCCCCGTCTCGAGTAGCCGCTTTCCGAGCGGGAGCAGCGTCGAGTCGCGGGCCCCGTGGCGCTCGTGGCGCGCGATCGCCTCCTCCACGCGCTCGGCGAGTCCGTACTCGCCGGCCGCTTCGAGCAGCCCCCACAGATCGTCCGTCGGGGGTATCACTACGTTCGCGGCGTACACGTCGAGGACCGCGTCGGCGACCGCGGCCCAGTCGACCGCGAGATCGACGAGGGTGCCGTCGAGGTCGTAGACGACCGCGTCGTAGGCGTCCGAATCGAGAAGTGCGGCGTCGCTCATCGATCGTTCAGCAGGCCTCGAGCGATAATCGTCTTCTGGATCTCCGTGGTGCCCTCGTAGATCTCGGTGATCTTCGCGTCGCGGTAGAACCGCTCGACGTCGAAGTCGGTCGTGTAGCCGTACCCGCCGTGGATCTGGACCGCCTCGTTCGTCACCGACATTGCGGTCTCGCTGGCGCGGTACTTCGCCTTCGAGGCCGCGACGCGGTTGTCCTCGCCCACCTCGGCCTGCCGGCACGCCTCGCGAACGAGCAGCCGGGCCGCCGAGACGTCGGTCGCCATCTCCGCGAGTGTGTGTCGGATCGACTGGATCTCGGCGATAGCCTCACCGAACTGCTCGCGCTCCGCGGCGTACGCCTTCGCCTCGTCGAAGGCCGCCTGCGCGAGTCCGACCGCCTGCGCCGCGATGCCGATCCGACCGCCGGTCAGGATGCGGAACGCCGCCGAGAGCCCCCTCCCCTCCTCGGTGAGCCGGTTTTCGGCGGGGATCCGGCAGTCGTCGAAGCTGATTCCGGTCGTGTCCGAGGCGCGCAGCCCGAGCTTCTCTTCTTTCTTGCCGACCTCGAATCCCGCCGCGTCGGCGGGCACCAGGAACTGGGTGATCGACCCCTCGTCGTCGGCGTCGTCCGCCGCGCCCTCGTCCGTCGCCGCCTCCTCGGCGTCCGGCCCGACCGCCTTCGCGAAGACGATGGCGACCCCGCCCCGCGCCCCGTTCGTGATCCACTGCTTTTCGCCGTTCAAGACGTATTCGTCCGTCTCCGGGTCGTACTCGGCGGTCGTCGACATCTCGGCCGGATTCGACCCCGCGTGCGGCTCGGAGAGACAGAACATTCCGACGGGTCGTCCCTCGGCCGCCATGTCGGGGAGCCACCGCTCGCGC
This sequence comes from Halorubrum trueperi, assembly GCF_042662525.1. Classification (NCBI taxonomy): domain Archaea; kingdom Methanobacteriati; phylum Methanobacteriota; class Halobacteria; order Halobacteriales; family Haloferacaceae; genus Halorubrum; species Halorubrum trueperi. Next base: position 94,083 of record NZ_JBHSXI010000016.1, read on the forward strand.
TGCGTCTCGCTCCCGAACTCGGCGAGACAGGAGGTCGCGAGACAGTGGACGGAGAGCGCGGTCGCGACCGCGAGGTGGCCGTACGCCAGCTCCTCGTTGACGACCGCGTAGGTCGTCTCGTCGGCGTCGAAGCCGCCGAACCGGTCCGGAACCGTGAGTCCGGTCAGCCCGAGCTCTGCGAGCCCGTCCCAGACGTCCTCCGGGAACGTCTCGGTCTCGTCGGCCGCGCCCGCTCCCGGACGGACCTCCTCGACCGCGAACTCCCGGACCAGCTCCCGGACCGCCTCCTGTTCGTCGGTGAGCGACGAGCCGACGCGTGCCCCAGTCATGGCGCGAAGTTCGATCTCACACGGAAAAAGGTGAGCGATCGGGGGTGGGGCGGCGGGGGAACGCGAGCCGAGGGTCTGGGAACCCGCGCGGCTCCCAGTGCCCACTACTCCCAGAGGGGATACAGCTCGTCGCGCGGCACCTCGTCGATCCGGTCGCCGTCGAGGGTGACCGTCCCGGCGTCGGACCCATCACCGGTGTCGGACCCATCACCGGAATCCGCCGCCCGGACTTCCCCGATCTCGCCGACCGCGATCCCGGCAGCCGCCAGCGCTTCGGTCGCCTCGCCGACGCGCTCGGGCGGCACCGCCGCCAACAGCGCACCGGAGCCGAACGTCGCCAGCGGATCGACGCCGAGCGCGTCACAGCAGGCCCTCGTTTCGGGCCGAACCGGGACCCGATCGCGCTCGACGGCCAACTCAACCCCGCTCGCGGCTGCGGTCTCGACCAGCGCGGTCAGCAGGCCGCCCTCGGTCGGGTCATGCATGGCGGTCGCGGCGTCGCGCACGGCGGCCGCGTCGGGGACGACGCTCACCTCGTCGAGGAAGCCGGCCGCGGAATCGAGCGTCGCCGCCGAAACGCCCGCCTCGGCGCACGCCTCGCGGAAGTCCGTCGCGAGGATCGCGGTCGCCTCGATCCCGGCTCCCTTCGTGAGGAGGAGCCGGTCGCCCGGCTCGGCCCCGCCGCTGGACACAAATCTGTCCGTGGTTCCGAGCGCAGTCATCGAGCAAAGGGGGCGCTCCAGCGACGGCAACACTTCCGTGTGGCCGCCGACGATCGCGACGCCGAGGGCCGCGGCGGTCTCGTCAACCTGCGCCGTGACCGTCCGCCGGCGGGTCGGATCGTCGTCGGGTAAAAAGAGGGTGTGGGTGAGCCACCGGGGGTCCGCGCCGCTCGCGGCCACGTCGTTGCAGGCGACGTGAACCGCCAGCTCACCGACCGCGTCCGCGGCCAGCGACAGCGGGTCCGCGGCGACCACGAGCGTCGACTGCTCGCCCGCGAGAGCGATCGCGGCCGCGTCCTCGCCGTAGGCGGGACCCACCTCGACCGCCGCGTCGTCCGCGCCCGTCGCCGCGAGCACCTCCGCGAGCGCCTCGGGGCCGAGCTTTCCGGTCATCGGTCCCGGAGCCACGAGACGACCGCGTCCGGATCGGCGTCGAGTCCGCCGCCCTGCGCGAACGTCGGACCGCCGCCCCCGCCTCCGCCGAACGCCTCGGTGACGGCGTCGACGAGCGCGCCGGCGTCGGGAGCGTCCTCGCCGCTCGTTCCGACCGCGTCGTTCGCGACCGCAGCCACCACGAACGGCGCGCCGCCCGTTCCGACCGCCGCGATCGCGTCGGGGGCGGGCTCGTCGTCGCCGTCGCGCTCGCCGTCGCGTTCGCCATCGCCAAGGACGGCTTCCGCGGGCTCGCGCAGGTCGTTCGGGTCCGCGTCGGCGACCGTTCCGATCGCCCACGTCGCGCCGTCGATCTCGGTCGTCGGGAGTTCGCGGAGGCGGGCGGCGAGGAGGTCGCTCCGGGTCGCCCGGAGATCGGCCTCCAGCCGGTCGGCCTCCTCGCGGAGCCGCTCGACCGCGTCCGGGAGGTCGCCGATCCGCGCGTCGAGGCTCGCCGCCGCGTCGAGGCTCGCCGTGTGGACCGCCGCCGAGTGGTCGATCGCTGTCGGACCGACCGCGAACTCGACGCGGGTCACCCCCTCGCCGGGATTCGAACGTCCGAGCGCTGAAATCGGACCGATCTCCGCCGTGTTCCGGACGTGAGTCCCGCCGCAGGCGGCCACGTCCCACGGCGCGGCCTCGGTCGCGTCACCCGGGGCCGAGCCCTCTCCGCCGCCCGCGCCGCCCGCACCGTTCCCGTCGCCCCGGCCGCCCGCACCGTTCCCGTCGCCCCGGCCGCCCCCGCCGACCGTGACGACGCGCACCGCTTCGCTTCCGCTCATCGCGCCCTCCTCGGTCTTCGTGTTGAAGGCGATTCCGTCGACTGCGCGGGCTTCGTCCTCGGGGAGCGTCTCCCAGGTCACGGGTAGCGAGTCCCAGACGGCTCGGTTCGCGAGCCGCTCTAACTCGACGAGGTCGGCGTCGGTCAGGGGCTCCGCGGTCGTCAGGTCGACGCGGATCTTCTCCGGGGCGATGTCGAAGCCGGCGTAGCCGAGGTCCTCGCAGATCCGACGAGCCGCGCCGTAGAGGACGTGCGAGGCGGTGTGTGCGCGGGCACAGTACGTTCGGAACGCGTCGTCGACGATCGCCGTAACGGTCTCGCCGGCCGAGAGGGCGTCCGACGGCTCTTCGCCGAGGACGTGAACGACTCGCCCGTCGCGCTCGAACACGTCGTCGACGAGGACGCCGTCGATCGTCCCTCGATCCGCCGGCTGGCCGCCCGACTCGGCATAAAAGTACGTCTCGTCGAGGACGACCTCGCGGCCGTCGGTCGACTCCACCCTCGCCTCGAACTCCCGGACCTCGGGCTCCGCCGGCGCGCGTGACGCGGTCATGAACGGTCCGTGGTCGCGATCGGATAAATAGGTGGGCGCATCGCCGATCGCTTATAACTGAACGTGCCGGTGCTGTTCGGTGGCGGAGCCGCCGGCTGTCACCGGGCTTCCCCCGGTTGCCCGAGGGACACAGTCCCTCGCTGCCAGAGGCGCTTTGCGCCTCGCAGCTGGGGCTTTGTGAGTGTTCACCGCGCCAGCAACGATCACATATAAACGAATAACCGAGTGTGGGATGTGATCACCGAACCGACGAGCGTAATGACTTATAAACGAACGACCGAGCGTTGGAGACGGTAACCGAACCGATGAGAGCAACGACGGATAAAAGCCGGGAAGCAGGAACCGCCGATTCTCCGACGCGCGTCGGCCCCTCAGTCCGCCAGCTCGAACGCAACCTCGACCTCGGCCTGATACTCCCGTTGCGGCGCGTTCTTGAGTTCGACGCCGAACTCCTGCACTTCCGCCCAGTAGACGTTCTCCAGCGTGTCCTCGGCGCGGTCGATCGCGTCGTCGGCCGCGTCGTCGAAGCTCTCCTCGCTCGTCCCGATCAGCGTGATCTTTTTAAACACCATGTCGCGTGCTAGTTGGACGCACGGGAGTATAAAAGGAGGCGGTGAGTGAGGACGAACGCGGGCTGAGTCGAGACCGAACCGGAACCGGACGACAGCCGTCTTCAGGGGCTACCCGGCGCGCCTTCCATCACCGCGAAGTCCCCGCCGTCGGCCTCGATGCCGATGACCGCCCAGTCGTACGGCGGCTTCTTGGAGACGAGCCGGTCGCGAAGGTCGCCCGCCCGATTGCGCCACGTGACGAAACAGCGGAGCCGCGGAGCGTCGCCGCCGTCGGCCAGATACGGATCGAGATCGTCGTCCTCCAGACACAGCACGGTTACGAGCACGCGCCGCCATTTTCGTTCTGCGACGAACTCCTGTCCGCCCTCGGAGACGGTGTATCCGAGTTCGCGAAAGACGTCTCTGGCCTCCGTCGTCGGTGGGATGCTCGCAGTGGCCATCTACCGCGATGTTCGCCGGCTTCCGTGATAAACTTTCTCACGATTTTGCAGAGCCGATCACGCGTGGATTCCCGAGATCGGGCGCTCGCCGTCGTGCGCTCGCTACCGCTCGCCGGAGATGCGGAACGGTCGAGTGGAGCGATCGAGCGCGGCGAAACGGAGCAATTGAGCGGAGGTGACACCAACGGATGAGCGGAGGTGACAACGACGGGTGAGCGGAGGTGACACCAACGGATGAGCGGAGGTGACAACGACGGGTGAGCGGAGGTGCCAACGACGGATGAGCGAAGGTGACAACGCCGAGGGAGCGAGACGATCGCGCGCCCGCTCACTCGTGCGCCGCGTCCCACTCGTCCGGCTTCTTGAGGTTCCCGCACTCCGTGCACTGGATCCGGCCCATCGTGTCCATCGCGGTGTCGAACGACCCGCAGTTCCCGCAGCGGAACCCCCAACGAGACGCCCCGTCGGCGTCGGAGAACACGACGTAGAAGGGGCCGTCCACGCCTCGTTCGACGCGCGTTCGGTCGGTGTATACCCTGTCGCCGTCAGCCGTCGTCGAGGCGTCGAGGCTCATACGGCGATCTCTCGAGCGATCGCTCCTAACAGCGCGACGTATCGTTCCCGAAGGCGTCCGATGGCGGCTGCCACGTCGATCACGTCCGGAACGACTCGCCGCAGCCGCACTCGGAGACGACGTTCGGATTCTCGACCTCGAAGCCGGCCGCCTGCAGGCCGTGCTCGTAGTCGAGTTTGCTCCCGCCGATGTAGTTCCGGCTCGCGGGGTCGACGAACACGCGGAGCCCGTGGTGCTCGACCACGAGGTCGTCGTCCTCCGGCTCCGTGTCGAACCGCATCCCGTACGAGAGACCCGCACAGCCGCCCTGCTGGACGAACAGTCGGAGTCCGGCCTCCTCCGTGTCGAGGTCCTCCCCCTCTAACAGGGCTAGCGCCTCCTCCGCGGCGTCGACGGTCACTTCGATCGCCGGGTCGGTCCCAGTCTCGACCGTTTCGGTGCTCATACGAATACGTTCCCCTCGAACGGTAAAAACCCTGCCGGCGAACGAGGAGAGCGCTCGCCGCCTACTCGAACCGCTTGCGGACGCTCTCCGCGTGCGCCTCCAGACCCTCGGCCCCCGCGAGCGTCGTGATCGTGTCCGAGAGGTCGGCGAGCGCGTCGCGGTCGAGCCGCTGAACCGTCGACGACCGGAGGAACGTGTCCACTGAGAGCCCGCCGTAGCGCTTGGCTCCGCCGTTCGTCGGCAGCACGTGATTCGTCCCGGCCGCGTAGTCGCCCGCGGCGACCGGCGAGTACGGTCCGAGGAACACGGAGCCGGCGTTCGAGATCCTCGCGAGCAGCGCCTCGTCGTCGTCGGCCACGATCGACAGGTGCTCGGCCGCGTACTCCTCGGCGAACAGGACCGCCTCGGGCATCGAGCGGGAGTGGAGGACGCCCGAAGCCTCATTGTCGAGAGCCGCGCGGATCGTCTCATCGCGGTCGCGTCCCGCGGCCTGCTCGTCGACCGACTCGGCGACCGCCGCGGCGAGATCAGCGTCTGGGGTGACGGCGACCACGGAGGCGTTCGGATCGTGTTCCGCCTGCGCGACGAGGTCCGCCGCGACGAGGTCTGGGTCGGCGGTACCGTCGGCGAGCACGAGCACCTCGCTCGGACCGGCGAGGAAGTCGATCTCCACGTCGCCCTGCACGATCGCCTTGGCGGCGGTGACCCACTTGTTTCCGGGCCCGACGACCTTCTGGGCGTTCGTCACGGTTTCCGTCCCGTACGCGAGTGCGGCGATCGCCTGCGCGCCGCCGACCTGGTACACCGCGTCGGCACCGGCCTCGTGGATCGCAGCGAGCGTGACCGGGTTGATCTCCTCGGCCGGCGGAGTCGCGACCGAGACGTGATCGACGCCCGCCACCGTCGCGGGGATCACGCCCATCAGCGCGCTGGAGGGGTACGCCGCCGCACCGCCGGGCACGTACACGCCCGCGCGATCGAGCGGGCGGAAGCGACGTCCCAACTCGCGGCCGCCGAAGTCGTCGCGCCAGTCCTCGGGACGCTGCCGCTCGTGGAATTCCCGGATGTTAGCGGCGGCGTCGTGGACCGCGTCGAGGACCGGATCGTCCGCGTCGTCCAACTCCGCGTGGGCGCGCTCGGCGTCGTCGGTGATGTCGATGTTGCCGACGGTCACGCCGTCGAACTCCTCGGAGAACTCTCGCAGCGCCACGTCGCCTTCCGTCCGGACCCGGTCGACGATTTCTCTCACGTCGTCGCGGACCGCGTCGACGCCCGCGTCGCGCTCGAAGAGGGCACGACGTTCGGCGGGCGAGAGGTCGGCGACGGTTCGTACGTCCATACCGTCTCTCCGGGCCGCGGTCAAAAGGGCGTTCCGACTCGACTCACGCCGGGCTGCACGGCAGCGATGTCGTCACCGCCCGAGGACCGCCCGCTCAGTCCTCCATCGCTCACTCCAGCCGACGGATCCCCGTCGCGTCGAGCGCGGCGAGCACGACCAGTCCGGCCAGTAGCGCGGCGGCGGCGAAGAGGATCGGCGCGGACAGCGCCACGGCGAGCTCGTAGGATGCGAAGAGCCGGGTCGTCCCGCGGACGATGAAGGAGACGAAGACCAGTCCGAACGCGAACAGCGCGAGCCCGACGAACCGAGACCTGTCCATATCCGTGGCCTCCTCTCGTTCCCCCGCGTCAGTCCGTCTGTGCGACGCTCGGCCCGTGCGGGCCGTGTTCGCGGCGTTCGCGCGCCCCGTCGAACCAGCCGCACATCTCGTAGAACACGGCCTCGGGGTCCCGCTTCCACTGCCACTTCCAGCGCGTCCGGAGGAGCAGCGAAATTTTGCGGGGGAAGGAGAGCTCCGGCGTCGTCGACAGCGTGTCGTACCCCAGGTTGCGAACGAGTCGGTGGTGGTCCGCGTACAGCACCGCCGCGAGCAACACCGCCAGCTGGCAGTCGTCGGGGAGGTACTTGATCCCCGCGACGCCTTCCTCGTAGAGCCGCTCCGTCCGGGCGAGTTCCTCGCGGACCGCGTCGCCGACGTTCTCGTCGAACGCCAAATCGAGGACCTGCTGCTCGGTCACGCCGTGGCGGCGGAGCGTGTCGATCGGGAGATAGATCCGGTCGCGCTCGACGACGTCCTCGCGAACGTCCCGGATGAAGTTCGTCATCTGGAACGCCTCGCCGAGTTTCGTCGCGTGCGGGAGCGCCCGCGACTCCGCCTCCTCGTCGAGGTCCATGATCGCCGTCATCATCCGGCCGACGGCCGCCGCCGAGCCGTCCATGTACGATTCCAGCTCGGCGTAGGTCTCGTACCGGTCGGTGTCGATGTCGCTCTCCATCGCGTCGACGAACGAGTGGACGTCGTCGTCGGGGATACCGCGTTCCTCGCGGATCGCGGCGAACGCGTCCAACACCGGATCGGCCGTCGACTCCTCCCCGAGCGCCACGTCGCGGAGCCGGGCCAGTTCGGCGCGCTGCTCGGCCGGCGAGGCGGTGTCCGCGGCGTCGACGACCTCGTCGGCGATTCGGAAGAATCCGTACAGTACGTACGTCGGGTGGCGGATCCGCTTCGGAAGCAGTCGGGTCGCGACGTGGAAGGTCGTCCCGGTGCGACGCTGGATCCGCTTGCTCCGGACGACTTGCGTTTTCTCTACCATGCTGCCCTCTGCAGGCCGGCATGGAGGATCGATAGCGGGTCCCCAAACATGGAAAAAAGTCGGACTCCAGTAACATAACAGTTCGCCCAGAAGAGATTTCTTTCATCTTCCTCTGAATTGATTCCGTCAGTTATATCCGAACGAAATCGGGTGAATTCGACCACCGAGTTCGGAGGCGGATCCCCGTCACGTCCGTCAATAAAACGTGTCGCTGCAGTCGTAAACGACGCCGTGCTCCGGACAGACGTACTTGCAGTGTCGATGATACATGGGCGTTTCGCAGATCGGACACGGACGGCCGCCCGTTTCGGCTCCCGTCGTCCGCCCGGATCCCCTACTATCGCTCATCGTTTCGTGGGTGGCTGTACGGGGGCCGGCGACAAAACCGCTCCGCTCGGCCGGAGCAGGGCGACGGTGGTGGGGAACAAGACGTCACCGACGGTCAGGACGCCGCCAGCGACTCGTACACGTCCGCGGCGACCGACTCCTGTCCGAAGGGGAGCGTCAACACGCCGCCCCACTCGTCGTCCGTGAGCGCGGCCACCCGCTCCTCGTCGAATTCGACCCGCCTGACCTCGGTCCCGTCCAGCGACATCGACACGACGAAGCGGTCGGGGTCGTCGACCGCACCGGACTCGGCGAGCCGCTCCTGTACCGTCTCGATCGCGCCGTCGCCGAGCGCGACGTACACGAGGTGCTCGCCGTCCTCGGACACCACGCCCTGGACGCGAGACAGATCGCCCGCGTCGAACAGGTCCCGAGAGTCGGCGTCGTCACCGTCCTCGCCGTCAGCACCCGAACCATCCAGCAATCTCGCCGCAAACGGTGCGTCCGGATCGGCCGCGACCGATCCGTCGCCACCGCCGTCCTCGCCAGCCCCAGCGCCATCCTCACCCGTTCCAGCGCCGTCGACGGTGCCGTCACCGCCGGCCTCGGTCCCGCCGTCCGCATCGTCCGACACCGTGACGGCACCGACGAAGCCGATCGCGCCGATCGCGAACGCGGACCCGATCCCGCCGAGCACGCCGCGCCGTGAGAGTTCCATGCGCGACGGTCCGCGTCGGGAGTAAAAAGGGTTACACGCCGATTCACGCCGCTGATAATCGTCAGGGAGGGGCAGCGGGCCGGTCGCGTCGTCGAACCCTCAGCGATCCGTCGTCGAACCCTCAGCGATCGAACGTCACGTCCGCGCGGGTCGCCGTCTCGCCGAAGAGCCAGTCCGCGTGGTCGACGGCGTACTCGCGGTGCGCTGCGGTGATGTAGCCGAGCGCGTCCTCGACGACGACCGGGCGGTAGTCGCGAAGACCGGCGCTGCCGGCGGTGTGAAGCACGCAGACGTTCGCGAGCGTTCCGCAGATCAGGAGGTCACGGATTCCGTGCGTATCGAGGTGTCCCTCCAAGTCCGTCCGGTAGAAGGCGTCGTACGTGTGCTTCTCGACGACGTGGTCCGCCGGTCGCACGTCGAGGTCGTCGACGAGTTCGGCGTCCCACGACCCCTCGACGACGTGCTCACCCCACCGATCGAACTCGTCGTAGTAGTGGGCGTCGTCGAACTGCTCCGGCGGGTGGACGTCGCGGGTGTACACGACGCTCGCGCCGGCGTCTCGGGCGCGCTCGACGAGGGACGTCACGGGACCGATCGCCGCCTCGCTCGGCTCGGCGTACAGGCTCCCGTCGGGGTGACAGAAGCCGTTCTGCATGTCGACGACGATCACCGCGGTCTCGGTCGGATCGTACGGCATGGACGGGCGTTCGGCGTCCGAGCCCAAAAAGGGGGTCGGACCGACAAACTACTTACCGGGTCGCTCGTAATCCACCCTATGCGACGGGTTCACACCCTATCGTTCGTCGTCGCCGCGATCGTTCTCCTCTCGATCGGCGGCATCGGGGTCGTCGCCGGCGACCCGATCGACGACGGACTCGACGACCCGATCGACGGCGACGACCTCGCTCCGAGCGCCCCCGCTTCGAGCACCGCGGTCGGCGGCGATGTCCTCGTTTCGAGCGCCGCGGTCAGTGGCGACGCCCCCGTTTCGAGCGCCGCGGCCGGCGGCGACGCCCCCGCCAGCGCGACGGCCGACGAGTGCGGCGTCGAACCCGACACCGAGCTGGTCGGTTGTTGGAACGGGAGTCACTACGAGGACGACCTGTCGTTCAACCAGAGCGACGGACTGACCGAGGCCGAGCTCGAATCGCTGACGCACCTGACGATGGCGCGCGTCGAGCACCTCCGGGAGCGACCGTTTCGCGAGGACGTGCCGGTCGAGACCGTCACGCGGACGGAGTTCATGAACGGTTCGACGGGCAGTGGCAACGGAACGACCGGCGTCGCCGAGGACGACGAGGCGTTCCAACGATGGAACGACGAAGTGTGGCGCGCCCTGTTCGTCGTCGGCGACGACGCGGCTGCGGGCGACGAGATAGACGCCGTGTTCGGCGGCGCGGTAACCGGATTCTACTCTCCGGGAGAGGACCGGATCGTCCTCGTCGTTCGGGAGGGTGAGGAGGTCCAGATCGATCCGTCCACGCTCGCCCACGAGCTGGTTCACGCGATGCAGGACCAGTACCACGACCTCACGCACCCCCGGTACGTCGGTGCCACACAGGACGCCGACCTCGCCGTCGACGGCATCGTCGAGGGCGAGGCGGTCCACGTCGAGGAGCTGTACGACGCCCGCTGTGCGAACGGCTGGAGCTGCCTGGCCGAGCCGGATGACGGCGGCGGAAGCGGGGGATCGGCGGCCGACTACAACTTCGGGATCCTCCAGACCGTCCTGCAGCCGTACTCCGACGGCGCGCTCTACGTCGAGGAACTCGTCGACGAGGAGGGGTGGAGCGCCGTCACCGAGGCGATGGAGTCACCGCCGGATTCGACCGCCGAGGTGATCCATCGGAATCCGGACTACGAGACCCGCGAGATCGAGTTTGAAGACTCCGCGACCGACGGCTGGGAGCGGTACCCCGATCAGGGGGTCGACGGTGCCGAGACCACCGGCGAGGCCTCGATGTTCGTCATGTTCTGGTACCAGAGCTACGAGTACGATCACCTGGTCCTCGACCCGAGCGCCAGCGTGCGGGAGAACGTCCTGATTCACACGCAGCCTGACGAACAGCTCCGAACGCGCGCGAACTACAACTACGCCCACGATGCGACCGCGGGCTGGGCCGGCGACGAACTGTACCCGTACCGCGACGGCGAGGAGGACGGCTACGTCTGGGTGACGGAGTGGCAGACTCCGACGGACGCGACCGAGTTCCGCGAGGCGTACCTGGAGATGCTGACCGCCCACGGCGACGGTTCGTACGTCAACGGCGAGGTGTACGAGATCGACGGCGGCGACTTCTCGGGCGCGTACGGCGTCGATCGCGACAGCACGACCGTCACGATCGCCCATGCGCCGGAGCCGGCGGACGTGCTCGAACTCCGCCCGGACGCCGACTTCGATCGCCCCGATTCCGACGGGGAATCCGGCGGCGACGGCGGCGACGGTGGCGACGACACGACGCGTGACGGCGACGACGAAAACGGGGACGCGAACGGCGGAGACGGCCCCGCCGACGGGGATGGGCCGGCCGCGCCCGGGACCGGAACCCCCGGCGAAGTTCCCGGATTCGGCGTCGTCGCCGCCATTGTCGCGTTGATCGCGGCGGTTTCGGTGCTCGCGCGTCGCTCCCGACCCTGAGTCTGGGGGCGGCCAGACCGGCCGAACGCGACGACGACGCCGGCCCGCACAACGCGGACACTCCGACGACACCGGCCCGCACAACGCGGACGCTCCGTGACCCGGTTGGCTTTTCCTCCCCGGCGGGCGTACCGTCGCGTATGACAGAGTTCGACATCGTCGACGCGGCGGCGATCCGCGAGGGCCGGGCGACGGACGCGTACTTCGAGCGGACCGAGGCCGCCCTGCGGGGTGCCGACCGGAACCCGCGAGTCGTCGCCGAAGTGACCGCTGACCAGTTTCCGGACGGCGACTTCGAGCTGTTCGCCGGGCTGAAGGACGCGGTCGCGCTGCTCGCCGACCGCGGCGTCGACGTCGACGCGATCCCCGAGGGGTGGCTGTTCGACGGCGGTCCAGTGATGCGGATCGAGGGTCCGTACCTCGCGTTCGCGCGGCTGGAGACGTCGCTTCTGGGGTTCCTCTCGCACGCGTCGGGGATCGCGACCGCCGCGCTCGACTGTCGGGTCGCCGCGCCCGAGTCGCAGGTGCTCTCGTTCGGCGCGCGCCACGTCCACCCGTCGATGACCGCGACAGTCGAACGATCCGCGCTGGTGGCCGGGTTCGACGGCTTCTCGCACGTCGCCGCCGGCGACCTCATCGGCCGGGAGGCTTCCGGGACGATGCCACACGCCCTCGCCATCTGCTTCGGCCGCGGCGAACAGGAGGCCGCGTGGCGCGCATTCGACGAGGGCGTCGACGAGGCGATCCCGCGGATCGCCCTCTGTGACACCTACACCGACGAGGTCGACGAGACGCTGCGAGCGGTCGAGACGCTCGGAGACCGCCTCGACGGCGTCCGGATCGACACGACGGGATCGCGCCGGGGAGATTTTAGACACATCCTCCGGGAGGTCCGGTGGGAGCTCGATGCACGGGGCCACGGGGACGTCGACGTGTACGTCTCCGGTGGGCTGGGTCCAGCAAATCTCCGCGAGCTTCGCGACGTCGTCGACGGGTTCGGCGTCGGCGGGTACGTCTCGAACGCGGACCCGGTCGACTTCGCGCTCGATATCGTCGCCGTCGACGGCGAGCCGGCCGCCAAGCGCGGAAAGCTCTCGGGCGCGAAAGCGGTGTACCGGACCACAGACGGCGCGCACGCGGTCGGGCTGGCGGACCGACCGGGACCGACGGACGCGGAGTCGCTGCTGGAGCCGGTGATCCGGGACGGCGAGGTGGTCGCCGACGGCGCGTTCGATCTCGACGCAGCGACGGATCGGGCGCTCGCGGACGCGGATGCGGTTGGCTACGGAACGGACGAAACTGCGGAGTAAGGGTCGCGTTCGTCGACTACAGCTCCTCAACGGCACCGCCGTCGGCGCGCTCTCGGAACACCTGTCCCTCGATGAGCGTCACCATCGTCTCGTCGTCCTCCCACGCGTTCGGCGCGAGTTTCGCCTTCCGGCAGACGCGCGAGAGGAACTCGGCACCCGACCAGCCGTTCTCGACGGGGACCGTCGGGTAGAGCCAGCCGTGCGCGTTGCCGCCGTCGACGGCGACGCCGTGGGTGCCGATCTTCAGGTCGGCGAGCGGGTCGTTCGTGAGCACCGAGTTCGAGACGACGAACACGGAGACAGTGATGTTGTCCAGTTCCTTCGGTTCGACTTCGGAGCCGCAGGAGTCGCCGGATGCGGCCTTGATCGCGGCCTCGACGATGGCGTGACCGAGCTGGTCGGAGGTCTCCCACGCGCCGGCACAGCCGCGGAGCCGGCCCCGGCCCCGCGTGGATTCGAGCCTGACGAACGCGCCCGTTCGGGCGTAGAACGCCTCGCGCATGCTTCCGGGTTGTTCGCGTTGCCCGTGTCGGACGAACGACTCGACCGCCTCCCGCGCGAGTTCGACCGCTCGTGCACCGTCGTCGTACGACAGCTGAACGGTCTGAGCCTCGGACATGATACTCCCTTACAGTGCTGACGACTTGAACGCTTCCCTTGCGAATCCGGCGCTCTGACCCGCTCGCGGGGGGTGAAACGATCGGCGATCGGCGGCGGCTCGCGGCGGCTCGCGTCCCCCCGTCGGCCCGGGATCCACGCCCGCCAATCACCCTCGTCGCCCGGCGCTCACGACCGAACCGCTTATTCACGGTCGCCGAGAAGTTCGGACCGGACAGAGGGAGCCCGACTCCCGTGCCTTTGGCATGAGGAAAGTCCCCCCACCGGCCGGACGGGCGACCGGGCACACGCCCGGAGTCGGAGACGGCTGGCTCTGGAACAGCAACGACACCCCCCGCCCCGACCTGTGATTCGCGCGGTCGCCTCGGCGGCCGCGGCGTTCGCGGGTGACCCCGCGAACGCGCGAACCGACCCGCAAGGGAAGGGAGTTAACCCGATGAGGGCGCGCGGCTTTGCCACGTTCGCGTGGCTTTGCCACGTTACAGACGGGCGGGAACGGATGGAACGGCGAATCCTCGCCGGTGCAAGTCCGCGCCACAAGGTAGTCCGGCCACGGCGCGGACGCTTAGCCGAATGTCGGGACGAACCGAAGGGGGCTTACTCCCCTCAGTCCGCTCACACGCCGAGCGACGGGTTTCCGCACACCGCTAGCGACAGTGACGACGATCCCTTATAAATGAACGCCCGGTGTGGTGGCGCGCCTCCGAGCGCTCGCTTATAAGCGAGCGCGAGGAGCCCGCGAGGTCGCCGGATTACGTCCGGCTGTCACCGGGCGAAGCCCGGTTGCCCGAGGGACTGTGTCCCTCGCTGCCAGAGAATCTCCAATTCTCGCTGGACGCCACGAGCGCCTTTTTAAGGCGCGAAGCCGCGCGGCTGGGGAGGGGTGGGGTTGTGGGGCGGTGCTGTGCGGGGTGGGATTCAAAGGGGCAGCCGTGAGGCGGGCGCAGGCGACGCAAGCACCACAGGAACGAGCGAAGCGAGTGACGAGGAGCGCAGCGAGCGTGCGCCCGCCTCACGGCTGGGGCTTTGTGAAGTGGTCACCGCCCTAGCAGCATCCATTTATAAGCGAGCGACCGGGGTGTAGAGACGATCACCGCACAGCCGACGGCAACACCCACTTATAAACAGCCGCCAGCAACACCCACGTACTTATAAAGGACAGTTCAGCCAGAAGAGACTCGCTCCGCTCGGCTCGGGCGGGTTCGAACCTCACTCACTCCGCTCGCTTCGCTCGCTCCGTTCCCTGCTTCGAACCCGCCCTCGCATACATTTCTGTGACTCACTTCGTTCGTCCCAGAAATGGGCTCGGGCGGGTTCGAACCGCCGACCTCAGCCTTGTAAAGGCCGCGTCATAACCAGCTAGACCACGAGCCCCCAGGGTTTCCAACCCGCCGGGAGCGGAAAACGGTTTCTTTCTGGGCCGCGAGGAACGACCGTGAATCGCCGTCTCCTCGGCATCATCGCCGTCGCGAGCGTCCTCGCCCTCCTCGCGACCGCCGCCGTCGCGACGAACCCGATCCTGCTAATCGCGGGCTACGAGACGACGACGGTCGAGGCAGTCGACGGCGAGACGAACGAGTCGCTCGCGACCGTCGAGGCGCGCGTCGCCGACGGGATCGCAAAGCGGTACGTCGGCCTCTCGGCGACCGACGAACTGTCCGACGACGAGGGGATGCTGTTCGTCCACGAGAAGTCCGGCGAGCACGCCTACGTGATGCGGGACATGGCGTTCGGGCTCGACATCGTCTTCGTCGCACCGAACGGGACGGTCACCGGAATCAGCGAGGCCGAGCCCGATGCGCGCCCGTTCACCCGCTATCGGGGGACGGGCCGGTACGTCCTCGAAGTCCCCCGCGGGTGGAGCGATCGCAACGGCGTCGAGCCCGGCGATCGGCTCGTCTTCTCGGTCGAGTGACGCGACGAAACCGATTTCCCCCTCGCAGTTGTCGATCCGAGTATGACCGGCCTCCTCCGACGGATCGCGTGGAACCTCCGTCACCGCTGGCGGCGGGTGTTCGTCCTCGTCGTCCTGGGCGGCGGCGTCGCGGCCCCGTTCCTCACCGAGGTCTGGTGGACGCTGCCGCTCGTCTGGTTCTTCGGGCTGTTCGTCGCCCTCCCCGTCCTCCACACGCTGACGAGACCGCTTCCGAACCCGGAGGAATCCGGCGACGCCAAGGCGAGCGACCCCGCGCTCGACGCCCTCCGGGAGCGCTACGCTCGGGGCGAAATCGACGAATCGGCGTTCGAGCGCAAGCTCGATCGGCTCCTCGAAACCGAGAACGCCGAAACCGGTGACACCGAGACCGCCGATGGCACCGGCAACGCTAGTGACGAGCTCGCCGACCGTGTCCGCGACGGGATCCGGCGGGAAGTAGAGCGGGTCCGCGAGTGATCCGTCCGTCATGAGTGATCCGTCCGTGAAAGTGATCTGCGCGTGATCCGGAGCGTTCTGACGTATCCGATCCGCGGATCTCCCCGGTTCGACGCGCTCGTGGTCGGCGGCGCGCTCCACCTGCTGGCCGTGTGGATCCCGGTCCTCCCGTTCGTCGCGGTCGCGGGGTACCTCTCGCAGGTGCTCGCGACGACCGCGGCCGCTGACCCCCGCGACGATCCCGATCCCCCGGACTGGCGGCCGATCGGCCCCCTCCTCGTCGACGGGTTCCGGCTGCTCGCGACGTGTGTGGGCTACCTCGCGGTTCCGGTCGTCCTGCTCGTCGTGACGCTCGGCGGCCCGTTGGAGGGGGTCGACCCCACGGGAACGACCGACGGGATCTTCTTCATCGTCGGCTCGACCGTCTCCACGCTGTTGGCGTTCGCGATCTGTTACCCCCTTCCGGCCGCGCTCGTCGCGGTCGCTCGCGAGCGATCGCTCCGCGCGGCGGTCAACGCCTCGCATATCGGTGCCGCGACGCAGGACGCCGGCTACCTCGTCGCGACGCTGCTCGCCGCCGGCGGCGGCGGACTCGCGGCGGCGGCGTACGGGCCGCTCAACGCGGTCGCTATCGGATTCTTCCTCGGATTCTACGTCGAAGTGGTCGCCGCCGCCGCGGTTGGCCGAGCGACCGGCCGCGCGTGGCGGCGACGAAGCGTCTGATTGGCGCTCCGACGAAGCGTCTGGCTCGCCTCCCGACACGGAGGCGCGATCTGGGCGTTCGCAGATTCAGACGCGTTCGTCGTTCAGTTCGGCGTCGTCGAGCGAGCGGCTGTGGAGCGCGTCCCCGGTATCCGCGTCGAACACGTGGATCGCGTTTTCGGGAATGACGACGACGACGTCGGCTCCGTCCTCGATCCGGCGAAGACCGTCGACCGTCGCGACCAACTTCGGACCGTCCGCGAGCGAGAGGTGGACGACGTTCTCGTCGCCCATCGGCTCGACGACGTCGACGGTCGCGGCGAACGAGTGACTATCGGTGTCTGCATCGTCGCCATCGGAATTCCCGCGCGAGTCGACCGACACCGACACGTCCTCGGGGCGAATCCCGAGAGTCACGTTGGCCGCGCCAGCGACTGCGTCGGCCGCCTCGGCGCTGAGCGGGTAGTGGAACGACTCGCGGACGAGCGCGTCGCCGTCGATGTCGCACTCGATAAAGTTCATCGACGGCTCGCCGATGAAGCCGGCGACGAACCGGTTCGCCGGGCGGTGATACGCCTCCAGCGGCGTCGCCACCTGCTGGAGCTCCCCGGCGTCGAGGATGGCGATCCGGTCACCCATCGTCATCGCCTCCGTCTGGTCGTGCGTGACGTAGACGGTGGTCGTGTCCAGGTCGGCCTGAAGCTGCTGGAGCTCCGTCCGCATCTGCGAGCGGAGCTTGGCGTCGAGGTTCGAGAGCGGCTCGTCCATCAGGAACGCCTTGGGCTCGCGCACGATCGCGCGACCGAGCGCGACGCGCTGCCGTTGCCCGCCCGAGAGCGCGCCGGGCTTCCGGTCAAGCAGTTCGGTGATGTCGAGGAGCGCCGCCGTCTCGTCGACGCGGCGGTCCATTTCCGCTTCGTCGAGGTCGGTCGACTCCTCCAGCCCAAATCGCATGTTCTGTCGGACGGTCATGTGCGGGTACAGCGCGTAGCTCTGGAACACCATCGCGATGTCCCGCTCGGCTGGGCCCTGCTCGTTCATCCGCTCGCCGTCCAAGCGAATCTCGCCGTCCGTGATCGATTCGAGCCCGGCGACCATCCGGAGGGTCGTCGATTTTCCGCAGCCCGAGGGGCCGACGAGGACGAGGAACTCCCCGTCCGCCACGTCGATATCCACGTCGTCTACGGCGAGAACGGAGCCGTCCCCCTCGCCGAACCGTTTCGTCACCGAGTCTAGTTCGAGTCGTGCCATTGTTAATCACCTGCGACGCCTTTCGCGAACTGTTCTCCGAAGAGGACGTACACCACGAGCGTCGGTAGCGCCGCGACGAACGCCCCCGCCATCTGGAGGTTGAACTGCTGAACGAAGGATCCCTGTAGCTGGTTCAACGCGACCGTCACGACCTGATTCGACGGGTCGTTGACGAGCACGATGGCGAACAAGAGATCGTTCCATATCTGCGTGAACTGGTAAATGAGCGTCACCGCGAAAATCGGGACCGACAGCGGAAGAATGATCCGCCGATAGATAGTCGCCGCGGAGGCCCCGTCCAGTCGCGCCGCCTCCAGCATCTCTCCATCGATCGTCGCGTAGTACGAGCGGAACAGGACCGTACAGATCGGGATTCCGTACGCGACGTGGGTAATGCTCAGGTTGATCAGTCCCTCGTAGTCGTCGACGAGCGCGATCGGAATCCGCCCGCCGAGGTCGACGAGCGACCAGAACTGGGTCAACGGAACCAACACGGCCTGGTACGGGATGAACACCCCGGCGACGAAAAGCACTAGCACGCCGATCTGGCCGCGCCAGCGCAGGTTCGTCAGCCCGTACGCCGCGAGCGATCCGAACAGCGCCGACAGCACCGTCGCCGGCACCGCCATCACCGCGCTGTTGAGCAATCCGGCAGACAGCCGTTCGAACGCCGTTCCCCACGCGGAGACGGTGAATTCCCCGGGCGGCGGCGGCGCGAACGGCGTCGTCGTCCGGAACCCGTCCGGCGTCTTGAACGCGGTCATCAACCCGGACTCCAGCGGCGCGAGGTAGAACGCCACCATCGCGAGCAGCACCGCGTACAGGGCGACGCGCGATCGATCGAGCTCCGATATCGCCACGCGGAGCCGATCTGTCGCAGTCATAGCTCACCCCGTCGGTACTGCAGGTACAGATACGGCCCGATCACGCCGATCGCCATCGCGAACAACACCATCGCGACGGCGGAGCCGTACGCCCACTGGATCCGGTCGAAGGCGACGCGGTACATCATCACCGAGAGGATGTCCGCCGACTGTCCCGGGTTGACCCCGAACAGGACGAAGAGGAAGTCGAACGCCTTCAACGCGAACACGACGAGGACGACGGCCGCCGACATCGTCGACGCCCGAAGCTGCGGGATGATCACCCGCCAGTAGACACGGAGCGTCGACGCGCCGTCGATTCGCGCCGCCTCGTACTGCGATTCCGGTATCGCGCGGAGCCCGGCGAGGTACACGACCATACAGTAGCCGGAGAACTGCCACATGAGCGCGAAGATGATCGACGCGAGCTTGAACCGCGGATCGGATATCCACGCCTGTGTGAGCGCGTCGAGACCGACGCCGCGAAGCACCTCGTTGATGAGCCCGTTCGATGGGTTGTACATCCACGACCAGAAGATCGCCGTGACGACGAACGAGAGGCTCATCGGCAGCAGGTAGATCGTTCGGAACGTGTTCTCGACGCGGATCTTCTGGTCCACGAGTATCGCGAGGAGCAGCCCCACGACCAGCGAGAGGGCCGTGAACACGAACAGTAACACGAGCGTGTTCCGGAACGCCGCCGCGAACGACGGATCCGCGAGCAGTTGCGTGTACATGTCCGTCGACAGCGACGAGTAGTCCGGCTGTCCGAGCCCCTCCCAGCCGGTCAGCGAGATGACGAAGTTCCACGAGATGGCCCCGTAGACGAAGAACAACACGAGCAGTCCGGGCGGCCCCCAGAACGGGAGCGATTCGAGGAACCGGCTCCGCCGGAGGCGCGTGAAAAGCGAGGCGTCCGACGTCTCGGCCGAACTCGACGACCCGTCCGCGCCGTCGGTCCCGTCGACGACCGCACCGCCGTCGGTCCGCACCCGCTGCTGTCCGGTCGATGACTCGTCGGTGTCGCGCGTCAGCGCTGCAAAAATCCGTGAAGGCATCGATCGTTAGAACGCGTCGGCGATGCCCTCGTACGCGGCGTCGACGTCGAGGCTGCCGTTGAAGTTGGCGAAGACCTCGTCGAGGGTGGAGTGGATGTCCGGTGCGACGGCGGTTCCGTGGGCGATGGTCGGCGGCTGCGTGTCGGAGTTCTGGAAGTCCTCGAACTGCCGAGTGAGGAAGTCGCCGAACTCGTCCATCGGGACGTCGGTGCGGGGCGGAATCGAGCCCTTAATCGGATTGAACCGCTCCTGTGCGTCGACTGTTCCCGCGTAGTTGAGGAACTGTTCCGTCTCCTCGGGCGACGGGTTGTTCGTCGGGAAAACGAACGAGTCGATGACCGAGTGGTAAACACCCGACGTGCCCGGGAACGGGACCATGTCCCAGTCGTCGCCGAAGTCGAAGTCCTCTGCGCCGCCGTACTGGCCGGCCGCCCAGTCGCCCTGGTGGAGGAAGGCGGCGTCGCCAGCGATCAGGTCGTTGTTCCCCTGGTCCCAGGTGATCGAGCCGGCGTCCTCCGGGATGTACTCCAGGTAGCTGGCGAGGAGATCGAGCGCCGAGCGGATCTCGTCTTCGAGCCCGGAGACGTCGCCGCCGATGACCGTCTGGTAGTCGTCGACGCCCTGCTCGCCGATGAAGATGTTCTCCCACAGCTGGAGGGACGACCACGGCGTCTGCGTCTGGTGGACGAGCGGCGTGACGTCCGTGTCCGCGTCGAGCGTCTCCAGCGCGCTGAGGAGGCCCTGCGGGCCGTCGATGTCAGTCGGATCGATGCCCGCGTCCTCGACGACCGAGACGTTGTAAAACAGGTTGTTCAGCCGGTGGATGTTGATCGGCACCGCGACGAGGTCGCCGGCGGGCTGGGCGAGGTCGAGGACGCCGTCGCGGTAGGCGTCGCGCATCTCGTCGTCCCAGACGGAGTCGCCGATGTTCTCGAGAAGACCCTCGTCCGTGTACGGAGTGAGCGCCTGGCCGGGCCAGATCTGGAACGTGCTCGGCGGGTTCCCGTCGACGACCCGGTTCTGGATCACGGCGTCGATCGCGGAACCGGCCCCGCCGGGGGCCGGGTTGTCGGCGACCTCCACGTCCGGGTACTCCTCCTGAAACCCGTCGAGGAGGGCCTGATAGGCGTCCTGCTCTCCCCCAGCGGTCCACCAGTGAACTATCTCCAGTTCGGCTCCGTCGCTTCCGTCCGAGCCGTCGCTTCCATCCGAGCCATCGCTTCCATCCGAACCGTCACTTCCATCCGAACCGTCGCTCCCGTCCCCGCCGGAATCATCGGAGCAACCGGCGATCCCCACGGTCGCGAGCGTGCCGGCACCGGCAACGTAGTGGCGGCGGGTGAGTCGATCGGCGTCGTCGGAGCTGCTGTCTCGTGGCATGTATCAGGTCGATTCAGCGCGCGTGTACTTAACGATTGATGTTCATTTACTCCGAACATTAATAAAACTCCCAACTAGCGAGACACGGACCAAGACCCTCGAAAACGGACAAATAGAATTCAAGTCGATTCGGTCGAATGGCGCAAGCCGGCGAACATGGAGGTCGAACAAGCGGATAGGTACGAGCTGATAACAGAACTGGAAGACTGTTCGAACGGAGAATCTTCGATCCGGCACCGACACATCGAGTTTAAAAGAGATCCTGCGTCGAAGGATTGGACCGTCCGTCAGGTCCCCCATCGGACCGTCCGTCAGGTCGAGTCGCTCAGCGCGGCGACGATCCCGTTCGTCCAGCCAAACCCGTATTGCAGTGGGTACTCCCCGTTGTTGGCCGCGATCGACGCGGACCGCACGTCGTATTTTTCGGCCATGCGACCCGTCTCCTCGAACGCGGTCCGGTTCAACTCGAGCCACCGATCCGCGATCTCGTCCGCAAGATCGTCGCGGTCGTACCGACGCAGGCCCTCGACCGCCATCCACTGCAGAGGGGCCCAGCCGTTCGGCGCGTCCCACTGCTCGCCCGATTCCGACAGCGTCGTGACGAGACCGCCCGGACAGAGGAAATCCTCGCGGAGCCGCTCGGCGACCGCGTCGGCCCGATCCGGGTCGGCGGCTCCGGTGAATAACGGGACGACGCCAGCGAGCGTGAGCCGGTCGACCGGTTCCTCGTCGGTCCAGCAGTAGTCCACGTAGAACCCGCGATCCTCGTCCCAGAAGTAGGATTCGATGGCCGTCCGTCGCCGGTCCGCCGCGTTCGCATATCGAGCGGCCGCATCGGATCCGTCGCCTCCGTCGCCTCCGTCGCATCCGTCAGTCCGATCGAGCCACTCCGCGAGGGCGGATTCTGCCCCGAACAGGACGGCGTTGAGGTCGATCGGCGCGATCTCTGTCGTCCGGATCGAGGCGAGGTCGTCGCCGTCGGTCAGCCACCGGGAACTGAAGTCCCACCCCGACTCGCAGGCGGCCCTGACGTCTCGGAACAGTTGCGGGCGCTCCTCGACCGGAACCGCCGTCGCGAGGGCCCGATCCTCACGGTAGGACTCGGGACGCGGACGCGCCCGATCGTCCCAGTACCGGTTCACGACGGTCCCGTCGGGGAGCGCGACCGTCCGGAGGTGGCTCCGCGGACCTCCCGACGCGTCGAGATGATCCCGCCCGTGCATCCAAAAGCCGTACTCCGCTTCAAGGGCCTCGACGTGCGGGGCGACGGCCTCGAACCCGCGTTCCCGTTCGAGGACGCGGAGCATCCGATAGAAGAGCGGCAGCTGCGATCGGCTGTCGTAGTACACGCGGTTCCCCAGCGGCACGAACCCGAACCGGTCGATTAGCGACACGTAGTTCTCGACCATCCCCGCCGCGAGGTCCAGCTGGTCGCTCGCGGCCAGTCCCTCGATCGTGAAGTAACTGTCCCAGTAGTACGTCTCGCGGAACCGTCCGCCCGGGACGACGTGCGGATTGGGGAGTGGAACGAGTGTCGATCGCGGCTCGCGGACGGACTGAGCCCCGAAGGAACCGTTCGCCTCGACGGAGTCGTTCGTCCCGATTGAGTCGTTCGTCCCGATTGAGTCGTTCGTCCCGACAGGGCCGTCCACCTCTGCGCCTCCGTCGGATTTCGCGAGCGCCGCATCCCCGCCGAACTCCCGGGTGAGCGGGTCCCAGAGGGCATCGACGTGCGCTTCCATGGTCCGGGAGGGATCGAGATCCGGATCCGCGGCGACCGGGTCGGGGACTCGGAAGTGATCGTCGACGAACGAGTGGATGTCGAACGCCGGTTCGTTGCGATCGGCGAGGTATCGCTCGTAGACCAAGTCGGGAGAGGCGAGGAGCTCGGCGTCGACGAACCGCTTGCCGTCCTCGAAGAGGCCACGCTCTTGGACGGCCCGGAACAGTTCACCGGAAATCTGCGGGTAACTGCTGTAGTCGAAGCCGCGAGGAGTCATCGGTCGTTCCTTATTCCAGTATTAATAAATAATTGTTGGATTATCCCGGAATTCGACGGAGAGAGTGCATCTATACCGTATCTAATAAGTCCATTAAGAATGATTAATTATAAGTGCCGTAAACGAATATCGTGCGAACACGCCGATGACCCGCATTTCCATGCGGTCGGTTAGCAAGTACTTCGACGGGGGTGACACGGTCGCCAACTACAAGCTAGACCTCGAGGTCGAAGACGGCGAGTTTCTCGTGTTCCTCGGCCCGTCCGGGTGCGGCAAGACGACCGCACTCCGGATGATCGCCGGGTTAGAGACACCCTCTGACGGAGAGATATATTTCGACGACGATCGGGTCGACGGGAAACAGCCCGCCGACCGGAACGTCGCGATGGTGTTCCAGAACTACGCGCTGTACCCGCACATGACCGTGCGGGAGAACATCGAATACCCGCTCAAGATCCAAGGCATCCCGCCCGAGGAACGCGACGAACGGGTCGCCGAGACAGCCGAGTTGCTTCACATCGAAGAGCAGCTCGGCAGCGATCCCGCGGAGATCTCTGGCGGCCAGCGCCAGCGGACCTCGCTAGCGCGAGCGATCATCCGGAAGCCGTCCGTCTTCCTCCTCGACGAGCCGCTCAGCAACCTCGACGCCAAACTTCGTCTCGAGATGCGGTCGGAGCTCAAGCGGCTCCAGAGCGAGCTCGACATCACGACCGTCTACGTCACGCACAACCAAGAGGAGGCGATGAGCATGGGCGACCGGATCGCGGTCATGAACCAAGGGACGATCAGGCAGGTCGCGGACCCCGAAGAGCTCTACCGACGGCCCCAGACCACGTGGGTCGCGGACTTCATCGGATCGCCGCCGATGAATCTCTTCGAAGGGATCCAAGCGGACGGTACCGTCGATCTCGCCGGGGAGAACGAACTCCCGACGAAGACCCCGACAGCGTCAGAAACGGTTTCGGTCGGAGTCCGACCCGAGGACATGTCGGTCGATTCGGACTCGCCCGAGACCGACTGGGCGATACGAGGGACCGTCGAGACCGTCGAGCCGCTCGGCGAGTACGTCCTCGTCAACGTCGACGTCGACGGGAAGTTCGTGAACGTCAAGGTGCCGACGACCGACGTCGAGCCCGAACAGCAGGTGTCGCTCACCTTCGAGCCGGAGGACGCGTACCTCTACGACGGGGACGGCGAACTCGTTGCCTGATACCATGTCCATCGAACACGCACTCGAAGACCGACTCGGCCGGGACGTGAACTGGGAGAAGCTGAAGGCGATCCTCGTCTTCATGGTTCCCGGGCTCACGCTGTTCGCCATCTTCTCCATCGGACCGATGGTGTATTCGGCCGTCGGGAGCTTCTTCGCGTGGGACGGGTTCACGATGCAGGAGTTCGTCGGACTGAAGACCTGGGTGGCGACGCTGCAAGACGACGCCGTGATCAACTGGAGCAACGTGCGGTCGCTTCAGTACCCGATGGGAGCGCTCCCGCAGAATCTGATCTGGATGCTCATCCACGTGCCGCTAAGCACGTTCCTCGGACTCGGGCTCGCGCTGCTGTTCGCCGACCTCCGCGGGCGTCGGATCCTCCGGTCGCTCGTGTTCCTCTCGTTCACCACGCCGACGGTCGTTATCGGGCTCGTGCTGCTGTTCGTGTACGATCCGCAGGCGGGGGTTTTCAACGAGTTGCTCCGCGTCATCGGACTCGACGGGCAGGTTCGGAACTGGCTCCAAGAACCGCAGATCGCCATCTACGCGCTGATCGTCGGCGGGGTCTGGGTGCAGACCGGGTTCAGCATGCTCCTGTACAGTTCGGCACTCGCCGGAATCGACCCGTCGTTGCTGGAGTCCGCACGGGTCGACGGCGCGGGGCGAATGCGTCGTTTCAAGGACATCATCTGGCCGCTGGTCAAGCCGGTGACGGCGGTTGTGGTGATCATGGGGATGATCTGGGTCCTGCGCATCTTCGCCATCGTATACGCCGCCGGGGGACCCTCCGGGGGGCCGAACGGGGTGTACTCTGTGTTGGGATTGGAGGTCTACCAGTCGGCCTTCTCGATCCCCATCGACTACGGCGGTGCCATGGTCGTCGCCCTGATCGAATTGTTCCTCGCCCTGCCGATGGCGTGGTATATCGCGCGGATGGACTGATCTACCATGACCGACACACAACACACGGATGACGCGTCAGAGTCGACCGCGACGACCGGTCGTGCCGACGGCGGCACGCGCGTCCGACACGACGTTCCGGACAGCGCACCGATCGACGAGCGAGAGATCAGCGCGCGGTTGGCGGGGTCGATGCCGTCCGGTCCGCGAGCCCTGCGCTACGCCGTCGCGATCGGCGTGGCGCTGCTGTGGCTGGTTCCCCTGATCGGCCTGTTCATGGCGTCCGTCCGGCCCCTCGGCGAGATCACGCAGGGATGGTGGCACCTGACGGGCGCGACGATAACGTTCGATAACTACGCGCGCGCGTTGACCTACCAATCGGGACCGCTCGGACAGGCCCTGTTCAACACGGCCATCGTCACGATTCCGGCGGTGCTCGTCGTGACGTTGCTGGGGACGATGGTCGCGTATCCCTTCGCTCGGTTCGACTTCCCGCTGAAGACGGGGTTGTTCCTGCTCCTCATCGTCGTCATGGCAGCGCCGCCGGAACTCGTCGCGATGGGGAACTACAACACCCTTCGGAACACCGGACTGTTCGACACTTACATGGGTCTCGTGTTGGTGCACATCGGCTGGGGAATGGGGTGGGTCGTGATGTTCCTCAGGAACTACCTGTTGGGGCTCCCCAAGGAACTTGAAGAGGCGGCGCGCATCGACGGTGCCTCCCGGTACCAAATCTTCAAGTCGATCGTGTTGCCGTACTCCGCGCCGGCGCTCGTCTCGGTGGCCGTCATCCAGTTCACCTGGGTCTGGAACTCCTTTTTCTTCCCCCTGGTGTTCATGCGGTCGCAGGAGAACCAGCTCGCGCCGCAGGTGCTCCCGCTGATGAAGGGTCGACTGCAGATCGACTGGGGGCTCGTCGCCGCGGGGTCGGTGTTGACGATGATCGTCCCCATCCTGCTTTTCGTCGCGCTACAGCGCTACTACAAGCAGGGAATGGTCGCAGCGGTCGCGGACTGACGTTCGCGGCGCACGCGACGCGCACTCGATCGATTCGATCGATTTGGCGAGAACAGCGACGAACGATACCGGGAGTAGGTGTGTCAATTCGGTGGCGTGGCCACTTATAAGTGAGCGAGTGATGTTGCTGGCGCGGTGAATCGCTGTGTTTCTGGCGTTGGTTGTTTATAAGTCGTTGCTAGCGTGCTGACCACTTACAAAGCCCCAGCCGCGAGGCGGGCGCACGCTCGCTGCGCGCCTCGCTCAGTCGCTACGCTTCTTCGCTGCGGTGCTTGTGTCGCCTGCGCCCGCCTCGCGGCTGCCCCTTTGAATCCCACCCCGCCCGCACAGCACCCATACCTCATGCCTCCCCAGCCTCGCTGCTTCGCGCCTTTAAAAGGCGCTCGCGGCGTCCCTCGTGCGGGCGTCGCCGGCGGCTCTGCCGCCGGCTGACAGAGGGACCTCCGGTCCCTCGCTGTTCGCGGCCTGTCGGCCGCTCACCGGCGCACAGGGCGAGAGCGAAGCTCTCGCTTGCAGCCGGCGCGTAGCGCCGGCGACGCCACCGCACCGCCACGTTCATTTATAAGCAGTCGTCGCTGCCACGCTCACCGCTTTTAAATACTACGTCGCTGTCGGCGGTCTGCAATACCCACTCCCGGAATAGATCACGGGATCGGCGTCAACGATCGAGTGAGGTGTTTGAGAACCAATCTGGAAATGGAAGACGTCAAACGGCGTGGAAGACGTCGAACGGCGGCGGGAACCAAGTCGCGGACGGGCGGTGACCGAAACGCGGGTTGCGCTCAGTACGGGAGCATGTACGTGGCGGTCGCCACCAGCGCGAGGGCGATTGCGAGCAGCTGGGAGACGAAGAACCCCTTCGAGGAGGCCCAGCCGAAGTACAGCAGCGTCGCGATCGGGACGGCCGCGATCGCCGAGGGCCAGAACCCCTTGGTGAAGAGGATCGCGAGGAAGCCGGTGCTGACGAGGATGAGGGCGTCCATCCCGAGCGAGACGGCGTTCCGACGGCGGAACTCTTCGAGGTCGAACATCCCCCCGAGTAATCGAGGATCGCCCCCGTCGGTGGGCCGATCGGCGGTCGAGCTCGAACTCACAGTCAGTTGGAGAGAGTCTCTTGGTGTGCCTCATCCAGTGCGGACACGATTTCCGCGGTTTCCGTGTCGGGGGAGGCCCACAGTCCCTTGAGTTGCGACCAGAACTCCTCCTGGAACGGATTTCCGAGAGCGTCGTCGAGGTCTGGAACGACCGTGACCTCGGCCGCGAGGTCCGGCAGGTCCGACATGACCTGAATCTCGTAGGCGTCGTCCGGAACCTGCGTGTTGGACGCGATGAATCCGCCGAGTTCGGCCCAAACTTCCTGTCCCTCGGCGGAAACGAACGAGCTCACGGCGTTTCGAGCGGTGTCGACGTTCTCGGAGTAGGTCGGCACGGTGAACCAGTTGACGCTTGAAGTAACGCCGTCGACGCCGGGCAGTCGGAACACGCCGAGGTCCGAGGGGTCCTGGACCGCCTCCTGTGCGGGGGTGAACGAGCCCATGAAGTACAGCGGGAGGCTGTTGTCCCAGAAGTACTCGTACTGGACGCCGAAGTCGCGGGTCTGGCTGAAGTACCCCTCCTCGTGGAGCGACTTGATCTCGTCGAACGCGGTCCCGACGCGGTCGTCGGTGAAGGAGGCGTCCCCGTCGATGAGTCCCTGTTGGAGCGACGCGCCGTCCTCCTGGCGCATGATGAACCCCTCCGTGATGTCGCTGAGCGGCCACCCGGTTCCGTTACCCGAGGCGATGGGTGCGTCGACGCCCTCGATCCCGGAGATCGTCTCAAGCAGACTAGTGAACTCGTCCCAGCTTTCGGGCACCGAGAGGTCGTGCTCGTTGAAGAAGGACTTCCGGTACCAGAAGCCCGGCTTGAGGTCCATCTTGAACGGCGCGGCGTACACCTCGCCGTCGACGGATACCCGAGACGGGTCGACTGCAAAGTCGTCGGCGTTCCACGCGTCGCCGAGCGGTGCGAGGTGACCGTTCTCCGCGTCGGAGATGACTCGGGCGGGCGAGGGCATGACGACGATATCCGCGGACGCGACGCCGGATTCGTAGTCCATCAGCGTCCCGGTCAACAGGGTGTCGGTGTCCCGGGGGTGATACTCGAGCTCGACCCCGGCGTCCTCCTCGACGAAGCTCATCACTTCGCTGAAGTCCTCCTGTTCGCCGCCCGACCAGACGCCGGTGATGTCGATGCTGGAAGCGCTCCCTCCGTCTCCCGATCCACCGTCTTCGCCGTCGTCGCCCGAACCGCCGTCACTGCCGTCGCCTCCGTCGCCGCCGGAATCGGCGAAGCAGCCGGCGAGTCCGGCCATCCCGACGGCCGACGCAGCGCCGGTCGTTTTGAGCACGTCACGTCGCGTTCGGAGTGATCGCGGTCGATCGTCCGCCATATCGTGTATCACATATTTATCCATTTACTTCAAATTTATTGATTAATTATCGACATAGTAACCCATGGATCTCGTGGACTCGACGAGGAGGGCCGTGGCGGATCAGATTAAGTGCGCCCGCCGTTGCAACCGATGTATGACGGACAGTTCCACCACTGAGCTCGCGAATCGATCGAACGTGGTCCTCGTCCACTGCCACGACCTCGGACAGCACCTGGGCAGTTACGGGGCCGACGTCGAGACCCCGAACTTGGATCGGCTCGCCGCCGAGGGCGTCCGGATGGAGAACAGCTTCTGTACGGCCCCGCACTGCTCGCCCAGCCGATCGAGTATGATGACCGGGGCGTATCCCCACGAGAACGGACTCATGGGACTCGCACACATGGGGTGGGAGCTCGACGACGACTGGATGACGCTCCCGAAGTACCTCCGGGAGATCGGCTATTCGACGCACCTCCTCGGATTCCAACACGAGGTCCCGGAGAACCCCGAGCGGCTCGGTTACGACTACGTGGATACGGAGACCAAACGCGCCCTCGAACTCGTCGATGTCGTGGCGGATTTCTTCGAATCCGCGGCGGCGAACGCGTCGAACGACGCCGCGCCGGCGGGGTCGAATGCCGACCCGACCGAGCCGTTCTTCGTCTCGATCGGTCTGGAAGAGCCGCATCGTCCGTTCCGGCGCGAGTATCTCCCGTCGGAGGTATACGACGACGTCGATCCCGAAACGATCTCGCTCGACGACTTTCCGTACCTGCCGGACGAACCAGGCGTCCGCGAGGACGTGGCCGACCTTCGGTCGTTGATCGAGAGGACACTGGATCCCGCGATCGGACGGTATCGAGAGGCGCTGGAGAAGGCGGGGCTCGCCGAGGATACCCTGTTCGTCTTCACGACCGACCACGGGCTCGCGATGCCGCGGGCGAAGGGGACTTGCTACGATCCCGGCATCGAGACGGCCCTGATACTTCACCATCCGAACGTCGTCGAGGGGGGTGCCGTCCACGACGAGCTCGTCAGCAACGTTGACCTCATGCCGACCCTCCTCGATCTGCTCGAGAACGACCCGCCGGCCGACGTTTCCGGGCGCTCGTTCGCACCGCTCCTCCGCGGCGACGAGTACGAACCGCGAGATCGAATCTTCGGCGAGATGACCTGGCACGATCGCTACAATCCGATCCGGGCTATCCGTACGGAGCGGTACAAGTACGTCCGTAATTTCTCCGTGCTGCCGAAGGTGTTCGTCCCGATGGACGTAGCGCCGACCCCTTCGGGACGAGCGGTGCACGAGGAGTTTCACGTCGGACAGCGGCCCGCGGAGGAGCTGTACGACCTCGAACGCGACCCTCACGAACTGGAGAATCTCGCGTCCGACCGAACGCCGTTTGAGACGGCCGCTGAGGCGAGCCATCCGGACCCGAACCACGTCGACGCGCTCGATCGGCTCCGCGACGAGCTTCGGGAGTGGATGGAGGCGACGAACGACCCGCTGCTCGAAGGGCCCGTACCGTATCCGTCGGTCGAGTGACCGGCCTCAGTCTCGGTACTTTTTATTCGCTTGAACGGGAGGTACGTGACAATGGATACCGAAGAACTCTCCGAGGTGTTGCAGGCCGCGGACCTCTCTTTTTATCAGGCCGAGGCGTACGTCACGCTGCTGGAGCTTGGGAGCGCCTCCGCGACGGAGGTCGCGCGGTCCAGTGACGTGCCGGACGCGCGGATCTACGACGTGTTACGGGATCTCGACGAACGCGGGTACGTGGAGCTCTATGAACAAGACACGTTCCAAGCTCGGGCGACCGACCCGGAAACCGTCGTCGAGGGGCTGACCGATCGCGCGAGCCGCTTCGAGGACGCCGCCGCGGAGATCCGCGAGCGCTACGAGCAGCCCGCGCTCGACGCGCACACCGTGAGCATCGTGAAGCGGTTCGAGACCGTCATGGAGGCGTCGCGGACGTTCATCTCCGAGGCCGAAACGCAGATTCACGCGACGCTCACCCCCGAGCAGTTCGCGGCGCTGCGCGACAACCTCGCCGACGCGAGGGGGCGCGGCGTCACCGTCAACGTCACGCTGCTGACCGGTGACGACGAGGAGACACCCGACGCCGGAGATTTCGAGGGCGTCGTCAGCGCGGTCCGCCGCCGCCCGCGCCCGTCGCCGTTCATCGTCACCACCGACCTCAAGCGGACGGCCTTCGCGTCGAATCCCGCCGCCATCGAGGACTACGGAATGATACTCGAGAACCGGTCGTTCACGTACGTCTTCTTCTGGCACTTTCTCATCTTCATGTGGCTCCCGTGGCCCGTCCTGTACGCCGAAGACGCCGAGGGGACGCCGAAGCGGTACGCAGACGTCCGTCAGTTCCTGATCGAGTACCAGCGGCCGATCCAGAACGGGGCGACTGTCTCCGTGGAGATCGAAGGACGAGACACCGAGAGCAATCACGACGTCACCGTCTCGGGGACCGTCGTCGATACCGAGTTCGTCGCCGAGTCGACGAGCGGGTTCGACTCCGAGCTACTGGCCCTCACCGGGACGACGACGATCGTCGTCGAGGGCGACTCGGGGCGTCGTACGGTCGGCGGCTGGGGCGCGACGTACGAGGACGTCGAGGCAAATCGGATCACGGTGACCGGCGTGGAGGCGAGCAAAGCGGCGACGGATTCCGGGAGTCAGCCGACCTCGGAGTAGCCCGTCCGCCTTGGAGTAGCCCGTCCGCCGGCAACGACACATCGCATCTCCCCGTTCCCACCGGCCGACCGACCGATTCTTGAGCGCCCGTCCCCGACCCCTTCCATATGGAGGGACCGCTGTGGATAGACACGCACGCTCCCGAACTCGACGAGATCCGGCAGGACGACGCTCGTGAACGATTGGAGCGCGCGGTCGACGAGCCGATGAACCTCGTCGTGCAGGGACCGCCCGGCGTCGGGAAGACGGCGGCGACGCGAGCGCTGACGCGAGTCGCCCACGAGGATCCGGAGAGCGACATGATCGAGATCAACGTCGCCGACTTCTTCGGTCGGACGAAAAAGGAGATCCGGACCGACCCCCGGTTCGAGGGCTTCCTCGCGGGGCGGAGCCGGATGGCGAAACGCGACATGATAAACCGCGTGCTGAAGGAGTCGGCGTCGTACGCGCCGATGTCGGGCGAGTACAAGACGATCCTGCTCGATAACGCCGAAGCGATCCGAGAGGACTTTCAGCAGGCGCTCCGGCGTGTGATGGAACAGCACCACCGGACAACGCAGTTCGTGATCGCCACCCGCCAGCCGTCGAAGCTCATCGCGCCGATCCGGTCGCGCTGTTTCCCGGTTCGCCTGCGCTCGCCGACGACCGACGAGACGATCGACGTGCTCGAAACGATCTGCGAGCGCGAGGGCGTCGACTACGACGCCGACGGACTGGAGTTCGTCGCCAGCGCGGCCGGCGGAGATCTCCGCGAAGCGATCCTCTCCGCGCAGGCGACCGCGGTCGAGGGCGGCGAGATCACGATGGGGGCCGCCTACGAGACGCTCGGCGAGGTGGGCGACGACGACGCGATCCGAGGCGCGCTCGCCGACGCGCGCGCTGGGGACTTCAAAGAATCGCGGTCGACCCTCGACGACCTGCTCGACGAGGGCGGGTACGGCGGCGAGGAGCTGTTGCGCGAGACCCTGCGGGTCGCCCGCGCCGGTTCGGCGTACGACGGCGACGACCTCGCGCGGCTCCACGTGCTCGCCGGCGAGGCCGACCTCGATCTGGTCGACGGGCTCGACGACCGGATCCACCTCACCCACCTGCTCGCGGCGTGGGCGGCCGGCCGCACCGAGCTCCGGCCCAGTCTCCGCGAACCGACGGAGGCCTGATCGTGTCCCGTAACCCGCCCCTCGCGCGGCTGCTCCCGTTCCCGGTCGTCGACGAGGCGTGGCGGCTGGCGCTCGTCCCCGCGCTCGCCGCGGCCGCGGCTCTCCCGTTGCTGCCGCCGGTCGGGATCGGACTGCTCGCGCTCGCGCTCGGCGTCCTCTGGTTCCACCGCGACCCCGACCGGTCGCCGCCGGACGCCGAGGGGATCGTCCTCTCGCCAGCGGACGGCACCGTGAGCGTCGTTCGAGAGGAAGGAAGCCGGTTGCGGGTGGGCGTGTTCATGAACGTCACCGACGTCCACGTGAACCGCGCGCCGCGCGCGGGGGAGGTCCGGGAGGTCAGACACCGTCCGGGCGCGAACCGCCCCGCGTTCGACAAGGAATCAGACCGAAACGAGCAGGTAGCTATCGATTTCGGTGAGTACGAGCTGTTGGTTATCGCCGGCTGGTTCGCCCGGCGGATCCACCCATCCGTGGAGCCCGGCGACGCCGTCGATCGCGGCGAGCGCGTCGGCCACGTCTCGTTCGGCTCCCGCGCCGATGTGGTGT
Source organism: Halorubrum trueperi (assembly GCF_042662525.1). NCBI lineage: Archaea > Methanobacteriati > Methanobacteriota > Halobacteria > Halobacteriales > Haloferacaceae > Halorubrum > Halorubrum trueperi. The sequence continues at coordinate 126,776 of NZ_JBHSXI010000016.1, forward strand.
TACCGGCCGACGTGAGCGAGGCGAACCTCCGGGTCGCCGAGGGGGACGCGGTCCGAGCGGGCGAGACGATCATCGCGGAGCGAGACTGACATCGCCGAACGGATCCGACACGAGCAGGATCCGACACGAGCGCACGACACCGGCCATAGCGTTTTGTGTTTCGGCCGTGACGTGAGCGTGTATGCCCGACGAACCGATCCACGAGTCGAGGCGATCGCGAAGCCGACAGGCGATGGCCACGTACTTCCGACGCATCGCGAGAGCGCTCGGCCGAGGTGAACCGGTTCCCGTCGACGACGCCGGAACCGTGACGGCCGATCCGGACGCCGAGCCCGAGGTCGAGGTCGAACTCGAACGCGGCGACGGGACGGTTCACTTCGAAGTCGAGATGGAGTGGCCCGAGGAGCACGTCGAGGTAGACGAAGACGCCGCCGCGAGCAAGGCGGCCTTCGAACTGTACGTCGACAGCGCCGACGAGCACCGCTGGCGGCTCCGTCACGACAACGGAAACATCATCGCCGACTCCGGCGAGGGGTACGCGGACAAACGCGACGCGCAATCGGGGATCGAGAGCGTTCGGCGCAACGCGCCGGGCGCGCACGTGATCGACGTGTCGCGCGACGAGGAGGCACCCGACGACGGCGGAAGCGACGCGACTTTCGAGCTCTTCGAGGACGCCGCCGACGAACACCGCTGGCGACTCCGCCACGACAACGGGAACGTCGTGGCCGACGGCGGACAGGGCTACGCCTCCAAACAGAAGGCGAGGCAGGGGCTGAACAGCGTGAAGTCGAACGCCCCCGGTGCGCCCGTCGAGGAACTCGACGAGGACGGAACGGGGGGCGACGAGACGGAGACGGAGTGATCCGGCCGTGGTCCCCGACGAGTCCCCCTCCGACACTGCGGAAGCCGGGGCAGCCGACGATGCGCCGAATCGGCCCGACGACGCACCGAATCAGCCCGACGACGTACCGAATCGTCCCGACGATGCGCCGGACCGACCCCACGGCGACACCTCGGACCGCCTGCTCGCACCCGGGGACGACTCCCCGGCAGACCTAGGTGACGTACTCCTCTACGGAGTGTTGGGCGGTGTCGCCGGCTCGGTGCTGTCGTTCGTTCCATTCGCCACCGTCCTCGGCGGCGCGCTCGCCGGGTACCTCTGTGGCGGTCGGCCGGCCGACGGGCTCAAAACGGGCGCGGTCGCCGGCGCGGTCATGACCCTGCCGTTCGTAGCCGTCGTCGGTTTCCTCCTGTTTTTCCTCGGACTCGCCGGCGCTCCCGCGGAGTTCGGAATCCTCGCGCTCCTCGTCATCGGGCTCGCCGCCGCCTACACCTTCGGATCCGGGGTCGTCGGCGGGTACCTCGGCCACTACCTCCGCGGGAAACTGTAGCCCCGCCGTCGACCGCGCCGCTGATCGCGCCGTCGACCGCGCCGCTGACCGCACCGTCGACCGCGCCGCGGACCGCACCGCTTATTCGCCGCCCGTTGCTACCTCGGACCGGACATGGACGCGCTCGACGCCAAGTACCCGTTCTTCGCGGCCGCCCGCGAGGCCGTCGCCGATGCCGCGGTGTCGCTCCCGGAGCTCGTCGCGGCGGACGCCCCCGCGGTCGAGCGAGCCCGCGAGCGCGTGGAGCGCGCCCTGATGGACGGGACGGTCGAGTCGGAGAGCGGGACGTTTCCCACGGAATCGGACTACGACGTGCAGGCCGAGCTGCTGTCGTATCCGATCGCGCGGATCCTGGTCTCGCTGCTCGACTCCGAGCCCGCCATCGAGAAGTACGCCGCCGCGGAGGCGGCGACCGCGATCGGCCGGATCCGCGAGGACCTCGCGACCGACGACGAGCTTCGGTCCGTGTCGACGCCGACCGTCGAACTCGACGACGTGCTCGCCGAGTTCGACCTCGCGGAGTCGGTGCGGGCGGAGTCGTCGGAAGCGGGAAGCGCTGGAACGGGGACTTCCGCGGTCGGAGCCCCCGGCCGCGACCCCGCACATTACTGGATCGACGTCGGCCCGTACCTCCGGCTGACCTCCCCGTCGTGGGGGGTGTCGTGGCGGCTCGTGAACCGAGCGCTCTCGGACGGGGCGGTCCGCGTCTCGCGTGAGGAGCTGTTGGACGCCCTCGAAGCCGCCGTCGAGGATCGGGTCCGCGAGGGACTCCCGTTCGAGCTGGCCGCCGGCGAGGGTATCGCGGCGGAGTTGGAGTCCGGGGTGGCCGACCTCAAGCGACTGCTCTCGGAGCGGACGTACGCCGGCCCGGTCGACGTCGTCGCCCCCGAACTGTTCCCGCCGTGCATGACGAACCTGATCGAGAAGGCAGAGCGGGACGCCGCCCTCGATCCGCCCGAATCGTTCGCGCTGATGGCCTTCCTCGTCGGGATCGGGATGACGCCGGACGAGGTGGTCGCGTTCTGTGCCGACACCAGTCTCGACGCCGAGGGAATCCGGTACCAGACCGAGTATTTAAAAGATGATCGCGGGACGCAGTACCCGCCACCGACCTGCGAGACGCTCGCGAACTACGGGATCTGCCACAACGAGGAAGACCACATGCAGGTCGCCGCCGACCCCCTCGCGTACTACGAGAAGCGAGTGGCGGACGCCGACGAGATCGACGATTGGCGGGAGGAGAACGAGATCCCGGCGGACGGCGGCGAAGAGTGACGCGGCTCGCGCAGCCAATGATTAGTCGTCGTTCGCCCGGATGAGGTACGCACCGACGAGCGCCATCAACAGGACGAACCCGGCCAAGAGCGCGACGAGGGCGATCGCGCCGGCCTCCGGCAGTGCAGACGAGCCGCCGAACGTGACCCCGATACCGATCAGGCCGACGATGAAGGCCGCGGCCGCCAGCAGAGACGCAGCGATCTGCCGACGGAGTTCCGCGTCGATTTCCATATCCGCGCGTTCCCGTCGCCACTAAAAAAGGACTTCGATGGGGACGCCGAGGCAGGATTCGACGGATAGCCTCGTGGGCAACCCGACGCGGGAACGTCGGTATCTCTCCTGAGCGTGGACGTTAACCGGTTTGACCACCTAGATCGGAGCGAAGCGAGGGATCACCCTCGCAGCCACCCATGACGCACCCCCGAACTCCACCGGCGGCCGCCGATCCGTACGCGCCTCGCTCGCCGGCTTCGTCGCCGCCGGAGTCAGTCGCCGGCGGTCCGTGGGACTCCGAGGTGCCGCCGGACGCCAGGGTACCGCCGAACGCCGGGATACCGCCGGACACCGAGGCAAACAGCGATCCCGACGACGCTCGGTCGGCGCGCGCCGCTGCGGAACCGATGACCGTGCGAACGCTACGCGACCGTCGCTACGTCGTCGAGACCGAGGGCGGAACCTACGTCGTCGCGCTCGACGACGGCACCTGCACCTGCCCGGACCACGCGATCCGCGGCTCGCACTGCAAACACCTCCGGCGCGTCGCGATGGAGGTGGCCGCGGGAGCGCTCCCCGCGCCGGACGAGCGCGCGGCCGTCTGTGCGGTCTGTGGCGACGAGACGTTCGTCCCGCGGGACGCGGACGGACCGCAGCTCTGCGAGCGACACGGGTTCGAGCCGGGTTCCGTCGTCGGCGACCGCGAGACCGACGAACGCCTCGTCGTCGTGGCGGTCACGAACGAGCGCGCCGACGCGTATCGAACCGACGAGGGCCGCACCCTCGACGAGTACGCCACGAACGCCGACTACGTCGCTCACGAACCGGTCGTCGAAGCCGTGTACGTCGAATCGCTCCGACCGGATCGTCCGATCGAAGGCGCGAAGCGGTACGGATTCCCCGCCTCCCGGCTCGCGAGCCTCCGGTAGCGCGCCGCGAAGAAACGGCGCGTCGGCGGTTTTCCCGTAGACGACGGCGGGGAGATTGGGCGTTCAATGCGCTGAGAAGCGAGACCGGGCGTCCGGAGTGCGGAGAAAACGCTACTGCGCGAGGTGACTGATGTCGCGTCGGAGCGTGTACCCCTTGGGAACGCCGACGACGCCGAGACAGTCCCCACACAGCACTCGCTCGTAGTCGCGGTTCGTTTCCTTCTCGAGCAACGAGACGTCTCCGATCGGGAACACCGACTCGCACCGGTCGCACTCGATTTTGTCGCCGTCGACGATCTTCATACCTATCGGCGATGGGACCGGCGGAACTTAAACACTCATCCACCGATCGTCGGGGGCTCGAAGGCGACGCGGCAGTCGGTGGACGCGGATGCCAACGCCGGGCGGGGGGTTTATAACAGGTCGGTCGTATATCATTTCATATATGAAACAACTGGTAACACAGTGCTTTCGCGGGTACTGTGCGCTCGCGGTGATCGTCAGCGGGTTCACGGCGCTGTGGGCGCTCGGCGTCATCTCGGTCGCGGTTCCGGTCGTCGGGTACGCCTGGTTCGCCGTCGCCGCTGCGGGAACGGTCGTCGCCGCGGGGATGTTCGTTCAGCGGGACGAGGCGATCGTGGCGGACGCGACCGAGGAACGGGTCGATCGCTTCGAGCGGGCCGCTTTTACGGGAACACCGCTGAACCTCTACATCGGCGCGCTCGCGGCGTGGGCGTCGGTGTCGTTCGGTTGGGTGCTCGGCGGGATGAGCGCAGACGGAATCGCCGTCCTCGGGTACGGTTGGCTCGCTATCGCCGCCTACGGAGCGGTCGTCGGCATCGGGATCGCCGCGGCCCACGGCGAGGACGTCGCGACGGCTGTTAGCCCGTCAGAGCGGCTCGAAACCGACTCCTGAGGCCGTCTCGTCGGTATCTGCCCGCCGATCTCGGAAGCGTCAAGTTCTCCGTTTCGATAACTCGCGACGAGCGCTTATATCCCGTCACGAGAACCGTCAGCCATGACGATCGGTTCCGCGGGAACGGAGGTGAGCGTGGGATTCGGCGCTGGCGTGCTCGCCGTCGCCGCCGCCGTCTGGACGCTGCAGTTCACCGTCGGCATCTTCGCCGGCTGGGGATGGGCTCTTCTCGTCGGCAGCGCGTGGACGGTACTCGGCTTGCTCCTGCTGTTTCCGGACGTGCGTCTGTACGCGGGCGTCCGGTCGCCGGCGGAAACGTACTACCGGTCCGGCGACGGGCGCTACGAACCCACCGACGACTGACCGACGGCGTTCGGACTTCACCGATCGGTCCGCGGACTGACGGTTCACAGTCAGCCGATCCGAAGCCGACCGATCCGAAGCCGACCGATCCGTGTGGTGTCCGGCCGATCACCGCGTGCGCGCGGTTCGAGAACTGATTGCGGAGCGCCGTCGCTAGGGAGCGCGAAAGAACGCAGAATTCGGCGTGGTCCGCGCCTCGACTGACGCGGAGGCGGGTGGGTCCGGGAGCTAACCGAAGAGCTCGCCGAGGCCCTCGCCGCCGTCCTCGTCGTCGTCCTCGTCGTCGTCCGCTTCGTCCTCGGCGGCGTCGGCCTCGTCGGCCTCGTCAGCGCCGTCGTCGGAGTCGTCGGCGTCCGCGGAGCCGCCCGCGGCCGCGCCGGCGGCGGGCGCTGCAGCGGCCGTCTCGATGGCGTCCTCGATGTCGACGTCCTCCAGCGCGGCGACGAGCGCCTTGACGCGGGATTCCTCGACGTCGACGCCGGCGGCTTCCAGCACGCCGGTGATGTTGTCCTCGTTGATCTCTTCGTCGGTCTCGTTCAGGATGAGCGCAGCGTAAACGTATTCCATTGGTGTGTCCTCGTGGTGTTATCCGAACATCGCGCCGAGACCGTCGCCGCCGTCGCCGTCGTCATCGTCGGCGTCGTCGTCGGAGTCCTCGGCGTCGTCCGTGTCAGCTTCTTCGTCAGCCTGTTCCTCCTCGTCGGCGTCGTCCGTCTCCGGAGCCGGGGCGGCTTCGACGCCCTGTAGCTCCTCGGGGAGCGCCTCCTCGTCGTCGATCTGGGTCGCGAGCGAGCGCAGCTGGGCGTCGGCCTTTCCGATCAGGTCGGGCACGACGTCCGGGCTCTCAATCTCCGCGAACAGCCCTACGGACTTCCCCTCGCCGGACGCCTTCGCGAGAAGGGTGCCGGCGGTGGCGGCCGTCGGGTAGACCGCGTTGACCGAGAGGTTGCGCGCGGCGGCCGCGGCGGCTCGGATGTCGGCCGCGTACTCGTCGACGTCGATTTCGAGCTCGTTCGGCTCGAAAAGAACGCCCTCGGAGTAGACGCCCTTGAGGTCGAGCCCAACCTCCTTCGGCTCGATGCCGAGTTCGGTCAGGACGTTCGCGAGATCGTCGTCGACGACCTCGCCCTCTTCGAGGACCTTCGAGTCCTCGGTGACCACGATCGAGCCGTCCTGGATGCGGGCGGACGCGCCGATCGTCTGTAGTTCACCGACGAACGGGCCCGGGTCGACGCCGGTGTCACCCTCGGGGATGACGACGTCGTTGGGGGCGACCTCGCCCGCGTTGATGGGGGCGGGGGTCTTCGAGGCTTCGAGCTGCTTGAAGAGACCGAACGGGTTGTCGTTCGTGCCGATGAGCGCGACCTGACCCGAGACGTACTGGGTCAGCTCTTCGATGCCGTCGTCGACTTCCTCGAGCGCGCGGACGGTGAGCGTGTTGCGGCTCATCCGGACGTCGGCCGAGCCGTGCAGCTCGCGGCGCATGGCCTGGAGCTGGCGGCTCGGAATGCCGGCGACGCCGACGATCCCGACGGAGTTGAACGAGTCGATGAACTCGACGAGCTCGTCGACTTCGTCCTGCTTCCACTGCGGGATAGTCTCAGTCTTGCGGACCGAGCTCATACGGGCACCTCCTTGGCGGGACCCATCGTGGTCTTCACGAAGATCCCGTCGATGTTGAGCGGTCCCTTTTCGAGGTTCGCTTCGAGTCGCCGGACGATGACGTCGATGTTGTCCGAGATCGCCTCGGCACCCATGTCCTCGGCACCGACGCGAGTGTGGAACGTGCGCCGGTCACGGGACCGGAGCTGCACCGTGTTCTTCATCCGGTTGACGGTCTCGACGACGTCGTCGTCCGGCTGCAGTGGGGTAGGCATCTTCCCGCGCGGACCGAGGACGGTACCGAGGTACCGACCGATGTCCTGCATCAGGTTGGCCTCTGCGACGAAGAAATCGGTCTCGTCGGCCAGGTCCTTTGCGCGGTCGTCGTCGTCTCCTAAGTCTTCGAGGTCGTCGCTGTCAAGCACTTGATCAGCAACTTCCTCGGCGCGGACGGCGGTTTCGCCCTCCGCGAAGACGACGATCTGTGTCTCCTGCCCCGTTCCAGCCGGCAGCACGACGGACTCGTCGATGCGGTTCGACGGATCGTTGAGGTCGAGGTCTCGCAGGTTGATCGCGATGTCCACGGTCTCGCGGAAGTTCCGCTCGGGCGCATCGTCGAGTGCGAGGATTACGGCCTCTTGTATTGTGTCTGCCATTTTCACCTCCGTAGTACGCAGGTCGCTCCTACGGGTCAGTGAAACAGGCGAAGCCTGTCTCATCGGAGAGTGGTCCATCGGAGGTTTAAAAGCGTCGAACCGCCCGTCGGCGTGTGAACCGCCGACAGGGGCTGTGCGGGCCGTCTGCGCGGCCGGGGTGATCGTCACCACGGGCGACCGTCCCGCGTTCGAGTCGAGCGATCGCACCGCCGGATACGGCGGTGTCGTTCGACGTCCGTCGAACACCGAAACGTCGCGTAGGGGAACCCTTTTGACGCCGCTCGCCGACCCACGAGGTAATGATTCAGGGTGGTCCGACGTGACGATGGACGACCGCATCGAGGACCTCCGCGAGCGCCGCGAACGGGCGGCGAAGGGCGGCGGCGACGAGCGGATCGAGTCCCAACACGAGAAGGGGAAGATGACCGCGCGCGAGCGGATCGACTACTTCCTCGACGACGGGACGTTCCACGAGTTCGACCGGTTCCGCACCCACCGGAACCACACGTTCGGGATGGAGGAGAACCGGTTCCCCGGCGACGGCGTCGTGACGGGGTACGGCGAGGTGAACGGCCGAAAGACGTTCGTCTTCGCGCACGACTTCACCGTCTTCGGCGGCTCGCTCGGCGAGGTGTTCGCCGAGAAGGTGTGTAAGGTGATGGACAAGGCGATGGACGTGGGCGCACCCGTCGTCGGGCTCAACGACTCCGCCGGCGCTCGGATTCAGGAGGGGGTCGCCTCGCTCGGCGGCTTCGCGGAGATCTTCCGGCGCAACACCGAGGCGTCCGGCGTGATCCCGCAGATCTCGGCCATCATGGGTCCCTGCGCCGGCGGCGCGGTCTACTCCCCGGCCATCACGGACTTCACGTTCATGGTGAAAGACACCTCGCACATGTTCATCACCGGCCCGGACGTCATCGAGACGGTGACGGGTGAGGAGGTGAGCTTCGAGGAACTCGGCGGCGCGGTCACCCACTCGTCGACCTCCGGCGTCGCCCACTTCGCGGAGGAGAGCGAGGAGGACGCGCTCGACGACATCGCGCGGCTGCTCTCGTACCTCCCCGCGAACAACGTCGAGGACCCGCCGCGCGTCGAGCCGTGGGACGACCCCGAGCGCGCCGACGAGGAACTGGCGGAGATCGTCCCCGACGCCCCGAGAAAGCCGTACGACATGAAGGAGGTGATCGGGAGCGTCGTCGACGAGGGGTCCTTCTTCGAGGTGCAGGAGAACTTCGCGAAGAACGTCGTCGTCGGCTTCGCCCGGCTCGACGGCCGCTCGATCGGGATCGTCGCCAACAACCCCCGCGTGAACGCCGGCACGCTCGACATCGAATCGAGCCAGAAGGGCGCTCGCTTCGTCCGCTTCTGTGACGCGTTCAACGTCCCCATCCTCACCTTCGAGGACGTCCCCGGGTTCATGCCCGGCACCGACCAGGAGCACAACGGGATCATCCGCCACGGCGCGAAGCTGCTGTACGCGTTCTCGGAGGCGACGGTTCCGCTCCTCACCGTCATCACCCGAAAGGCGTACGGCGGGGCCTACTGCGTGATGTCCTCGAAGCACATCGGGGGCGACGTGAACTACGCGTGGCCGACCGCGGAGATCGCGGTGATGGGACCGAAAGGCGCGGTCAACGTCCTCTACCGCGAGGAACTGGCCGCGGCCGACGACCCCGACGCGCGCAGACAGGAGCTGATCGACGAGTACCGAGAGGAGTTCGCGAACCCCTACAGCGCCGCGGACCGCGGCTTCGTCGACGACGTCATCGAGCCCGAAGAGACCCGCGCCCGCCTGATCTCCGATCTCCAGATGCTGACGGGGAAGCGCTCGGATCAGCCGGAGAAGAAACACGGCAACATCCCGATCTGATGGCGACCGACGCCCCGGACCCCTCGGACGGACGCGCCTCCCCGGACGAGCGCGGCGCTTCCGACGGACGCGACGCCGCCCCGGACGGACCCGAAGCCGAGCCCGCGGCCCGCGGTTCCCTCGCCGGTCTGGCGATTCCGGATGACGCCGACGACGCGGAGGCGGCCGCCATCGCCGCCGCGGTCGCGGCACACCTTCGCGACGGCGAACTCGCCGCGGCCGCCGCTGTCGAGGACGAAGACGACGGGTGGGACGGAAAGCGCTGGTCGTTCGGCGACCGGATAAACCGGCTGCAGAGTCGGTCTGTCCGCGTGCCCACAGACGCGCCGACCGATCCGTGGACCGCGGCCGGACGCACCGGCCGGTTCTGAGCGCGTGAGGACGGACGTTCGATCGGAGCGGACAACGCCTAGAAGGAGCGGACAATAGTCAGGTCGCGAGAGTAGTGGCCGTTTCCGATCGCACCGAACCGCGTGCATTCCCCGGCAGTGCGTTCGCTTCGATCACACCGCCACGCAAACCCTTCGTAGGGTGCGTGGAAGAATACATCCGATCGCGTATATATCTATGGCCGCCGGACGGTCGTCTCATCTCCGTCGTCGTCGATCGTCCCATCTCCGTCGTCGTCGATCGTCCCATCTCCGTCGTCGTCGATCGTCCCATCTCCGTCGTCGTCGGCCCCCCTCTCTTCGATCACTCGTCGACCGAAGGCGATCCGCCGAGAATCCGGTTGAGCGCGACGGGGACGACACCCGCGAGGAGCACGAGGATCCCTATCCGGAGGAGGATCGAGGCGTCCGTCAACAGCGTCGCCGCGAGGTACGCGCCCGCGGCGACCGCCACCGACGGCAACACGTACGGATTGCCGGGCGAGAGCATGTCCGGATCTGCCGGCCGGCGTCCTCTTAACCGTCTCGGGAGCGGGGCGTACTGAAAGCGGGGCGTACTGAAAGCGGGGCTCACTGAAAGCGGGGCGCACTGAGAGCGAGGTCCACTGAGAACGAGGTCCACTGAGAGTGAGGCCCACAGAGAGTGAGACGTATCGAGAGTGAGGCGCACAACGATCGGGCGGTTCGGGGGGTTGCCGTCGGTACGGACCGATAGAATGAGGTGGGTAATGGTGGAAGAAACGCGCAGGAATGTTCGACAAGGTTCTCGTCGCGAACCGCGGAGAGATCGCGGTTCGGGTGATGCGCGCCTGTACGGAGCTGGGTGTCGACACCGTCGCCGTGTACAGCGACGCTGACAAACACGGCGGCCACGTCCGGTACGCGGACGAGGCGTACAACGTCGGGCCGGCCCGCGCGGCCGACTCCTACCTTGACGGCGAGGCGGTCGTCGAGGCCGCCCGCGCCGCCGACGCCGACGCGATCCACCCGGGATACGGCTTCCTCGCGGAGAACGCGGCGTTCGCGGCGCGCGTCGAGGCCGCGGACGGGATCACGTGGATCGGCCCGTCGAGCGGCGCGATGGAGCGGCTCGGCGAAAAGACCCACGCCCGGCGGGTGATGAACGAGGCCGACGTGCCGATCGTCCCGGGGACGACAGAGCCCGTCACCGAGGTCGAGGCGGTGACCGACTTCGGCGACGAGCACGGGTACCCAGTCGCGATCAAAGCCGAGGGCGGCGGCGGCGGCCGCGGGATGAAGGTCGTCGAGAGCGCCGACGAGGCAGAAGAGGCTCTCGAATCTGCGAAGCGTGAGGGGGAGGCGTACTTCTCGAACGACTCCGTCTACCTCGAACGCTACCTCGAGACGCCGAGACACGTCGAGGTGCAGATCGTCGCGGACGGCAGTGAGGACGGGGCGAGCAGCGGGACCGGTGAAGACGGCGGGGGAGACGACGTCGAAACCGAGGTCGTGCACCTCGGCGAGCGCGACTGCTCGCTCCAGCGCCGCCACCAGAAGGTGATCGAAGAGGGGCCCTCCCCCGCGCTCTCCGACGCGCTGCGCGAGAAGATCGGCGAGGCCGCCCGCAGGGGCGTCGCCGCCGCCGACTACACCAACGCGGGGACCGTCGAGTTCCTCGTCGAGGAGGACGTCGACCGCGACCCGGCTGAACCGCTCGGGCCGGACACGCCGTTCTACTTCCTCGAAGTCAACACCCGGATACAGGTCGAACACACCGTCACGGAGGAGCTGACGGGAATCGACATCGTCAAAGAGCAGCTCCGGGTCGCCTCGGGCGAGGGACTCTCCGTCTCGCAGGACGACGTCGAGCTGGACGGCCACGCGATCGAGTTCCGGATCAACGCCGAGAACGCCGCGAAGGACTTCCAACCGGCGAACGAGGGACGACTCGACACCTACGACCCGCCGGGCGGGATCGGCGTCCGAGTCGACGACGCGCTCCGACAGGGGGACGAGCTGGTCACCGACTACGACTCGATGATCGCGAAGCTGATCGTGTGGGGTGGCGACCGCGAGGAGTGTCTCGCCCGCTCGAAGCGCGCGCTCGCGGAGTACGACCTTGAGGGGGTCGTCACCGTCGTCCCGTTCCACCGGCTCATGCTCGACGACGAACGATTCGTCGACGGCACCCACACCACGAAGTACCTGGACGAGGAGCTCGACGAGGAACTGGTCGCGGAGGCCCAAGAGAAGTGGGGGAGCGAGTCGGCGTCGGCAGGGGGAGACGAAGACGGGGAGGAGGTGACCGAGCGCGAGTTCACCGTCGAGGTGAACGGCAAGCGCTTCGAGGTCGATCTCGAAGAGCGCGGCGCGCCGCCGATCCCGACGCCGGGGAGCGGTTCCGGCTCCGGCGGCAACCGACGGCGACCGCCGCAGGCGAGAGACGACGAGGACGGCTCCGGCGGCGTCGACGTCGCCGAGGGCGGCGAGGCCGTGGAAGCGGAGATGCAGGGGACGATCCTCTCGGTGGACGTGGCCGAGGGCGACGAGGTCGCCGCCGGCGACGTCGTCTGCGTCCTCGAAGCGATGAAGATGGAGAACGACGTGGTCGCCGAGCGCGGCGGAACCGTCGCCGGCGTCCACGTCGCCGAGGGCGACAGCGTCGACATGGGCGACGTGCTGGTCGTGTTGGAGTGAGGGTCCCGAGCTGAGAATCGCGTCCGCCGTTCGACTCGTTCAGGCGGTTTCCATCTCGCGTTCAAGTTCGCGGAGCCGCTCGACCCGGTTCTCGGTCGAGGGGTGCGTCGAGGCGATTTTCCCGACGAAGCCGGCGCGAATCGGGATGATGAAGAAGGCGTTCATCTCGGCCTCCTGGCGGAGGTCCTCCTTCGGCACGCGGTCCATCCGACCGTCGATCGTCATCAGCGCGGACGCGAGCGCGGCGGGCTTCCCGGTGATAAGCGCCGCCCCGCGGTCGGCGGAGTACTCGCGGTACCGCGAGAGCGCGCGGATAAGCAGGAACGAGATCGCCCAGACGAGGATCGACACGAGGATCGCGACGATGATCGGCGCGCCCTGTCGATTGTCGCCGCTGAACAGCCACCCCCACCGCACGATGAAGAAGGCGATGGTCGAGAGGAACGACGCGATGGTCATCACCATCACGTCGCGGTTCTTCACGTGCGCGAGCTCGTGGGCGAGCACGGCGTCGAGCTCGTCCGCGTCGAGCGACCGGAGCAGTCCGGTCGTCACCGCGACGGTCGCGTTCTTCTTGTTGCGACCGGTCGCGAACGCGTTCGGTACCTGCGTCTCGGCGACCGCGACCGTCGGCTTCGGGAGGTCCGCCTGCTGGCTCAGCCGCTCGATCCGGCGATGGAGGTCGGGGTACTCGTCCGCGTCAACCTCGCGGGCACCCATGCTCCGCAGCGCCAGTTTGTCGCTGAAGAAGTACTGGGCGATCGAGAACCCGCCGAGCATGATCAGCGGGAACAGGAAGTTGCCGAAGTACACGGTCAACACGCCGACGAACACGACGTAGAGGGCGAAAAGCAGGAACATCGTGAACGCCATCCGTCCACGCAGTCCCCAGTCGGTCTTCCAGTCCATGACCGTGAGTTACCGTTCGCGGCGTTAAAGCCTGCCGGAGCGGGAACACGCAGTCGGCTATCGGCGACGAAGACCGGACAGGAGACCAGCGAGCGACGGCCTTTTTTCCGGGGTGGGAGAGATCCGCGCATGGAGACCGTTCTCGTCACCGGCGGCTGCGGTGCCTCCGGTCGCTGGGTCGTCGACCGGCTCGCGGGCGATTACGAGGTCGTCGTCGTCGACTACGAACGCCCGGGGCTCGACGCGAGCCCGATCCCGAACGTCTCGTTCCGCGCGGCCGACCTCGCCAACCGGGGCGAGGCGCTCGACGTCGTTCACGCGGTCAACCCCGACGCAGTCGTCCACTGGGCGGCGATCCCCGTGGCGGGAACCCACCCCGACGGCAGGGTGTTCGAGACGAACGTCCGCGCCGCGAAGAACGTCCTCGACGCCGCCGGTCGCACCGACGCCCGGATCGTGCAGGCGTCGAGCGACGGGGCCTACGGGTTCTTCTTCGCCGACCCGACGCCCATGCCAGACGAACTGCCGGTCACCGAGGAGCACCCGCTCCGGCCGGAGGACCCCTACGGGCTCTCGAAGGTGACCGCGGAGGCTGTCGCGGGGGCGGTCGCCCGTCGCGAGGGCGTCCCGGCCGTCTCGATTCGACCC
>NZ_JBHSXI010000016.1:140623-182536 GCF_042662525.1 Halorubrum trueperi
ACGCCTGTCGGGCCGACGGGTACGTGAGCGACCTCGACGCCGGGGCCGGAAACTTCTGGTCGTACGTCGACGCCCGCGACGTGGCGGAGCTCGTCGCCGCCGGGCTCGCGGGGACGACGGGGTCGGATCCGGCCGTGGGGCCCGGAGCCCACGAGGCCGTCAACTGCGTCGCCGTCGACAACGCGCTCGGCCGACCGCTGCTCGACCTCCTGCGAGAGGCGTACGGCGATATCCCTGACGACCGGTCGGTCGCCGAGGGCGACGATCGGAGCGCGTACGCTCTCGCGAAGGCCGAGCGGCTGTTCGGGTGGACGCCGTCGCACTCGTGGCGCGAGGCGGCCGACGACGGCGTCCCCGAGCCGACGCTGTTCGAGTAGACCATGAGGAACGATCCCTAGAAACAGGTAGTGCGGTGGCGTCGCCGGCGGCGGAGCCGCCGGCTGTCACAGGGCTTTGCCCGTTGCCCGAGGGACACAGTCCCTCGCTGCCAGAGGCGCTTCGCACCTCGCGGCTGGGGCTTTGGAGATGTTCGCCGCCAATCCAACACCGCTCGTTTATAAACGAGCGGCTGGGATCGCAGGACCGCTCAAGAAACCGCCGAGAACTATTTATAAACGATCGATATATCGAATCAGCTCTTAAATCGACAGGATCGCGTTGACGAGGGTCCGCGTCGCGATGGCGGTCGCCGCGCCGAGCCACGTCAGCAACACGAAGTGGATGTAGCCGTTCGCGGGGTTCCCCCCGTCGATCCGGCGGATCATCTGCGAGGAGAGCGCGGCGTTGAACAGGACGACCGTCAACAGCAGGTACTCGATGAGCGGGATGTCGTACGCGCTGGGATAGACGATCTGCCCGATATCCATCTGATCGAGGCCGAAGTCGGCGGTCAGGTCCGCTAAGATCGCGACGATCTCCAGTCCGATGAAGAAGGCGAACGTCGCCGCCGCCGTGATCCCGTACAGGAGCCCGATGAACGTCAGCGCCGCCTGCCGGCGCTGCTCGCGCAGCTGGTTCACGGCGTTCATGTTCTTCGAGATCAGCTCGCCAAGCATCTTCGGATCCCCGCCCATCTGCCGGCCCACGAGGTACATCTCGGAGAACTTCTGGATGAGGTACGACCGCGTATCGTAGGTGAACTCCTTCCACGCGCCCTCGGTGCTGATCCGCATGTTGAGCCGGCGGAAAAGCCGATCGATGGCCGGCGAGAGGTCCCCGAAGTTCTTCTCGCGCAGCGTGGTCAACACGTCCGTCGTCGTCGACTGCTTGGCGCTCTCGGTCGCGCCGAGCGCGCGCACGAACGAGGGGAACTCGCCGTCGCGGGCGGTGATCGCCTGCTCCTCGCTCCGCAGGATGATGCCGGTGATGAAAAGCGGCGAGATCGGCACCGCGAGGTACAGCGGCAGGCGGACGTCGTCGACGAAGAACAGGAGTCCGGGGAGCCCCGGACCGTGCCCGAACATGCCGGCGGCCGTGATTCCGATGAGCAGGAACGAGAGTCCGCCGCCGATCCCCAGCGACGCCCACAGCTTCAGGTCGCCCGGCGCGCGCTCGTCCGGGTGGAACCAGATCGGATCGTACGGCGAGGTCGCCCGGATCATCGCGTAGAAACCGAGCTGGACGAAGACGAACAGCACGATGACGGCCGCCACCGTCGCCGTCGGGTCGTTCCCGGTCAAGATCGGGAGCACGATGGCGAACACCAGCGCGAACGTCATGGAGAGGATCATCGACATGTACAGGTCCTTCATCACCTCCAGATTCGACAGCGAGGACTCGTACAGCGTCTCGTACTTGGCGAGCATGACGTCCTGCTCGGAGACGAGAAACTCCTCCAATGACTGGCCAGCGCCCATCGTGTACCCGAGTCGGTCGAAGAAGTCGGCCATCGCCTCGGATGGAACCTCCTCGGCCCGCCGGCGACACGCGTCGTCGAGGCTCTGGTTCCATGTGTCGACGAGGTGGACGACGCGGGCAATCTCCTCGGCCGCGACGCCGTACTCCTCTTCGTTCGCCAGCGTTCGGAACACCTCCATGCGGTCGATGTTCGTCGTCGACAGCACGGTCATGTGCGTCATCACGAGATGCAGCTGGTTGTCGATCTTGTTTTCGAGGCTGCTCAGGTAGATCTTCGGATAGATCAGTGCCGACACCAACACCAACCCACCGAACATCGGCACGGGAATCCGCGCCGCGAGCGGTAGCGGGAGGGCGAACAGGCCGACGAGGGTCGCAAGAAAGACGAGGACCGATGGGATCAACACGAGCCCGACGTACTTCCGCTTCGAGATGTCGAGCTTCTCGTACGATTCCAGGACGTCGCCGGTCAGCTTCGCGGCCGTGGCGAGCCCGTCCCCGAACTGCTTCACCGCCATATTAGCCGACGACTCCGTTCATCGTCTCGATCACCTGACGTTCCGGTGCATGTCGAAGGGGAGTCCCTCGACGCCGTCGCGCTGGAAGGCGTCGATCGCCTGGTTCACCTCGTGGTATCCCAAGATCCCCTCCTGGATCATCCGTTCGATGAGCTCCGCGCGGAACGAGAGGTCGTCGTAGATGTCGCGCGTGTCGGCGTAGCCGAGGAGCGTCGCGATCTGCTCTTCGAGGACGTACGAGTTGTTCATCCCCTGGAAGACGATGTCGTCCTCGACGGGGTCCCAGCTGAACACCTCGCGGGTGACGACCCCCTCCATCTCCTTCGAGTAGCCCTCGATCTCCTGGACGCTCGTCACCCGCCGGAGCACGTCGTCGCCCTGTTTCACGCGGTTCTGGAACAGCGCCACGTCGGCGTTGTCCATGAACGTCTCCGGGACGTTGATCGGTTCGGAGGTGAACCGCTGGATCATCGAGACGATGTCGGACGCGTGGAACGTCAGCATGACCGGGTGACCCGTCTGGGCCGCCTGGAACGCCATGCGACCCTCGGCCCCGCGAACCTCGCCCACGATGATGTAGTCGGGACGCGACCGTAGCGCGGCGGCGACCAAGTCGAACATGTCGACGTCGGAGGAGCCTTCGCCGCCGCCCTCGCGGGTCAACAGCTGCTGCCACGTGTTGTGCGGCGGGATGACCTCGGCGGTGTCCTCCGCGGTGTAGATTTTCGAATCGTTGGGGATGTACGAGAGGATCGCGTTCAGCGTCGTCGTCTTCCCGGACGCCGTCTCCCCGACGACGAACACCGTCTGTTCGTTTTCCAGACACAGCCAGAGGTACGCCGCGAGCTCCGGGGAGAGCGTCCCCCAGTTGGTGATCTGGTTGATCGACAGCGGCACCTCCTCGCCCTGCCGGATCGTGAGTGAGGAGCCCTTCAGCGAGACGTCGTCGGAGTAGATGATGTTGATACGCGATCCGTCCGGCAGCGTGGAGTCGACGATTGGGTCGGAGTCGGAGAGCGGGTCGCCGATCCGTTCGCCCATGTTGCGCAGCCAGTTGTCGAACTCCTTCGGGGTGCCGAAGTCGATGGTAGTCTCCAACATGCCGAACGTGCCGTGGTCGACGTGACACTCGCTGGGGCCGATGACGTGGATGTCCTCGTTGGCGGGGTCGCGCATCACGGGTTCGAGCGGGCCGAGGCCGACGATATCGCGGTTGAGCCGGTAGCGGATGTTCTCGTAGGTCTCCTCGGTGACGGAGAGTTTCCCCATATTCATCACCTTCGAGAGCCCGCGCCGCCAGCCGGTGGCCCCGTTGTCGACGTGCGTCACCTCCTCTAACAGCTCCTCGATGAGGTCGTCGTACTCCGCCTCCGAGTCGGGCGCGCTGTGCTGGCCGCTCACCGAGAGCAGGCGGTTTTTCACCTCGTTGAGGATCTGCCCCTGCGGTCCGGACACCTCGGGCTCGATGGCGTAGTACTTCGTGTCCTGTCCGAGGTCGCCGTAGATGTGACTGTATATCGGGCCGCCGACCGGGTAGATGACGTTCGGTCGGTTGGACTCGTACTCCGATTTCGGCTCCTCGATGAACTGGGGGAACTCGCCCGTGATCTGTTTGAACTCCCGGAGGTGTTCCCGGAGGTGCGGCCGCCGCATGGCGGCCTTCCGGAGCTCTTCCGACGGTTTCGCGGTTCCGTGTTCGGTCATGGTGTCTCTGGGATGCGGTGATTTTTCAGGCGACGCTGCGGCTCTCGATGACGATTCCGGTCCCCGACCGGACCGAGAATCCGATCGTGTCGCCGACCTGTTCTCCCATCCCCGCGAAGCGTTTCACGTTGATCTGTCGGCGAATGTCGCTGCCGACCTCGATCATCTCGAGCTGGAGGAAGACGTCGGCGATCGACCGGAACGGACCGATCGCGTCGTCGTCGACCGCCGAGGGATCGACGGTCAGCACGACGACTTTTCCCTGCGAAATGATCTCCCGGAAGAAAGAGATGATCTCCAGGGCCGCCTGTCGCTCCTCGTTCTTCCGGACGAGCGCCTCGAACGTCGGGTCGTTCCGGAAGATGGCGTCGAACGTGTCGAGGAAGACGACGTCGGAATTCCACATCGCCTCCGCGTTCATCAGCCGCTTGAGCAGCTCCTTCCGCTCGCCGTCACCGTCGGAGAACGCGCCGCCCGAGTCGAAGTCGGCGTGTAAAAAGAGAAGCTCCTCGTTCAACAGCGGCTTCACCATGTCGTACTCAAGCGAGTGCATCTGGTCGATGAATCCGCGGACGGTGAGCTCCGTCGACATCATCGTCACCGACGCGCCCTCCTCGACGAGCCCGTAGGCGAACCGCTGTGAGATGGCGCTCTTGCCGGCCCCGTAGTCACCCTCCATGAGGACGATGCTCCCGCGGGGAATACCGCCACCGAGCTCCTTGTTGAGCCGGTCGCGCTCACCGAGCCCGATCGAGAGGAGATTGTCCGTGCGGGGCATCTAGCTCCCCTCCGTCCGGAACTGGAACAGCTCCTCGTCCCCGTTGATGGTGAGGTACACGCGGTGGTCGGTCCCGGGTTCGAGTTCGGCCCCGGAATCGTCGAGCTCGCTGACGTCGATCGTGAGCCGCAGCACGTCGCCGCGACTCCACGCCGCGCCCGCGCCGGCCGAGACGAGCTCGCCCTCCATCGCGCTCGGCCGGACGAACGCCCCGTCGAACATGACGTCGAGGCCGGACCCGTCGGGCGCGAGGCGGTAGGTCCCGGTGTTCTTTATCAGGAGCGTCACGTTCTCCTCGCCGCTCGCGTTGTACACCCCCGCGCTCGGGTCCGAGATGACCGTCACGTCGGTCCGAAGCTGCTCGGTCGCGTCGAGGCCGGCGTCGTCGACGGCGGCGCTCACGCGGTCGACGCCGGTCGTGACCGTGCCCACGACGCCCGCGGCGATCACGAGGCTGGCGATGAACAGGATGAGGTGGGAGACTGGAACGCTCGCCATCTAACCGCTCACCACCGTCACGGTGGTTGCGTCGCGGACGCCAGACTCGGCGACGAGGACGACGCGTGTCTCGCCCGCGGCGACATTGGTCGTCAGATCGCCCTCGTCGACCGTCACCGTCAGCTCCTCGCCGCCGAGCCAGAGGTCGGTGTCGGCGTCGCCGTCGACGGTCGTGCTCGCGTTGGAGCCGCCGACGTCGACGTACTCGTTGCCGACGACCAGCGTCGCGTCGCTCGCGACGAGGCCGACCGAGCCGTCGTTGGTGGCGTTGACGGTGAGCGTGGGGTCGTCGTACGTCGCGTTCGTCACCGCGAACTCCGTGTTCTGCTGTTCGAGCGAACGCTCCTGTATCCCGTGTTGCGCATCGGTGACGCGGTCGAAGCTGTTTGCTGCCACGGGGTAGAACGCGGTGAACGCGAAGAACAGCCCCGCGACGATGATGGCCGTCGACGCGGAGACGCTAACGCCCATCTCCCCACCCACCGTCGGCCGGGTCGGCGCGGTCGGAGCGCGGGTTCGGATCGTTCATCGGTCGGGGCGAGCCGCCGTTTCGCTCACGCCCCTCCGGTCGCTCGGTGCGGCGATCCGCTCGCCCGTCGCGCGACTCCGTTCGCTCGTCACGAGGCTCCGTCCGCTCGTCGCGAGTCTCCGTTCGCTCATCACGAGGCTCCGCTCGCCCGTCGCGGCGATCCGCGTCGCTCCCGTGCCCGTTCTCGTTCGCTCGCCGGTCTCGGCGATCGGTTCGGTCGTTCCGATCGGTTCGGTCGCGAGTGTCGGAACGGCCGCCTCCACGGGATCCGAACGCCGGCGCGCCGCCGCCAACCAGCGACCCGCCGGCGAGGTCGTCCCAGCGATCCAACAGCAGGAGGTGACCGCTCGTTCCGTTGAGCTGCGTCACGTACCGAAGGCTGCGGGTGTGGTGTTCCCGGACCAACCGGTCCGTCCCGGAGCGGTCGACGATGTTCCGGTCGATCGTCCCGAATCCGGAGAGGAAGTCCCGGAGTCGCGCGGCGGCCGCCGGGCCAACCCACTCGATCCGTTCGTAGTAGTTGATCGCGCGCACCGCGTCGGTGACATCGCTCTCGGAGACGAGGAACTCCAGCCATTCCATCACCAGGAGGTCGCCGACGTAGTCGCCGGGGAGCTCCGTGAGGTACGGCTTGCCGCGGGTTCCGGAGAGGTCGTCCTCGCGGACGTACTCGAAGCCGTCGCCGCTCGCCTCGGCCGGGTCGCCGCCGGGGCGTTGCCCGCGGCCGGACTGCGGGTCCGGCTCGTGACCGTTCTCCGCGGGGCCGGCAGTCGACATCCCCTCGTCGAACGCGTCGACGCCGTCGTCGACACCGAGGTTGTCGTCGAACGAGTCGTCCCCGTTCTCGAACGGATCCGTTTCGTCGCCGGGCGTGTCGTCGAACGAGCCGTCCCCGCCCTCGAACGGGTCCTCGTCCGCGGGGACGTCCGCGTCGCTCCCCTCTTCGTCGGCCCAGTCGGCCTCTCCGGCGTCGTACTCCTCTTTCAGTTCGCTGAAGCTCTTTCCATCGTCGTTCATATCGTCTCCGTCGTCCGCCGCCGCGGTCTCGGACGAGGCGTCGGCGGGATCGCCGTCGTCCGTGTGCTCGCCGTCCATTCCCTCGTCTAGCTCGTCGAAGCCGTCGTCCTCGTCTTCGTCCTCCTCGAAGTCGTCGTCGAGCAGGTCGTCGTCGAAGAACCCGTCTGCGTCGGCGTTCGCGACGTCCTCGTCGAGGTCGTCTTCTGACTCCGTCTCCTCCTCATCGTCGTCGAAGAGCCCGAAAGATCCCTCGCCGCCGCCGTTGACGCTGTCGAATCCGCTCGAGTCGTCCACGAAGGGGTTGATGCCGCGGGTGACCATCTCGTAGATGTCGAGCAGGTTCCTGACGTCCTCCTCGATGTCGTCGACCGCGGCCGAGATCTCCTCGTTCTCCGAGCGGACCGTCGAGACCGTCGACGAGAGCGACGCGACCTCGTTCTCGAGGTCGTCGAGCCGGTTTTCCAGTTCGTCGGTGCTGGAACCACCGCCGTCGCCGTCGTCGAAGCCGTCGTCCCACTCGTCCATGCCGTCGAAGTCGTCGAAGTCGTCGCCGCCTCCACCCATGCCGCCTCCCATCCCTCCGCCTCCCATCCCTCCGCCTCCGAAGGGATCGTCTCCGCCCATTCCTCCGGAATCGTCGTCGTCGGCACCGCCGTCGTCGAGGAACCGATCGAGGACGCTCGCACCGACGAGCCCCAGCGTGGCGACTATCCATGCGGCCGTTGGAGCACCCCACACCGGTAGTTCGAGGCCCATTACCAACTACGACCCCCAGAACACACTTCAATTCACCCCTCAAAATATCAGGTGTGAGAAGACCGCACGCGTCCGCCGTCCGGACCGCGAGCGTCGGCAGCGGGACGGAAGAAAATCTCGCCGACCGCGACGAACGAGATCCGTCACAGGGTCCGCTCGAACCCGTCGGCCGCGCGGACCACGAACCCGCCGTCGGCCCTGAACCGGATCGTGCGGCCGACGCCGTCGCCAACGTCGCTGGCGACTATCGGGACGCCCGCTCGGTCCAGACACTGCTCGGCGCGTTCGACGTTCCGCGGGCCGACGGCGTCCGTGAGATCGAGCATCTCTGCCCCGCCGGCGACCCGCGCCTCCAGGCGTCCCGTGGACGCACCCGCCTCGCGAAGCGCTTCGATCAGCGTCTCGATCCCGGTGTCGACGTACTTCGCCGGGCGGACGTGCGCCGTCCGCGCCGGATCGCCCGTCGGGAGCATCGCGTGTAACAGCCCGCGGACGCCGACGTCGTCGTCGACGAGCGCCACGGCGACGCAGGATCCGAGCCCGCTGGTCGTGAGCGTCTCGCCGCCCGTCGCGACGGCGAGGTCTCCGACGCCGACCTTGATGCGGCCGGGATCAGCACCGATTCCGGCGTCGATCGACCGCCGCCCCTGCGACGACGGGTGACTCACGGCTCCGAGAGCCGCGAGAGCGCCGAGGCCAGTTCGCGCTCGTCCGGGAGCGCGTACACGTCACACCGCGTCTGGACACCCTCCGTCTGGATCGCCGCGTCGATCACGAACCCGTAGTCCTGGCGGCGGCTCAGCTTGGCGACCAACGGGCTGATCGTCGAGGAGCCGATGTCGTGGACGAACTCCGGCGGCGAGTGCGTGATGGACGTGCCGAGAACGTTCGCCCAGCCGTCGATGAATCCGCTCGTCATCACGTTTCCGAGCTCGCAGAGGGCGTTCTCCGCCATCCCCCCAAGCGGCTCGTCCGGCTCGGTGGGGAGCATCGCCGCCGCGATCGTCGCCGCCGACTCCTCCTCGAAGAGGATGGCGAGGTAGCCGCTCGGTTCGCCCTGCAGTTCGAAGACGGTCCCCGCGTGCGGCTCGACGCCGACCTCCGCTGGCACGTCGGCCAGCGGGACGAACCGCAGCCGGCTTACGTCGACGGTCGTGTCGAGGCCGGTCATCATCGAGATGTTGTCGGCGGCGTTCGCGGAGCCGCGCTTCGCGAGCGAGGCGAACGTCGACAGCGATTCGTATGGAACCGCGGTGCGGCCGCGTTTCTCGGAGCCGGTTCCCGCGCCGTCCGCACCGCCGGCCGCCTCTGCGCCGGGCGTCGCCGCCGGCGCGGCGTTCCCCACGATGAGCTCTCGGAATCGCTCGGAGTCCGGAAGCATGTAGATCGAGAAGTCCAGGTCGGTCGTCGTCGCGTCCAGACGGCTCTCGAAGAGGAACACGCCGTCGCCAGCGAGCGCTCCGTCCGGGAGGACGGCTGCGCCGTCGGCCTCGAAGTACCGCGGCGGCGTCATGTCTATCGCCGTCCCGAGGTAGTTGGCCCACCCGTCGAGGAAGCCGCCGAGCGCGATATTGCCGACTTCGGTCACGGCGCTGCGCTCCATCGACTGCCCGCCGGGGAGCAGCGACAGGAGAGCGTCGACGTTGGCGGCGTCGAACGCGAGGACGGCCTCTCCCTGCAATCCGCCGCGGAGTCCGACGCTCACGCCGATCGATTCGCGCCCGGCGAAGGCCTCCGCGAGGTCCTCGCCGCTGGCGACGCTCGCGCCCGTGACCTCGACGGCGAGGTCGGTCCCCGTCAGCTCGGCGAGCGCGCCGGCGGCCTGTCCGGCCCCCTGCTCCGCCAGCCGGTTGCAGGCACCGAGCGCCCGGACGTCGACCCGCATTATACCGCCGATCCGATGGCGTCGAGCACGTTCGGCTTCTGGAACGGCTTCGTGATGTATCCCTCAGCGCCGGCCTTGATGGCCGCCTTCATCTTCTCCTCCTGCCCGACGCTGGTGCACATGATCACCGTCGCCCCCGGGTTGGCCTCGAGGATCTCCGTCGTCGCCTCGATCCCGTCGCGGATCGGCATCACGATGTCCATCATCACGAGATCGGGGCCGTGTTCCTCGTACATGTTAACCGCCTCCACGCCGTTTTCGGCCTCGCCGACGATTTCGAACTCCCCTTCAAGAATCTCCCGGAGGAGGTTCCGCATGAACTCCGAGTCGTCCGCGATAAGCACGCGCGTTGCCATAGTTGTCTGGAAGGCGGAGGAGGGCTCACTTAACCGCTCGCCCGCGGTTCTCATCGATGAGAACCGATCGGAGCGCCGCATCCGCACCGCGAAAGCGCCCCACCGACATCGGAAGGGCACCGAGGGCGCGGCCGTCAGACCCAGTGCCCGAGGAGGTACGTCGCGCCGACGAGCACGGTTCCGCCAAACGTCTCGCGCGTCCCGATCCCGAGCGGGAGGAACGCCGACGGCCCCGAGTCGGGTTCTTGGTCCTCTTCGTCGGGGGTGCCTCCCTCACTGCCACCGCTCTCCGAAGACTCGTCCGAACCACTCTCATCCGAATCGTCTTCGTCTGTCCCGTTTTCCGCGTCACTCCCCTCAGCTTCGTCGGCCGACGACGAGTTGTCGTCGCCCTCTTCGATGCGCGTCACCGACGGATCCGCCTCCACTGTCAGCGTTCCGTTCACGCTGTGCCCGTCGATTTCGAGCATGTACGGGTACTCACCCGGCTCCAGCCCGGCGTCGAGGGCGGAGAACGTCTCGTTTTTCCAATCCTCGGGTCCGACCGTGACGTGGCGCTCTTCGGTGATATCCCCGTCGTTGATGTCGAGTGTCAGCCGTTCACGGGTCTCTAACTGCCCGACGTTTCGCACCGTCGCGGAGAGGTTCGACAGCGGATCGTCCCGGGTCACCGTGAGGTTCGTCGTCGTCCCGTTCGCCAGCCGTAGCCGGGCGGGGTCTCCGGCATCGTCGACGACGAGGACCGTCCGACTGTCCTGCAGCGACTGTCCTCTGTAGAGTCGGTAGTTCGCCTCAGTCCCGGGCGGCGCGTCGGTGAGACCGCTGTCGACGGAAAAGTTCCTGTCGTCGATCTCCATCTCTGATTCGGTCCGCGACGGTCCCTCGTCGTCGTCCCGGACGATCGTCGCCGACAGCTCCGTCGCGGGGAGGATCGAAGTCGTTCCGGTGATGGTCCCGTTGTCGGCCTCGACGAGGATGTCGCCGTCGGCGGTAACGTTGTCGTACTGGAGGTATCGCTCGCGAACGGTGAACGACGTCTCGGCGCTCACCCGACCGTCGGCGCTTCCGTGGTACGGGTACTGCTCCGAGATCCGATCGGCCGTCTCCGACTCCGCTTCGAACGCATCCGGGGGCTCTCGACCGTCACGAAAAGCGTACTGCTCGCCGTCGGTTCCCTCCAGGGCGAACTCGACCGAGAACTCGTCTCCCGGCTCGGGATCGTTGGTGAACGGTCCCCCGTCGCTCGTGTCTATCGCGAGGGAGAGCCGACCGGGCGAGCGATCGCTTCCGCCGCGTTCGATCTCCTCTCCCTCCGAGAGATAGAGCGAGACATCCTCCGGGTCGGCGTTCGCGAGGTCGAACTCCGCTGCTCGCTCGTTCCGTCCGGGGTTCGTTTGCCGAATCCGTAGCGAGACGCCCTCCTCGGCGTCGAGGAGGTCAGCGAGAACGCGGTGATCGATCTGGGTACCGGCCTCGATCGACTCGCCCGACCGACGTTCAGCGAAGTGCGATAGAGACCCCCAGATCCCGGTGGATTCGAACTCGAGCACGACCCGATCACCCTTCGTCACCACCCTCCGGTCGAGCCCGTTTTCCCTGAGCGCGGCGAGCGACTCGTCACCGTCTTCGCTGTCGGAGATCAGGTCGCGGTCCAAGGTCGTGAACACCTCGACGTCGTCGTGGAACGTCGGCTTCCGTAACACGAGATCGGACTCCGCGGCTACCTTGACCGGATCCACCGCACCGGAATCTCGGACGACGAACGTCCCGTTCGTGACCGCGAGCCGGTATCGCTGCGGGACGAGGGGGCGAGCGAGACCGCCAGCGCCAGTCGCACCGGGCAGTGCTGTGCGAAGCCCTGTGAGGTTCTCGGCGACCACGTCACCGTCCCCGTTCCTGAATTCGAGGTCGCAGTCCACGTCGGAATCGCTACAACTGTCGACGTTGCTCTCGTTCGTTCCGATCAGTCGCGTGTTGATCGTCGTGGACCCGCCGGACGCCTTGACAACGTCGACGAACCCGACCGTGTCGCCCGAATCGGTAAGCCGGTTGCCGCCGACCAGCAGGTAGGCGCTGTCGTCCCCGGACGCGTCGACGACGTGTCTGATCTCCACCACATCGCCCGCCGTCCCGGTGTACATCGGTCGGCTAAACGATCCGCTGATCTCCTGTCGAACGGGGCCGCCCGCCTCCACTTCGTCTTCGACAGCGATCGCGGGAGTGACCTCGTCTTCACCGAACGGCGTCGAATCCTCGTCTGCGAGCGTCGCCGCGGCGGGGCCCGTGGCCCCCGCACCGAGGAACGAGAAGAGCACGGCGATCGCAACTAGCATCACGCAGAGGTTCGAGAGTCGGGCGCGTAGCGCGACCGTCTCCGTGCCAGTCTCCGAGTTACCCTCGGCACCTTTGGCTGGCGGGTCGGTGCGTTCGCTGAGCGAACCGGCGTGCCCACGTTGTGAGTCGGTACGACCGCTGCGGGCATCGGCTGTCGTCGCCCGGCCGGACCGATCCGCATCGTCCGGTGAAACTCTGGAGGTCATCGTGGTGTCCGTTTCGTCGTGACGAGCCAGGTCGTTTCGACGGCCCGCCGTCACTTGATACGTGCTCGGGATCTCAGTGACTAAAGCGTACCCTCCCGATTATCGTGTCGGAGAACCGGAACCGCCAATCACGGAGGAAAGCGGAGGAACCGACAGACCACAGCGGGGCCCGGACGTCGTCAAAGCTCCGAAGAGTTAAGTCCGACCGCGGTACGCTTTTGGTGAGGATGAAGACCTGCCCGCGATGTGACTTGTCGCTCGACGACGAGGCCCGGTACTGCGTCGAGTGCGGCGCTCCACAGACGGAGGACGCCGCCGAAGAACTCGACGAGTACGTCCAGCGACAAGCCCAGCAGGTGGCGGCCGAGCCTGGAAACGCTGGCGCAGGGAACAGCGGTAACGGCGGAACTGACGGCGGATCTGGATTCGTTCCGACCGAGGACCTCACCGACCGCGAGCAGCTCTGGCGACGCGGCTGTTACGTGTTCGGCTACGGAACGATCGTCGTCGCGCTCACGCTTGTCCCGCAGGTCGGTGCCTTCCTCCTGATCCTCGGCGGAATCGCGATCCTCCCACCGATCCGCCGGCTGACCGCAGAGCCGCTCGGAAGCCCGTTGAAACGCGAGGTCATGGCCGGGCTCTACGTACTATTCGCGCTGCTCGGCGTGCTGCTGCTTCTGTTGTGAGCGTCTTATCGAACAGGGCACACCTCAGTATCTGCGGGGCAGTGGCTCACGCGGGACGGGGACACCAGCGATAGCTTCCGGGAGTGAGTATTGCAAACCGCTGCCGGCGACGTGGTATTTAAAGCGGCGATCGCGGCAGCGACGACTACTTATAAATGAACGTGGCGGTGGCGCGCCTCTGAGCGCTCGCTTTGAAGCGAGCGCGAAGAGCCCGCGAGGGACGCGGCGACTGAAAGGAGCCGCGAGGCTGGGGAGGCGTGAGGTGCGGGGCGGGGTGGGACTCAAAGGGGCAGCCGCGAGGACGAAGCTCGACGACGTAAGCACTGGAGGGAGCGAACAGAGTGAGCGACTGAAGCGCACAGCGTGTCGCGCGAGTCGTCGCGGCTGGGGCTTTGTAAGTGTTCACCGCGCCAGCAACGATCACCAATAAACAATCAACGCCAGAAACACAGCAATTCACCGCTCCAGCAACGATATATAAACAGCCGACGGCAACACCACTCTGTTACTTATAAACGACCACTCCTCCGAATTGACATACATACTCCCGCAGTCGATCAAGCGGTGTGAACACCGAACAGCTGAGTCACCCGCTCTCGGTCGAAAAGAACTTCGAGGAACTGCTACTCGATCCGGAACCCGTCGGCGTTCTCCGCCGCGCGGACGAGGTCGCCGATGCTGTCGTTCGCCGTGAGCCCCTGGCTCGCCGCGAAGCGCTTGATCGCGACCGGCGGGACGTCGACGGTCGTCTTGGAGGCGACGAGCAACAATCCAAGCGCCTCCGGGGTCGGTGAGCTCGGTCCCGCGTTGGACGCGAACCACGAGACGAGCGATTCGAACGTCGCCGTCACGTCGTTCGAGACCATCCGCTGTCGGGTGGTGTTGCCGTCGACGTGTAGCGTCGCGTCGATCCCGTAGGTAAATCCGTCGCCGTCGAAGGAGTTCGCGAGCCAGCGGCTCACTGCCTGCCGGTCGACTGCGGGAGCGGTCTCGGCTGGCCGCCTGGCGGGCTCCCGTCCGCTGGCGTGCTGCTGGCCCCTCCCAGACTGGCGGCCGGCGGCCCGCGCGGAGTGCTCCTCGCCTCGTCCGCCGCCGGCCGCGCCAGCGTTGGCGTCGCCGCCGGGCGGCCGTCGGTCCGCGGGGCTCTCCGGATCGGCGGCGGTGAACCCCGTCTCGTCTGCGGAATCCGAAGCCCCCCGCGACCGTCCGACGTTGGGCCGGCCGTTCGTCCCGACGACGTACCGGCTCTCCCCGATCTCGACGACGGTCTCGTCGTCGGTGAAATCGAGCTCGTCGGGATCGGCCGGCGGCGCGTCTGGGTCGGCCGACGGTGCGTCGTGGTCACTCATGACGTAGCCGTGGACGCGCGATAAAATAGGTGTTCCGGGCGGAGGAATCCGCCGCGGAGGTGGGTAGGGGGCTGTTCGAGGCTCGTTAGAGCCGGACCGCTTCGTTGTCTTCCTCGTAGAGGTCCGGCGACGTGAGTTCGACTGAGGTCGTCGCCGACGATGGCGAGACTATCGCCAACGAAGTGGACTCACCCTCGCCGAAGGCATCGCCCGGCGAGCCGAACGGGCTCGACTCCGGATTGAGCACGATCGTTAGCTGTCCGTCGCCGTCGAGAATCGCGTCGTCTGCGGTGACGAACTCGTCGTCCTCCTGAACGCCGAACTCGTTGGCGGAAATGTTAGTCGCATCTCCCCCATCGATCGAACTCTGGTTGAACACGAGGTTCTCTTGACCGTTGGGACCGACGGCCTCGATGGTCGCTTCGCTCAGGTCAATCTGGTCGGCACCGGCCGCACCCGCGACTCCGACGCGGATCGAACTGAGGTTCCCCTCGGAAGCGTTACTGACGATCCCAACAGAGGTTGTAACGTCGATGCGCTCGGAGACGAGGTCCGTACTCTCTTCGCCCGTTGCCTCCGCCTGCGACTGCAGGAATCCAGCCGTGTTGATCAGGACGCCGGCGGCGATCGCCGCCACCAGCACCATCGCGATGAATACGATGAGCGTGCCGATACCCACCTGACCGCGGTCGTCATCGTTGTTGATGAATTCGAACATTGTTACAGCCTCACCGAATCTTCGCTCTCGGTTAGCGTCGTGGGGACGCGCAGTTCGGTGGTCGTCGTCGCACCGGACGGTGTGGTGAACGTTACCGACAGCCGATCGCCTCCTTCGAGGTCACCGTAGTCGACATCGGTGTCGAGGTCGATTTCGATGTTGGCGCGCTCGCTGCTGTCCGTCAGCACGACGTCCAATTGGTCGTTGGTGAAGATGTCGATCATACCCTCATCCAACGTGGTCGTCTCCTGGCCGCCGGTGCCGATGAGTTCGACCGACGTTTCAGAAAGATCGATGTTGTCGGAACCGGGCGACTGCGCGACTGTGAGACTTATATTGTCAACGATTCTGTCTCCCCCGCTATCTGTCACGTTCCCCGACTGGCTCACGACCTGTAGGCGGTCGCTCACCTGACTTGTACTCTCTTCGCCCGTTGCCTCCGCCTGCGTTTGAAGGAAGCCGGCCGTGTTGATCAGGACGCCGGCGGCGATCGCCGCCACCAGCACCATCGCGATGAACACGATGAGGGTCCCGATCCCCACTTGACCGCGCTCTTCCTCGTTCAGTATGGTTTCGAACATTGTGTGTTGCGTGGGCCCCCGGCCTGCCCGGCGGCGTTATCGATAGCGAGTCGAATTTCCCTATTAAAGACTCTGTACCGATTATTCGACCTGATAAACCCCTGCAGTCTGTCGATTATCGGGTTATTTTTCTAGGAATAGTTTATGGAAATAGTAACAAACTGCCGCCGTGGTTATCGCTATTGAATATCGGAAAAGGTCATCTGAACCGGGGGATTCAACCCGGACGAACGGCTCCGAAGGGAAGGGACGAACGGCTCCGAAGGGAAGGGACGAACGGCTCCGAAGGGAAGGGACGAACGGCTCCGAGGGCCGACGATGAACGAACGACGGCGAGACCTACCGGTCCTGAAGTTGCGCGATCTCCGACTCCGGGATCACGAACTCCTGTGTTCCCGGTTCGTAGACGACGAGGCTCCCCGCGACCAGCGCCATCGACGCCGCGATCAGTCCGGTGTTGACGAGAAGCAACGCGGCCGGGTTCCCGAACCCCGTCAGGAAGGCGGCAACGGGCGTCGCCACGGCGGCGACGACGACCAGTCCGAAACCGACCGCCAAGTACGCCATCGCCGTGCGGCCCGACGACCGATACGCCGAGAGTGCGAACGCGACCAGCGTCGCGCTCGCCCCGGCGAGCACGGTGGTCGTCACGAGATACAGCCCTTCGGTGAGCTCCATACGCTTCCTGCTCGAAGTCGATATATAAACCCACGGTGGCGGCTATCACCGGCGATAACACGTCCGACAGATCGCTCACAGCGGAGGCAGGTACGTACCCCCGACCAACCCTCCGTCGGCGGCTTCCCGAGAGGTTCCGATCACCGGTATCCTTTTAAGCTCAAAAATCAACGGCGATAACGTGAATGGTGGGGGACGACTTGATCACGGTTCTCGGTAACAAGTATAACACGGACATCCTGACGGCGACGGGGGACGCGATGTCCGCGCAGGATCTCAGCGACGAGCTCGACGTGCCGATCGCAACGTGTTACCGGCGGATCAACGAACTGGAGGAGGCCGATCTGCTTGAACTACACGATCGGCCGCTCTCCGAGGAGCACCGCCGCGTGAAGGTATACCGGCGGAAAGTGGACGGTGTGGAGGTCGACTTCCGCGACGGGCTCACGATCGAAGTCGAAGAGCGCTCGGCGGTGAAAAATCGCCTCGACGACGTGTGGCGCGACCTCTCGTCCGGACAGTAGCGGATCGGTTCGACCTCCACGACCCTCGATCCAGCTAAAACGACGGCTCGTCGGACCGCCCCATCATCGAGAACCCGCCGGCGCGCTCGTGGACTGTGATCCCGCCCTGCCCGATCTCCATCGGGAAGATGTCGGTGTCGATGTCCTGTTTCCGCATCTTCGCCACCCAGACGTACCGGTTGACGCCCGAGTCGGTCGGCGTCTGGATGAAGTAGATGTTCCCGTCCGTCAGAAAGTTCTCCAGTCCGACCTCGGTGTCCGGAAACACCGCGCCCTGTTCGTTGATGAGCAACGACGTCAACCCGTTCGCTTTGAGGATGTCCGAGAACTTCAGCAGGTAGGTCCGCTTCTCCTGTTCGGCGTCGAAAAAGAGCTGGAACATCGACAGCGAATCGAGGACGAGCCGGTCGAAGTCGCCGTCCTCGATGGTGTCGAGCAGGCGGTCGACCGCGGTCGAGAAGTCGGTCTCCCTGAGCATCTCTCGCTTGTCCAGGATTACGACGTCGCCGTCGTCGACGGCGTCACCGAATCCTTCGAGACCGATCGACTCCGCCGCGCCCCGGATGTCGGCCTCGTCCTCCTCGAACGAGACGTACACGCCGCGCTCACCGTGCTCGGTGACGCCGTGGTGAAGGTACTGGATCCCGAAGATGCTCTTTCCGGTGCCGGGGTTGCCGGAGACGAGCACGGTCGATCGCTCCGTGATACCGCCGGAGAGGATCGAGTCGAGCCCCTCGATCCCGGTGGAGACGAGTTCTGACATTCGTCCCGTTCTTGGCGACGGGAGTATATAAAAGACGATCCGACGGACCGACCGTACTGACGGCGACAGCTTTATTTCTCGACACGCCGCCCGTTCGTGTATGTCCGGTGAAGCGTCCCCCGTCGACTCCGGCGGTGATCCGCGGTGAGCGAGTCCTCGGTCCTCGTCGTCGAGGACGAGCCCGACATCGCCGCGCTGTACGCCGGCTTCCTCGAAGAGCGGTACGACGTGGATCTCGCCGAGACCGCGGCCGAGGCGATCGATCGGGTCGACGACGCCGTCGACGTCGTGTTACTCGATCGACGGCTCCCGGACGGAAGCGGCGACGACGTTCTCGAACACATCCGGGACGCCGGGTACGAGTGCAGGGTCGCGATGGTGACCGCCGTCGAACCGGACTTCGACATCATCGATATGGGATTCGACCTGTACCTCACCAAGCCCGTCAGCCGATCCGATCTGCTCGCGGCGATAGACACCCTCCTGACGCGCAGCGAGTACGACGAGCTCGTCCAAGAAGCGGCGTCGCTGGCGAGCAAGCGCGCTATCCTTAACTCGCAGAAGCCCGCCGCACAGCGGAAGGGAAACGAGTCGTATGCGGAGCTCGTGGAGCGGCTCGAAGACCTCGACGCCGACATCGACGACCTCGGCGAATCTCTCTCATCCGACGACTACCGCGCGATGTTCCGCGACCTCGGCGAGGCCTGACCGCTCGCAGTCTGTCTCGCTCGCGTCTGTCTCGATCCCGATCATCACGAGAGTTGCTCGCCGATCAGTCGATCGGCCGCCGCGAGAAACTCATCTCGCCCGTCGAGGGGGATCGTCGCGCCGGCCGCGACGTCGTGACCGCCGCCGTCGCCGCCGACGGAGCGGCTCGCCTCTCGCATCACCGCGGAGAGATCGAGCCCGCTTCGAACCAGCGCGTGCGATCCCCGAGACGACACCTTCAGCTCCGTCGCGCTCTCCTCGGCGAACGCGATCACCGGCTTCGAGCTGTCGACCGCCGACGAGCCGATCGCCATCCCCGCGACGATTCCGACGATAGTCTCGCGGATCCGCGACCCCGCGTCGAACCATTGCAGGTGTTCCTCGCGGGTGACGCCTTCGGTCTTCACCCACTGCAACCCCTCCGAGAGGTTCCGTCGGTGGTTCCGGAGAAGTCGCCGCGCCTCGGCGAGCGCGTCGCCACGGTCGCCGAGACACACCGCGAGGCCGACGTCTGCCCGTTCGTACCGCGCAGTGGCGTTGAGGAGGGTGGAGAACTCGCTGACGTCACGGAGCTCCGTGCCGGGCTCCTCGTCGACGAGAGTGTAGGACGTACCGACGAGCGCCTCGATTCGATCCGCGGGGACGCCGGAGGCGACCGCGCGGCGCATCAGCGCGGACGCGAGGGTCTGCCGTTCCGCACCGTCGAGATCGACCCAACGTCGCCACTCGCCGTCGCGTTTCACGTCGACGTCGATGTCAGTGAGGAACGCGATCGCCCCGGACTCGTCGTTCGACACGCCGGGGATCGCCACGTCGGAGGCGTACTCCAAGAGCTTCGGAAGCGGCCTCGTCTGTCTGCCGTACAGATCCAGGTCGGTGCGCGTCTCGATCGCGCCCGCGTCGACGCCGTCGGCGACGATCCCCTCGTTTGCGCCGACGAGGCCGCCGTCGGAGTCCTGCATGTCACCCACTGCGCCGACGACCGCCAGCGCCGCGAGGTCGCGGTTGTCGCCGTCGGGACCTTCGAGCGCGCGGGCGAGCACGTAGCTGGCACCGGCCCCGGATAACTCGCTTGCCCCGTTTATTCCCTCCAGCAGGGGGTTGAGGTGGAACTCGGTGTCCGCGTCGGCCGGCTGGTGGTGGTCGGCGATGACGGGGGTGAACTCACCCGCGGCCTCGTGGAGAGAGATGACGTCGAGCTGGCCGGAGCCGAAGTCGGTGAACAGCACCGTCTCGTACTCCCGGGCGGCGATGCCGGCGACGGCCGCCTCGTCCAGTTGCTTCTCGAAGACGACCTCGTGATCGATTCCGGCGCGAGCGAGCGCGGTGGAAGCGACGGCGGCACTGGTGAGCCCGTCGGCGTCGATGTGCGACGCCAAGAGGACGCGTCCCGCCGCACGAAGGCGGTCGGCGCAGGCGTTCGCCCGTCCGACGAGGTCCGGCACGGGTGGATCGGCGACTGCCATTACCCACCGTTGGCTCGCGATCGGGGATAAACTCACGCTTCGGCTGGCAGACGGATCGCTCGGACTGGCCGCCCTTCTGCCGCAGGCAGAGGCATCACTTGCCGTAACTGACGGTTATAGATGCTTGAAGATATATGCACTACACACATGACACGTGGGTTCAACACCCGGAGTCTCCACGCCGGCGGCGAGCCCGACCCGGCGACCGGGGCGCGCGCGACCCCTATCCATCAGACGACCTCGTTCGTCTTCGACGACGCCGACACCGCGGCGGAGTTGTACGCGCTCCGGGCGGAGGGCCACGTCTATTCCCGGCTCTCGAACCCGACGGTGAGCGTCCTCGAAGAGCGGCTCGCGGACCTGTCGGGCGGATCGGACGCGGTCGCGACCGGATCGGGGATGGCCGCATTCGACGCGATAACGACCGTGCTCGCGAGCGCCGGCGACAACGTCGTCGCCAGCTCCGAGATGTACGGCGGCACGGCCGCGTACCTCACCAGCATCGCGAACCGACGCGGCGTCGAGACGCGGCTCGTCGACACGCTCGATTACGACGCGTACGAGACAGTCATCGACGAGGACACCGCGTTCGTGCACGTGGAGACGGTCGCGAACCCCTCGCTCGTCACTCCGGACTTCGAGCGGCTCGCCGAGATCGCCCACGACCACGCGGTGCCGCTCGTCGTCGATAACACGTTCGCGAGCCCGTACCTCTGTCGCCCGTTCGAACACGGCGCGGACATCGTCTGGGAATCGACGACGAAGTGGATCACGGGCAACGGGACGACCGTCGGCGGCGTCGTCGTCGACGGCGGTCAGTTCCCGTGGGATCATCCCGACGCCGACTACGACGAACTCGATGGAACGTCACCCACCTTCCCGATCGACTTCGTCGAGCAGTTCGGCGACGCGGCGTTCGCCAACGTGGTCCGTCAGCGAGGGGTGCGCCCGACGGGCGGCCAGCAGTCACCCTTCGACGCGTGGCAGACGATCCAGGGGCTCAACACGCTCCCGCTCCGGATGGACCGCCACTGCGAGAACGCCCGAACCGTCGCCGAGTTCCTCCGCGACGACGACCGGGTCGGGTGGGTGGCGTACCCCGGCTGCGAGGACCACCAGAGCCACGGCAACGCCGCCGAGTACCTCGACGGCTACGGTGGGATGGTCACGTTCGGCGTCGACGGCGGCTACGAGGCCGCCAAGGCGCTCTGTGAGTCCGTCGACCTGACGAGCTTCCTGGCGAACGTCGGTGACGCGAAGACGCTCGTCATCCACCCCGCCTCCACCACCCACGCGCAGATGGACGAGACGCAACGACGCCTCGCGGGCGTGTTCCCGGATATGCTCCGGCTCTCGGTCGGGATCGAGGATCCGGACGACGTGATCGCCGACCTCGACGCGGGGCTGAATGCCGGCGAGCGCGCCGCGGCCGACGCGGAGGTGTGACGCCGTGAGCACCGTTCCCACCGGCCACGGCGTCGCCGCGCTCGGCGAGTTCGCGTTCGAGTGCGGCCAGTCGGTCCCCGATCTGGAGGTCGCCTACGAGACGCACGGCGAGTTCGACGGCGACAACGTGGTGTTGGTGTGTCACGCACTCACCGGGAGTCAGAACGTCGCTCGATCGCCCGCACCGGAGCGGGACGAGGGGACCCGCGGGGCCGGCCAGGCCGGACAGGCCCGCGCGTGGTGGGACGACATCGTCGGTCCCGGGAAGGCGATAGACACCACGGAGTACTACGTCGTCTGCGCGAACGTCCCCGGGTCCTGTTACGGGACCACGGGACCGGCGAGCGAGCGGCCCGCGGATCTCGACCTCCGCGACGAGCCCGACCACGACCGGTGGGGGACCGCGTTCCCGCCGGTGCAGGTCGAAGACTGGACGCGCGCGCAGCGCCGGCTGCTCGACCACCTCGGCGTGGGGCGGCTCCGGGCGGTCGTCGGCGGGAGCGTCGGCGGCATGAACGTTCTAGAGTGGGCGAAGCGGTACCCGGACGACGTCGACCGAATCGTCGCCGTCGCGACCGCCGGCCGCCTCGACGCGCAGTGTCTCGCGCTCGACGCGGTCGCGCGTCGGGCGATCCGCGCGGACCCGAACTGGAACGGGGGCGACTACTACGGGGAGGACCGCCCCTCGCCCG
The DNA here is from genome assembly GCF_042662525.1 of Halorubrum trueperi. Taxonomy (NCBI): domain Archaea; kingdom Methanobacteriati; phylum Methanobacteriota; class Halobacteria; order Halobacteriales; family Haloferacaceae; genus Halorubrum; species Halorubrum trueperi. The sequence goes on from NZ_JBHSXI010000016.1 coordinate 162,673, forward strand.
ACGAGGGGCTCGCGCTGGCCCGGCAGATCGGCCACATCATGTACCTCTCGAAGGCGTCGATGGAGCGAAAATTCGGCCGGCGATCGGCGGGTCGCGACTCGCTGACCCGCGAGGATGGGGACCTCGGACTGCCACCGGAGCCGACGGCGGCGTTCTTCCCGTACCGGGAGGTGGAGTCGTACCTCGACTACCAAGCGGAGGGGTTCAGCGATCGGTTCGACGCCAACAGCTACCTCTACCTCACGCGGGCGATGGACGAGTACGACCTCTCGGCCGGTCACGGCACCGACGCCGACGCGATCGCCGCCTTCGAGGGCGAGGCGCTGCTCGTGAGCTTCACCGCCGACTGGCACTTCACCGTCGAGCAGTCGTCGTCGCTGGCGGACGCATTCCGCGACCGCGACGTCCCCGTGGCCCACCACGTGATCGACTCGGACCACGGCCACGACGCGTTCCTCGTCGAACCCGAGCACGTCGGGCCGCCGCTCCGCGACTTCCTCGCGGAGGGAGTGACGGGCCGCGCCGTCTCCGACGGCGGCGGTGAAGGCGACGAGTCCGCACGCCCCGAGCCGGACCACGCGCCCGTCCACGCGAGCCTTTTTAAGGGATAGGTGACGTGCAGTGCCGTCGACGGCGGCTCCGCCGGCAAGAGCCCACGAGGGAATCATCGTCCGGAGTGAAGCGGAGGACGATCGACAGGGCGAGAACGAAACTCTCGCTTGCAACCGGACGTAGTCCGGTGACGAGGCTGGGGAGGTGTGAGGTGCTGTGAGGGGGGTGGGGTGGGCCTCGTGGCTGGGGCTGGGGTAGTGTCCGCTGTCAGATCGGCGTCAACTATTTATCAGCGAGCGGCCGGTCATCAAAATCGGCCTCGCAAAATTATCACGATCAACCATGATAACGTTCATAGTTCGCGGTTCCGTGGTGTGCGAGGTATGCCCGGTGGACACTCACAGACGCTTCGGCCGTTCCTGTGGCGCGCGCGACGACTGTACCCGGACACCGAGATCGTCTCGCGGACCCGCGAGGGACGCACGCGACACACCTACGCCGAGTACGACGACCGCATCGCGCGGCTCGCGAACGCGCTCGAGGAGTACGGAATCGAACGGGGAGACCGGATCGCGACGTTCTGCTGGAACCACACCCGCCACTTCGAGACGTACTTCGGCGTGCCGAGCATCGGCGCGCAGCTCCACACGATCAATCCCCTCCTCCCCGATGAACACATTCGATACATCGTCGACGACGCCGCCGACGAGATCGTCTTCGTCGACCCGTCGCTAGCGTCGAAGCTCGCCTCGGCCGCCGACGGGGCCGAGGAGTTCGCCGACGTCGATTTCGTCGTGATGGGTTCGACGGAGATTGACGAACTCGACGCGACCCCGTACGAGGCGTTTATCGCCGACCAGTCGACCGAGTACGACTGGCCCGACTTCGACGGCGACCAACCGGCCGGGCTCTGTTACACCTCCGGGACGACGGGGAAGCCGAAGGGCGTCGAGTACACCCAGTCGATGCTGTGGAGCCACACGATGGCCTCGCAGACGCCGCAGGGGATCCCGATGGAGGACTCCGACGTGGTCATGCCCGTCGTTCCCATGTTCCACGTCAACGCGTGGGGGATGCCGTTCACGGCGACCGCCGCGGGCGCGAAACACGTCTACCCGGGGCCGTCGCCGGAACCAGCGGACCTCGCGGCGCTGATCGAAGAGGAGGGGGTGACGATCACCGCCGGCGTCCCGACCGTCTGGCTCGGGCTTCAGGAGTACATCGCGGCGGGCAACGACGTCGATCTCTCCTCGCTCGACACCGTGATCGTCGGGGGCGCGGCCGCCCCGCGGGCACTCATCGAGTGGTACGACGACCGCGGCGTCGAGGTGCTCCACGCGTGGGGGATGACGGAGCTGTCGCCGATCGGCACCGTCTCGCACCTCACCGCGGACCTTCGGGACGCCGACTACGACGCGCAGGTCGACAAGCGGTCGAAACAGGGGCTCGTCGTTCCCGGCCTGGAGTTCGAGGTGATCGACGAGGACGGCGAAGAGATCCCGTGGGACGGCGAGGCGTTCGGTGAGCTCCGCGTCCGCGGCCCGTGGGTCACGCAGGAGTACTTCGCTCGCCCCGACGCCAGCGAGGAGGGGTTCGAGGACGGCTGGCTGAAGACCGGCGACGTGGTCACCGTCGACGGGGACGGCTACCTGCAGTTGGTCGACCGGACGAAAGACGTGATCAAGTCGGGGGGCGAGTGGATCTCCAGCGTCGAGTTGGAGAACGCGATCATGGCCTACGACGGCGTGAGTGAAGCGACGGTGATCGGCGTGCCCCACGAGCGCTGGCAGGAGCGTCCCGTGGCGTTCGTCGTCGCGATCGACGGCGTCGACCGCGACGCGCTCGTCGACGAGATCGATTCCGGGCTCCGCGAGGAGTACCCCAAGTGGTGGGTGCCGGACGCGGTGGAGTTCATCGACGAGGTGCCCAAGACCGCCACCGGGAAGTTCTCGAAGAAGGACCTCCGGGAGCGGTACGCCGACCAGTCGCTCGTCGAGGGATCGGTTCCGGAGGGCGACGCGCCGGGACAGGAGTAGGGCTACCTAGGAGCCGTCCCGCTCGCCGACGATCCACTTGTGCGAGTAGCTCTCCCCGCAGGTGCAGTGGGCGTACGCGTGGACCACGTCGCCGTCGGCGTAGATTCCGCCGACCTCCTCGTTTTGCGCCTCCGCGAACGCGAAGACGAACCGTATCTCGTGGTCGGCGTCGGGATTTTCGTCGGTAAACGGACACTCCCCGCCGTCGAGCGAGCGGGCGATCTCGCCCTCGGCTCCCATCGCGGTCTTCGCGAATTCCATCGCACCCATCCCCGTGCCGGCCTCGAACGCGGACCGACCGGTCTCGCCGTCGAGGATCAGTCGGACGCCGCCGTTGGTCTCGCTACCGACGGTGCGAAGTCGAGAGTCGTCGTCGAGGTACGCGTCGCTCACGTAGAAGACCACGTCGTCGAGCCGCTCGCCGGCGAGGAACTCGTCGAGTTTGCTCATGCCGGCCGGACGCGCGTGAGCGGTAAAAGGAGTGCGAGTCGCGATGACGGCCACGTTGCTGCGACGACGGCCACGTTGCTGCGACGACGTGGCACCGCGCGAGCGCGACGGGCCCGTCCGGGATCGGGGGAAGTGTTAATACGCACCACGCTGATTCGTCGCCTGATGAGCGCGCGAACCCCATCCGGAGACCGGCTCGTCGAGTGGGCGCGGCTGGTCGACGAAGACGTCCCGGAGGAGGTCCGAGAGGACCGTTCCGGCGATCGATAACGTTCGCCCCGCTTCGCGAAGGCTTTTGGCCGGAGGCGGCGTAGGCCCGCCGATGGCGACCGAGGCCGCCGGAATCGATCGACCGCTGCTCGTCGACGACTTCCTCCAGCGACGCCGCTACCAGCTCCAGCTCGCAGACGCCGCGGTCACCGACCACACTCTCGTCTGTCTCCCGACCGGCCTCGGTAAGACTACCGTGAGCCTGCTCGTCACCGCCGAACGCCTCCACGAGGCCGGCGGGAAGGCGCTCTTTTTGGCCCCCACCAAACCGCTCGTCCAGCAGCACGCCGACTTCTACCGCGAGGCGTTGGAGCTTCCGGACGACGAGATCGTCGTGTTCACCGGCGACGTCCCGCCCGACGACCGCGCCGCGCTCTGGGACGGCGCGCGGATCGTTATCGCGACCCCGCAGGTCGTCGAAAACGACCTCGTCGGCAACCGGATCTCGCTTCGGGACGTGACCCACTGCACCTTCGACGAGTGCCACCGCGCGACCGGCGACTACGCGTACGTGTACATCGCCGAGCGGTACCACGCCGAGGCCGCGGACCCGCTCGTCACGGGCATGTCGGCCTCCCCCGGCGGCGACACGGAGGAGATCGAGACGGTCTGTGAGAACCTCGGGCTATCGAACGTCGAGGTGATGACCGAGGCGGACGCCGACGTCGACGAGTACACCCACGACACCGACGTTCGCTGGGAGCAGGTGACCCTCCCCGACGAGGTGCTCGCGATCCGCGACGCGCTCAACGAGGTGATCACCGATCGGTTGGAGAAGCTGAAGTCGCTCGGCGTGACGAACAAGACGAGTCCCGACCTCTCCCAGCGCGACCTCAACGAGATGCGCGGGAAGCTGAAGAAGATGATGGACAACGACCAGTCGGACGGGTACAAGGGGATGTCCACCCACGCGGAGGTGATGAAGCTCCGCCGCGCGACCGAGCTCGTCGAGACCCAGTCGGTCGAGTCCGTCCGCCGCTACTTCGAGCGCCAGCGCGAGGCCGCCCGCTCGTCGGGCGCGTCGAAGGCGAGCCAGCGGATGGTCGCCGATCCGAAGGTGCGCGAGGCGATGCGGAAGGCCGAATCGTTCGACGGCCTCCACCCGAAATTCTCGAAGGCCCGGATCCTGCTCGCGGAGACGCTCGGCATCAACGGCGGCGAGCGCGCGATCCTGTTCACCGAGTCCCGCGACACCGCGGAGGCGCTCGTGGAGTTCCTCTCGGCGAGCTTCGACGTCCGGAAGTTCGTCGGACAGGGAGACAAGGAGGGCTCAGACGGGATGAGCCAGACCCAGCAACAGGAGACGCTCCAGCAGTTCAAGGACGGCGAGTTCGAAGTACTCGTCTCCACGAGCGTCGCTGAGGAGGGGCTCGACGTGCCGGAGGTCGATCTGGTCTGTTTCTACGAGCCGGTTCCCACCGCCATTCGCTCGATCCAGCGCAAGGGTCGGACTGGCAGACAGGCCGAGGGGCAGGTCGTCGTCCTGATGGCCGAGGACACTCGCGACGAGGCGTTCTTCTGGATCTCCCGGCGACGCGAGAAGAAGATGGCCAACCAGCTCGCAGAACTGAAGGCCGCCACCGGCGACATCGAAGAGACCGTCGGCGACGACGGACAGGCCGGGCTCGACGCGTTCGCCGGGGGGTCAGCGGACGCCGGTGGTTCGGAAGGCGACGCCGGCGACGAGGAGGTTGATAGCGCAGTCGACAGGGACGACAGCGAAGACAACGTCGATGGCGACGACGCCGGACTCACCGACTTCGCGGCGGAGGCTCGGGCTAGCGAAGACAAGACGGGCAACGGAAACGCGGATATCGACGCCGAGAACTCCGGATCGAACGGAGACGACGCCGTCGTCGCCACCGCGGGCGTCGACGAGGGGGTGGAGATCGTCGTCGATCAACGCGAGCTCGACTCCTCGATCGCGAAGGATCTTTCGACGCGAGAGGGTCTCGTCACCCGGCTAGAGACCCTCGCTGTCGGCGACTACGTCCTCTCCGATCGGGTGGCCGTCGAGCGGAAGTCGGCGGCGGACTTCGTCGACTCGATGCTCGACGCCGACCGGTCGATGTTCGAGCAGGTCGGCGAGCTCGCGCGGGCGTACGCCCGCCCGGTGATGGTCGTCGAGGGGACGAACCTCTACGGCCAGCGCGACATCGAGCCGAACGCGATCCGCGGTGCGCTCGCGTCGCTTGCGGTCGACTTCGACGTGAGCGTCCTCCGGACCGAGGGCGAGACCGACACCACGGAGCTGCTCGCGACGATCGCCAAGCGCGAGCAGGAGACGCGCGACCGCGAGGTGAGCGTCCACGGCGAGAAGACGACGAAGACCCGTACGGAACAGCAGGAGTACGTCGTCTCCTCCATCGCCGACATCGGCCCGGTGACGGCCCGCACCCTGCTGGAGCACTTCGGCACCGTCGAGGCCGTGATGACCGCGCCCGAGGACGACCTGCTGGACGTCGACGGCGTCGGCCCGGTGACCGCAGAGCGCATCCGCGAGGTCGTCGGGAGCGAGTACGAGTAGCGGCACGCGGTTCCGTCGACGATCCGGCTACTCGAACCCACTCACCAGCGTCACCACCCACTGGCCGAGGTCGTACTCCGCTCTGACTTCCACGCGCGTCACCCATTTCACCCACTGGAACCCGCGACGGTCGGGCGCGACCAGCCGGACCGGCGCGCCGTGTCCGTGACTGAGCCGCTCGCCGCCGACGTGGGTCGCGAGCAGCGCGTCCGCAGCCTCTTCGATCGGGAGGCTCCATCGATAACCCGTCACGGAGACGAATCGAACGTAGGCAGCGTCGTCATCGAGCTCTCCGACCGCGTCCAGTAGGTCGCCGACGCGGATCCCGTCCCACTCTTGAACCGTGTACCAGCCGCTCGTGCAGTCGAGCAGCGCTTCGGCCTCGTGGCTCGCGACGAGTTCGTCGACGGTCAGTTCGACGGGTGCGCTCACGAGCCCCTCGACGCGAAGCCGGTAGTCGTCTCGGTCGATCGGGTCCGGATCGTCGGCGACCCACGAGGTGATCGGGAACGCGCCGTTTCCGGTCCCTTCGCGGGGCTGTGACCCGGTAAACCGTCGGTCCGCGCCGGGGGTGTCGAGCGCGTCGTTGACGGCCCCCTGAATCCGATAAACCGCGGTTCCGGCGATCAGAAGGACGGTGTAGCGTACCGCGGTTCGTCGACGCTCAAAATCGACTCGCCGCGGGAGCCGGAATCGAGTCGTTGCGTGCGCGGCTACGAGCGGGAGGAGCGCGAGGCCGAACCCGACGTGGACGGAGAGGAGGGTCCAGTAGGAGATCCGCACGTCGAGTCCGAACACCCAGACGATCCCAGTCGAGAGCGCCCCGAGCGCAGTGACGAGTGTCAGGATAGACAGCGCAGTCGACCGCCGCCACAGGCTGGGATCGGTGAGTCGGGGTCGGACGCGGGCGAGCTTCCACGCGAGCAACGCGACGATCGCGAGCCCGAGCGCGCGGTGGAGCCAGAACAGCGGCCACCCCTCGGGGACGCCGACGGTGAAGGAGACTAATCCGGTCACGACTTCCGCCGAGACGAACAGCAGCAGCGACCAGTCGACGGCGCGCGGCGGCGGCTCAAGCCGATCGAGCACCGCGTGAAGCCGAGAGCCTACCCCCATTCCGAGTGTGCTACGCGTTACCGAGGTAAAAGCCTCGTCACAGCTCGTATACCTCGCCGTCGACCGCCAGCGGCTCGTCGAACGCCTCGTCGGGCGGATAAAAGTGCGCGAGGTGGACGAGCCGCGTCCGGTCGGCGTTCAACTCGTCGGCGAGCTCGAGTGCGCCCTCCCGCGTCATGTGCTTCGAGCCGAACGTGCGCGGAACGCCGTCGGGGCCCTCGTGGCGGCCGCCGATCGGGTGATACTTGCAGAGGGACGCGGGAACGATGGCGTCGGCCAGGAGGAGATCGGCGTCGGCGAGGGCGTCACGCGAGCGGTTCGGGATGTCGTAGCTCGTGTCGCCCGTCATCGCGAGCGTCGCTCCCGTCTCCGGATCCTCGATCGCGACCCCGAAACAGAGCAGAGGCGGATGGTCGACGGGAACGAATCTGACCTCGAACCCGCACGTCTCGAAGGGCTCGAACGGTTCGCGGGCGTGGACGCCGATCCGATCTTCGAGGTAGTCGTACTTGTCGCGGATCGTCTCCGCGACGCTCTCGTCGGTCGCGGGGTCCGTCTCATTCGGCGCGTGGACGGGGAGCCCGTCGACGAGCCGGTAGACGTTGCCGAGTCCGTCGAGGTGATCGAAGTGAATGTGCGTCACGAGCCCGGCGTCGGGGAGCGGGACGTCGTGATCGAGGAACTGGCTCCGGAAGTCCGGGCTGAAGTCGACGAGTAGCGACTCGTCGGTGCGCTCGTTCGCGACGTGGACCGAGAACCGCGAGCGCGATACCCCCCGTTCGCGCGCCGCCGCGCAGGTGTCGCAGTCGCAGCCGACCGTCGGCGTCCCCGTCGTGTCGCCGGTTCCGAGGAGGGTGACCCGCATGAGAGACGGTCACGGGGCCAGACCCTTAGCGTCCGCGGTCGGATTTGACCGACCCCGTTCGGGGGGTCTGCCGCTCAAGTCGCTCGGGTTGCTCGGAGTGCTCGTATCGGCCACCACGGACGGCTACGGCCGTCGCACTCGGATCGTCCCGTCGGCGTCGACCGTGACGAAGAGGCGGCGTTTGACTTCGCGGCCGTGGACCGCGTCGCCCGCGCGGTCGCCGATCGTCTTCATCAGGTTCGGCGCGGTCTGGTTCACCTTCACGCCCGCCTCGTCGCAGGCGTCGTACACGCGCTTGGGGGCGTCGTAGAGATCAGTACCGGTCTCGATCTCGACGCGAACCGGCGCGGCGAGCGCCTCGGCGAACGCGACCGTCTCGCGGGCTCGTTCGACGTTGTCCCGTGCGCTGGCTTCGACGCTGGAGACGTTCGCGCGCGACGTGCCGAGTCGCTCGGCGATGTCGGACTGTCGGAGCCCGCGCTCGCGCAGCGCCAGCACCTCCGCCTGGCGGTCCGTGAGGACGCTCTCGTCGGCGTCGAACCCGGCACGTTCCAACAGGTCCGCGGCGTCGACGTCGGCGGGATCGACGGAGTCGGACGGCACGTCGTCTGCGACCATACGCGTCGTCAGGGGACGCGCGCTGAAAAAACGGCGGTTTCGCGAAGCGGCGATCCGGCGACGATCCGACAACGGCCCGGCGACGATCCGACAACGGCCCGGCGACGAACGGGCGGCGAATCGGCGACAAACTGGCGCGCCCGGGAGCGGGCCGAAGGCCCGGGACCGGACCGCGAGGGAGACCGGACCGTCCGCCCAGCGGTCGGGCGGACGGTCCGGACGAGGCTGGGGAGGCGTGAGGTGCGGGGCTGTGCGGTCCCGCGAGCGGGAGCGAGCGGGAGTACGGAAGTCGCAGCGCCGAGCGAAGCGAGGCGACCAGGGCGAGACCAAAGGTCTCGCTTGCTCACGCGGTGAAACCGCGTGACCGTCCTCCGGTGGTGCTGTGCGGTGCAGGGTGGGATTCAAAGGGGCAGTCGCCGGCGCGGAGCGCCGGCTGCCAGAGGCGCTCCGCCCCTCGCGACTGGGGCTTTGTGAGTATTCTCCGCGCCAGCAACGATCATTTATAAGCAATCCATCGAAGCTTTTGGGGCGTTCGGCACCGTTTCGACGTCAAACACTTATAAGCGACCATCCGCGGTACCGTCGCTATCCACCGCGCCAGCAATTACGTATAAATGAACCAGAACGAGACCGAAAGCGCGTCCACGCGATCGGCGGCGTCCGGACTGTCCGTTGGGGTGAGGTCACCCCGGGAACCGGTCACTTGCCCCAGAAGTTTTCCCGGCTACCGAGCCGCTCGCGGTCCGGGCGATTGCGGCGTCGGTCGCCCTCCTCGTCGTCCGCGTCCCCGTCCGCGTCGCGACCGACGCCGCCCTCGTCTCCGTCGGCCTCCTCGTCCGGGTCGTCGGGGAGTCGCTCGACGATGTCGCGCGCGGTCGCGTGACTGGACTTCACGCGATGGATCCGCACCTCGGCGCGCGCCGGGGGGAGGAGCCCGTCGACGAGGACGATGAAGCCGTCGTCGGTGCGGCCCACGCCCGCTCCGCTCTCGTGGATGTCGTCGACCTCGACGACGACCTCCTCGCCGGGCTGGACCGGCTGCTGTTTCAGCTCGTAGATCGGCATGTCGTAGTGGTTGCACCACTCCGCGCCGCCCTTGTTACCGTAGTGTTGACACCCCATCCCCTCGATTCGTTCGTCGAAACTGGGGCAATCGTCGGCGAGTGGACAGTCCGCCATACCGTAGGGCAGACCGGCCGCCGTTGAAACGTTTTCGACTCCCAGGCCGAAAATGGCGGGAAACGGGCGATTCACGCGGGCGAGCGGCCGCTGATCGGGCCGAACGCTGTCGGCTGTCCGGTGCCGCTCAAAGGAACTCGCGGACCTCCGAGTACCACATGTCGTGGTGATCGACCGCGCCGATCGCGTCCGCCACGTCGACGGCGATCGCGTGCCAGCACCGCTCCGACGGATCGTCGGCGTCGAGGTTGTACGTCGCGTCCGCACAGGTGCACTCGCCGTCTTCGATCACGTACTCGTCGTCGTGACCGACGACGACGGTGAAATCGCGGTAGCGTTTCACTCGGCCCTCGCCGACCGCCTCGATCGCGCGCTTCCCGCGATCGCCGTGCTCGTCGACGACCGCGGCGGCGATCGGGCCGGTCAGCTCCCCGGCCTCCGCGATCGCCGTCCGCCAATCGTCGACCGGCTCCATGCCGCCCCGTTCTCGGGCGTTCGGTTAAACACCGTCGGTCAATTCGGCCCCTGAGAGCGCGAACGGTCGGGGAGCGGTCGTCCCTGACGGGTGGTTTCAAGCCGCTTCCCGGCGTACACCCGCCGTGACCGAGACGTGTCCACACCTGGCGTACCGGAAGGGTGGCGACGGGAGATCGTTCGACGTCGCCCGCGCGTTCTGCACCGTGACCGGATCGTTCGTGCAGCCGATGCGCGCGGATATCTGTACCGCCCGATACGGCCTCGACCCGAAGACCGACTGCGAGTTCTACGTCGAACCGGATCCTGACGGACTGGAACGCGACCCGACTGCCGAACCGGAATCCGACCAACCGGACGAGAGCGGGAGCACCGACGTCCGGGGCGAAGACGACAGATGACCTACGAGGAGTACCTCGACGGGAAGCCGGCGATCATCACCGCGGCCCTGACCGGCGGAGTGCACGGCAAGGAGGCACACCCCGACCTCCCCGAGGCCCCTGAGGAGATCGCGGCGGCGGCTGCCGCCTGCGAGGCGGCCGGCGCGAGCGTGCTTCACCTGCATGCCCGTCGGGAGAACGGAGAGCGTGCATTCTCGGCGGAGCGCTTTCAAGCGGTGAGCGACGCCGTCAGGGCCGCCACCGACGACGCGATCATCCAGCACTCGACGGGCGGAACCGCGGCCCCCGACGACCTGCGTCACGAGCCGCTGCGTACCGACCCCGCCCCGGAGATGGCGTCGCTCGACATGGGCCCGCTCAACCGCTACGATCGGCTCACCTCCGAGAACACCCGAGAGCTGGTTGCGTCGCTGCACGCGGAGATGCGGGAGCGGGCGATCAAACCCGAACTGGAGGTGTTCAACGACGGCCACCTCAACGAGTCGCTGTCGGTCCTCAACGAGTTCGACGAACCGCCGTACTTTACCTTCCTGTTCGGCGGCGGGACCACGTCACCGCCACACCCGCGGAACCTCGTGAACCGGATCGAGGATCTCCCCGAAGATGTCGAATTCAGCGTGATCGGCTTCGGCCCGCACCAGCTACCGTTGACGACCCAATCGCTCCTGTTGGGGGGACACGTCCGCGTCGGGTTGGAGGACAATCGCTACTACGAGCGAGGGGAGCTGGCGACGAATGAGCGGCTCGTCGCGCGGGCGGCGCGGATCGCCGAGGAGCTGGGTCGGCCCGCGGCGACGCCCGCCGAGACCAGAGAGATGCTGGGACTCCGAGGAAGGTAGCGGTTCCGGGCGAGGTCGGATCCCGCCCGAAGCGATCGGATATCATCGGAGGGGTCGAGCCTCTCCGAGCGCGGTCAGACGTCGCCGTCGGTCGATCCGCTCGTCAGCTCTTCGGCGACCACCGCCGGATCCAGCAGGTTCGGATCGATCGCGAGATCGGCGACGACGGCGACGAACTCCGGCAGCGACCGCTCGGCGTACGTCACCGCGAGCACGTCGGGATTCAGCTCCTTGGCGATCGGGATCCCGGTCGCCTCCTCGACGTCCGTCAGGACGAGGTAGGCGGCCTCCTCGATCCCGGCGTCGCGCAGCGTTTCCGCGGTGACGAGTCCGTCGATGCGGCGGATCTCGACGCCGAGCGCTTCGAGTTCCTCGCCGAGACCGTGATCGTCGGGACCGGCGACGACCGCGACGGCGTCGACGACGTGGCCCCCGTCGGGACGGGTGGGGGTCCCCGCCATCACTCGTACTCGATCGTCGCGGGCGGCTTGTGGGTCACGTCGTACACGACGCGCGCAACGCTCTCGTTCTCGCCGGTGATCCGGCTCTGGATGCGCTGGAGCGTGCTCCAATCGATCTCCTGAGCGCGCGCGGTCATCCCGTCGCGGCTCTCGACCGAGCGCACGGCGACGACCCAGCCGTGAACGCGGTTGTCGCCCTTCACGCCCGTCGCCTTCCCGAGGACGGCGGCGAACGCCTGCCACGGGTCGTACTCCGCCAGTTCCTCCTCGACGACGTGCGTCGCCTCGCGGGCGACCGCGGCCTTCTCGGGAGTGACCTCGCCGACGATCCGGACGGCGAGTCCGGGGCCGGGGAACGGCATCCGCTCGGAGATGACCGCTTCGAGACCGAGCTCGCGAGCGACCTCGCGGACCTCGTCCTTGTAGAGGTCGCGCACCGGCTCGACGATCCCCTCGAAGTCGACGACTTCCGGGAGCCCGCCGACGTTGTGGTGCGACTTGATGTTCCCTTCCGACTCGATGCGGTCCGGGTAGATCGTCCCTTGCACGAGGTAGTCGGCTCCGACGTCGCGGGCGACGGTCTCGAACTCGTCGATGAAGCCCTCGCCGATGACGTGACGCTTCTCCTCGGGGTCGGTGACGCCCGAGAGCCGGTCGAAAAAGCGGTCCTGCGCCTCGATCACCCGGAGCGACTCCATAAAGGAGAAGGTCTCGCGGATCTCCTCGGTTTCGCCCTTCCGCATCAGTCCAGTGTCGACGTAGACGGGGGTGAGCTGGTCGCCGACCGCCTCGTACGCGAGCGTCGCGGCGACCGACGAGTCGACGCCGCCCGACAGCGCGATCACCGCGTTCGCGTCGCCGATCGCCTCTCGGATCTCCGCTACCGCCTCGTCGATGAACGTCTCCGTCTCGACCATCTATAGCCTCACGTCCGCGTTCCGTTCGGTTGTGTCCGTCGATCCCAGCGCGGCCTCGACGAGGGCGACGAACGGCGGGCTCGCTCGGTCCGGCCGCGACCGGAACTCGGGATGCGCCTGCGTCCCGAAGAAGAACGGGTGGTCCGCGCGTTCGAGTATCTCCATCCGGTTCTCGGCACGACCGGAGAACGTGAGCCCGTTGGCCTCCAGCTCGTCGATGTACTCGGGATTCACCTCGTAGCGGTGGCGGTGCCGCTCGGTACAGGAGTCCGCGCCGTACACCGACGCCGCGAGCGTGCCCGGTTCGATGTCGGTCTCGTGGGCACCGAGCCGCATCGTCCCGCCCATGTCCTCTGTCTCGTACTGCTCGGGGAGGAGATCGATGACCGGGTACGGCGTGTCCGGGTCGATTTCCGCGGAGTGCGCCCCGCCGAGTCCGAGCACGTTGCGCGCGTGCTCGACGACCGCCATCTGGAAGCCGAGACAGAGCCCGAGGAAGGGCACGTCGTTCTCGCGGGCGTAGCGGACCGCCTCGATCTTTCCGTCGGTGCCGCGGGATCCGAAGCCGCCGGGGACGACGACGGCGTCGGCCTCCGCGAGCCGCTGTTCGTGTTCCGCGCGTGTCTCGTCGGCGTCGACCCACAGCACGTTCACCTCGGTCTCCGTCTGGATGCCGGCGTGTTTCAGCGCCTCGTGGATGGACATGTAGGCGTCTTCGAGGGCGTACTTGCCCACGAGGGCGACGTCGATCTCGCGGTCGCGGTCGCGGGTGACGAGCTCGCGCCACTCCGTCGACCGCTCCGCCTTCGGAAGCGCCTCGTCGACGAGCCCGAGCCGCTCCATCACGTACTCGTCGAGCCCCTCGTCTTCGACCATCAGCGGGACGTGGTAGATGTCCTCGACGTCGGGATTCGAGAAGACGGCGTCGGTGGGGACGTCACAGAACAAGGCGATCTTCTCTTTCGTTTCCGGGTCCAGCCGGTCTTCGGAGCGCCCGACGAGGATGTCGGGCTGGAGGCCGATCGACCGAAGCTCCTTCACCGAGTGCTGGGTCGGCTTCGTCTTCTGCTCGCCGTTCTTCGAGTACGGGACGAGCGTGACGTGCGTAAAGAGGATATCCTCGTCGTCCTCCTCGTGGGCGAACTGGCGGAGGGCCTCCAAGAACGGCATCGACTCGATGTCGCCGACCGTCCCCCCGATCTCGATGAGACACACGTCGCTCCCCTCGGCGGCCTCGCGGATGCGCCGCTTGATGTCGTCGGTGACGTGCGGAATGATCTGGACGGTCTTGCCGAGGTAGTCGCCGGCGCGCTCGCGTTCGATGACGTGCTGGTAGGTCTTCCCCGTGGTGACGTTGTGGTCGAAGGTCATGTCGGTGCCGAGGAAGCGCTCGTAGTTGCCCAAGTCGAGGTCGACCTCACCGCCGTCCTTGAGGACGTACACCTCCCCGTGCTCGTACGGGTTCATCGTCCCGGCGTCGACGTTGAGATATGGATCCACCTTCACCGCGGTGACGTCGAAACCGGCGTTCGCGAGGAGTCGCCCGGTGCTGGCGGCGGTGATCCCCTTCCCCAGCCCGGACATGACGCCGCCGGTGACGAACACGAACTTCCGACCCAGCGACGGGTCGTACCCTGTGTCGGGATCCGTTGGCATATCGACCGTCCGTCAGGGGCCGGCAAAACCGTTTCGGACCCTCCGTTTCGGGTGGGCGTTCGTGACGTTCCATCGGAACCGACTCAACACGGAACCGACTCACCGACGTATCGCCGGCCGCTTCGGTCGCGTCTCCCTACGCCTCGACCAGCTTGTAGCACATTCCTGGCTCATCCGTATCTTCTGGCGCGCGCTCCGCGTAGTAGATCGCGTCGTCGGTCGCGAACGCGGCGCTGGTCACGTCACCCAGTCCCTCGACCGACCACGTGACGGAGCCGTCCGCTTGGTCGAGCGCGTAGAGCTTCGCGTCGTACGATCCGACGAGGACGTGCTCGTTGGTCGCCACCGCGCTCCCGGTGATCCAGCCGCCCGTCGCCGTCGACCACTGCTCCTCGCCGGTCGCGAGGTCGATCGCGTAGGCGTTGCTGTCGTGGCTCCCCACGTACACCGTGTCGTCGTGGACCGCGGGGGCGCACATGATGTCGCCGTCGGCCTGGAACTCCCAGACTCGGGACCCGTCTTCGACGTCGACGCCGGTGATCGTCTCCGCCCACGAGGGGACGACCGCGATCCCCCGGCTGACCGCGATCGGGGCCTTCACGTCGCCGCCGGTGTCGTAGGTCCACTCCCGTTCGAGATCCGAGAACGACCACGCGTAGACGTGACCGTCGTTCGACCCGAACAGGAAGCGATCGCGCTCCACGTCGACGGCGACCGTCGAGTGCGGGTGGTCGGTCGGCCGCTCGTCGCGCCACTCGATCTCGCCGCTCTCGGCGTCCATCACGACGACGCTCCCGCTCGGAGTCGCGTGCTCGACGGCGACGTACAGCTTCCCCTCGTGGTAGGTCGGGCTGGCCGCGGCCGCGTCGCCGACCTCGGTCTGCCACTCGATCTCTCCGCTCTCGACCGACACCGCGGAGATGACGCCGTCGTAGGTGCCGATGTACGCCGTGCCGTCGGCGATCGCCGCGGTCCCGTGGCTGCCGCGGTCGTCGTCGGAGACCGACGTCGACCAGTTTGTCTCCCCGTTCGGCGAGAGCGACCGGATCCGCCCCGTGTCGTCGGCGAGGATGATCGCGCCCGTCGGGGCCATCACCGGGCTTCCCTTGGAGGCGCTGTGGTCCCCGTGGTTCGTCGGAACGGCCCACTCAGTTTCGACGCTGTCGGGGATCGTCACGTCGAGGTACCCGGTGTTACGCAGTCCCGCTCGGAACTGCGAGGTGAGTCCGTTCGACGACTCGGGACCAAGTACCGACTCCCCGTCGTCTGACGGCGTTCCGTTACCGGACGGGGTCCCGTTTCCGGACGGCGCGTCGTCGTCCGACGGGTCTTCGGAGGAGAGACAGCCGGTGAGGCCCGCGACGCCGACGCCGCCGGCGACTCGGATCCAGTCGCGACGCGTCAAATCGGTCATGCAACCCGATTCGCCGGAGAGCATAAAAAGCCACCTCGGTCGTTCGCCTTCAGCGGATCCGCCGGGAGGGTGAGCGACTCGCGTCCTTTCGTTCGCTCGCGCCGCTCGCTCACGAGAACTCTACGGGAGCGGATCGTGAGTCCGCCGCCGTTTCCGAGACCCGAAGCCGTCGCTAGTGGAAGAAAGCGGTGTGAATTTTGCGAGGGAAGAGCGCTCCGAGAGCGTCTTCCGCATCACGGGGGGTGACCCCGACGATGCGAGGGGAGGGATTTGAACCACGGTCGCGCCAGAGGCGCTCCCTGATTCAAATCCTCCCTTCGTGCATTCGCGCGCTGTGACGCGCTCATGCGAGGGGAGGGATTTGAACCCACGGACCTCTACAGGAGCGGATCTTGAGTCCGCCGCCGTTTCCGGGCTTGGCTACCCTCGCACGCGGTCGGAAGTTCGACAGGGCAGCCCTTTATCCCGTCGGTTCCGCCTCGGGCGGGCGAGTCTGCGATCGGATGCCGGAGGGGACCGGGTGGGGCGGCGTGGAGGAGAACCGAACGAGCGGTCCGGCGCGGGGAAGGTGTCAAGTCGACGCGCACGCGACGGATTACCCATGGACGACCACACCCGTGATCCGGGCGTCGCCCCGCCGCTCGGGAACCCGACCGGGTGGCACGCGGCGGAATCCGACGATCCGCCTTTCGACGACGATCCGCCTTCCGACGACGAGCAGCTCGGCGGCGGCTACTGGGAGCACGCGACCCTCAGGCGGGCGACCGAACACGGCGTTCGGCTGTTCAACGCCGGCGACTTCCACGAATCGCACGACTGCTTCGAAGACGAGTGGTACAGCTACGGGAGTGGCACCGTCGAGAGCGCGTTCCTCCACGGGATGGTCCAGGTCGCCGCGGGGGCGTACAAGCGCGCCGACTTCCAGAGCGACGAGGGAATGCGGTCCCTGTTCGAGACCGCGCTGCAGTACCTCGACGGCGTCCCCGGCGACTTCTACGGCGTCGACGTCGACGAAGTGCGCGCGACGCTGCGCGACGCGCTCGACGATCCCGCCGCGATCGACGGCTGGCGGATCCCTCTCGACGGCTCTCGCCCGAGAGCGTACCCGGCCGACTACGAGTACGCCGAGCGAGCCGACGAGGGGAACTGAGGGAACTCCCGTCGATCGGATCGCAGTCGACTCGTCACGGATCGGATCTGCAGGTCACCTTGTCACGGATCGGATCCGAACGCCACTTATCCGCCGGGTGCGTCTCGATGGTATGGACGTCTACGAACTGGGCGAGGGGGAACCCGAGGTCGCGGTCGTCGGCGCGATCCACGGGGACGAGCCCTGCGGAGCCCGCGCCGTCCGGCGGCTCCGCGACGCCGACCTCGACGTCGAGCGCGCGGTGCGGCTGATCGTCGCCAACGAAGCCGCGCTCGACGCCGGGGTACGCTACCTCGATGCGGATCTCAACCGGGCGTTCCCGGGGGATCCCAACTCCGACGCCCACGAGGAGCGCCTCGCGGTCGACCTGTTGGACGCCGTCGAGGGCTGTACCACGCTCGCGATCCACTCGACGCAGTCGTACGCCGAACCGTTCGCGGTCATCGATTCGATGGACGAGGTCACCCGCGCCGTCGCACCCCACCTCCCGGTCGACGCCGTCATCCAGACCGACGCGTTCACCGAGGGACGGCTCATCGAACACCCGCACACGCTCGAAGTCGAGGCGGGCCTGCAGGGCTCCGACGCCGCCGCCGACAACGCCTACTGGCTGACGCGGGCGTTCCTCGCCGCGACCGGCGTCCTCCCGGCACCCGGAGCCGACGGCGTGATCGACGCCGGCGGGCGCGAGGACGTGGAGGTGTTCCGGCTCCGCGATCGGATCCCGAAGCCGGAGGCCGAGGAGTACGAGGTGTTCGCGCGGAACTTCGAGCGCGTCGAGGCGGGCGACTCGTTCGCGGCCGCGGACGGCGAATCGCTCCGCGCCGACGAGCCGTTCTATCCCGTGTTGCTTTCGCCGTACGGCTACCGCGAGCAGTTCGGTTACGTCGCCGATCGAGTCGGGACGCTCGAATAAGGAACGGGGCGACGAGACCTACTCGACGAGTTCGATATCGTCGTCGCCGTTCGGTACCGCACAGATGAACGCTCCCGGCTCGTCGCCGTCGTTGCGGTACCAGTGCTCGACGCCCGCGGGAACGAGGAGAGCGTCCCCCGCGCTCACCCGGTGTTCGTTCTCGTCGATTCCGACGACGTACTCGCCCGCGAGGACGTACTGTTCGTGTTCGATCGCGTTCGTGTGCCGAGGGACCTCTGCGCCGGCGTCCAGTTCGAACCGCCGCATCGCGAAGTGCGGCGCGCCGTCCGACTCGTCGAGGAGTACCCCCTTCCGGAGCCCTTCGGCGGCGTCGACTGGCTCGTAGGCGATTTCGCCGCCGCGCTTGATCGCCGGTTCGATCTCGTCGGTCGAGTCGCCGTCCTCCGAGTCGATCGTCGTGTCACTCATGCGGGACGGTGGATCGCGAGGCGACATAAACGGTGGCGCACGGAGTTGCCCGGGTATTTAACCGGTCACCGACCGAACCTGCGTGTATGCGCGGAATCAAGATCGGGACGGTACTGGGGATCCCGGTCAGGCTCAACTGGACGTTCCTGATCGTGTTGCCGCTGTTCGCGTACCTCATCGGCTCGCAGGTCGGGATGATAGCCGGGGTGATGAACGACGCGTTCGGTGCCGGCATCGACCCCGCCGCGATCGGCGCGGGGACCACGCCGTGGACGCTCGGCTTGGCGGCCGCGATCGGGCTGTTTGGCGGCGTGTTACTCCACGAGTTCGGCCACTCGATCGTCGCCATGCGGTACGGCTACGAGATCGAATCGATCACGCTGTGGCTGCTCGGCGGCATCGCCAGCTTCGCGGAGTTCCCCGAGGACTGGAAACACGAGTTCTGGATCGCGATCGCGGGCCCGGTGGTCAGCGTCGCGGTCGGCGTCGCCTGCTACGCCGTGTTCGCGCTCGCGCCGGTCGGTGCCGACGCCGTCCTCTTCGTCTTCGGATATCTCGCGCTGTTGAACGTCGTGCTCGCGGTGTTCAACATGCTGCCCGCGTTCCCGATGGACGGCGGGCGCGTCCTCCGGGCGCTGTTGGCACGGAACCAACCGCACGCGCAGGCGACCCAGCGCGCCGCCGCGATCGGGAAGACGTTCGCGTTCTTCATGGGGCTCATCGGGCTGTTCACCTTCCAGCTGTTGTTGATCGTGCTCGCCTTCTTCGTCTACATCGCCGCCTCGGGAGAGGCACAGCAGACGACGCTTCGGGCCGTCTTCGAGGACGTCACCGTGGCCGACGTGATGACCCGGCGCGAGGACCTCCACACGGTGACCGAGGACACTTCGATCGCCGACCTGATGAGTCGAATGTTCGAGGAGCGTCACACCGGGTATCCGGTCCTCCACGGCGACGACCTCGTCGGGATGGTCACGCTGGAGGACGCTCGGTCCGTCCGAGAGGTCGAGCGGGACGCCTACCGCGTCGACGACGTGATGGCGACCGACGTCGTCGCGGTCGCCCCCGACACCGACGCGATGACCGCGCTCCAGCGAATGCAAGAGCACGACGTGGGGCGGCTTCCCGTGATCGACGGTCACGACGAGCTCGTCGGGCTCATCTCCCGGTCCGATCTGATGACCGCGTTCAACATCATCCAAACCGGCGGCACCCCGAGCGTCATCAGCGGCCGGCGACGGGCCGAGGGCGGCCCCGGCGTGTTCTGAGAGCGTCGAGTTCGTGGCTGATTCGTCGACGGTTCTGGAATCGCTGCCTCGGATCGATTGAACGATACCGGGAGTGGGTATGTCAATTCGGTGAACGTGTCGTTTATAAGTGAACGTGTGGTGTTGTTAGCCGCTTTTTATATATCGTTGACGGCGCGGTGAATCGCTCAGTGTGTGGCGTTGATTTCTTATAAATGATTGTCGACAGCGCGGTGAACACTTACAAAGCCCCAGCCGCGAGGCGGGCGCACGCTCGCTGCGCTCCTCACTCGGTCGCTCACGCTCCCTCGTTGCGGTGTCGCCGGCGCGGAGCGCCGGCTTCATGA
>NZ_JBHSXI010000017.1:0-3874 GCF_042662525.1 Halorubrum trueperi
GGAGACCATCCCTGAGGATGTAGACTGACTCCCTGCTGGCAGACCATGTGTCTGTCATAGGCCACCACCTACGAGATAGTGACGAAATCAGACGGGGCTAAACACGTACGAATATCTTTTCTCCGCACGTCTCGCACTGTTGAAACAGAAGTTGTTCGTTCGTGGCACCGTCCCAGAATGGTTTAGCGTACGGTTCATTCTCGATAACGGGGAGTGGTTTGTCATACCCCGCAGTCGCTCGCCGGTTGTGTACTCTCAACGCGATTTCGCTTAGGTTTTCCATTTTCATTCACCTCTTTCTAACACAACTACCGTGTTGTTTTGCAGGTTCTTTTTGTAGCTGATTCCGCCGACGCCAGTGACGATACCATACTCGGCGTCGGGCACTTGGCGCTCACCGCCCTCTCCTCGGAGCTGTCGAATGCCCTCAAGGAGTTGGACGAATCCACCGGCCATTCCGGCCTGTCCTACCGACAGCTGCCCGCCAGATGTATTCACGGGGAGGTCACCATCATACATGAGATCGTTTTCCTCGACGAATTCTCCCCCGGCTCCTTTTTCGCAGAAGCCCATGTCCTCAATTTGCATCAACACGACCGACGGATAGTCGTCATACGGTTGGAAGAAATCCGCATCGGCGGGATCAATCCCTGCCCGTTCACAAGCGAGCTGTCCCGCACGAACGATACCTGTTGTTGTTGCATCGGGTTTAGCAGAAAGATCAGGGCTATGGTGCTCACCGAATCCAGAGATTAATACGGAATCAACATCTAATTCGGCTGCTTTCTCGGCAGACGTCAGCAGGTAACCAAAGCCACCGTTAACCGGCATGACGGTATCCAACATCCTAATTGGAGAGGAAATCATGGGGGATTCTTTGTATTCATCTAGATCGTATGACTCATCGAAATAGGCGAGCGGATTCCGAACTGCGTGTTCGCGCTGAGTTACCGCGATTTCCCCGAATTGGTCGATTGTTGTTCCATATTGCTCCATATGAGCTCGTTGAACCAAAGCCAGTCGTGTGTTTGGCCCCTGGTTTCCGAACGGATCAAGATAATTCCTGGTGAATCCCCGGGGATCGGCAGGGAACAGTGTGTCTAGATCTTTATAGGGATCCATAGGGGCGTCCGCACCAAGACACAACATCGTATCGACAACACCATTCTCTACCGCGGATGCCGCTTGGATTAGCAGGGATGTCGCACTTGCCCCCCCGTGATCTACTGATTGAATCCAGTTTAGATCCTCCAAACCAATCGTTTCCGCCATAACGGATGGATAAATGAACGGAGTTTCGGCTGTTGGGTTTATCATTCCAAAACCGTCGACATTATTCATCTCTACCCCAGCATCCTCGAGCGTCAGTTCTGCTGCCTGCTTATAGTACTCCTCCATGCTGTGGTAGGCTTCACCTCGATTTTCCCGTGCTCTACTCTTTTCGGTTTCACCGATTCCCGCGATTACAGTTTTGTTGAACTTCATTGTTGGGCTCCTATGTTCTTATCGACCTTTCCACTCAGGCTCACGTTTCGCGAGGAATGCGTTCATCCCTTCACTCCGATCTTCGGTTTCGAACGCGATATCTGCGGCAAGCGATTCAAATAGAAGTCCTTCACGGAGAGACGATCCCCGCCAAACCTCATTGAGTGCCGCTTTTGCGGTCTGAAGCGCTATGGGTGGTTTATCTGAGAACTGTTCTGCGAACTCAATGACCACTTCCATTAATTCGTCTTCTCCGGCTACTTTATCAACAAGTCCTATCGATTCTGCTTCTATGCCCGAGAGTCGTCCCCCCGTGAAGATCAGTTCCTTCGATTTTGTAACACCAATTAACCGGGGCACACGCTGCGTGCCACCTGCCCCCGGGAACACTCCGAGATCAATCTCAGTAAACCCAAGTTCTGCATCGCTGTCGGCAATTCGAAAGTCACAACATGCTGCCAACTCGACTCCTCCACCAAGCGCAACACCCTCGATTGCGGCGATGGTCGGCATCGGGAAATCCTCAAGTTTTTTCTGCACCTGTCGGAGGAGACCGATGTCAGATGTGGCTGTGAGCAGCTCTCCATCTTGAAATGCCAAAAGATCAGCTCCTGCACAAAACGTGTTGTCTGCCCCACGTAAAATCAGCGATTTTACCGCGTCGTTCATTTTCAGCTCTTCAAGGCCGCTGTTAAGATCTTCCAGCATCTCAACGTTGATTGTGTTATTATTTTCTGGACGATTTAATGTTATTATTCCGATGTTACCATCTACTTCCGTGGTTACCTTATTCGTCATGATTGCTCCCCTCAATGTGTTCCTTAATTTTGCTCCTATATATCTTCCCGCTGGTAGTTTTTGGGAACTCCTCGCTCCCCCAGAAGTAGAACGCTTTAGGACGTGCGTGGGATGGGATATCTTCATGGTCTCGAAGATACTGTTCTAATTCACTTTCCGACACATCATTAGTGGACCTGACGACTGCTGTGACCTCTTCACCCCACTCCTCACTTGGCAGGCCGATCACTGCCGCCTCAACTACACCTTCTACTTCGGTGACAGCTTCCTCAATGGGATTGGGGAAGACGTTGATCCCGCCGCTTATTATCATGTCATCAGTTCGACCAACTATGAAGAGATCGCCGTCTTCGTCTTTCCGAACAGCGTCACCAGAGTACCACCATCCATCGCGGAATATCTCGTTTGTTTTCTCCGGATCATCGAGGACGTATTCCGCCCGGGCCGGACTGGAGATTATCAATTCTCCCGATTCACCTGGCGCGACTATTTCGTCTGGATTCGCCTTCCCGCCCGCTTCCGTTAACTTCACAGCTCGGGCCTCGACGGTCGGCGGACCCTGTCCGAGGCAATCTGGTTTTTCCTTGTAAACATCCGCAAGTTGTCCGCTGAGAGCGGCTGCCTCAGAAGTCCCATAAATGGAGTAAAACTCAGTGGTAATGTGTTCGTTTACCGTCTTGATCGAATTTGGATCCATTTTCTCCCCAGCGAAGAACCCATGGCGGACTGATGAAAAATCGTAATTTTCTATATCCTGTTGTAGGGCCATTCTAAGCGGCGTTGGAACGCCGCCGAATACCGACACGCGTTCTTCCTCAATCGCCTCCAAAAAGGGGACCGGCTCGTATTCTTCTAAGAAAATTAATTTTGCGCCGTTTAAGATAGCAGGGAATGTAAAGTATACCCACCCATGGAACCCAGGCGTAAACATGTTTACCATACTATCATCCGAGCGGAGGTCGTATGCATTGCCGCAGATACTCCCTGAGAAAACGACCCCCTCGTTCGACCAGACGAGTCCTTTTGGGATACCAGTCGTTCCTGAAGACCAACTTATAAGTCCGACATCACCGCGTGAAACCTGGGTGTCCGGTGGGTCAGACGTATACTCGGACTCAAGATCCGAGAAAGCCACGCTATTAGGGCCGGCAGACCCATTTACCGAGATCTCGGTGTCTAGGTCCACGGTTTCCCTGATATACGATATTTTCTCCTCGACACGCTCGTCGTAGACGAAACACTCGGGATCAAACCGTTGACTGAGCTTTTGGAGTCTACCTTTCGATTCACGTAAGTTAAAAAAGCAGGGTTCTAGCCCGATATACATAGAAGCTATATATGAGACGATGAGTTCTGACGTGTTCTGCCCCATGAACCCGACGCGATCGCCTTTCGAAAGCCCGAGGTCAAGATAGGCATTCGCCATCTTATTCAGTTCCTCATTGAATTCGGCGTAGGTCCATCGAATATCTTCATCTCGGAACACAATCTTCTCTTGATCACTCAGCTTTGAACGTTAGCGTCGGCTGTTGAGTGAACGAAAAGGTGGTCGATCTCTTGCATAAGGTCATCGACGCCACGATCATCGTTG
>NZ_JBHSXI010000018.1:0-890 GCF_042662525.1 Halorubrum trueperi
CGGAGACCATCCCTGAGGATGTAGACTGACTCCCTGCTGGCAGACCATGTGTCTGTCATAGGCCACCACCTACGAGATAGTGACGAAATCAGACGGGGCTAAACACGTACGAAAAATCTACGTACACTTAGTGCACGCTGCTTTTAGCTCGTTCTAACGATGGTAAAAGAGAAGTTCGGAGTGGCTGTCGACGAAGAAGTTGTGCAAGAAGTGGACGAACTAGTCACTGAGTGTGACCATCTCGGAGCCAGCAGCTCCGAGATGATCAAAGCCATCCTCACAGCGTTCGTTCCGAGTCAGATCACGCTCAGTGAGTGAGAGAATCATAATTCGGGAACAAAAGGGCACTCTCCAAACATTTCAACACTTCGTGCACCATAGTGATTAAGAGAAGTTTTGAATAAACTTCATGTAATAGTTACTGTAAACGGGATTAGTCTACTTCATCGACTCGTTCAGCTAGTAGATGAATCAGTTCCTGTACGGTGATTTCCTCTTCCTGTATCAGTGTTGTATCAACGGCATACTCGATTGCTTCAGCGTAGCTGGAGCAATCGTGATCTGACATAATTCGTGTGAGCTTTGTCGCCAAGGTATCGCTGATAGTGACGGTTGTATAGCCATCTGGGGGCATATCTGGCCTGAACAGTTTCCATACAGTAAAAAGTACGGTAAAATGCCCGTATTTCATTCAGAACTTCCCTGAACTACTCAGCTTTGAACGTTGAAGTAGGTTCGTGACGTAGGCGGTAGCGAACACGGATGATGCCGATTACGGACTTCTTGTCGTGCACGCGTGTATTCGACGAGTTCGAGTCACTGTCACCCGCACAACGTCAGCACGCGAAAACCTACGCCACAGGTCTTGTTGCGGCCAGCAACAAGACCGT
>NZ_JBHSXI010000019.1:0-2216 GCF_042662525.1 Halorubrum trueperi
CTGCTCGACGCGCCGCCGAAGCGACCTATAGGAGACGGTAAGTTCAGCGTCTAACTGGTTGATACTCGTGTTGAACCGAAGGAACGCGTAAAACGCGAACAAGAGCTTATCGAGGCCGATTTTCGCGTGGGCGAAGATCGTGCCAGTCTTGTCGTTGAACGTGCGGTCACAATCCTTACAGAGATACCGTTGATACTCTCGATAGCTGCCGTGCTTGATCACTGATTCAGATCGGCAGCGCGGGCAATAGAGGCCATCCCGCCAGCGAACCTGCTCCAGCAGGTTCGCGGCGCTTGCCTCTGAACGCAGCACTTCGAATGGGAACATATCGGGTGACGCTGCCGCGTCACCCTTGCCCGCTACGGTTCTACAGCGCCAGCTCTACCTGACCAACAACCTGCTTCCGAAGAGCGTTTGCGAATACAGTGAGCAACGATGCGGGCCTCGCAGGCAAGCCCGCCTGAGTCGGGCTTGCCCGCTCGCTTCCCCAACGCTTGTTTGCCTACACGTAGTGCTGTCTCAATGAGGTCAAGAAGTGCGACTCCCGTAATCGACTTCTCGACCCCATCTTCTCAAACACGTTACGGAGTGATCCTGCCGCCATCTTTCATTTTCAATAGAGCAGTGAGGAGAACTATCGAAAGCACGATTTCGCATAGCGTATCTTTGCTATCCTCATCACCGAGGATGGGTTCGAAGAAATCACCGTTGAGTACCGTCGCTTCTGGTATAAGGCCTGCCAGCAGACATTCACTGCCGACCTCTCCAAGCTGTTCTACGATGAGTGTATGTACGGCAACCCCATCGTCAATCTCTGCCTGCAACTGTCGGCGACGATGTCGCCGACGAGCGTGGAGCGGCAACTCCAACAGATCGGTATCCAGGTTGATCGCCACACAGTCAGGCGATATGTGCGGCTGTTCGGCGAACTTCTCGCCGAACAGCACGGCATTACTGTCGCTGAGAAATCCCTCGGTCAAAACGTCTTGGCTGCACTCTGCGACGTAGAGACTGTTGACGAATTCAAAGACGAGTACGCGGAGGAACTTACAAACGCTGGCATCGACGAGTTGGCGGGCTGTGCTAACGAGACGTACCCGGTGAAGAAAGGCGCAAAGAAGGAGCTCTACGAGGAAAACATGGAACGCAAGCAGGAGGGGAAGGAACCACGCACGCATCCCGACAGCTTCACGGTCGGATGCGGATATCTCCCCAAGCTGGACTGTTACGCGAGTGTGCAATGTCGAGAGACAGCGTTCGCAAGCATCCTTGCGAACGCGTTAGGGCTACCGCTGTCGAGCGTGGCTTACTCTGTAACGACGATGAGGACTGCTACAACGGCACTTTCGACGGCCGTGTGATGAATGTTTCATCGCTTGCGCACACGCGCTCGTGACGACGAGCGCGGGGAGCAATTAGCCGAGAAGGGAAAGCACGAGGAATTAGCGGCCTACCTTGCGGATGAGTACGCGGAGCTGTATGAGCAGGAAGTAGAGCGGCTCAAAGAGGAATATCCGTGCTTCTGGGATGAGGAAGAGTTCACGGGGCCGGTGACGACGAATGCGAGTGAGGGAGGGAACTGGCGGTTGAAGCGGAAGCTGCGCGTGCCGTATCCACTCGTTGATACGGCACGCGGGCGGGTATTGTTGAGTGCGTTGAACGACTCGTTGTCGGTCTACAGAAATGGTCGCCCGGCGGCGAGCTTCTCTCACCGCCACGGCTCATTCAGGTTCCAGCAGATCATGGGACGACAGTCAGGAAACCCGCTGGACTCTGTCACTCGTCCCCCGATACTACCGGTTCGAGTAGCACGGTCATAGCTACTGCTTTCTACACGTGTGACAGCGAATGAGCCAAACGCAGAACAACAGAGCATCCCACACGACCCGTTGGATGGACGGAAACTTTTATTACAATTGGAACTATTGGTCCCTTTGAGTATGGCTACCAATACTCAGACAACCGGCCAATTTCGTGACGACATCCTGACCATCCGGAGATGTATCGAAATGAGTGCCGAAAAGTACACTGATCAACTCAGCTTTGAACGTTGAAGTAGGATCGTGACGTAGGCGGTAGCGAACACGGATGATGCCGATTACGGACTTCTTGTCGTGCACGCGTGTATTCGACGAGTTCGAGTCGCTGTCACCCGCACAACGTCAGCACGCGAAAACCTACGCCACAGGTCTTGTTGCGGCCAGCAACAAGACCGT
>NZ_JBHSXI010000020.1:0-75667 GCF_042662525.1 Halorubrum trueperi
CTCTCGAAAAGTAGCCTCGATAAGCCGCCGCTGTCACGTGGTCCTTCGCTTAGCTAAAGACGGATGTATCTTTACTTTTTTCCCCCTCATAATCTTATTTTTGGTTGCTGAAGAACAGGCTCTATCCCCTCACTGTATGTATCACCGGGCAATCATCCTGATTCCACGAACACTGACGTTGTACGTCCCCGACCCATCGTTAGCATCAGCTCGTTACCCGAATTTCCGCAGTCCGTCTGGCAGGTGTGCCGTTCTCTACCGACAAAACAACCGACGTAGCCCCACCTATCTCAACCAAGACTAGATCTGCGAAACGAACAGTCGTATCAGATGAAGTAGGACTTGGACGAACGCGAAGCCGGCGAAGGATTAGATTTCGGGTTGAGATTGAAGATTTCAGTTTCAGATATGCTGTCCATCCATTTTATGACTCCCTCGAACTGGTGGTCAGAGCCTCTCAAACGATCAGTACAGCGTTGAGATTGCGGAAAATACCGTCCGCAAGCTCTAACAGACTACTAACTCGATCCACCTCACTCGCCCAATTAGAGATCTCGCGGTGCGTCGCATCCAGTGTATCCGCAAAAAGTGGAGCGTGACATGCTTCCGCCGCGAAATCCGTTGCCAGTCGGATCACTTACGGTCGTTGGACTGGCGGCAGAGCGTTTTTGAGCCAGCGACGCGACTTACTTAACGACGCAGAAGAGGAGTTTAGTTACATTCAGCTCTTCGGCTTTGCTTCCACCTTCAGAGCGACGCTATCCCGTCGCCTTCTGTGGATTCAACAGACCAGGATTGTCTCAATTATGGTATTTTGCTCTGCTGTTCCGGTAACGACGGCGATACTTCTCCCGGATATGTCCTGGAGAAAGGGAGAGCAGACGACAGTCAAGGACTGGTTTGTAGATCATAATAGCCAGGGCAATAGCATTCTCGTTGCCGTCCAGTAACAACACTCACCGCAGCACCACCTTCCCGCCTATCGGTTTAACACGGTCTCCATCTAAAGATCGTACGATCCCGAAAGCGCATTTTACTTATTATGGTTGTTCGGGTAAGAGACTTCCCATAGTTGAACACTACCCATCGAGGTAACCGAGATTCTTCAGCCGGTCGGTAATCTTCTGTTCTTCCGAGCTAGTTATAGAAATATTGTAGTCGTCATTAAGTTGCTCTTCGAGTAGTCCTCTCGTTTCGAGTTGCGAAAGTACATGGTCGCCACCCTCTTCAACGGATTGTTCTTCAGTATCGACAATGATCTCGGGATTGAGGGGTTCTTGGAATGGGTGGTTGATCCCGGTGAACTTCTCAATATTACCATCACGCGCCTTCTCATAGAGCCCTTTCGGATCACGGTTCTCGGCACTCTTGACAGAACACTTTACGTAGACAAGGATGAAGTCGCCTTCGTCCTCAATGATATCCCGAGCCTGCTCTTGGGAGTCCCGAAACGGCGTTATCATACCGACGATAACCGGGATCTCGTTACGATTGAGTAGTTTGGCGACATAGGCGGTTCGGCGGTTGTTGGTTCGGCGGTCTTCACGTGAGAATCCGAGATCGGGATGGAGATGCTTCCGGATATCATCGCCATCGAGGTTTTCGATCGGATAGTCCATCGCGACGAGACGATCTTCAACCCGGCTTGCGAGTGTCGATTTTCCCGCTGACGGACGACCCATGAACCAGAGCGTAAACATAGTTATTCCTCCACGAATATCTCGTCAAGAGTCAATACAGTTTCGGTTACTTCGGGACGCATCAGTTCTGGTGGTGGCGACTCGTTGTCGGACAACATGTCCCGGAGCTTCGTTCCGCTTGGTTCAAGATGCTGGTCAGAGCTATGCGGACAGATTTTCTCCGAAACAATCCCGTCGCACTTCCGGCAGTAGAATGCATAATGGTAGTACAGCGGTTCAATGCCGATGTTCCCCATCGCGTCGAACAGTTCTTGAGCTTCAAAGTCACCGTAGTAATTTCCGACACCGGCGTGGTCGCGGCCGATAATGAAATGGGTACAGCCGTAGTTCTTCCGAACTATTGAATCGAAGACGGCCTCACGGGGGCCGGCGTACCACATCCGGGACTTGAATATCGACAGGGCGACCGACTCCGTCGGGTAATAATTCTGTATGAGTGATTCATATCCTTCAAGAATCGCGTTATTTCGGTAGTCTCCCGACTTCTTTTCACCTATCTTAGGCTGGATTAGCAACCCGTCAACGTGTTCTAGCGCGGATTTCTGGAGGTATTCGTGTGCACGGTGGGGAACGTTCCGAGTTTGAAAGCCGACGACGGTGTCCCACCCGAGGTTCTTGAATAGAACCCGTGTTTCTCTTGGAGTGAGATCATGGCTCCCATTCCGTGGAAGCGCATCGGAAAACGCCTTGATCGGGCCACCGATCAAGAATGGTTCCTTCGATTGGATAGTCCGAACGCCGGGATGCTCCTCGTCAGTCGTTCCAAAGAGGTTCTGGCAAGTTTCTTCCTCGTTGTACCGGTAGACACTATCGACATTCATAATGCCGACCGGTGTGCTGTCGGGTCCACGGAGACCGATTCGATCTCCCGGTCCCATTTGGTCTGCGAGATCTGTTTCGATATCGAGTATGATGGGAAGCGGCCACGCGGTTCCACTCTCTAGGGTAAGATCGTTGACAACTTTTAGAAAGTCATTTCTAGACATAAACCCACGAAGTGGACTGTAAACACCACGGGCGATGTTGGCAAAATCGAACAGAAGGTTTTGATCAAGCGTGACTGTTATGAGATCCTCAAAGCCGTCTTTGAATTCGGCGCTCCGCTCTGAACTGACTTGGCGGTCAATAAGTTCGTTTCCATGAGGCTGGATCATCTTACAACTCAACTTGATTATCACAGTGGTACAAATCCTGTGATCTGAATATAAATCGGCACACAATATTCGTCATTCTGATTGGCCGTCTGATTAATTTGGGGTGTGATCCCGGAGTGAAGCCTATGCCTTTGCTAAACAAACTGTCTTATCGGGTTATGACGATTACACCAATAGCTCGTACCACTCTTGATTCGCTTGATATTACTTGATAAATACTTCGACGCCCTTCGCGATCGTCTGCGAGGGCTTGTATACAATTATCCAGTCAGAGTAGATTTTATGTTCTTTTCCGCTCGCGTCCCACCGAGAGTAACTTCGAGAAAGAGAGTAGATTTCGTGTGCTTTCACACGGTGTGTTCGGCGATCTCTGTCCGCGCCTCCAAGACGATCGTCGGATCGAGATCGAGTTCGTACTCGTAGTACTGCCCACCGCTCAATCCCTTGTTCTGCTTGTGGCGTCGAAGGAACCACAGCATGTGGGTCAGAGGGGCATCTTGGATACTCTTCAGCGTCGATAGCGGTGAGGCAGCATGCGAATCCGCCACCTGCTCGTACGTTCACTGGATCTCCTTGGATCGCGCCGGGACCTTCCCGCCCGTCTGGAGGTTCGCGATCGCTTCCAGAATATACTGCGCGTGTTCGGTTTGGTCTCGGTTCTTGTTTGCGACCGACCGCGCTATACTTGTTACCGTGCGGTCTCGATGTGCTCGTCCGTGACGGTGCCTCACCATTCTGCTCGGCCAACTCCGCACCGACGCGGAGCAGATCGAGCGCCTTCCGTACTTTTCCCCCGTCTTGGGCGTCTGATGTGGCCGCCTTCGTGATTTGTCGCCGCAAGCGGTAGATCCAATCTACGAATCTATCCGCTCTAGCCCTTCTCGTACCGCACCCGCCACCGACTCCCGCACCTCCCACCCGAGTACGTCCCGAGCACCAGAAATGTCCACGCCGAACTCCTCCACCATCGTCTCCCCACTGCGCGGGTTCTCGACCAACTCAATATCCACCTCGATCCCACGTTCCTCGCGGGCCGCCTCCTGAACGATCTCCGCGACCTCCATCACGCTCATACTCTCGTCGCTCGCGATCTCATAGGTCTCGGTCCCGGTCTCCCCTCTCACAAGTTGCCCCACCAACCGCTCCGCGCTCCGGACGTACGCCCGAGCCACGTCCCGCACGTGGACGAAGTTTCGCGCCTGCGTCCCTGGCTCGTACACGGTCAGCGTCTCACCCGCGAGCGCCCGGTTCACGAAGAAGTTGATCACGGTGGGCTTACCCACCTCGGTCTCCTCGATCTCGTGTTCGCCGTACAGATTCGACTTCAAGAACAGATGCGCCGGAAACGCTCCCTCCGCGAACGACTCGATCGCGCGCTCGCCGAGCAGCTTCGTCCGCCCGTACCAGTTCAGCGGGTCCCGTGGCAGGTCGGCCGTGATAGGGAACGACGCCGGATCCCCCAACACGGCCATGCTGAACGGGAACGCGAGCGCCGCGCCCGTCTTCCGACAGAACCACGCCACGTTGTTCGTCCCCGTCACGTTCACCTCGTAGGCGAGGTTGGCGTTCGACTCGCAGTCGTCCACCCCGCTTATCGCCGCAAGATGACACACCACGTCCGCGCCGGCGAGCGCCTCTTCCAGCCGCCCACGATTTCGTACGTCGACGTGCTGGATTGCCACGTCGCCAACCGCGTCGACCTGCCCGCGATACATGTTGTCGATCGCGACGAGCTCCCACTCCGGATGGGCCGCGTGCAACTCGACGAGGACCCGACTCCCGATATACCCCGCGGCCCCGGAGACCGCGATCGTGGGGGTCACCTCCTCACCGTCCGATTCCACTGTCCCGTCGTCGACCTCACTTCTCTGATCCGTCATGCGGTCACCACCTCGTCATCGTCCCCACACAGTTCGTCCGCAATGTCGCGAACGCCCTCCCGGAGCGTCCA
This sequence comes from Halorubrum trueperi, assembly GCF_042662525.1. Lineage (NCBI taxonomy): Archaea > Methanobacteriati > Methanobacteriota > Halobacteria > Halobacteriales > Haloferacaceae > Halorubrum > Halorubrum trueperi. Next base: position 4,806 of record NZ_JBHSXI010000020.1, read on the forward strand.
CTCCGTCTCGAAGCCGGTCTGGGCCAGCCGGTCGAAGTTCACGTGGTAGGAGGGGCCGGGCTGTTCGTCCTCCAGGTAGGTCACGTCAAGGTCGCGATCCAGTTCCTCGCGGACGACCTCGGCGATCTCGCTGATCCGATAGTTTGCGTCGTTCAACTCGACGTTGTACACCTGCGCGGGCCAGACGTCCGGCTCCAACGCGGCGTGATCGTACGCCCGCGCGGCGTCGCGCACGTGGATGAAACGGCCGCCAGTTCGACCCGTCGCCGTAGACGGTCAGGGGACGGTCGGTCAGCCCGCGGAAGACGAAGTGGTTCACCACGAGGTTGAACCGCACGCCGGGCGACCAGCCGTAGTTCGTGCTCATCCGCAGCGCCGTCCCGTTGATCCCGTACTCGTCAATTGCATCGGTGAACTCGATCGAGTACCCTTCTTCCGGTCGATCTAGGAGAACAGACGACATGAGGGGTGTCCCCCTACTAGCTATACAGAGGAACTGCTCTCGAAGAACAGACGAAACGAGGGATGTCTGAGCACTCCGGCGTGTCGATGCCGGCATTCAGTTGCGACGATTCGTTCAGCCGAAATCCTCAGAGAGGGACGTATCTGAGACAGATGAAACGTACTCTCTCACTCATCAAACGATGAGAGCCATCCTGTCAACGACCCCACCCTACTTCACTCAGTCTAACGACTTCGCTCGCTCCTTGAGGAAGGGGATTCCGCGCTACCACTTCAGTTGAAGAGTCTCACAAGTCCACACATCCTCTCACCTATCCACGAACACCAGCACGTCCGGATCCGAACGCCTTCGAAAGGGGAACCGTTTTACTCCCCGGCCAATACCCACGGGATAATGCGACTCTCGGGTGGTCCCCATTGGAACTAATCGACGACGACGGCAACCTCTTTGGCGTCGTCAATGTTATCGACGCGCTCGTCGTGCTGTTGGTCCTGGCGGTCGGCGTCGCCGGCGTCGCGCTCGTCTTCGGTGGCGATGACGCTGCGCCCGAACCGGAAACCAATACGACGTACGCGACCCTTGATATGGGCACGCAACCCACCTATATCGTCGACGCGATCAATGAGGGTGACACCTACGAACCTGACGGTTCCTCCACGGCCACGATTACGGATGTCCACCTTACCCCACGTGATAACGAAATCGGCGTCACCCTCCGCGTCGCTCTCGACGGTGAACCTGGTGACACGCTCACCTACGCAAACGCCCCACCGCGTCTCGGCCGAACACTCGCCATCGAGACGAACCAATATGAAATAGAGGGCCAGATCCGTGCGGTTGGTGGAAGCGACGCGCTCGCCACCGAGAACCACCGTGTCATCGTTCGAGATACGCTCGACGCCGAAACTGCCTCCGCGGTCACCGCCGGCGACGAGATCCGACTGGCTGATCGGACCGTCGCAACCATCGACGATGTCGCCACCTATACCACGAATAGCTCCGCACAGACCCGCGTGCTTGTCGAGACGACGCTTGCCACGCACAACGAAGATGGGCTGCCCCGTTTCGGGGGCGTTCCCCTCCAACGCGGACAGTCACTCACGCTCCCTGCCGATGAGTACACTATCGACGGAGAGATCGAGCGCACGAGCGGCGAACGTGGACTGAGTGAGACCGAAACACGGACGGTCACGCTTCGCATGCCGGACGTGCGTGAAACCACCGCTGACTCGATTCAGCCAGGAATGACGGACGGCCCGACCGATGACCCCGTTGCAGAACTCACCGACGTTGAGACCGAGCCGTCGCTCATCATCGCCACTGGTGACGACGGGAGCGTCAACGTCGTCGATCACCCGGTCAACCGTGATGTGACGATCACTGCCAAGTTCCAGGTCCGAGACACTGCGACGGGCGTACAGTTCAAAGGCGAGGGGCTCCGTGGCGGCACGACCGTCACCCTGGATCTGGGGTCGAGAATCATCGAGGCCGAGGTGGTGAGCGTCTCGGGATGACCGACGGCGGCCGCTCGATCCACCTCCGTCCTGCGTCCGTTCGACGTCACTTAATAGGAAGGAGTGAACCATGACGACCCCCTCGACGGAGGGGCCTGACACATCCTCTTCTGAGGTGGCGTCAGGAAACGACACACCAGCCTTGCTCGCTGGCTCTCGCGTGGCGTCAACTCTGCAGACCCTGAGCCACCGCGTCAGTTCGTGGATACAGTCCGCGGCGCTCTTTCAGTGGTTCACTGCAGAACCAGATCCTGAAGTGATCGTGATCGACTTGCGGGAGACGTGGACCGTCGGCCCGATCCTGCGCGTACTCGACTGGGTGATTGATCGACTCGTTGATGCCGCGGTCGGCTCCCGCTTCGTCGATGTCGCCCAACGTGGGGTCGCCACGGCGCACGCTGCGCCGATGCGCCTGTCCGGAATCTGCGTCGCGACACTGGGGATCGTCGTCGCCGGTGGTAGTCTCCTCGGTGGCGTCTCGACGACGCGTCTCGCTGTCGGTGTCGGACTTGCTATTGTGGGCCTGATCGGTATGCAAGACGATCGTGACTGGACAACACTTCGAGAGACGCATCCCGTCGAACTCGCCATCGCTGTGTTTGCGCCACCGGAACCCCCGGATGCTACGGATGACGAAGGCAAAATCGGACAGTCGCGTGCCGATCCGAATGAGAGCAGTGAGCCGCGTATCGCTGCTGATGCAGATGAGTCTCTCTCACCGGCTTCAGGTTCGGAGGACTCGGCTAAGGCGTCGGATTCGGACCGTCAGTGATCATGGTGCCTTCTTCGCCGATACCGTCAACCTACACACCGACATCGACGCACTGTTGGCTCGCCCATTGAGAATCGGTATCGCTTAAGTAGTCGTCTCAACCCACATCAGATAGTGCATTCCACGGATCTCACGGTCGCCATCCTCGCGGGGATCGTACAGGGCATCGTCGAGTGGCTCCCCGTGTCCAGTCAGGGGAACCTCGCGTTGGTGCTCACGGCGGTCGGTGTCGAACCCGATGTTGCGCTGCAACTCGCGCTGTTTTTACAGGTGGGGACGACGCTGTCTGCAGCGACGTACTACCGCGACGATCTCCGGACGGCTCTCGCAGCAGTTCCGGGATGGCGCCCACGAGCGGCGTATGAAGGTGAGAACGCGATCGCCTCGTACATCGTGGTCGCCTGTTTGATGACCGGCCTCGTCGGTATCCCGCTCTACATATTCGCCGTCGATCTCGCTGGTCAACTCACTGGCGGCGTCTTCATCGCTGTCATCGGGCTGTTGTTGGTTGCAACCGGGTTCTTGCAACTTGCATCCGAATCCGTGTCGATGGGCGGCCACACAGTTCCGACACTCGGTGATTCGATCCTCGTCGGCGCCGTCCAGGGATTCGCGATCCTCCCGGGAATTTCGCGATCCGGTGTGACCACGAGCGCCTTCCTCTTTCGTAGTTATGAGCCACCGGCCGCGTTTCGACTTTCGTTTCTACTGTCAATTCCAGCCAGTCTCGGCGCGGCGGTACTCACGCTCCTCAGTGCAGGTGGCCTTCCGGGAATCAGTCCCACAGCTGCGTTCGTCGCGCTTGCAGTCAGCGCGGTCGTTGGCTACCTCACAATCGACGTGCTCATGCGAGTTGTCGAACGCGTCCCCTTCTGGGCGGTCTGTTTCGGACTGGGCGGGGTAGCGATCGTCGGGGGCGGGGTTGTGTCGGTTGTGATGTGAGTGGATACAGCCCTCTAGTTCAGCCGCCGCAACCGAACCGATTGCATCGGTAACACAGCCCACGTCGTGAGACGTCGACCCGTCGACGAGTAGTCCGCTTCCGCATCACGGGTAGATCCATCCCAACTGCAGACCGGTATTCGATCTGGGACCGACCTAGCTGATCGGTGGTTCGAGATCGGCCGGCCGTGCTGCTCGATAAAAGCGGGCGTATCGCACGAGCAGCCGCCAGCAGACGACTGCCACGGCCGCGCCAACCGCATTGACACCCATATCCTCGATCGCGAACGTTCGAGATGGAAGTCTCGATTGAAGGAGTTCGATCCCAACGCCATACCCGACGGCACACATCAAGACGAGGACGAACACCTGCCAATCCGACAGCCGGGCGTCATGGAGTGCATACGCGAGCATCACCGCAAGACAGGCGTACGCGAGAAAGTGAAGCCAGTCCGAGTATGGAAACAGCCCGAGCGGTCCCGTCTGAAACGTTCCAGTACCGGGTCCAGTTTGGATCGAGTAATATAGAATGACCCCCGCAACCGCGAGGACGACACCCCACCGGCTGCGCGACGGAATCAGTGGAACCCGTAGTCGGCGCATTCGTACTATTACACACGCTGCTGAGTCCATATGAATTTGGTTACGACAAGTCGAGGAGAAAGCCTCGCACCTCAGCACGGAAAGGATGTCAATTGCCTTCGAAGAGGCCGTCGACGACCGTCTCGATCAACGCGTCTTCGACCCGTTCGTAGGCGGCGTCGGTATCGGCACCCATCGGGGCATTTCGCGAACGGGCAGTAAACACAAGCGAGATGATGAACTGATCGATCAACTCGGGATCTTCATACCGGAACGCCTCAAGTTCAGCCCAGCGCTCTGCGAACGGCAGCTCTGAGTCGCGAGCGCGGGTCGGAATCGACTCCCCGTCAGCCCCTGCCTCGGAGATACGATCCTGCAACGCGCGCAACTCCCCATCAACGATCAGCGAGGAGATGAGTGGGTTCGCCCGCACCTCACTGAGCATGGTCTTTAATAGGACTCGCACCTCCTCACGCGGTGTCTCAACTTGGGTAACAGCGGCGACGATCTGCTCTTCTAACGATTCACGCTCTGCGAGAAGCACCTCGACATACAGCGCCTCTTTGGAATCAAAAAATTGGTAGAACGTGCTCGTGCCGATCCCGACCTCCGTTGTGAGATCGCTGACCCGTGTGCGCTCGAACCCATACTGTGTGAATAACTCTCGCCCGGCGGTGACCAATTGCGACCGAATTCGCTCGCGGTCCTGGTCAGTGAATCGGCTCATACGGGGAGGTACTGCCTGCGGACTGTTAATCGGGGGTGATCCATCGATCACATCTAGAGAATCCAAAAACAAAGAATTTATTCATTCGTGCTTGTGTGAATTACTATGGAGCAGATGTCAGTCGTGGCGGACTCGATGTGTTTTGGCCAACGATACCCACATGGGACGCAGCCGTCGACGGTGACCCAATGAGACGCGAGCGCGGTACCACCCGTGAAGGTTGCTTCGGGAGGGGATCGGTGTGAGACGGTCCTCGTTGTTTTCGGTGTTCGTTGCGGTGTTGATGCTCACGAGTGGGACTGTCGGCGTGGTCGCTGGCATGGCACCCGCAGGTTCGCCCGCTAGTGACACGTCAGCCGCAGATCTCACCGGAACGTCGCCGATGGATTCGGCCACGCAGGCTCAGACGGCGGGAGTTACTCGCGGGTCACCCGATCTCTCCGTGGCGATCAGCCGGCCTGAGGTCACTCCTGGCCGGACCAATGAAGTAACACTTCAAGTTATCAATGACGGTGATATGGATCTCGGCACATCCGAGACGCGCGAGATCGTCACCACCGCACGAAACGTTCGGCTGACGGCCGAGGCCGATGACAGCCCGCTTACAGTTGAGACCGAAACCCAGGCACTCGGCGCTGTGACTGACACAACCCCTCGCGAGGTACCACTTTCAGTGACCGTTCCGAACGACACCGAGCCAGGTAACTACGAACTTGACGTTGAACTGGAGTACTCCTACACGCACCAGCAGTCCGGTGACGTCACCTACGATCGAGAGCGGACTGTGACGGCCGAGGCTGAAGTCGAGGTCACCAATGACGCACGCTTCCGGATCGTTAACGTGACGACTGATTCTCAAATTGATGATCAGGGCATCCTCGAAGCTGAGATCAGAAATGTCGGTGCAACTGGCGCGCGCGATGCGACGGTCACACTCGAATCAATGAGTGCCGGGCTGGGGCTCGGACAGGAGGCCACGGACGCCGCTCGGATCGACTCGATTGCCCCCGGTGAGACTGTGACGGTCCCGTACGACGCCTCGTTTACGTCGACTGCCCCGAACCGACAGTACCCCATCTCTGGACTGGTCTCATTTGAGACGCCGGACGGTATTCCACACGTCGATGAGGGGCTTTCTGCTGGGGTGACGCCACTCAGCGAGCAGACGTTCGCTGTCGACAACACTGAGTCAACCCTACGGGTCGGTGAAGATGGTGACCTCACGGGGACCGTCACAAATGATGGACCGGTTGCAGCGAACAATGTGGTCGTCCAATATGCGGGTGATTCGGACAGTGTTATTCCGATCGAACGATCGACCGCGGTTGGTACGATAGAGTCGGGCGAATCAACCGACTTTACACTCCCACTGTCGATTGGTGGTGAAGCAGAGTCTGGACTTCGATCGCTCGATCTTGCAGTCCAGTATCGGAATGACGACGGTGAAGCTCGCCGCTACTCTGAACTCGCCGTTGACGCTGCAGTTGCCCCAGAACGAGACCGCTTTAGCGTCGCCGTCGAGAACCGAACGATCGACGCGGGCGGCACGCGAACGGTTGCAGTCACAGTCACAAATAACCTTGAGGAGGCTGCAAGCGACGTTGAAGCGCGATTATTCGCTAATGATCCCCTCGAGACGGGTGACACCGACACGGGGTATGTGCAGTCGCTCGGACCGGGTGAGACGACAACAATGACGTTTGAGTTGACCACCACCGGCTCTGCAACTCCCGGGAGTACGTATCCTGTCTCGCTTGACTTCCGGTATGATGACGCAGATGGTGACAGCCAACTGTCGGACACCTACCGGGTTCCAATCGACGTGACTGCGAGCGAGGGGGGTGGACTCCCACTCCCCGTCATCGTTGTCGGGCTGCTCGTGGTTGCAACCGGCGCGCTTGTCATCTATCGGAGGCGGCAGTAGCTGATGTCGGTCGGTGAGCGCATTGAGGTCCGGATACACCGGCTTAATGACACCATCGTCGACAGGCCACGGCAAGTCATCCTCGCGTTTCTTGTGCTTACCGTGGTGTTCGCCGGCGGGATGGGGTTCGTCACCACCGACACTGGTGCCACTGACGCGTTCACCGAAGGCCTTGATGAGCAGGAAGCACTCGATGCGGTGAATCAAGAGTTCGACGATCCGTTTGAACCGGGCAGCGAGTCCACCCAACTGATCCACACCGGCGGGAACGTACTGACAAAAGAGGCGCTCGCCCGTGAACTCCGTCTCTTAGAGGACATCACACGTCGTGATGACCTTCGGGTGGCGTCAGCAAACGGACCGGCCACGGTCGTTGCAACGACAATCGACCCATCGGCGACGACGATTGCTGAGCAGCGACGGACGATCGAAGGCGCTAGTTCGACACAGATCCGACAAACTGTCCGCGAACTCGACGAAGATCCACAGTTTAGCCGGTCGCTGTCGACCGATTTCAATCCAACGAGCGCTAGCGCATCGGCATCGATCACGGTCGTGTCACATGACGTTCCCGCTGGATTTTCAACCTCGAATCTCCAAGCAATTCAAACGTCAATTCAAACGATTACGAACGAGAATCCCGGTGATATTCGAGCGTTTGGCACCGGCGTCACAAACGCTGAAACAGCGAACGTGATCGGTGACTCGCTAACCATCGTGATGCCGGTCGTTGTGCTGTTGTTGTTGCTGTTCTTGGTGGTTGCATATCGAGATCCGATTGATCTCGCTTTGGGACTGCTCTCGCTGTTAATGACCGTTATCTGGACGTTTGGGTTCCTTGGATTCTCTGGGATCCCATTCAGCCAGCAGATGATCTCTGTTCCCGTGTTGTTGCTCGCCGTTGGCGTTGATTTCGGGATTCACATTATCAACCGCTATCGAGAAGAGACCGTCAAAGGCTACAAGGCCGTTGAGGCAATGCGAGAGGCGAACAACCAGTTGATGATCGCCTTCGTCATTGTGACTGTGACGACGGTATTCGGATTTGGTGCAAACGTGATTTCAGATCTTGGGCCAATTCGAGACTTAGGCATCGCCTCGGCAATTGGTATAATTTTCACATTTTTGATCTTTGGGCTGTTCCTGCCAGCGGCGAAACTGGAAGTTGACAAACTCCGCGACGTGTACAATGTTCCTGAATTCAACTCGGCACCGATTTCCTCGAGTGACTCCACGCTTGGGCGGCTCCTGACGTTCCCAGCACAAATCAGCCGATACGCACCGATTGCGTTCATTGTTGTGCTGCTCGTCACCGGAGGGATGGCGACAGCCTACGGCAGCGGTGTTGATACCTCCTTTGAGACGGAAGACTTCCTGCCCCCCGAAGAGCTGCCAGAGTATGTGACTGCGTTGCCAGAGCCGTTCGCTCCCAGCGAGTACACCGTTACAGAAACGATCACTCTCTTGGAAGATCGCTTCTCCACCAACCAAGACCAATCCGTAACGATATACGTCGAAGGGAATTTACAAGAGGACCACGCGTTAGCGGCGCTTGCAGCGCCGAACGAGAACCCACCGGAAGCACTCGCTGTCGGTGATGGTGGCAGTGCCCGCCCGACAAGCATTGTGACAGTGATCCAATCACAGGCTGATAGTGACCCCGAGTTTGCTCAGCTTGTTGCTCGCAACGACGTAAATGGGGACGGAATCCCTGATCGCAACCTCGAACGGATATATGATGTGCTGTTTGCCTCACCGGCTGGTGACCGCGCTGAACAGTACCTCACCCCGGATCGGCGAAACGCAAAAGTTGAGTACGCAATTGATGCCAGTGCTTCACAAGGTGACGCAGCCGCTGACGCCCGGCAGTTCACTGAGGACTTTCGGCTGGAAGCCACAGCAACCGGACAGCTTGTCGTGTTCGATGCCGTGACAGATATCATCTTCAACTCAGCGATCCAAGGATTGATCCTTGCAATGGGATTGACGGGGCTGTTCCTCGTCATCTCATACGGGATTTTGGAAGGGAAGCCACTGCTCGGGATTGTGAATCTCTTCCCCATCCTCATTGCCATCGCGTTCTTGCTCGGGACCATGCGATTCCTCGGGCTATCATTGAACGCGCTGACTGCGACGATTCTCTCGATATCGATCGGGCTTGGAATAGCCTACTCCGTCCACGCAACACATCGGTTTGTCGACGAATATACTGACAATGGGGATGCCTACGAGTCGATATTAATCACGTTCTCAGGGACGGGTGGTGCCCTGCTCGGAAGTATGCTTACCACGTCGCTTGGCACTGGTGCGCTTGCACTCGCTATCACTCCGGTTCTTGGGGACTTTGGACTCCTGATGGCGCTGAGTGTGCTGTATTCATTTATCTTCACGATTGTGGCACTCCCCCCGGCAGTACTGTTGTGGGAGCGGTATCACGGTGTCTGGTCGAGCGCCGACTTATCGGTGATTAGACAATCTCTTTCGAAGTGAATCGGACTGCCATCGGTTCGGAATGTGGGACGCTGTGGACCCAGTGGCTGGGACAGTGTCGTGGAGCCGGTTTCGAGGTAAACCAGTTCGCATCGAACGAAAACGCTAATCGGGGTCGGCCACAGTTGCAACCTAATGCCCTCGCCCGAGGAGACGACTGCGGTTGCACGCGAGTTCCTTGCGGACCATCCAGAGACCGAAGACGCGCTCGTGGCACTCCTTGCACTCGACGCCGACGGTGAGCCCTGGACGTTCGCGGAGACTGACCTCGATTCCGGTCGCTTTGGTGAGCTCGTCTCCCGCGATCTCGCGACCGCTGTCGAGAATGGGTATCGCCTCCAGCATCCGGACGCAATTCGCGCTGCTCTCGACACGTCCGATACTGATCTGTCCGGAGAATCCACTCCCAACGACGACGCCACTCCCAGTGACACCGGGTCCACTACCCGAACCCTCCCAGAGTTCAGCGTCGATCTGACTGGTATCGATCTGCAAAGAACTCTCGCACTTGTCGGGGCACTCTTCGCTGTCGTTGCGGCGCGGCTTGTCGGCGCGCCCGCGATCCTCCGGGATGGATACGTGGTCTCTCCCGGCAACGACACATACTTTTTCCGCTACTGGCAGGAACGACTGGCCGCCCGCGCTGATGGCGTCCTCGATGTCGCGCTGTTCGCCGATATGGGCGGGGCCGCGAGCACGCGCCCGCTTGCACACGCTATCAACTGGTGGGTGACCGTCTTCGTTGGTGGCGTCGACGCCGCCCCAGCCGTCGCGGCGTGGCTACCGATTGTGACTGCCGTCTGTCTTGGCTACGTCGTCTACCGCCTTACTCACCTCCTCACCGAAGATGTTCGCGTTGCACTCGCGGCAGTGCTGTTCTACGGGCTCGCGCCTACGAACGTCGTGTACACGACCGTCGGCTTTCTCGATCATCAAGCACATCAGTACCTTTGGCTCGGTTTGCTCGTCTTTACGTTGACCGTACTTGCGACAGACGTCGCCCGTCGAGCCCGCGAGACAGACCCCGCCACGGCTGCCCGCGCTCACGCGCGCGCTCCAAGAAATTGGATTGTCGCAGCGGGACTGGCAGCCGCTGTCGCCGCCTCTGCACACCTGTGGGGTGGATCCCCGCTCACATTTGTTCCTGTTGCCGCTGTGGCCGGGTTCCGCGTCGCACTCGACATTAGGCATGACGGGTCACCCGCGTTTGGGAATGCCCCCCTGCTGGTGGGTCTGAGTGTCGGCGCCGGCCTCGCACTGGCTCTGCACCGTTGGCTCGGCTGGCACGAAGCGATTGCGGCAGCCACACCGCTGCTCGTCACGGTTGGGGCGATCACTGTCGTTGTCGCCGGTGAACTGTGGCGGCAGACTGACCTTCCAGCGACGGGGTTTGTCGTCGTGGAGGCGATCGTCGCCGTGGGGGGCCTCCTCGCGTATTGGCGACTCAGGCCGGCTGAGATCGAACGCTTCCGAACACGCGCCGGCGATCTGTTCTTCCGTGAGGGGGCCACTGAGACAGCGTCGCTGTTTAGCCCCGATTTTGCGGTTGTGCTGGGTCCACTGTTCCAACTTGGGCTCGGATTTTACTTCGGTATCGCCGTGCTGGCGGTTGTCACGTGGGCTGTCACCCGTCGATACGAACCCGGGTGGCTCGTGCTCGTCTGTTTTGCATGGTACTACATGCTGCTCGCGGCGATGCAGGTTCGGTTCGCCGGTCAGTTAGCGATCTTTATTGCTCCCTTCGCAGGAATTGGATTGGTCTACCTGCTTGCCGCGATCGATATTGCCCGTCCAGTCAATCTACTCAGTTCTACAAGTGAGAGTCATGAGACGGGTCCTACCCGACAATCCGCACGGTTCGGGAGCAACAGTGAAGCCGAGGAGAATCCCTCTCTTCTCAATCGCGGCGATGACCCCAATGCGTCATCTGGTATCTCTACCTTCCAGATCCCGAGTGGGGTCCGCATGCGTGGCTACCTTGTTACCACGGTGGTGCTCGTCCTCTTGTTTAATCTCATTCTCGTACCGCCGCTCGTTGGCCAGACGACCCACGATCGGGCGCAGTTCGATGCCGCACAGACCATCGACGTGCACGCCGACGCAACTGAGCGCGACTATCCGCAAAACTTCGTTTTGAGTCAATGGGGCGATAACCGGATGTACAACTACTTCGTGAACGGTGAGTCACAAAATTACGGGTATGCCCAGAATAACCATGAACAATTCCTTGCTTCCGAGAACCCTGACTCACAGTACGATAGAATGCAAGATCGGGTCGGGTACGTCGTAATCACGGATCGGGAGAATGCGCCCACCACGAACACCACTTACGGAGCGCTCCACGAGGGACTCGGTCTCGGTGCCAACGACACGGCTCCCACCGGTCATTACCAGTTGCTCGCGGCCGACGACGGTGTTCGGACCTTTGCGGTCGTTCCCGGTGCGACGGTGCGTGTGAATGGGACGGACGGCGAGCGCGTGTCTGCCAGCACGACGGTGTCGATTGCCGATGAGACGTACGAGTACACTCGGAATACCACGATTACCAACGAGACGGCGACGATCCGTGTCGCACATCCCGGAGAGTATACTGTCGGAAACCAGACGGTCACCGTCACCGATGACGACATTCTCATGGGCAATCAACCTGCTCTGTAACTCGCACGAGAATGTGCAAATGACGCCTCAATGCATGGAATAATCTCTCGGTATACGAAACGGTGCCTCGATTCACACTCTTGCAACAGTGTGTATTGCTGATCTGCCCTCAATGCTGATCTCATGTCTGTTGTGGCCGCGAGTTTTGTGCTCACGTGCTATGAATTGAAAACAGCCGTCTCACACTCTGAAACCCTCATGAGACACATTCGCACACACGATCGGTCGACACAAAGTACTTATACTGACCGCCATAACAATCGCTCGCAGCCCCTACCCCACAATGCGACACGAAGGCAAGTAATCCGCGTCAAGTCCGGCCGCACCATATCGTATGAGTAGGCTACTGACGAACGGACGTCTAAGACACGGACAAAGCAGACTGTCGCGACGCAGAACACAACGACAACAATGACAAACGAAAATACAACACGAAAGAAGGCTAATGCAGTCTTCTTTGCAGCGATTATGGTCGTCTCCATGGTTGCTGTTGGCTTTGCAGCCGCACCCGTGGCTGCATCCAGTCACAACCAGGGACAGGTGCATTATACGGTCGGCGATCAAATAGACCCAGGTGTCGTTTACCAGGGTCAGGAAGTCACCGCCAATGGGAGCGAGATAAATAATGGCGATTCGTACACCCTGCGCTCGGTTGACTCATACAGTGATACAGACAATCGCATCACCTCCAGCACGTTCGAAGGAGAGTACGATGCTGATAGTGGTGAAATCGAGATTGACACGAGTAATCTCGAGTCGAATGATTACTTCCTCCGTGGCGCGAATATCGCGGAGTACCAGAATAACACATTCGAGCTGACTGTTCAGGATCTCTCCGCTGAGTGGGAGGAGGACTCCTACGATACCGGTGAGGAAGCAGCTGAACTCAACACTGAATCACAGCGGAACAACTACAACGTCAACATCAGCGCTGAGGGTCTCGACTACGAGGACCTCGATGCTATCTTCGGTGACAACACGGCAGGCAGTGTCGCCTACGATCAGAATAGCGATGATGACGAGATTATCGTTGAGGCTTACCGAGACGACCACATCGACGCTAACTTCAGTGCAGCGGATATCGATGCAGGTGAATACGAATTCGAGCTCGAGGCCTACGATACTGAAGCGTCAGACACCGCTTCCGTGACAATCGAAGAAGAAGACACGGACGCGAGCTTCTCTGACTCCGTCATCACCGATGCGGCCGGTGACGTCGTGAACGTGAGTGTCGAACTCGAGGACTCCGACAGCACCTTCGTCAGCATCGGTGGCGAGGATGTCGGCTTCTTCGATGTTGTCCACGTTGAAGACGACGACGATGACGACGAAGTTACGTTCCAGGTCAACACGCGTACGCTCGGTACGAACAACTCCAGTGACGCGTACTACTCGGAAGATGACCTCGTCGAAACCAACGCGTCCAGTGAGGGCGCTACGTTCTCGAGCGAAGACGGTGACAACGATCTTAGTAACGTGTCCCACTTCCGTACGAGCGGAAATGGACTCGGCCAGAGTGAGCTGGCGCGACCGGCTCAGGCTGGCGAGTACGACCTGATCGCAAGCGGCAACGGCGCGTACACCGTCGACAGTGACGGTGACCTCGTCGTCGAAGACGAGCTCGACATCTCGACGCTCGACCTCGTTGAGCCGACCATCAACGGCGTCACGACGCACACAGCTCCGTCTGACAACACTGATGCGTCTGACGACGTCAGCGAACTGCTCGAAGACGTTACGGAGAGCGAAGACATCGCTCTGGACGACCGTCTGGTCATCCAGGTCGAAGCTGACGGTATCGAAGGTGACATCGCCGAGCGGTCTAGCAGCACAAACCTGAACGAGCTCAACGAGGGTGTCGACGGTTCGAACCTCGCTGATCTTGTTGACGACGGCAATTACCAGGGCGTTAATTTCAACGTCGAAGCAACGTCGGCGACTGCGAACCAGGACCCGAACGAGCTCGACTTGTCCGAGACCACCGTCTACTTCGCTGACGGTCAGTTCTTCGTTGTCGCCGACACGAGCGACGATGCAGCGTTTGACGACTCGGTGTCGGACGGTGACTCCTTCGACGTCACGTACGAGTACGTAACCGACGAGGACAACCGCTACAGCTTCGATACGGACAACACTCCCAACTGGGATGACCATGCTGGTGACGACACGTTCCCGTACTTCGCGGCTGGTGACGAAGCGTCCGCAGAAGCGAGCTTCACGCTAGAGGACGCCGAAGCGACCTTCGACAACGAGAACGCTGACGACCAGATCGAAGTCGCTGTCAATGAGGAAGCGTCCATCACTGGCACGACGAACGTCGCCCCGGGTACGGAGATCAGCGTCCGCCTGCGCTCGGCTACGGGTGTCTCCCCGCAGTTCATCCTGACGGATGACGACGCGGAGATCTCCGAGGACGGCACATTCGAAGCAACTCTCGACACGACCGAAGGTGAGGTCGACAACGAAGGGACGCTCCGCTTCCGCGTCGGCAGCTCCAACATCGAAGAGATTGACGCCCTCCTCGTCGAATCCGTCGACGATGGCGAAGACGGTGAGGATGGCGAAGACGGTGAAGATGGTGAAGACGGTGAAGACGGTGAAGATGGTGAAGATGGTGAAGATGGTGAAGACGGCACCGACGACGGTGAAGACGGCGAAGACGGCACCGACGACGGCACCGACGGAACCGACGACGGTGAGGATGGAGACGACGGTGACGACACCGACGACTCCACGCCCGGCTTCGGCGCACTCGTCGCGCTCGTTGCCCTCATCGCGGCTGCGCTCCTCGCTACGCGGCGTAACGAGTAACGCAGCAGCGACGTCTCACATGTTGTAACTACCGGCCCTCGCAGGCCGATTCACACGCGGTTTTTCTTTATTGGACTACGCGCCCAGCGGCAGCGCTTCATCGAGATGTCGGTTCTCTCACGACGGTGAGCGTGTACCCGTTGTTTCTACACTCTGTCATCGATATCCTATGACACTCCGTGACAGATCTAAAACAACGGTATTTGGCTCTGAAGGGGACGTTTAGTGGGTATAATCACGATCTGTGTCTTCACAAAGTATTTATCAGATCCGGTGTATTTTCTACGTACAGTTCCCTATCCAACGAGAACGCACCCGACGCAATACAAACTACAACACCAGACAATGACAACCGACAATACAACCCGGAAGAAGGTCGGTGCGGTCTTCTTCAGCGTAGTCATGGTTCTTTCTATGGCTACGGTCGGCTTTGCCGGCTTTGCCGGCTCCACAGCCGCTCAAACGAGTAACCCCACTGATGTCGACTTCGTAGTCGATGGACAAACGAACCCGAGTATCGTGTATCAGGGCCAGGATATCACCGCGATAGACATCCAAGCCGACACGGAGTACGTGCTCCGTTCGGTAGACGAGTACGATGGTGATACCATCTCGAGTAGTGCGTTCGAAGGGGAGTACGAAACGGATGCCGACGGTAATCTCACGATCGACACGAGTGGTCTTGAACCTGGAGACTACTTCCTTCGTGGACCCGACCTAGACGAAACACGGGATAACACCTTTGAGCTGACTGTTCAGGAGATCAGCATCGATTGGGAAGCGGCGACCTACGACACCGGTGAAGACGCAGCCGAGCTCAACGTGGAGTCCCGCCGGAACAGCTACAACCTGAACGTCAGTGCTGACGGCCTCGACTACGACGACCTCGAGGCGCTGTTCGGTGGGAACAGTAACAACGACCCCGTCAACGGCGTCGCTCAGGACGCTGCGAGTGATGACGACGAGATCATCGTTCGCGGCTTCCGGGAAGACGCGCTGATCGCCGACTTCAGCAATACGGACATCGATACAGGCGACTACGAGTTCACGGCTGAAGTGACCGATACGGACGCCGAGGACACCGCTTCGGTGACCATCGAGGAGGAAGACGTTAGCGCGGACTTCTCCGAGTCCATCACCACCGATGCGGCCGGTGACATCGTCGAAATCACTGTCGAATTTGACGACTCCGACAGTACATTCGTCTCCATCGGTGGAAACAACGACGGATTTTTCGACGCAGTATACGTCGAGGACGACGACGATGACGGTGAGGCAACCTTCCAGATAAACACGCGGACGCTCGGAACCGATGAAGCTGAGAATGCGTACTCTTCGGCCGACGATATCATCGAAACTGACGTCGTCAGCGAGGGCGCATCGTTCGAGAACGAAGACGGTGACACGTTCACCGACGCCCATGACTTCCGCACGAGTTCCAACGGGCTCGATCAAGGTGAGTTGGTGCGGCCGATCCAACCCACCGAGTACGATCTGATAGCGAGTGATGGTGAGTTTATCGCTGATGACGACGGCGACCTCATCGTTGCGAACGAACGAGACCTTGCGACGCTCGAGCTAGTCGAGCCGACGATCGAGGGCGTGACGACCCACATGGCTCCGGCCGGCAGCACGGATGACGCTGACGACGTTGAGGAGCTTCTCGAGGAAATCACTGCGAGCGAAGACATCGCCCTAGGCGACCGCATGGTCATCCAAGTCGAAGCCGACGGTATCGAGGGCTTTGTCGCCCAAGAGAGCGGAACGAACCCCTACGACCTCCACGAGGGAATCGACGGCGCTGTCCTCAACGAACTCATTGACGATGCCAATGGACAGGGTGTGAATTTCGATATCGAGGCCACGTCGGCGACTGCGAACCAGGATCCGGCCGAGCTCGACCTCTCGGAGACGACCGTCTACTTCGCTGACGATCAGTTCTTCGTTGTTGCCGACACGAGTGACGGTGACACGTTTGACCAGTCCGTTTCCGACGGTAACAGCTTTGATGTCACCTACGAGTACGAAACCGACGACGACGAGCGCTACAGCTTCGATGGTACCTCGCCGCCGACGTGGGACAGCAACGACAACGCGGACTCGTTCCCGTACTTCGCAGCTGGAGACAGCGCCACAGAGGAGGCTAGCTTTACCATGGAGGATCGCGAAGCGTCCTTCGACAATGAGAATTCCGATGGCTTCGTCGAAATTGCAGTTGACGAGGAAGCGTCGGTCACGGGCACAACGAATGTTGCCCCGGGTACGGACCTCAGCGTCCGCCTGCGCTCGGCATCGAGTGTCTCCCCGCAGTTCATTCTCATTGATAACGACGCAGAGATCGCCGAGGATGGGACATTCAGCGCATCTCTTGACACGACCGAAGGTGAAATCGGAAACGAGGGGACGCTCCGCTTCCGCGTCGGCAGCACTAACGTCGAGGAGGTAGACGCCCTCCTCGTCGAATCCGTTGACGATGGCGAAGACGGTGAAGACGGCTCCGACGACGGTGAAGACGGCGAAGACGGCACCGATGACGGCGAAGACGGCGAAGACGGCACCGATGACGGTGAAGACGGCTCCGACGACGGTGATGATGGAGACGACGGTGACGACACCGACGACTCCACGCCCGGCTTCGGCGCACTCGTCGCGTTCGTCGCCCTCATCGCGGCTGCGCTCCTCGCTACGCGGCGTACCGAGTAACGCAGCAGCGACACCCCACACTTGCTAACCATCTGCCCACGCAGGCCAACCCACACGCGGTATTTCTTTATCATACTGCACTAGACAGCGACGAGCGATAGTATCCGGTAGATCACATCCTGCGTGAGAAAGATTGGCCCGAACACCGAACGCCACAACACAGATAACGCGTTCGGGAGAGCGTAGTACTCTGAGAGCACGTTCAAATCGCCACGTATCTGGTCACAAGACCATTGAACCATCCCGAGAACGAATATACCGTATGTTCAGTGGCAGCTCAGAGTAGTTGTCTGGTATCGAAACGCAGTCATACAAGTATAGACACCGAAACGATTAGAACGATCGAGACCGTATTCACAGCTGGATACCCCGCACGCGACTAAGCACCAGTGGTAGGGGACCCTCGCTTGGTCGTTTGCGGGTGCTTTTCCACGGCATCAACTGTATCGCCACCCACGAAGCTACGTCTTGCTCAGCGAGCGGTATATTGCTTCTTCCGACACTGTGTGACACGATCCCGAGCGAACCTAGTGCGTCAAATTATCCAAGGAGAGGAGATTGTTTGCTTTACCCCGATTGTCAGACATTGAGCCTGTCATCGGCCTAGTCAAACGCCGCATCAAGAGCTTCGTTCCACGATCCGAAACGATTCACGTACGTGCGAGAGGCGTACGCGCCCTCGTCAGACATCAGCTGGAAGGTCGGCGGCTCGCCGTGCTTGTCGGCCAACCGCTCCAACTCCGCGAGCAAATCTGCTTCAGAGATCCGTTCTTTGGTCCGGACGTCCGCGGGTTCGAACCCAGCCTCCGCGAGTGCGTTACTCCACGATCCGAAGCGACGTTTGTACGTCGACGCCCAGTATTTTCCCTCTTCGTTCATTGCCTCAACAGTTGGCTGCTCATTCAACTCCTCGGCGAGACGCTGAAGCTCTCTGAGGAGGTCGTCCTCTGGTATCGCTGTCTCGGCGTCATGCGGTTTGAACCCGGCGCGGGCGACAGCGTCCTGCCACGAATCGAAGCGTCGCGTAATCGTGGTTGCAGCGTACTCGCCGTACTCACGATAGTCTTGAAGGGAGGGTGATCGATCGACAGTATCGGCGACAGCGCGAATGTCATTGAGCAATTTCTCGTCGCTGTAAGCCATATTCAAATTGACGGCAGACGGGTGTATAAGTTATCCGTCGACGACTTCGTCTGGTCTCAGATGTCGTCGATGCACTCATCCAAGTGATTCGCCGCTCGGGCTTCATTCCTCGTCGCGTCCGTCCGAAAGGTGTTCCCAGATTTCCGTGCAACCGGCGCCGTCGGGGATCTCAGCGAGGTGCGTATCGTCTTCATCGGAGGATTTGGAGTTACTCATATTCTGAGTAACCGTATTTGTCGACAGGATATAACTGTATCGGCATCACCGGTATCATCAGTACGTACTTACGGGCCGAATGAGCATTGACACGTATGCCAGATACCGGCGAGGACCTCTTCTCGTTGCTCGACCTCACCGAGTACGAGGCCGAGGCGCTAGAGGAGTTACTGCTGTTGGGCCGAACGACGGCTCCCGACCTCGCGGAGGCGACCGGCATCCCGAAGGCGCGGATATACGGCGTCCTCGACTCGCTTGCGGAGGCGGGGTACGTGAAGATCATCCCGGGGCGGCCGAAGCGGTACCAACCTCACGACCCGTCCGAGATCGCGGCGCGCGCGGTGGAGAACCAGCGTCACGCGTACGAGTCGTTCCGGAGTGATATCGAAGCTGTCGAAGAATCATTCGTCGAGACGTACACGCCGGTCCGGGACAGGGCGGTCGACGAGCTCAGTCCGACCGAAGACCTGTTCCACGTCGTCGACGTCGGCGAACCCAGCGAGCGCGAGACGCGTCGACTGTTCCGCGAGGCCGAAGACGGCGTGTTCGTCCTGACGAAGAGTTTCGGCTACATCGACGCAGTGCGGCCGGCGATTCGGGACGCGATCGAACGGAGCGTTTCCGTCGACGTGCTGATGCTCTCCCCGGAGCACCTTTCGGAGACGAACGAACGGCGTCAACGGGAGATTCGACGCTCAATCGCCGAGGCGTTCCCGTCGGCGTCCGTGCGGATAAGCGATCGCGTCCTCCCGTGGCGCGGGACGTTCGTCGACCCCAGCCTCGAGTACGAGTCCGGACAGGGCCTCCTCCTCGTCGAACAGGAGGAGATCCCGAATCATCATCGACAGGCGGCGGTGACGGAGAACCCGTCGTTCGTGGCCGGCCTGTGGCAGTACTTCGACCTGCTCTGGCGACACGAGAGTCGCCCCGACGAGGAACCAGAAAGACTTTAGCAGTAGTTACTCGATATCCGAGTAACGATGACTGTCCTGCTCACCGGTGCTGACGGCTACCTCGGTTGGCCGACCGCGCTCCGACTGGCCGACCGGCTCGAAGAACGGATCGTCTGCGTCGACAACTTCGCGCGGCGCGACTGGGTCGCCGAGTCTGGGAGCGTGTCGGCGACGCGGGTCGAGAGCCCCGAGGAACGATTCGTCGAGGTCGAGAACGCGAGCCTCGTCGAGGGCGACCTCGCCGACCGCGACTTCGTGCTCCAGCTGTTGGAGACCTACGAGCCGGACACCGTGCTCCACGCGGCCGCGCAGCCGAGCGCACCCTATTCGTCGATTAACGGCGAGCGCGCGCTGTACACGCAGCGGAACAACGTCTCGATGAACCTCAACCTCCTTCATGGGCTCGCCGAGTGCGGGCTCGACGACACCCACTTCATCGAGACGACGACGACCGGGATCTACGGCGCCCCGCACTTCCCGATCCCTGAGGGCGGCCTGGAGGTCGTCCGGAAGGACGGGAGCGACGAGGTGCCGTTCCCGGCGATGGGCGGGAGCTGGTACCACCAGACGAAGTCGTTCGACGCGGCCAACATGCGGCTCGCGGAGTCGCAGTTCGAGTTCCCCATGAGCGAGGTGCGGACCGCGATCGTGTACGGGACGGAGACCGCCGAGACTCGCGCCCACGAGAGCCCGACGCGGTTCGACTTCGACTACTACTTCGGGACGGTCGTGAATCGGTTCTGCGCGCAGGCCGTGGCCGGCTATCCGATAACCGTCTACGGCAAGGGCGAGCAGCGCAAGCCGATGGTGAGCTTGGAAGACACCGTCGAGAGCCTCGTGCGGCTCGTTGATGAGGGTCACTCCGGTGACGACGGGATCGACATCTACAATCAGGTGACGCGGCCGGTCGCCATCGTCGAGCTCGCGGAGACGATCGCGGAGGTCGGTGCGGAGTTCGATCTCGACGCCGAGGTGAAACACTACGAGAACCCGCGCAACGAGGACGAGGAACACAAAATGGAGATGGAGAACGATCGGTTCCTCGATCTGGTCGGCGGCCAACGGCAGACGCTCGAAGCGGGGATCCGCGACGTGCTCGGCACGCTCGTCGAAGCGCAGGACCGGATCGCCGCCCACGAGGACCGGTTCCTGCCCGGCGTGCTGACCGATGAGTGAGCTGTCGGAGGGTGAGACGACCGTCCTCGTGACCGGCGGCTGCGGCTACATCGGAAGCGCGTTGGTCCCGCAATTGCTGGCGGACGAGCGCGTCGACGACGTGATCGTTCTCGACTCGCTGGCGGCGGGGTCGCCCGCGAACCTCGCGGGGAGCGTCCGCGACGATTTGACGTTCCGGCGCGGCGACGCGCGAGAGTACGGCGCGGTCGAGGGCGCGGTTCGCGGCGTCGACGCCGTGATCCACCTCGCGGCGATCACCGGGGCGGCCTCGACGCACGACCGGAAGGCCGAGACGTTCGCGGTGAACCGCGACGGGACCGAGAACGTGCTCACGGCCGCGGGAAAGTTCGGCGTCGAGAACGTCGTTATCGCCTCTTCGTGTAACAACTACGGGCGCGCCGCGAGCACCGACCTCGACGAGGAGACGGAACAGAACCCGCTGAATCCCTACGCCGAGTCCAAGGTCGCCGCCGAGGAGCTGCTGGCCGGGGCGATAGACGAACACGGACTCGACGGGACGGCGCTGCGGATGAGCACGAACTACGGGTGGTCGCCGGGCATCCGGTTCAACCTCGTAGTGAACCACTTCGTGTTCCGCGGGCTCACGGATCGTCCCTTGACCGTCTACGGCGACGGGTCGAACTGGCGGCCGTTCATCCACGTGCGCGACGCCGCGCGGGCGTATGCTCACGCCGCGCTCGCGCCCGAGTCGTGGCCCGAACGCGTGTACAACGTGGGATCGAACGACGCGAACTATCGAATCAGCGAGATCGCGGAGATCGTTCGCGAAGAGCTGGATCGCGACCTAGACGTGACGTACCTGGAGGACGAACAGCCCGGTCCGTCCTACCACGTGAACTTCGACCGGCTGGCCGAGACCGGCTTCGAGACGGAGTGGACGCTGCGGGAGGGAATCCGTGATATCGCGAGCGAACTGCGCGGGGACGCGCCCGAGGAGGTGACCGCATGACGGACCAAACGGAGCGAGCCATCGAGAGCGAGACCGAGGCGACGGACGGAACAGAATCGGCGGACGCACCGGACGGCGAGCGGTCGCCGCCGACGATCGCCGTCACCGGCGCGGCCGGGTACATCGGGAGTCGAGTCGTCGTCGAGCTGCGGGCAGCCCACCCCGACTGGGAGCTGATCGCGATCGACAACGGCTACCGCGCGCAGGTCGACTCGATCGGCGACGTCGAAGTCGAGCACGTGGACGTCCGGAACCGCAACCGGCTGGAGGACGCGCTCAAGGGCGCGGACGTGGTCTGTCACCTCGCGGCGATAAGCGGCGTCGACGACTGCGAGGAGAATCCGGATCTCGCCTACGAGGTGAACGTCACCGGGACGAACAACGTGGCGTGGTTCTGCAAGAAGACGGGTGCCGCACTCGCGTTCCCGTTCAGCATGGCGGTGCTCGGCGACCCGCAGTCGTTCCCGATCACGGCCGACCAGCCGCGGGACCCGCTCAACTGGTACGGGCGGACGAAGTGGATCGGCGAGCGGTCGATCGAGGCGTTCGCGGACGACGCGTTTCCGGCGCACCTCTTCTTGAAGTCGAACCTGTACGGCGAACACGTCGTCGACGAGACGGAGGTAGGGAAGCCGACCGTTATCAATTTCTTCGTGAATCGGGCGCTCTCGGGTGAGACGTTGACCGTCTACGAGCCCGGCACGCAGGCGCGGAACTTCGTCCACGTGAAGGACGTGGCGCGGGCGTACGTCCGGAGCGCGGAGCGGTTGTTGGAGCAGTTAGAGCGTGGGGAGACCGGGACCGAAACGTACGAGATCGCGAGCGACGAGGACATGAGCGTGATGGCGGTTGCGGAGATCGTGCGGGAGGCGGCGTTAGCGGAGCGCGGGATCGACGTAGATGTGGAGTTGGTCGAGAATCCACGGAGCGGAGAGACGATGGTGGAGGAGTTCGGGGTGGATACGTCCGGTGCTCGTGAAGAGTTAGGGTGGGAACGTAAAGAGAGCGTACGGCGGTCGATCTCGCGGTTATTGCAGGAGTGACGTTCGCCGATACCATTTAATCGACAGCGAGTCACCGCGGATTTACTGACTTGCACAATCGGATCGACAGCGAAGGGATCGATCGATCCTCAGGAGTCGACAGTCGCTTCCTCAGTAGAATTATCGGCATTTTCTTCGCCGTCCGTGAGACGACGTTCCGCTTCGTCGCGGTCTTCGGGGTATCCGATGTCGATACGCCAGCCGTCGAGACCGATAGCGTCGATCGTGCGACCGGACTGAATGAGGAGATCGATCGCGTCTGAGAGCTCGTACTCGCCGCGATCGGACGGCTGCGTCAGGTGACAGGCGTGGAAGATGGCTGGAGTAAAGGTGTAGAAGCCGGTCATCACGAGGTTCGACGGCGGGTCGTCGGGTTTCTCGACGACATCCGTTATCTCGCCGTACTGGTTCGTATCACAGACGCCGTAGCGAGACGCTTCCTCCCACGGCACCTCTTCAACGAGGAATGCGGCGTCCGCGCGATCCTCGCGCTGGCGTTTCACCACGTCCTCCAGATTCGCGTCGAAGATGTTGTCGCCCAGCATCAGCATGAAGTCGTCGTCGATGTGGTCTTCGACCGTGAGGAGCGCGTGTGCGAGACCCTTCGCATTCCGCTGATGTGAATATGTAATCGGAATCCCTTCGTAGGAGTCCCCGTAGTGGTCGATAATTACTTCTTTCTTATAACCGACGACGACGACGAACTCGTCCGCACCGAGCTCCGCGAGCTGATCGAAGCAATGGGAGAGGATCGGTTTTCCGGCGACCTCGACCATCCCCTTCGGTTTGTCGTCCGTGAGGGGTCGGAGACGGGTCCCTTGACCGGCTGCGAGCACGATCGCTTTCATTGGCGGCTAGTCGTCAGGTTACTAGTAAATACCTTCGACTCAATTAGTTTCGGACCAGCGGCTCGTACCAGTCTCGGTTTTCACGGTACCAGTCGATGAACCTCGAGACGCCCTGACGGATGTCCACGCTGGGTTCGTAGTCGATGAGATCGCTTGCTTTCGAGACATCGGCATGTGTGTGTCTCGCGTCCGCATCTTTCCTCTCCTCGTGGACGATATCGATGTCGGCACCGGTTTCCTCGACGACGTACTCCGCGAGCTTGCGGATCGAGATGTTGTCGCTGGATCCGATGTTCATCGTCTCGCCGTCGGCTGCATCGGTGTCTAGGAGTGCGAGGTTGGCGTCGACTACGTCGTCGACGAACGTGAAGTCACGCGTCTGCTCGCCGTCACCGTAGATGATTGGCGGCTTGCTGTTGAGACATCGCGAGACGAAGTTCGATATCGCCATGTTCGGCCGCATCCGTGGTCCGTACACCGTGAAGTAGCGGAGACTGACGGTCGGGAGATCCTGGAGATCGTCGTAGACATTGCAGTAGTACTCCGCGGAACGCTTGGTCACGGCATAGGGGCTTTTCGGGTGGTTCGGGTGATCCTCATCGTAGGGAAGGTATTCGGGAACACCGTACACCGAGGAGGAGGAGGCATTAACGAAGCGGTCGACACCGTTGTCTGCGGCTGTCTCGAGGACTGTGAGGAGTCCACCAACGTTGTTTGCGTTGTACTCTTTCGGTTGTTCGACGCTTGGACGGACACCCGCTTTCGCGGCCTCGTGGAATATAACGTCTACACCACGGCCGGCAATGACCTCCTTGACGAGCGACTCGTCGGTGATCGAACCTTCGACGAATTCGAAGCGATCCTCACCAACCTTTCGGCAGGTGTTGAGGTTACGACGTTTTATATTGAGATCGTAGTAGGGATCGAGATTGTCCAACGCGACGACACGGTGGCCGTCAGCGAGGAGACGCTCGGCGAGGTTCGACCCGATGAACCCCGCACCACCTGTGACCAATACTTGCATGGATTTTTAGTCGTGTATTGTTCGCTTGTCGGTTACGGTTTCTGGCCAGTCCGGTGTGTCCGTCTATCTGTCACTCCCATGCCGTCTGAATCCGACTCGCAGGGCTTTTCGACTGCGATGCGTTCACGGCCGTGATTAAAAAGTAAATTGTCTACTCACCGGTGCGTTGGCCTTCGCTCCAGTGGAGTGCCTCACCAGTCGCCCGGTCAGAACTGAGGTGTCTGTATGTCCTTCCAGAACTTTATTACCGTGAAACGGGACGAATACTGATATATGGATCTCGATCCCATCAGGAGATATCTCGAAGAAAATCCAACGGCGTACGCCGGATTGAGGGCTCTCGATGTCTCTTCAAAAGGAAGAGAACAGACGGTCGCGGAGAAAGATGAGGTTCCCTTTATTTTCTCTATTGCTTTCGTGCCGCTGATCGTCGCGTACACTGTCCTCAAGCGAACGGCGTATGGTCTCAACCGCGTACTCAGCCGGACCGACTCTCCTCCCATCTCGCCGCCCGATCACGTGTTCGTCACGACTTCGACTCACGAATACCGTACGTACACGTTCGAGGAAGTCGGGAAACGACTCCTTGACAAAAATAAGGACGTGATGTTTCTCTGTTCACCGAGTGCCGCCGACCAGATGGACGACTGGCAGCAAAATGGGTTCCAAACTGAGTCGTTCAGAAACCTGCTTCGCTTCGTCTCGGTGTCCGAGTTGTTCGTCAATTTGGTTCGGAGTGTCATTACGATGTACAAACTCAGACACATTACATCGGGGGAGTTCCAGAAGTCGTCCCAGATCTATGCGTTCAACTCGACATTTCTGGAGTACATCAAATATTCGTCACTGGAGCCGCTGGTGAGGGATGTCCCGGTGGTTCACACCTACTCATTGATGCCATATCAGGTGCGAGCAACGGTTCCCGAACGTCTGTACGTCTACCAACATGGGGCTCAGCGGAGTCCGGGTGAGGATGCATGGGCAGCTATCAGTTTCTTTCCGGCCACGCTCCTCGTCTGGGGGGAGGCGTGGGTTGAAAACTTCGAGCCGTTGCTCCACCCCGACACAGAAGTCTGTGTGACAGGGAGCCCGTGGCACGATTATCTCTCGGAATCAAGAGATTCTACTCCACCCGACTGGGACATCCTCTTTATCGGCGGCTCCCAAGCGACAACTCACTCCGAGAAGTGGGAAGAACTCTACGAGGAACTCGTCGCCGACCTTGTCCAAGCCTGCGAGGACAACGGCTGGTCACTCGCGATTAAACTCCACCCGATTGAAAACAGCGACTGGTATCGTGAACACGGCTGGGAGTCATACGTTGTGGAGTTCGACAGCATACGAGACGCAATAAAGAGCGCCGATATCGCGGTTACGCATTTTTCCTCGGCGTTCGTCGAGAGCATCGCACTGGGCACCCCGATCATACTCAACGAGGTCTGGAGTTTCGGACTGAGCGAACTCAGACCGATTTCCGGGGCGAACTTTGTCGACAGCGACGAGCTGGAACAGGAAATCAAGCGAGTGCGAGAATTGGGTCTCGATTCCGACAACATCCTCGAGAACAGCCGGCTCCTCAACGTTGGGGAGTCAGTTGACCGGATCCTGAATATAGTGGTAGATGACTACTGAATCACGGGAGCCGGTGGTTGTCCGAGATCGGTTCGAGACTGGATGCTGATAAAACGGGTAGCATCGCCAACAGAGCTGCTTCGATACGCCTCACGAACGAAACGAAGGAATCAAACTAACCCATCCCGAAGCTCCCACTCACTCGGAGTCGCGCGGGAATCACATCAAGTCGGGGTTTGGAGTACATACCAGTCATGAAAGCAGTAATGTACCACTATGTCGGACGCGACGATGCAACGCCGCCGTACGGCTATTACTATCTGGATGTCGATGATTTTCGCCGTCAGCTAGATTATTTCGAAATGAACTATCAGATCCTTGATCGCGAAGCGTTCCTCAACACCGTGCGGGGTGATCGATTACCTAGGGAAGACGACCTTGTGTTGACGTTCGACGACGGTCTCGCTGACCACCACGAGCACGTCCTTCCAGAACTCGCAGATCGAGGACTCTGGGGACTGTTCTACGTGCCCGCAGGCCCCTACCTCGACGATGTCGTCCTGGACGTCCACCGGACACACGCACTGTTGGGTGCACACGGCGGTGCCGCCATCTCGGAGGCGCTCACCGATATCGTCACAGAATCGATGATACCCGAAGAGCATCGCGAGCAGTTCGAATCAGTGGTGTACGAAAGTCAAGACAATCAAACCGCCGTCGAGCGTGCGAAACGGATCCTCAACTATTACATCGACGACGGGGTTCGATCAGACGTCTTAGACGCGCTCGAAGTGCGACTATTCGATGATCCATTGCAGCCCGAAGACATTTATTTGTCGGAGTCGGAAATCGAAAATCTCGTCGACGCCGGGATGCACGTGGGTTCACATTCGGTTACACATACCGTCATGTCGAAGTTGTCTCCGGACGACCAGCAGTGGGAACTCACCAAGAGTTTCGATTTCTTGTCAGATCTGCTTGGCGGACTCCCAATCCGTTCATACTGTCATCCATACGGCGGAGCACACAGCTACACTGACGAGACGATTACACTGCTAGAGAATACGGGATGCCTGTTCGGTTTCGATGTCGACTCCAGACCGATCACGGCAAGCGTTCTGCAAAACGAACGCCACCGTCTCCCGCGGTACGACTGCAACGAGTTCCGGTACGGGGACGCGACGGTGTCGTTAGGCTGAGGAGTCACAGATATCGTGACGGAGTCGGTAGAGCGGGCTATCACAGACGTCGCCGAGCATATACGACCATTTATTTGGTAGTCATTTCTATGGTCGGCTAATGAACGTCGTCTGGTTAATCCTCGATTCCCTCTCTTTCGGAGCGACCCCTTTCGCGGAAGACGGTCCAAATACGACGCCGATTCTCAAAGAGGTCGCTGATTCAGAGGGCGTGACGTTTACCGAAGCGTACGCACCGGGGCCGCTAAGCCCTTCCTCTCACGCCGCGATGTTTACCGGGGAGCTCCCCTCAGTCGCCGGGATGCACGAGGCACATCCGTACTTCGATGGAGGTATCCCGACAATCGCTGACAAGCTCCGACGAACCCACGAGACGCACCTTCTCTCGCTGAATATGTGGTTGTTCCAAGGACTCGATACTGGCTTCGACTCAACGAAGGACTTCAGCCGGCAGTATCTTTTGTTCCGAGACGCGACAGATCCGCTGAACTACTTCAGGAAACACGACCCGGACGGCTCGGAACTACGCCGACTTCTAAGGTTTGCGACTGCGGGCGGGAAACCCGTCCGATCGCTGCTGAACTACGCCAACTACAAGCGGCTGAACGGGTCGCTCGTACCAGAACAGTGGGGAGACAGCGAGAACTACCAGTACGCCGAACAGATAAATAACGAGCTCCGGGCAATCGTCGACACGAACGACCAGGACAGGTTCGTGTTTGCGAACTACATGGACATACATCCGCCGTTCGACGCGAGCGACGAAGCACTCGAACGGTTCGCTCCCGGGATGAGCCGGGACGAACTTCCCATTGGAATTCCCCCGGAGCGGCACATCAATAACGACGAGAAATCCTACGAACCCAACGTAATGGAGAAACTCTATCACGCAGCCGTCTGGGACTTCGATCGGAAACTGGGATCCACGTTGCGCGACCTCATCGAAGACGATACGATGGTTATCGTTACGTCTGATCACGGGATCTGGAACTGTGATACGGCCTACTCTGAAAACCGTCTCCACGTACCCCTTGTCATCTTCGCACCGGACGAACCGCCCCGGACAGTCGATCACACCGTCAATCTCCGCTCGCTACCACGGACGATCATGGAGTACGTGACCGGTGAAAGCGGTGGCTTTGATGGTCGATCTCTTCTGGATGTAACGAGCGACGAAATATCGGTGACCGAAGTACTCCACCACCCTAACGAGGTGTACGAGAAGACAGGCCGCATCGACGTGACCAAACGGATACATGCCGACGAGCAGGTTCAGCGGGATCTCGTATTAATAAAAGGCGACGCACGTGTCGAGTATATCGACGGAACGTGGAACACAGTCGCTGGTGGCGAATCGGTGTTGACGAACCTCCAGAGTTACGGCGAACAGATTCTTTCGCAGGATTTCAAGCAGGGAGAGACAGACATCGAGTACGATGCAATAACCGAGGAGCGTCTCGAAGACCTTGGCTATATGTGAACCGTTTGCGAGCTCATGTGAGGACAGTGGACAGTCCGGTGTCTCGAATACGGACAGTGTTTTGAAAACAGACGATAACCTAACAGGCGTATGGACGCCATCGTCGCGGTTCAGGCTCGAATGGGATCGTCCCGTCTCCCCGGAAAAGCAATGCTTCCACTCGACGGGACGCCGGCACTCGTACACGAAATCAATCGTGCCGTGTCCGTCGACGGAATCGACCATGAGGATGTCGTCGTTGCTACCTCTGAGACCCCCAGAGACAATATCATAGCGATCACGGCGAAGGACGCCGGAGCGACAGTCTACCGCGGCTCCGAGGCGAACGTCATCGGCCGTATCGCAAACGCCGTCGAGGAGGTCGATGCCGACATCGCGGTACGACTTTGTGGTGACAATACCCTGATTGACCCGAGGCTGCCGGAGACACTGCTCGACATGGTCCGCAAAGACGGAATCGAATACGCATCGAGCAAATTCGAGCACACGTTTCCGATCGGACACAACGTCGACGGGTTCACACGTGGTACGATTACGCGTGCTGCCCAAGATGCCGACTCCGACCATCACAGAGAACACGTCGCCCAGTATTTCAAAGCGTACCAAGACGAGGTTACGGCAGTAAACGTGACTGCCGAGGAGGTATTCGGGAGCGAGTTTGTCGAGTCGATACCAGCATTCCGGAAGCTCCGACTGACCCTAGACGAGGCTGACGATTACCGACTCCTGTCACGAGTCTACGAGGAAGTCAGCTACGACCAGATCGTCGAGACCAAAAAGGCGATCAGATACATCGTCGACAACAATCTCCACCGGATCAACGCCGACGTCGAACAGCAGGTGTGGTGAGTCTGTGCGGACGGTCGGAGTCGAAGCAGCAGCCCACGGCGGTGAACTGGCACGAACAGGTCGCGCCAGCGACGGTCAAGACGATCAGTTGTACCACATCCCTCAATCAGTCGAGTGACTCCAAGACGAACCGGTGTCCATTGAGTACTCGCTCGGAGAATCCTTCCCACGAGTTCGCCTGAACGATAGCACGCCCTCGTTCCCCCATGCGTCGGGCTTCGTCGGGATTGCCGTAGAGGTATCGGAGCTTCTCGGCGATGGCTTCGGCATTCCGAATCGGGACGATAAGTCCGGCGTCATCGATGAACTCAGTGGGTCCGTTCTCCGTAGCGACAACCGGCAGTTCTGATGCCATGGCCTCCGCATACACTTTCCCGAACCCTTCGGTCAGAGAGGGGTGAACGAAGACCGACGCCTGCCGGTACTGCTCGGCGATGTCGTCGACGTGACCGAGGTGGTCGATGGACTCGTCGTCATCGATTCGCTCTCCGAGTTCGGCACGCACGTCGTCGCTCATCCCTCCACACAGGACCAGACGGGCATTATCAATATCCAGCAGCTCCCAAGCATCGAGGAGATACCGCGTTCCCTTCAGAGGCGTCATGTTCGACACGGCGAGGACGACGAACTCGTCGGTGTCACTGGGGGTCGGATGGTAGATGTCTGGATCGACGGTGAGCGGGCCGACCTTGAACAGTCGGTCCTCTGGGAACCCCCGTTCGAGGAAGGTCTCCTTGACGTAATCACAGAGGTAGAATACGTAGTCAGCATGGTCGTACGTCCGAAGTGAGCGGTTGAACCAGTCGTAGGGAATTTGCATATCAGTATCGAATCTGGACTGTTCTTTTTCGTAGAGCTGGAGAGTCCCTGCAGGATGACACGCCCGCGCGTAAACAACCGTCGTGAGTTGTCTGCGCTTGGCCTGCTTTGCAGTGTGCTGGAACTCCGGGAAGACATGTACGATACGTCCGTCACCGATGTTTCGGGCGACAAGTCGGTCAAAAAGTGTCGAGATTGCTTGGCGGGCGTCGAAGAAATCGACCGGGGAGAGACCATCAAGCAGGTAGATCAGTCGTGGTAGAGTTTTTCCTCCCGGGATCGGTGTCTCAATAACCTGCTCATCCAAGCCGAACGTCGGTTCGACGTCCAGCACAAACAGCGTGTGAAGGAGATCGTCGTCAGCGAGTTTCGCCACGGTGTGGTAGGTCACTTCGCTGATTTGATCAGAATCGTACCCGAGATGACTGAAACTGACGACCGAGATTGGCGCTCCTTCAGACATTGAATGGGAAGTTATGGAAGCAACTGCTGAAAATGATTCCGATAGTTGGGACACAGCCGATCACATCGACACCAAGCAGAGACAACTTCGCTGTGTACCTCAGATTTCTTATTACGACCTACAGTTCTCTTTGACTCAAAAAAAAAAGTTTAATATGATTTGTTGAATTCATGGTTGTAATGACAGTCGGAATTACCGGCGGTGCCGGTTTTCTTGGTTCACATATTGTCGATTACTTTGCTGATAATGGTGAAGATGTAGTCGTAATTGATGATTTTAGTGAGGGGACTCGTGAGAATCTTTCTCAATCACTTAGCTTCGTCGAGATCCGTGAGGTCGATCTCTGTGACCGGCAAGCAACGATCGATAGTCTCGGTGACATTGATGTTATCGTCCATCTGGCCGCCAAAATCGGTGGAATCGGTTATTTCCATCACGTTCCAGCTGACATCATCGCGATGAATGATGCAATGAATCGGAGTGTTTTCGATGCCGCTGTCGAACATAACTTCGACCGTGTCTGCTATGCGTCTTCATCGATGGTCTACGAGAACGCCGATGAGTTCCCGGTTACTGAGGATCAGATCGGAGAGACACCGCCGCCAGACAGTGCCTATGGGTTTCAAAAGCTTGCTGGAGAATATTACTGCCGGGCGTATCACGACCAGTACGATATCGAATACAGTATCTTCCGCCCGTTCAATGCAGTCGGCCCGCGTGAACCACCTGGGGAAGAAGTTGGTCAAGCACACGTTATCCCGGATTTCGTAAAAAAGATCCGCGACGAGAAACAGTTTCCTTTGAACATTCTGGGGAGTGGCGAACAGATCCGGTCGTTCACAAATGTAAAAGATATTGCATCTGGTGTTTACAAATGTGCGTCTCATGACGCCGCAGCAAACGAGGAGTTCAACTTAGGTTCCTCTGATGGGATAACGATGCTTGATCTGGCGGAAAAAATCTGGAATTATTGCAATCGAGAAGAAAATTTTGCCGTAGATCAGCAAGAGGAATTTGACCACGACGTCCAAAAACGTATTCCAGATTCCTCGAAGGCCGCAGAACTGCTCGACTGGGAGACTGAGATTTCACTTGATCAATCGTTGGATGAGTACATCACCTGGTACAAGGAGGCGCTTTAATGGAGGGTGTTGCCGTCGTTGGTGCCGGTCACATCGGTCTACCCTGGGCCAGTGTGCTCGCGGCCACCTATAAGGTTCCCGTGACGTGTATCGATATCGACGACACGCGGGTCAAAGAGGTGAATCGCGGGGAAGCACCCTTCGATGAACCGAAACTTGACGAATATCTTGAAACAGCTGTCGAAGCGGGGACGCTCACGGCGACAACTGATCCATCAGTTGTGGCTGATCACCGGTACATCGCATTTACAATCAATGCTCCACGGAATGGGATGTCCGAATTTCTTGACACTATTCGCGGGTATGCGAAACACATTGAAGATGATCACATAGTCATCAACCGGACAACGGTTCCGGTCAGTATGATCGACCGGATGCGTCGGACGCTTGACCACCACGCTTCTGGATCTCCATCATTCATTACGTTCCCCGAACGGTTAGCTGAGGGGAAAGCAATCAACGAGATCGAGTCACTTCCCAAAATTGTCGGCGTTGACGATAAAACCGGTCGAGAAGCGATACAGTCTCTGCTCGGTAGGTTTGACTGTGAAATCAGATTCACTGATCTAGAGACGGCGATGTTTGTCAAATTGATTGACAATTCTTACCGTGACGCGCTATTTGCAATCGCTAACCAGATCGCTTTCACGGCTGACGAACTGTATCTTGATGCACACGAAGCGATTTCGTTGGCCAATTATGAGTATCCGCGCAACGACATCCCGAGTCCAGGGCCAGTAGGTGGTAAATGTCTCCCGAAAGATCCGCATTTCCTGACTGACGAGCGTGTCTGCGACCAACCAACAACCCCCGATCTCTTTACTTCTACTCGTCAGACAAACGCCGCCCTGTCGTCATATGTCGTCACGGAGATCCTCCGTCGACAGCCCTCAAAAGTGGCGATGTGTGGGTTATCATATAAGGGCGGAATTGGCGACACGTACAATTCACCAGCCAAGACCATCGCCGACGAGTTAGCCACGCAGGGTGTACCAGTCGAACTCTCTGATCCCCACGTTCCCGATACTGGCGATCTCACTACGGCACTTACTGACGCTGATGTGGTTGTTCTGGCTGTCAATCATCCAGAGTTCGAAGGTATCGAGTCACAGATCAATACCCTCACATCAGATGACGTTATCGTCTACGATCTCTGGGGCGTCCTGGAACGTGAGATGATTTCCGGAACGTATGATGGATTTGGAGTCCGCGTCAGTACGTCACAAAATAAATCCGACTCAGAACAATCCGGCGAGTATGACCCTATCTCCTAATCTATGACGGAGTCACTTCACGTCGAATTGGTAGTTCCCGCGTATAATGAGAACGGGAACCTCGAACGGATGGTTGAGCGGACGATGGATATTCTTCGGAATCAGGCGACTGACTGGACGTTCAACATCTTGCTGGTCGTCAGCGATGGGTCCACCGATGGGACACAGGCTATCGCTGAGGAGCTCGACAATCACTATCCGGAGGTATCTCGGTTGGTTCGTACTGATAATTTTGGATTCGGGAACGCACTCAAGGATGGGTTATCTCACGTAGAGGGGGACATACTCATTCCGTTTATGGCTGACCTCTCGGACGATCCGGCAGACATTCCACAGATGATTGAGCAGATTCGAGACGGTTATGATGTTGTCTATGGCTCACGGTTTATAACTGGTGGCTCTGTGGAGGGTTATCCTCCACTCAAGCTCGCTTATAACCGGGCGTTCAATAATCTCATCCGCTTTATGTTCGGGATCGGCGAGAAAGATATCACGAACGCATTCACAGCTTACCGACGTGAGGTGATTGACGAAATTGAGACCGAGACGCTCAACGCAGAGAGTTTCGATATCACAGCAGAACTCCCACTCCGAGCAACAATTAAAGGGTTCCGGACGACAGAAGTACCGGTCTCCTGGCGGAGCCGTGATGCGGGAGTGAGTAAGCTTAACGCGACAAAAAAAGGGCCGGACTATATCAAACGAGTGTTTGCCGAGTTCGCCCGTGGAAATCTGGCTGGGCTTCGGGATCTGTTTGCGGTGGTGACTAACCAAGGTCCAGTACGTATGTTTGGTGCTGCTGTCTTTGGTGTGCTCCTGTTGGTCGGCTTATTCTCATTAACAGGATATAGCGAAGTCTTCGACACTCTCCAACAGGTGAATTTGCTGTTCATTATCGGAATTGCGATTGTCTATCCGATTTCGTTTGTCTTCCGGACATGGCGGTGGCGGGTGCTGTTGCGTGCGAGTGAACATCTCGCCAGCCGAGGTAATGCTTTCCGGTGCATTATGGCGGGGTGGTTTCTGAATTCATTAATTCCTGCCCGTGCTGGTGATGTGTTACGCGGATACTCGCTGAAAACGACGGATGGGGTTCCCTTTAGTGTCGGTATTGGAACGATTGTTATTGAGCGCGTATTTGATATGCTTGTGCTTGGTATGATGATCTTGGTTGTTGCAGTGTTTTTTGTTCCTTCTAACAGTATGGTATATCTCGCCGGGGCCTCCTTTTCAATAGGGGTAATTCTTTTGATCGGCCTGTTGATGGTATATTTTGTCGGTCACCGAGTAACAGAGGTATCTGGAGACCGGTTTATGGGGCTCAGTAACTCGATCCAGACCGTTCAACGGGCTCTCCGCCGGGTGAGCAATAACCCGTTCGCACTGGCGTTATCCGGTTTCCTTTCAGTTCCTGTCTGGTTAGCGGAGGTAGCGACAATCTATTTCGCGGCACGTGCGGTCGGTGTGGAGTTGGGAGTGATTCCAACCGTGTCTGCTGGTGTAGCGGCTTTCGTCTCACAGGCTGTGCCGATCACCCCAGGTGGGCTTGGGACGTATGAAACAGCGATCACCTCAGTATTGGTACTATTTGAGGTGGAATCTTCAACTGGATTTGCTATCGGCTTGGTTGATCATTTTACGCGACTCGCCGTGATCTATATTATTGGAACAATATCAGTAATTCATATTGTATTTCAGTCACGTCCGTACTTCAACAATTCACAATCGTCCACAGATGACTCTGAAGCTGAAAATATGACAAATATCTCTCAAGGATCTGAAGAAGAAATCGAGACCGGTTGACGACATGAGCCTAGGAGTATTAAAACCAATGTCTCTCTAATCGGCGGTGTTCAGATGAGGATTGAAAAGCGAAGCGGTTCGTTTTCAAAGTGATTTATACCGGAAAACGACTGCCTCAGCGGCTGTTTAGACGAGATCGACTTGGACTTTGTGGATCGAGAAGCAACACCGCGGCTGTTGATGAAGCTCAGTATTCAGCTCCACCTGTCTGGCTTATCGCTTTCGAATACTGATTCTTTTCTTGAGGTATTCGGTGTTGATCGGGTTCGATCTACCGTCCATAATTGGGGGTCATAAGGCTGATCTACAGCCGAAATCAGGTCGGAACCCGAATCACGTTGCGGTTGACGAGACCGTGATTCCGCCTGATGATGAGCACTATTGGCTGTACGCCGCGGTCGATTCTCAATCAAACGATTTACTCCATACAAAGCTTGAGCCGACAAGGACGAACGTGATAACAGATCAGTTTTTCCCGGAGCTCCGCGAAAAACACGACGTAGATGACAATCTTTCTCGTTGATGGCGCGGTTCCACTTCATCGAACCTTTCGCAAACACAGCCTCGATTTCAGATACGAACGACATGGAAATCGGAACAGTATCGAACGTGTCTTTCGAGAAGTAAAACGTCGGGCCTCTTCGTTTTCAAATACGTTTAGATATGCGGAACCGAAGGCGGCAGAATCGTGGCTCCGAGCCTTCGCCGTCTGCTGAAATAGATGCTTAAGTTAACACGACCGGACTCAGCCGGGGGGATCGATAAGTTGGCATTATTGTGCTTTGTTGAATCCGATGACGGCGTGGGGATCACTGTTTGATAGCCTGTTCAAGGTTGTAGACTGCGGCGGTCAACACGAGCTCGCGAAAATCACGGTACCACGCGCGAGGGTGGACAGCGGGGCCGAACCGACGCTTGATGGCCGAAAAGGGTGTCCCGGCCATCCAGCGCTGGCCGTATAAATCGCAGTCCAACCGTGCGTTGTGTGCGTGATCGTAGGCTGCGAACAGCCGGTGACGCAGCAGGGGCCGGACGCCCTCTGACCGGAGGGCGTCCCGGAGTGATTGGCCGTCATAGCCCTTGCCACCGGCGAGACTCTCGATTTTTCTCGGCGTTTCGCAAGGCAACTCGACGGCCAGTTTGCGTGTCGTGAGGCCAGTGTGTCGAGCAGTGGATGTCGAGGACGGCACACGAGTTGGTATCGACCAACGCCGTCGTTTTGAGCGTGCGTATGTGGCGATCCGAGCGGTGTTGGTAGTGTCTCGATGCCGTTTCGTGGTCGAAGAATGCGGCATCGATGTCAGTATGCGAGCCCGGATCACAGAGCTACGCAGACTCTCGAAGGAACCCGCGCCACACAGACATGGACACCCTCTCAAACGACCGTACAGCGTTGAGGGTGCGGGAAATGCTGTCCGTGACAGCTGTAAGAGGCCACGAACACGATCCATTTCGCTCGCCCAATCGACGATCTCGCGGTACGTCGCATCCATGTGAACCCCGAAGCAGGTATTAGCAGCGATACGGAGATTCAATCATGCATGATCAAACCATCCTCGTTTATGGCGATGCGGGCTTCATCGGCTCGAACCTCGCAAACCATCTAGCCGAGGACAAAGACGTGATCGCTGTCGATGATACGTATCTCGGTACGCCCGAAAACTTCGACGAAAGCGTCGAGTTCGTTCAAGCGTAAGTCCTTGATGACGACCTCCCAGCTGACGTGGATATTCTGTTCCATCTCGCTGCACTCTCCTCGCGGAACATGCACGAAAAATCCCCAGTGCGGCTGCCGCGTCAACGTCGAAGGGTTCGTCAATGCGATCGAACAGGTTCGCAAACACGGTTGTGACACTGTCATCTATGCGTCGACCTCTTCAATCTATGTCAGCCGAACTGAACCGTCGCCGGAGAATATGGAAATGGAAGCCAATACCGCCTACGAGGCCTCGAAACTCGCCCATGAACGCTACGTCGAGTATTATGCCAACCACTATGACATGGCGATGGTCGGTCTACGTTTTTTCGGTCTACCAGGGCTTCGGCGGCAACGAAGCACACAAAGGCGAGTACGCCAACATAGTCGCCCAATTCGCCGACGCCATCGCCAATGGTGAGTCCCCGGAGTTGTTCGGAAATGGTACCCCAACTCGAGATTTCACCTATATCGACGATGTCGTGCGCGTCTCCGAACTCGCCGCCGACCACGAGCTGATAGGTGTCTATAACGTCGGTACAGAGGAAGCCTACAGCTTCAACGAGATGGTCAAACTAATCAACGACGCGCTCGGAACGGATATCGATCCTGAATACATCAAATGTCCATTCGAAGGCTACGTGCATGACACGTGTGCCGACATCTCGAAGATTCACGAAACAACCGGATGGAAATCAGATGTTAGTTTTGAAAAGGTGTCGAACGGGTGTGTGAGCCATACACTAACTGAGATGAGAGCAACCAGGATTGGGCGTGGTGCGACGGTAGACTACATATTTGCACTTGATATCCGATAAGGCTCTTGAATACGTCAGCGAAACGGTTAATTACGAAGCAGTCAGTCAACCTTCTAAATCATGCTCCAGCAAGGCTTAGTGCCCATATGAACCTTGCTCGCCCGAGTCTCCATCCACACACGGGTACTGTTCAGAGCAGCCGGTTCCATGCGAAGCTAAATGATTTGAGCCGCTCGTCGCCCGTGGTTGCATCGGTTTGCTGACACGATTTGAAAGATAAATAGAACGGAGTCTTCGGCCGGATCGCAACAAGGGTGTATTTGGTCCTGATCTACTGGCTTTCGACCATACCCCAATAAAAATAATATTTGAAAGGCACCTAACGATTAGTCGTCTAAGTTTGGTATCGACATATTTATAAATGAACTGTTTCATTAGAGCGTATGAATGACGGTCAGAATTATTTTAGCAAAAATATAAATAAAAGTTCAAATACTAAAATCAATTCTATCAATTAATATGAGCGAAAGTCGTCATCAATTACTGACCCGAGGAATGTTTTCTGTTAGAGAAATATTGAAATTCACGTCCTTATATCTGATAATTTTATTATTTCTGAACGGTTTCAGACAGATAGTTACATCATTTTTCCCGAAAGCAGATACTGGTAGACTGTTCTTTCCCATCAGTGTAGGTATTATTAGAATACCAGAACCGATATTAACCCGTTTAGCTAACATCCACTCTGTATTTTTATCAGACCGACTGAATGAAGTGGCATCACATTCACTTCACTGGGGAATTGCAATAATCTCTGTGTTTGCTTTTTATATGACATATCCGAAAATAACAAAAAACAAAGAAAATGTACTTTTTATATATGTTACTCTGGCATTTAGTATAATAATCTCTAATTCTATTCAAGGCATCTATCAAGGTTTCATTTACCCCTTAGCGGGTCTGAGAAATGGAATGAAGACACATTATTACCAGGATGCTGAAAGATTTGATTCGGTATTGCAGTTTTTGTCCTCTTTTAATAGTGTTCAAACTGATCTTTATATGCATTCTCCTACTCATCCACCTGGGGCCGTAATGATATACCAACTATTGCAGGAAATAATGCTAGATCCTATATTTGTGGGAATGATAATCATGCTTGTATCCCTGTTAAGTGTATATTACATTTATAATCTGTTACTTGCCATTTATGATAAACGAGTGGCATTTTTGATTACGCTGGTATTTGGGTTTTTACCTACTATCCAAGTCTATTTTTACTCAAGCTTGGATGCATTGATTCTGTTCTTTGCTACTGGTGGTTTCTACTATTATTACTGGTGGGAGTCAGAGAGGTCGACCAAACATTTTATATTGCTTATTTTCAACCTGATAATGTTATCAATGCTTAATTTTATGTGGGTAATCCTACCACTGATATTCGCTTTCCATAAGCTCCATACGATGGAGTCTTTATCTCAACCAATCAAAGATGGGATAAAAGTTGCAACACCTATTATACTGTTCTTCGTTATAATTGACCTAGTTTTTAATTTTAATTACGTAGAAGCTTTTAATACTGCATCAGGAATTGTTAATAATGGTGGTTTCTATGCGTTTACTAATCCAGTGTCATATGTGTTCACTCGTTTTGAGAATGTGATTGAAATCTTTGTTTTTCTCGGTCCATTTGTCACACTTCTCATCTACCGGGGACTCAGAGAGCCTTCTAACGATATTGTCAATTTCACTTGGTATATGGCACTTGCTGTGTTACTTGTCTTCATCGCAGGAACTCCCCCAACCGCCGAAACAGCGAGGAATATGCAATATATAATACCATTCCTGCTTCTTCCAGTCGCTGATTACATATATAACAAAGATATAGACTATGCCTCTGGAGGACAACTTGTATTTCTCTTATGGATACAAACAATATCAATGCAATTGTTTGGAAACTTTCTCTGGTGAATGACTTCCAAAGGACTTGTCTTCGAAGTACGTGGTGAGGTACTGCACCTGGAGCATTCTGTGAAAGGACTGTTCAGAGGGGGAATATTCGGCAATCCGCACGTTGACCAAAACAGAGCGCATAGTGAAGACAGCGTGGCAGTTAGAGGAGTTCTGTCCAGAACAGCCAGCAGCGTATTTGAGTGAAGAACAGTGCAAGTGGAACTGGGTATAGTGTGGTTAAGAAGTCTTTGAGGCAGTCTTCATCTCCGGTTGGTAGAGTACCAAGACGAAGAAATCGACCGCCATTCTTTGATACGCTTCTATGCCGATCAACCTAGGGCAGATTCTTTATAGTGTTTCTGTGACAGTTACGCCGGGAACCGATTGGTTGAAAAGTGAATAACACTTAGGTTAACACTATGAACCGGCCGGATTTATTTTTGCCAAACTCGAAACGATTAGAGACCAATAAACGTGTGTCAATTGTTCTTCCGACCTACGAGCCAGAAATCGAGAATATCGGTCAGGCAATACAGAGCGTCGCCAACCAGACCTACGAGCACATCGAACTGGTCATCGTCGATAGCACCGGCCTAGAGTGGCTTCGTGAACTGGGCGAGGAGTATTCCTGGATCACCTACCTGTACCAGGATCCGGCAGGGTTGCCAGCTGCCTGGAATGCGGGGATCGACACGGCGACCGGGGAGTTCGTTGGGTTTCTTTCGGACGACGACTACTACACCGAAGAGAAAATCGAGACGCAAGTCGCGTCCCTCGAACAGGGGTACGATGTCGTCTACACAGACGAGTACGTCATCGACCAGGACGGTAGCGTGACCTACCTGTCAGCACTCCCCGTTGCGGATCCCGAGCGTCACTATGTGGAGTACTTCAAACAGGGCCATGGCGTACCACACCTTACTGTGCTAGGTCGGATGGACTGTTTCCAGGCTGAACGGTTCGACGAACGTCTTGCGGTTCGAGAAGACCCTCATCTGTGGGTTCGACTCTTCAAGCAGTACGAGGTTACAAAGATCGATCAAGCACTGGCATACAAGCGTCGACGGGAGGATTCGGCTACGGGCGATCCGGAGATACTGTACGAGAACGAGCTTCTGGAGATTGAGCTGCTGTGTGATAAATTCCCTGAACTTGCTGACTACCGATCCAAACGTGAGCGGATGGCCAACTACCGTTACGGCAAGCATCTGCTTCGGATCGGCCGGACCACCCAGTCACGATCCATA
Source organism: Halorubrum trueperi (assembly GCF_042662525.1). Lineage (NCBI taxonomy): Archaea > Methanobacteriati > Methanobacteriota > Halobacteria > Halobacteriales > Haloferacaceae > Halorubrum > Halorubrum trueperi. The sequence goes on from NZ_JBHSXI010000020.1 coordinate 46,020, forward strand.
TTCTTCGATCTCCTGCGTGACGGGATGGTTGAGACGCGCGTTGTTGGGCTTCTAGTAGCATCCCTCCTCCCAATGGGGAACCGAACAGTGTTTCAGTGGCTCGAAACGATGGCAGAGCGCCAGAAACGATAATCGACCGGCGTCGGCGTCGGTAGCCCGGGCGGTGGCTCAGAGGTAGCCGAGCTGTTGGAGTCGTTCCTCGGCAGTCGCATTCCGGTTGCTGTCGGACGGCGACGGTGCGGTCGGTTCGACCGTCCGTTCGTCCGTGCCGGTCGTTTCAACCCATGGAACCTTTCTGACTGACGGGATCGGACACGCAGGCGGATGTCGGTAGAACATGTACTCGCCGAACGCTTCACCGTGGTCTGCGGTGATCGCGACCCGTTCTCGGTCGAGATTCTTGAGGAGAACTTCGACCTGGTCAAGTACGAATCGGAGGTTGTCGAGATACGCAGCCCAGACCTCCTCCCGCGTAGCCGCCCCTGACTTGAGCGCAGTGTCGAACCGGGGCTGCAGTTTTTCATCCGCAAGGACGTACGGATCGTGGGGATACATATAGTGGACGATCAGCCGATCGGGATCGCGGGTTCGACCGGCTTCGATCGCCCGTTCGGTGGTGTATCGTGGAGACGTCCGTGAGACTGCCTCCCCCGAGACGGTCCACTCGGAGGCGTCGTCGAACTCTGCCTGCCAGAGATGTTCGATGTACGCGAAATCCTCAAGTTCAACCACGTCGAACCGCGACGGTTCAAACGGGATCGAGGCCTTCCCTGTCGTCCCCCCTTTTCCGAACGTCTGGTCGACGAAGGAGTTCTGGCTCAAATAGGCTGTGTTGCGAATCTGGGGTTTGTATCGTGTGCGGAACGTGTTGTTCATCCACTCGAAGGACGAACTCCCGACCGAAGTCATCGATTCGACGCTGCCGATGAAGTTGTACTCGTCTGCGACCTCCCGCATGGCGTCCACGCGACAGGTATCGAGGATGAGGAGGGCGTCCCACTCACGTTCGAAGGCGTTGGTTCCGATCGGGAACCGGCTAGTCATCGTCAGGGCACTCGCCTCGTAGAAGAGATAGGCAGGTCGGAATAGACGGGCAGGGAGCGAGCGGTTGCTCGACCGGAAATCAGCAATGCTTTCGCTAGCCCATTCCCGTAGGTTCGTTCTCATTTGACGACTAACGGTTCCACGGTTACAAACAGTTTTCTCATAGTAGCAGCATTCATGTCTCCCTCACAGCATACCGTGGATCTGGTATCCAGGTCCACCGTTATTCATCCATATACCCGAGCGCCTGGAGATGTGATTCGATTTCCCCTGAGCTAGCGTCCGACGTTGATCCGACTTCTTCTTCGATCACTTCACGGCGTGGGCCGTCATTGACTGCCCAGGGTACAGTTGTCAGTGAGGGTTGAGCCAGATGCATCGGGTGGCCATACTCTCGGAATGGGATAGGATACGTTATTTCACCCAGGAGATTCCCGTGATCCGAAGAGAGCACGACCCTCCCCTCAATCGTGTCCAACAACTCATCGACTTCGTCGAGGACGTATTCGAGATTTCTCCCGTATGCATCCCAGACTTTGTCTTTGTCTACGATCCCGGCTCGGAGCGCTTCCCACACGTCCGTGGCTCGCGAATCTGCGTTGACATCCCACTGTTCAGTCCCTGCAAACTCAGTAAAGTGCAGATCTGTATCCTGCACGAACGGGTAATGTGGTTGAATATAATGGACAACAACCCTTTTGTTCGGGTACTCCTCGTGAGCTTCAATTGCAGAATCCGTGACGATCTCCGGATCTGGGGCGTTGAGTTCTTCATTTATTGCACTCTGCCAGCACTCTACTACGCGATGAAACGAACCAGGAGCACAGCGGGATAAGACCGGTGTTCCGGATACATATACGATATCGCCGTACTCTCTATTCCATTTTCGTTCAAACCATGTTCGGGTCGCTCCACAACCGGATTTCACTCGCTCGTACTCGTCCCACCGATTAAGATTCGCGAATTCCTCGAATAGGTCTCCTCGACACGCATCAAGTATGATTAACGTGTCCCAGTCGCCACCGGCATAATCGATTCCCGGTCCATGAATCTTGTACTGGATTGGTCCGTTAATTCTATGATGGATCCGTTTTCGTCGCCATCCAGGGTCGGTGAATTTCGAGAACTTCTGTAGACTTGCTTTTATATTTTCAAGCATAATCAACTTCTTTTTTATGTTTCGGACTCTATGACTCTATCATGTATATGGGTAAAACACTTATGAATAAAAATGGTATCTCACTGGAAAACCAATGTATATTCTCACATCAAATATACATCTCTAGTTACGTTATTTTTGATCTACATTTATTTAAGCGTGGAAGCAGTTTGTGGATGCCAATAAAAAAACAATTAGCAATTTCAATTGCCGATTATGAAACCAAATCAGACTAATAAGTGGGGATGGCAGCTTTTGTCTTTTATATATTATCTAAGAAACGATGGATTAAAGACAGCAGTCCAAGAGACATACCGGCACCTGAGATACATCTTTCCGTTATTACCCCGAAAGAGCGATTGGATGAATTTTTTCAGATTCAAGCGGTTGGGGATGCTCACGGCTTGTGATATTGAGCGCGTCCTGCCAAAATCTACAAATATAGGTCACCCAACTGGAATCGTGATTGGACAAGGAGTTGATATCGGAAAAAACGTTAAAATTCGACAGAATGTAACGATAGGGAAAGATCCCGATAGGGAATTTCCTACTATAGAAGATGGAGTAGTCATCGGTGCAGGGGCAGTGATACTCAATGATATCACTGTCGGTGAGAATTCAACCATCGGAGCCAACTCTACAGTTATATCAGATGTACCTCCTGATTCTGTTGTGGTGGGGTCTCCAGCCGAAATAGTAAATTATAGAAGAGATGATTGAACTAGTTGAAGCGATTATGAATGTTACTCGCTGGACAGCAACGAGAATACTGGGGCTGTTGCGATCTGCAAACAAGACAGTGACCGCGTGATGAGCCTGATGATACAAGAGCGAGTCAAATTCGTCCAGCGGATCTGTGCATAAGCAGATGTCCGCAATCAGCAATATCGGCTGTAAATCCCGTGTAGATCGCACCCTTAATTAAATGTATAGAACTGAATCAGTTTAGAAAGACTTCTTTCTTTAGCCATCGAAGCAACTAGTAACAGAAGAATTTCGTGAGTACTCAAGAATGCGACTAGCAAAAACATCTATTGTCTTATTTCTTTCGAGCCAATTTAGTACGATAGTAGGGTTCGTTGGCACGTTCTATATCGCCTCCTACCTCGGTTCGGAAGTCCTCGGGACCTATTCGGTCGTGGTTGGAATGTTGTTCTGGCTGTATCTCCCGGCATCAGCGATTGATTCGGCTGTTGTCAAACGAGTAAGCGAAGGGACTAATCAGGAAGAGATAATATCAGCAGGTTTTCTAATAAATACAGCTATTGCGCTCATGACCGTTGCTGGGGTTTTACTTTTTTCACCGGCCGTTGAGACGTACGTTAATCATCCAGTTAGTCTCGAAATTGCGGTGCTGATCGTCTGTTGGTTCGCCGCAAACTTCGCGAGTGCCATTCTCAATGGACAAAAGAAGGTAGCCCATGCGAGTATTATCTGGACAACCGGCCGTATCATCCGAACCGGTCTTCAGATTGGTCTGACGTACCTCCTAACTCTCGGCGTGGCTGGACTCATATGGGGCCACACAATCTCGTTTTTTGTGGCAGCCGTGATTGCATTCGCCATTAATCCAATAAAACCGGCTTGGCCATCGAAAAAACATTTCAAGAGTCTGTATGAGTATGCAAGATACTCTTGGTTAGGTCAGATATCTGTTCAAGCGTTCAACTGGTTAGACACGGTCATCTTAGCGATTTTCGTAAGTTCAAGTCTGATAGGGGTCTACGAGGTGGCGTGGACGATGGCGTCGGCGCTCTCAATCATTAGTACGTCTATTACCACAACTCTTTTTCCAACTATCAGCGAACTGAGCGACGACAAACGGTATGATAAGGTCAGCGAACTTCTTACAGAGGGACTTAGCTTTACGGGAATATTTACAATTCCTGGCTTAGCCGGGGCAATAGCAGTTGGTCCACGGGTGCTTGAGATTTACGGCTCCGAATACGGTCAGGGTGGCACAATTCTCATTCTACTAGTCGTCGCTCGGCTCACAAACGCGTACAACGGATTGTTCAAGAATACAATAAATGCAATCGACAGACCGGATATTGGCTTTCGGATTAACGCCGTACTGCTTGTTTCAAATGTGATTTTAAACTTCTCACTCATCCCTATTTTCGGCTGGTATGGGGCAGCTATCGGGACCGCCAGTTCGGCAACCATCGGAATGTTATTTGGATACTACTGGGTCAATCAGAGCATTCCAATCTACGTACCGTACCGGGAAATCGGGTACCAGGTCATCGCCAGTCTGGTCATGGTCCTTGCTGTGTCGGGCCTTTCCAAGATGTTGGGCTCGGGACGAATCAGAACGGTTGTCATCGTGTTCCTAGCTGCAGGGTTCTATTCGGTAGTACTACTGGCGTTGTCGACGACCGTTCGAGAAAAAACGATCTCCATTCTCTCAGATTACCCTTATGTCGGCGCGCTACTCTGACGGTTCCTCATAGAGGACTACTTTCGGTGCGTATAAGTACGGTATCTGCTGGAGGGGTAAGGAAACTGAATTGACTGAGATACCGCACGACTATACGGCTGAGGAGTATCTATACAAATATGACGACAGAGGCAGCAGATTACTTGGGCGTGATCCCTGCTCGGGGCGGATCAAAGGGTGTCAAGCGGAAAAACGTGAGGCCGTTCGCGGGGCAACCCCTCATCGCACACACGATCGAGGCAGCGATTGATGCCTCCAATCTAGATCGAACGATAGTCACGACAGACGACGCTGAAATTCGACGGGTTACCAAGGAACACGGTGCCGAAGCACCGTTTCGTAGACCACAGGAGCTGGCAACCGACGATGCGGCGATGGAACCGGTCGTCGAACACGCTATTTCCTATCTTGAGGATGAAGAGGGATATACGTGCTCGGGGATAGTTCTCCTCCAGCCGACATCTCCACATCGTACCGCAGATCATATCGATCGTGCCATCGAGGCCCACAAAGAGTCGCCTGTTACGACTGTGATATCGGGGTTCAAAGATCATAGCTACCGATGGCGACCACAGAAAGATGGTGCTGAGCAGCTGAACCATACTGGTGATGCGAGCCGGCGACAGGATAAAACCACAGAGTACGTCGAGAACGGCGCGATATATATCGTCGATGCCGAGCATTTCCGAGCTCATGGTGACCTCCGAAGCGGGACAGTCAGTCTCTTCGAGATGTCTGAACGACGGTCGGTAGATATTGACACTGAGTTCGACTTCTGGCTCGCTGAACAGCTAACCGAATATTTCGAGTCGAAAGAGCAAGACACAGATTCTTCCAGCTCCTGAACGAATCTAGGTCAATATGTGATCTGCTTTTGAATGTTGAAATCAAACTCGGCGAGAATATCCGCAATCTTCTCGCCGGAGTTCCCATTCCCGTATATCGAGCTCGATGGGTACGGACCGTGTTCCACTTGGTCTTCGATAGCACTTTTGATGCGCTCGGCCTCGTGGGGAACGTCGACGACGTTGTCTGAACGTTGGCGCCCGTTTTGACGATTCCCGATGTTGACCGACGGCACCCCTAAGTATGCGGATTCTCGGATCCCGCTGCTCGAGTTCCCGGCGATGCAGGCGGCGTTGTTCAGGAGGACCGCGTACTGCTCCAGTGGGAGACTCGTAAAAAAGCGGATGAAGTCCTGGTCGTTTTGCTCCCGATAGACTCGGATCCCTTTCGAGACTGCGTCGGCCCCTGCGTCCATGTTCGGCCACAGCCAGACAGTGGGCCGTCTGAGGTCGTCGACCGCCTCGATCGTTTCGTCGATGTACCGCCGGTTGTGGTCGTACTCTGTCGTCACTGGATGCTGAATAACTAAGAGATAATCATCGCTCAGACGAATATCAGCACCAACACCTTTGTCCCGGAGGTCCGATCCGACCGTCTCGATGTCGTCTAAGTCGAGCTTCGAAATCACGTCGAGGCTCGGTGTTCCCACGTTGAAGATACTCTTGGCGGGTTCCCCGAGTTTGCGGACGCGTTCCGCGGCGCGTTCGGTCGACGGGAAGTGGAGATGAGATATCTTCGTTATCGCATGCCGAATACTCTCGTCAACCGAACCCGACACCTCTCCTCCCTCAATGTGAGCTAACGGGATGTTCTGGAAGGCGGCAGCCGTGCCGATGGCGAGTTCTTCGAACCGGTCGGCAATGGTCATGACGACGTCTGGTTCGAGATTTTCAAAGACGGACGTGAACTCGGTCAACGCGATTCCGGTCGACTTCGCCATCGTGATCGGGTTCTCGCCTTCGAGTAGGAAGTAGATCTTCTTGTCGACCTCAAACTCACCCAAGTACCCGTCCTCGACGAAATCCCCGTACTTGTGTAGGAGCGCACCACCCGCCACGATGAGCTGTAGTTCCAACTCAGGGTGAGCCTTCACGGCCTGCATCACTGGCTTGAATTTTCCGTAGTTTCCTCGAGTCGTCACAGGAAAACAGACCTTGCGCATGTTTGGGAAGTATGACCTATTGGCCGAATAAACTCACTGGTTCCGCGGTATTAGATTGAGACAGAGTCCCGGCCGATACTATTCGAGATCCGCCTCCTGTAACGTCCTGTTTGCCTCCAAGTCTCGAGCCGCCACGCGACCAACGGTTTCGTCGAACTCCGTCGCGGGAATCCCAGTACCCGGACGTTTTGTCGTCAACTGTTCGGCCGTAAGGGTTTCACCAGTCGCTACTTGACTCGTCGTAACAACACTATGTCGTGCCCACTCCGCAATTGAGACTTCACCGTCACGAACCTCCTTATCATCGCCCTTCGTCTTGTGACAGAGGGTTGCATATTCAACTAATTTCTGGAGCTCTTCGGGTTCGATGGACACCTCCTGATCGCCTCCCGGAAGACGGCGGTCGATCGTGAAGTGCTTTTCAACGAGGGTCGCCCCGCGTGCCATCGCGATCGCGGCGGCCTCGACACCGGTCGAATGGTCCGAGAAGCCGATCGGTACGTCGAACTCCGCTTCCATACGCTGGATGAGACCGAGATTGAAATCCGAGGGTTCAGTCGGATACTCTGAAACACAGTAGAGGAACATATACTCCGACGCGTGTTTGTCGAGGAGTGCGGCCGCCTCCTGTACGGTGGCCATACCGTGCATCCCCGTGGAGACGATCATCGGTTTGCCTGTTTCGGCGATAGTCCGCAAGAGGTGGTGGTTGGTTAATTCTCCCGAGCCAACTTTGTAGGCCCCGACATCGAGTTTTTCTAGACGCTCTACGGCTGCCGGTGAGAACGGTGTCGAAAGAAAGGTAATATCGCAATCTTCGCAATGCTGTTTCAATTCTCGATGCTCTTCCATAGAGAGCTCGTAGACACCCATGCGATCGTAGAGATCACTCATTCCGAGAGCGTCCATTTCCGACTCAACCATCTCGGCACTCGGGATGTGTGTTTGGAATTTGACCGCATCGGCTCCGGCCTCGGCCGCCTCCTCAATGAACGCTTTACCTAATTCAATATCATCCCGAAAATTAACGCCGACCTCCGCAACAATAAATGGCTGATCACCATTTCCAATTTGTTCGTTGTTAAATTCGATCATTGTTCCCTCCTAAAAGGCAACTTCCCATATTCATAATTCGACCGGTTCGCCGATACTTGAGGCAATTTTTCTGGTAAATATATTGAACTCGGTTGGCCATTTTAGTGGTCTCGCTCGACAATACTTTTGTCCCTCTCTTATCAATGGAACCTGTCATCCTCCACTGTAGCAATTTACGATTCCATTTGGAGTGAGAACAGTACCGAAACCGACCCATAGAAGCCTCCTCGTATTTAGCTACTCTCCAAGAGACGGCGGTACCTCTCCACCGCGGCTTCGAAGCTGTATTCTTGCTCAATCCATCTCCGACACCCATGGCTCATATCTGTTAGATCCTCTCTACAGAGGATGGATTCGATTTGCTGTACTATTTTTTTGTGACTACGCTCAGTCATTTCGAAACCCGTTTCGTTTTCTAAAACGACATCAGGAATACCAGAGACGGGCGTTGCGTAGACTGGCGTCCCGCACGCCATCGCTTCCAGAATAGTCGTTGGGAGTCCTTCAGTCGGCTGTGAAGGCATTACGAGTAGTCTCATTCGGCTCAATTCTGCCGGAATATCGTCATGGGGTACCCACCCCGTGAGTTCAACCGTGCCAGCTTCAATCTCTGCGGCTAGTTCTGACTGCAACCAGTCGGACAGCGGTCCGTCCCCGACGAATCGGAATGTCATTCCGTCTCGGAGTCGTTTTGCCACCGCTGCGAGTTCTCGAATACCCTTTTCCTCGTCGAGGCGACCGACGAACCCTACCACGGCGTCGCGTTCCTGAAACGGAGTATCTGGGTGGAACTTCTCGGTGTCAACGTACCGTGCCCCATGAGGATACACATTCGACGAACCCGGATCAAGTCCCAGTTCTCGGGCCATATTCGGAGTATATGTTACAACGGTGTGGGCAGCCGAGAATCCTCCCCGTTCAAGCAGCCGAACGCTGCCGGCCAATAATTGTGCGAGGAATTTCGGCATTTGCTGCTCCCAGTTGAGTTGTAGCGTAAGCGGAACATCACCTCTTGGTTCGACGATCACTCTTCTTCCGATGACACGGGCGAAGAGTATCGGAAGGAGGTAAGCAGTGGCTCCGAAAAACAGAATTGTTTTTTCGGGACGCTGGCGGATCGCAGCACACATCCGAATCTGGTTCAGTATGAACCGAAAAGCCGCAATTGGAACGCTGTGACCAGTTCCCTTGTGTGTTAGCTCCACCACCTCACGATCGTCCCATATTGATGAATTATCCGGGAGATCCGCTGTCACGAGTGATACTGGCCCTAATTCTGAAAGGATATCCAGGAGAGTCCGTGTCGCATTCTCTCCAGCCGCACTCAGGGGATGCGTGACGACGCATACGCCACGGTCAGTCATACCTGCAGGTTCGATGAACCCCGGTATATGTCTGGTTGTTTAGTATCGGAGGTATCCGTAGAGATATCCGATACCAACTGACCCTGTGAAAACGAAGAGGCAGAGGAGTTGACTAATCTGTGAGACGGAAGGGTTGTAGACGAGTGATTTGAGCCGATTTGGCACGAACTCAAAAATGAGTTGACGAAGAAAGTGACCTTCTTCACCTGCTTCGTCGTCGACGAAAGACTCCATCGCCCGCTTCGAGTACCCTTGCCAGAACGCTCGATCCACCAGCCACCGGGACTCTGTCCGGTACTCGAACACCTTGTGTGCCACCTTCGCTTCGGGATCATACCATACTCCCTGCCCGTATCGCTCCCGCATTCGCGCGCACAACTCGGTTTCACCACCCTGCAGGTTCTTGTTGCCTTTCCGACCGCCGATGTCGACATCGAACCCACCCAATTCGGCGAACACGTCTGCCCGGAACGAGATGTTCGATCCGAACGTGTTTCGGACCTCTCCTGGTCCGTCGGCGAACCCGCGGTGTGTCACCCCGATCAGCCAGTAGAACTCCTCGGGGAGAAACGACGGCTTCCCCGCGACCCACTCGGGCGTCATCTTCCCGCCGGCCGCGATCGCGTCCTCTTCCTCGTACGCCTGGACCAGACTTTCGACCCACGCCTCGTCCGCAATCGCGTCGTCGTCGATGAACGCGACGGCGTCACCGGCGGCAATTTCCGCGCCGCGATTTCGACTCTCCAAGAGACCCACGTTCTCGTCGTTACACTCGATCACCACGTCTTCGAAACCACCGAAATCGTCGACGACCTGTTCATACATCTCGGGCGTCCCATCGACGATCACGACGAGTTCGACGTTCTCGTATGTCTGCGCGAGGACGCTGTCGGCAGCCTCGCGGAAGTGCTCGTACATGTCGGGAGCGTACGTACAGAGGACGACCGAGACCTTCACGTCAGGACGTTGCGCCGCTGGAGCGCTTAGGTGTTCTGTCTCAGACCGCTCCGCTTATCACAAGCCTTATGCGCGTTTTGACAGTCGTCTTCACGTAATGAGTCAAGCGAACGATCCGCCGGAGGGATCGGATCGGTCCCCACTCGATCTCCTCGAACGGTGGTATCACGTTCCGGCGATTCTCGTCGCACTGGCGTTCATGCTCTGGACTCGCGTCCAGTCGTACGGGAACTTTATCGTGGACGGTCAGGCGTACTTCCGCGGGAACGACCCGTGGTACCACTTCCGTGAGACCTCGTACATCATGGAAAACTGGCCGAGTCGGATGCCGTTCGACGTCTGGACCGGCTTCCCGTTCGGAAACCAGGCTGGGCAGTTCGGCACCCTCTGGGACCAGATCATGGTCATTGCTATCTTCCTCACGACCCCGATCGCGGGTGGCGGCGAGGAGGGTGCGATGCGTGTCATGCTCGTGATGGCCCCCATAGCAGGAGCTCTCGTCGCAATTCCGACGTACCTCATCGCGCGCCGGTTCGTCGACCGGTTCGCCGCCCTCGCCGGCGTCGTCGTCCTCGCGCTCCTCTCGGGAACCTTCTTCAGTTACTCTCTCGTCGGCTTCCCTGACCACAGCGCGGCCGAAGTCCTCTTCCAGAGTCTCGCCGTCCTCGCGTTCCTCGTCGCCTTCGCGGTCGCAGAACGCGAAGCCCCCGTGTGGGAGTTGTTCGTCGATCACGATTGGGTCGCCCTCAAGCGTCCAGCGGCGTACGCGGCCGCCGCGGGCGTCGCACTCGGTCTTTACATGTGGACGTGGCAGCCGGGAATCCTCATGGTCGGCTTCACGGGAATTTTCCTCGCGATCAAGATAACGAGCGACGTGTACCACGGGAAGAGTCCTGAACCGATCGTCTTCGCCGGTGCACTGTCGATGACCGTTGCCGGAGTGATGCAGCTCATTCCACTCGACGACTTCTCGTTTGCGGTCAGTGAGTACTCTTTGCTCCAGATCGTTCTTCCCCTCGGCGTTGCTGTCGGAGCCGTGTTCCTCGGATGGTTCACACGCCAGTGGGAAGGTCGCGAGCTCGATGCGAGTAGATATCCCCTCACAGTCGGTGGCCTCATCCTCGCCTCTGGGGCCGTCGTCTGGCTTGCAATCCCCTCACTGTGGTCGACAGTCACCGGGAGATTGCTCAATACCGTCGGCTTCAGTGCAGGCGCTGGCGCACGCACCATCGGCGAGGCCCAACCTCCCCTCCAGGGCTCCTCGTTCGCCAACTTCGTGCTCTCGCAGTACGGCCTCGCCTTCTTCCTTGCTCTCTTTGCAGTCCTTTACATCGTCGCGCGCCCCCTCTACCGCTCTACCAACTCCAACCACACCCTCTACATCCCGGCCGCGCTCGCCGTGGTCGGCTCCGTCTACGCCGTCCCGCAACTCTACGATACCATCGGCGGCGTCGTCGGCGTGAGCTGGCAGGTGGTCGGACTCGTCATCGCGGCCGCCCTCTTGGTCGGCGCGACGTTCCTCGTCGAGTACGACACCGAAGAGCTGTACTTCGTCGTGTGGGCGGCGTTCATCGGGAGCGCCGCGTTCACCCAGGTCCGCTTCAACTACTACCTCGCGGTGATCGTCGCGGTCGGCGCGGCGTACTTCGTCCAGGTCGCCGTCGGCTTTCTCTGCCTGCGCTCGCTCGACGACGTCCGCGACGTCGAAGGGTGGCAGGCGATGGGCGCGATCGTGCTTGTCGTTATCCTCATCGTCCCGCTGGTCGCGATGGCCACGCCGGTGTGGGCGGCGGGCGCGAACACCGGCCCAGGCAACATCGTCGAGTGGGACGAGAGCCTCCAGTGGATGAACGACGAGACGCCGCAGCCGGGCGAACTCGAGGGTGCGGACAACGCGATGGACCCGTACGCGACCTACGAACGCCCTGCAGACGGCGACTTCGATTACCCCGAGGGCGCGTACGGCGTGCAGTCGTGGTGGGACTACGGCCACTGGATCACCACGCGTGCAGAACGCATCCCGAACGCGAACCCCTTCCAGCAGAACGCGGTCGCGGCCGCCGACTACCTCCTCGCGCCGACCGAGGGTGAGGCCGCCGACGTCCTCGCCAGCCAGAGCACGGAGGGCGAGAACACCCGATACGTGATGGTCGACCGCCAGATGGCCTCGCCGAACTCGAAGTTCTCCGCGCCCGTCACGTACTCCTCGGGCAACGAGACGCGCGAGGACTTCAACCGCGTGCTCTACCAGCAGACCGAGGAAGGCGGGTTTAGCACGGTGATGCAGGTGAACACCCAGCGCTACCACGAGAGCCAGATGATCCGCCTGTACGAACACTACGGCAGCGCGGTCGACCCCGCGCCCGTCGTCGTCGACTGGGAGACGCAGGCCGCCCAGACCGCGGACGGCGAGGAGGTCGAGATCAGCACGCTCCCGAGCGACCCCGAAACTACCGTCCGCGAGTTCGACAACATGACGGCGGCCCGTGCGTACGTCGAGGAGGACGGCAGCGCCCAGATCGGCGGCGTCGGTAATTTGCCCGCCGAGCGCGTCGACGCGCTGGAGCACTACCGGCTCGTCCACGCCACGGAGTCACAGGGGCAGTCGCCCTCGGCACGCCAGGTCCAGATCCTCCAGCAGCTCGGCGCTGACGTGGAGGGGCTCCTCGGCGAACCGATACTCCAAGCCTTCCAGGACGACTGGGTGAAGACGTTCGAACGCGTCCCGGGCGCGACCGTCGAGGGCTCCGGCGCTACACCCGGCGAGGAGGTCGAAGCGACCGTCGAACTCGAGAAGCCCTCCGGGCAGACCTTCGAGTACACGCAGTACGCCGAGGCCGACGAGGACGGCACCTTCGAACTCACGCTCCCGTACTCGACGACGGGCTACGACGAGTTCGGCCCCGACGAGGGGTACACGAACACGAGCGTTCGCGCCACCGGTCCCTACCAGCTCTCGACCGGGCTGTCGGTCGACAACGGAACCGCAAGCGCGCTCACTGGCACGGTGAGCGTGACCGAAGCACAGGTCGTTGGTGCGGATGATACAGCCGCCACGGTCGAACTCGAAGAGACAACGCTTGACGGCGGCGAAGGCGAAACCGGCAGCGACGGAAGCGACGACGATCCCGGAAACACAACCGAGAACGACTCCGCGTCGCTCGCCGCCGCGGACCCGGTCGTCGCGGGCGCGACCGCCGTCGACGGCGCGAGCGCGTAACCACTCGATATGACCGGCCTCCGGGACTGGGTGACGCTGTACCTGAAGGGCGTCGCGATGGGGAGCGCGGACGCGGTCCCCGGCGTCTCCGGAGGCACCATCGCGCTCATTCTCGGCATCTACGAGCGGCTCATCACCGCGGTCACCGCCATCGATCCGGACCGGCTCAAGCGCGTGCTCGCCGGGGCGCGCCCCGCGAACCTCCCCGACGCGCGCACGGCGTTCCGCGAGGTCGACGGCGCGTTTCTGATCGTCCTCCTCGCGGGGATCGGGACCGCGGTCGTCGCTGTGCTCAGCGGCGTCGACTTCCTGCTCGAAACGCGCCCCGTCGCGACCTACGGCTTCTTCTTCGGGCTGATCGCCGCGAGCGCGGCGGTCCTCTTCGGCGACGTCGAACTCGACACACCGCGGCGAAAAGCGGCCGCAGCCGCCGGCTTCCTGGTCGCGTTCCTCGCCTCGGGGTACGCCTCGACCGCGCTCGCCAGCTCGCTGCCGGTCGTCTTCGTCGCCGGCGCGGTCGCGGTCAGCGCGATGATCCTCCCGGGCGTCTCCGGCTCGCTGCTGCTCGTCGTGCTCGGGCAGTACGAGTACATGTCGGGAACGGTGAGCCGGTTCGTCGACGGCCTCGCGGGGTTCGCGCTCGGAAACGGGACCGACGCGCTCGCCGAGACGCTCCCCCCGGTCGCGACGTTCCTCCTCGGCGGCGTCGTCGGCGTGTTCACGATCGCCCACGCCGTGAAGTACGCGCTCGCCCGCGCTCGCGCCGCCACGCTGGCCTTCCTCGTCAGCCTGATCGTCGGCGCGCTCCGAGCGCCCGTCGCCGAGGTGTCGCTCCGGTTGGCCGAGAGCGGCGAGACGTGGGCGGCGGCGGCTCCGCGATTCGCGCTCGCGGCGCTCGTCGGGGCGGGGGCGGTACTCGTGTTGGACCGGTACTCCGCGGCGATCGAGTACTAAACATCGACGTCTGCTCACCGCGAGAAGCGGCGCTTTGATCCCGATTGCCCGTTCGTGACTGGAAAACGGTCTCCGGTGTCGTGTCGATTCTTGCTATTTCCACTCGTGGTTTTTACTATACGCGGATTTCAATATACTTGATACTCCCAACGGTCATCCCACGCAGTACCGAACGCTGTGATTGGTGCCGTCAGCCCCACGTATGAACTCCACGACAAGTAGTGTCCTCGACACGTCCGCTATCGTCGTTGTCGGCGACACGCCATGGATACCGTCATTCATCGGTGCGCTCCGAGAGGAATTTAATACGACGGTCCATCGTGTCTCGACGGTATCGGCAGCGCAAGAGACGCTTCAACAGACGACCGTTGACTGCGTCGTTACAGACTACGCTCTCGCTGAATCCACTGGAATCGATCTTGTTCGCCGCATCCGTGAGACGTCGACGACGCTCCCGGTGATTTTGGGGACGGCTGCCGGCAGCGAACGACTCGCCAGTGAGGCTGTCGAAACCGGTGTCACTGATTATATTGTCGTCACTGACTCGTTGGAAGACACCGTCAACGACGCTCTGCGGCGAACTGAGCAGGCGCTCCGGAACGCTCAGCGCGCGCTCACACAGCGCGAGCGGGCGCGACAGTTCGACGCGATATTCCACGATACCAGATCAGCGACGTGGGTGCTTGATCCCGATGGGACGCTTGCGCGTGTCAACCGTGCCGCCCGTACCATGGTGGATACGGACGCTGACGCGGTCGTTGGGAACCCGTTCTGGACGCTTCCCTGGTGGCCTGATGACAGCCAAACGAGAGCTGACATCCGTCGGCTCGTCGACGCGGCTGGAGACGGCGAGTTCGGGCACGCGGTTGTCATTCAGGATGCTGCAACGAATTCCAGCGTGTTGGAACTCTCCGTGCAGCCGGTCACGAACGAACGCGGCGAGCTCGTCTCGATCATCGTGGACAGCGTCGATATCACTGAGCGCGTCGATCTTGAACGGGCACTCCGGCGCTCCGAGAAACTCCACCGGGTCACGCTCAACAATATGACCGATACCGTCCTCATCACCAACGAGGACGGCGAATACACCTACGTCTGCCCGAATGCTCACTTCATTTTCGGATATACCGCCGACGAGATCCGGGAACTCGGACCGATCGGCGACCTGCTCGGTGAGGACCTCTTTGACCGTGAGACGCTCGCTGACGAGGGTGTCCTGAAGAATATCGAGACGACGGCCACGGACAAAGCCGGCCGTGAACACACGCTGTTGGTGAACGTTCGGGAAGTCGCTATTCAGGGTGGGACGCTGCTGTACAGCTGTCGGGACATCACGAAACGAAAACAGCGCGAACAATCGCTGGCCACGCTCCAGGAGACTGCCCGAGATTTCCTCTACGCTGGAACGCACCAAGAGATCGCCCAGCATATCGTGGACGACACCGCAGACGTGCTGGGCCTCGACGCCAGTGCCGTCTATCTCTTTGACGCCGACGAGAATCATCTGCAGCCCGTTGTCCACTCGCAGGCGATGCGGAACGCCCACGGGCCACTGTCTGCCGTTCACGCGGACGGGAATGACCTCGTTAGTCACAGTTTCGTCGAAAACGAAGCCAGCTTTTTTGCGGACGTTCACGATGTGGAGCGTCTTACGACCTTCGTGACTGACCTTCGGAGTGCGGCATACATCCCGCTCGGCAATCACGGCGTGTTCGTCGTTGGCTCGACGGCGGTCGGTGCGTTCGACGATGTCACACGAGAGCTTGCCGACCTCCTCGCGGCAACCGCAGAGGCAGCGCTCGACCGAGTTACCCGCGAGTCTCAGCTTCGCGACCAGGACCGCGAGCTCCAGCGACGGAACGATCGGCTCACCGCGCTCAACCAGATCAACGAGACCATCCGTGAGATCGATCAGGCGCTCGTCCAGTCCGAGACCCGCGAAGAGATCGATCACACCGTCTGTGACCGCCTTACTGCTGACGGCCGCTTCCAGTTCGCTTGGATCGGCACGGTTGATGGGCCGAACGAGACGGTGACACCGCAGGCATGGGCTGGAACTGATCAGGGGTATCTTGATACGCGATCGTTCCCTGTGGCTGCTGCAGACGTCGAGCCCGCCGGTCGGACTGCGGCATCTGGAACAATGACGCTCATTTCGAACGTTGCGGCCGATCTCCGTGCGGCCCCGTGGCGCAAGGACGCCATTTCGCGCGATCTGCTCTCCGCGTTGAGCATCCCACTCGTGTACAACGATCTCTCATACGGTGTCCTAACGGTGTACGCGAACACGACGGACGCCTTCGATGAGACCATCCAATCTGTGTTCGCGGAACTGGGAGAGACGATCGCCGCCGCCATCAGTGCGAGTGAGCGCAAGCGGGCACTGCTCACCACGTCGATGACTCGGGTCGAGTACACGGCGACCAATCCGTCATTCGTGCTGACGCAATTGGCGAAGGCCGCTGACTGTACGCTTACCTACGAAGGCGGCGTCCAACAGACAGCGAGCGGCAACTACGTGTTCGTCACTGTTGACGGCGCACCACTTGACGCCGTCGTCGACGCCGCGGACGGTCTCCGGATCGTTGAGGGTGTCCAGCGGATTCGCGGCGGTGACTCCGGGGGCGTGGTGCGGCTCCAGTTATCTGAGCCGTTTCTCGCGACGGAACTTGCTGACCACGGTGCCGTCCTTCAGGATGCAACCGCCACACAAGCGACTACAGAATTAGTTATCGACATCTCTCACGGTGTCGAGGCCAGGCATGTCACTCAGTTCATTAGCGAGCGATTTCGCGATGTCACGCTCACCTCAAAGCAAACACGGGAACAGGCATCCGAACACGGACTCTACGCGTCAGTGCTTGACCAACTGACTGCCAGACAACTGGAAGTTCTGGAGACGGCCTACTACAGCGGGTTCTTCGAATCCCCGCGAGAGGCGACTGGGGAGGTCGTGGCGGCCTCGCTGGATATCTCTCCACAGGCCTTCTACCAGCATATTCGAACTGCACAACGGAAGCTGTTCACGGCACTGATCGATGACCTCTCTCCCGTTGTGACACAATCGCACGAATGAATACGCGGGCTCCGTTGAAATCTTCTGCTTCAGAGATATTCTCGCCTGAATCAGCGGGTGTCTGAACGGTGCGTATTGACCGGCAGATTCAAGTCTATCTGTAAGGAATCCTTACGTATACGATGGCTTCCGATGAACCCGAAGTAGCTACGGTAACCTCGAAGGGGCAGATCACGATCCCCAGTAAACTCAGAGACCAATTTGGACTCAAACAAGGGACGAAGCTCATGGTCGTCCCAACGGAGTACGGTCTCGTGTTAAAGAAGATCGACCTCCCGTCGATCGAAGAGTTTCAACAGCGCGTCGAGAGACGGGCAGAAACAGTTGAAACGTCTCTCGATGAAGTTACCCGACTCGTCCACGAGGCACGGGGCAGTGACAAATGAGGGCGGTGCTGGATACGAACGTACTCATCTCGGGTTTGACTTCCTCCCCGCCCTGAAGGGCGAGGCTTCCGCTTGCTATCCGTCAGACTCCCGCCCTACGGGTAGTTGCCTGGCTCCGTGTATCCCTCATAGATTGAATAGTAAACCCACCTGTACCTCAGATAGCTTCATATTCAACGACTACATACTCCCTTATACACCTCTTTTGTGTTAATAGAGTCCCCTGCGAGAGACCGCCGGGGCGCTCACCTACCATGAGAGACGCCTCCCAAAATCCGGACACGGAATCGCCCTACGAGTGTTTCGAGTGCGGAAACGTCGTGCTTTCGGAAACTAGCCCCGGCAAGTGTCCCGACTGTGCCGGTGAGATGCGGAACCGGCGCATGCCGATCGAATAACGATGGCCTCAACGACGACTCGTGACCAGGACCCAAGTGAACCGGAATCTGCAATCAAAACGGCGCGTCGCCAGCTCCAGCAGGCTGCCGATCACCTTGATATCGATCAAAACGTCATCGAGCGACTCAAGCATCCCAAAAAAGTCCACGAGGTTACCGTTCCGATCGAACGCGAAACCGGTGAGGTGGAACTGTACACTGGGTATCGCGCCCAACACGACAGCGTTCGGGGCCCGTTCAAGGGCGGCCTTCGGTATCACCCCGACGTAACGCGCGAGGAGTGCGTCGGGCTGAGCATGTGGATGACGTGGAAGTGCGCCGTGATGGATATTCCCTTCGGCGGTGCAAAAGGTGGTATTGCCGTCGACCCCAAGGACCTCAGCGAGTCCGAAAAAGAACAGTTGACGCGCCGGTTCACCAACGAAATTCGGTCCGTCATCGGCCCTACAAAAGACATTCCTGCTCCCGACATGGGAACGGATCCGCAAACGATGGCGTGGCTGATGGACGCCTACTCGATGCAAGAGGGTGAAACGATTCCGGGAGTGGTCACGGGAAAACCACCGATCGTCGGCGGGAGTGAAGGGCGTGATTCGGCCCCCGGTCGGAGTGTCGCGATCATCGCCCGTGAGGCTATCGAGTACTACGACAAGGATCTCACGGCGACATCGGTTGCCGTACAGGGCTTCGGGAGCGTCGGGTCGAATGCAGCGAAACTACTCGACGACTGGGGGGCGAACGTCGTCGCCGTGAGCGACGTTAACGGCGGAATCTACGATGCGAACGGAGTCGATACGCATGCGATTCCTTCCCACGACGAAGAGCCGGAGGCGGTGCTGACGCACGGGGCCCCGGAGACGCTGACCAACGACGAATTGCTGGAACTCGACGTGGATGTCGTGATTCCGGCAGCAATCGGAAACGTCCTGACGGCGGAGAATGCCGACGACGTCGCTGCGGATATCGTTATCGAGGGCGCAAACGGACCGACGACGAGTGCGGCGAGTGCGATCTTCGCCGAGCGAAATCTGCCGGTGATCCCGGACATTCTGGCGAATGCTGGCGGCGTGACAGTGAGTTATTTTGAGTGGCTACAGGATATCAATCGCCGTGCGTGGTCGTTGGACCGTGTGCACGACGAGCTGGAAACGGAAATGCTGGCAGCTTGGCAGGGCGTCCGTGAGGAGTTCGAGGCGCGTGACGTGACGTGGCGTGATGCGGCGTATATCGTTGCGCTATCACGGATCGCAGCAGCTCACGAGATGCGCGGCCTCTGGCCGTGACCACGTTTCTGAATGTCGATATTTGACTCGCTACCGGAGTTGGCTAACAGTGGGGGACGAGATGTCTTTCCAGCTCCCACTCTCATTCTATGATCCAAAAGCGCAGCCAAAAAAATATCCATATGGATAGACGTGTCGGCGACGCCATCGCGAGACGCACAGCTTTCCAGTGGACCACCGTTTTGAGACTGGGCAGTTGCCGTCAACGGATCGGTTGGTACAGTGCCCGGATCTGCAATCGGCCGCAGGCTTGAAACCCTCACTCGATGAACCACCGGACGATGCGAACGCGTCGGACCATGCTGTCATCGGGCGTCGCCGGACTCGTTGGACTGGCCGGGTGCACACACACGCGGCCGACTGCGGACGACGGGAGTCGCGGAGCGACCGACGGCACCAACTCGGATGTGAGCGACGCGGACTCCGACGGGGGCGACGACACCGCTGTCGACGACACCGCTGCCGACGGCGACGAGACTCGAATCGGGTTCGTCGGCGACCTGATGCTCGGTCGGAGCGTCAACGAGCGATGGGCCGACGATGGCGACCCCGAAAACGTCTGGGGGTCGACGCTTCCACGACTGCGGGAACTCGACGGGATCGTCGGCAACCTAGAGTGTTGCGTCTCCGATAGCGGAACGAAGTGGCCGAACAAGGGGTACTACTTCCGGGCGAACCCCTCGTTCGCCGTGCCGGCTCTGGAGGCGGCGGGGGCCTCGTTCGTCTCGCTCGCGAACAACCACATTCTGGATTACTCGGAGCCCGCGCTCCGCGACACGCGAGCGCACCTGGCCGACGCGGGGATCGCTCGGGCCGGTGCCGGCACCGACAGAGCGTCCGCGCTCGAATCCGTAATCTTCGAGGCGGGCGAGCTGACCGTTGCGGCGTTCGGCCTCACCGACCAGTCCGAGGCGTTCGCTGCGAGCGACACCGAGCCGGGGACGGCGTTCGCGACGCTCGACCCCACCGTGTCCGCGACGCGCTCGCTCGTCGGGCAGGTCCTCGACAGCGCGGCGTCACACGATCCCGACCTCGTCGTCGCCTCGCTGCACTGGGGGCCGAACTGGGAGACCGAGCCGCGCGCGGTTCACGAGCGGTTCGGTCGGTGGCTCGTCGATCTCGGCGTCGACGTGGTTCACGGCCACAGCGCGCACGTCCTTCAGGGCGTCGAGGTGTACGAGGGACGACCGATCATCTACGACGCGGGGGACTTCGTGGACGACTACATCAGCTACCGCGACCGCGAGGGCGTCCGAAACAAGCGGAGCGCCCTCTTCGAGGTGGTCGTACGCGACGGCGACCTCGACGAGCTGGTCGTCGAGCCGATCGAGATCGTCGACGAGGCGGCGACGCTGGCGGACGACGACGTCGCCGAGTGGGTGCGTGACACGCTCGCAGAGCGGTCCGAGCCGTTCGACACCGAAATCGAGCAGAGCGACAACCGGGTGGCGTTCCCGCTAGGCGATGAGTGAGACACAGGCTCAGCCGAAAGCCACCCGCTGTTGAGCGAACAAGATGGCGTACCCCATGCGTTGACATCCTCCCCGCCCTGACGGGCGGGGTTGTAGCCTTGTAACTTCCATAATTTGTCGTGTAATCCACCTTTGCTAGTCAATCGCTGTGTTTCAAGGTACAAATCCTGCAGAATTATGCTGCTACATTTACTTGTGAGTGCACAATGATCTCCCTTCCGCCCAAAATACACGTTCTTCACGTCGATGATGAGCCTGATCTAGCGGAACTCACCTCGATTTTTCTTCATCGGGAAGACGACCGTTTTGTCGTCGAATTAGCGACAAGCGTGAGTGAAGCTCAAGCGATGTTTTCAGCAGGTGAGTTCCACTGTATCGTCTCAGACTACGATATGCCTGGTCAATCTGGACTTGAATTTCTCACTACACTCCGTGAAACACATCCTCGACTCCCGTTCATTCTGTACACAGGAAAGGGGAGCGAAGATGTGGCGAGTGATGCAATCTCCGCTGGGGTAACTGACTACCTCCAGAAGGAAACGGGATCCGGTCAGTACGCTATTCTTGCTAACCGAATCAAAAACGCTGTCGCCAGCTACAACGCACAGGAATCGATCCGAGAGACAGAACAGCGATTTGCAGAACTCGCAGAAAACTCGGAAAACATTCTGTACAGTTTCACTGGAGATTGGAGCGAACTACTCTTTATCAACTCCGCATTCGAGGATATCTGGGGAATCCCGATCGAAGCACTTGACGAGTCACCTACGGTATTTCTCGAACACATCCATGAGAACGATCGCAACATAGCGAGAGAGTCGATGGAGAAGCTGTCGAATGGAACACCTGACGAGATCGAGTACCGTGTGATGCATCCGGAGCAAGGGATTCGGTGGGTACGGGGACAGAGTAAACCCATTTTCGGTGACGACGGTTCCGTCATTAGGATTGTCGGCTATGTCCAAGATATCACTGAGTACAAGAAGGATCACGGGCTTCGCGTTATCGAGACTGCAACTGAAGGGATCAGTCTCGTCGAACCTGACGGGACGTTCTCATACGTGAACCCTGCGTTCGCTAGGCTCTTCGGGTATGACCGGTCAGAACTCGTTGGTCAGTCGTGGAAAATTCTCTATCACAACGGAGAAGCGGAACGGCTCGAACACCGTATCCTCCCGGAGGTCGCCGAAACGGGGTACTGGAACGGTGAAACCGTCCGTCTCACGAAACACGGAGACCGACGTATCACGGATCATCGGTTGGCGACGACAGAAAGTGGCAGTATCGTGTGCACGGCCTATGACATTACTAGCGAGCGGCGAGCAGCGTCGAAACAACACGGAGAGTTCTACCACCTCTGGGAGGAAGAAACTGCGAGCACGTTCTACACACTCGACCACGAAGGGTACGTAACTCGGTGGAACGACCGAGCAGCAGACACACTGGGCTATTCCGTCGAAGACAGTCTCGGTACGTATCTCGGGGTATTCCTCGCACCAGACACGACCGGTGGGCAGCGTCCAGAGGAACTCATCGACTCTGTTCGGACTGATGGGGAAGTCACAGCCGATCTGGAATGGATGCGAGAGGACGGGAGTACGTTCACAGCCACAACGACTGTCGTCGCCAGTTACACGTCGGCAGGCACGCTTCGTGGGTTCGGTGTCGTGCTTGCACCGGTGGATGCCCCGGTGATACCCGCGTAACGATCAGTCAGCAATCTCGACGCCGGTAAACTCGAAGCGTGCGCCACCGGATCGTTCTTCGGTCAGTTCAATTGCCCAACCGTGGCGTTTGGCAATACGGCCGACAATAGTGAGCCCAACTCCGTTCCCGCCGTATCCGGTCGAAAACCCGTGTTCGAAGACATCCTCGCGTTTGTCCTCGGGAATACCGGTTCCTGTGTCTTCGACGTAGAAGCCGCCCTTGATGGGGCCGATTCGAATTGTGACCTCATCGCCTCCGTGACCGATTGCGTTCCGGAACAGATTCTCGAAGAGCGCCTGTAGCTGTCCGAAATCTGCCCGTATCAGGAGATCCGAGACATCCAGGGTCGCGTCACGAGTATCGATCATCTCCCATGCATCTCGTGCGACTGCGTTGAGAGCACCTGTCTCTGAAAGGCTCGGCACGTCGTTCGACTGGGCGAGCGTCAGCAGATCCTGTGTGAGGTCGTCAAGGCGGGTGAGTGTCTCTTCAACCTTCGTCAGATGGGCTGGATCGCCGGTTTCTTGATACAGCTCTAAGTGGCCGGTAGCGATCGAGAGAGGAGTCTGCATATCGTGTGAAATCATGCTCGTAAACTGATCGAGGCGCTCGTTCTGTCGTTCTAACGCGGCTGCAGTTTCACGCTCCTGCGTCACATTCTGTGTGGCGAGGACACCGTACGCGTCGCCGTCGATTTCTGCGGGGTGAGTTTCGATATGGTGAACCCGATCGTCGTACTTGACATCGAACGAGCGTGATTCTCCTCGAATCGTTGCACGTAGTTCAGGTTCTAGACTGGTCGCAGTGCATTCGGGGAACAGGTCATGAATGGACTGACCGAGGAGCTCGGTCGCCTCCCTTTTCGAGAACGGGAGAACATCGGGGCCGACGACACGATAGCACAAGTCGTCGTCGAAGAGTACGATAACTCCGTTTGGAAAGTTCTGAATAAGCACCTCTATAGTCTGCTGTCTGGGAGGTGTCTGTGTCGAGGGGTCCGGCATCTGAGTAGTAGATACAATGTGTGGTAGTACGAATAATCTTCCGTGAGTTGCCGTAGCGGAATGTGGGTTGCCATCATTCGATTCTCCATAGCTTGGACTAGGCTGTGTTGAGATCCACACCCGTTGCTGATTTTCACGAGGAATACGAGGCGAAAGCCTCGCCCTTCAGGGCGGGGATGAAGCCGGCCAACAGTATTCAACCGCCGTCGATGGCATAGACGGGGTTCCAACGCAGTCTTTAACCCGTCAGACCGTATAGTATACGTAGATGGTGAAGAGTACTCGTCATGCGAAATACGAACTCTACTACCACATAGTATTCGTGCCGAAATATCGGCGTTCGCACCTGACGGGGAAGACGAAGGAACGTCTCGAAGCCATCTTCGCGGAAATCTGTGAGGACAAGGGCCTCGAATTGGCCGAGTCCGAAGTCATGCCCGACCACGTACACCTGTTCATCGGGAGTCCACCCAAGAACGCCCCGTCACTCATCGTCAACTGGATTAAGGGTATCTCCGCCCGCAAGTACAACCAGCGGTACGACGACCGCGTGAAGTGGACTCGTTCGTACTACGTCGGTACGGCGGGTAGCGCCTCGAAGGGTGCTGTCGAACAGTACATCGCTGAACAAGAGGGTGGGGACGCATGAAGCGCGCCAACACCTTCGAGGTCGTTCCACAGACCGAGAACGACAAAGAGTGCCTCCTACGGCTACTCGACGCCTCCGCCTCCCTGTGGAACGAACTAACCTACGAACGTCGCCAGAACTACTTCGGTGACGGCGACGTGTGGGACACCTCCGAGTACCGAGGGCGCTACAACGGTGTCGTCGGAAGTGCGACTGTGCAACAGGTCACGCGCAAGAACAGCGAAGCGTGGCGGTCGTTCTTCGCCCTCAAAGAGAACGGCGAGTACGCCAACCCACCGTCGTACTGGGGCAACGAGGAGGACGGACGCGAACTCCGCACCTACATCCGATGTAACCAGTACACGATTGAGTGGGGAAAGCGTAGTCGTCTCGAGATCCCTATCGGGCAAGAACTGAAAGACGAATACGGGCTCGGCTACCACGAACGATTCCGCCTCGAAGTCCGAGGCAATCCGAAGTGGGACGGCGAACAGGGTCGTCTGGAACTTGAGTACGACGAAGTGAGCGACACGTTCAGGGCTTTCCAACCAGTCACCGTCCCTGATTCTCGACTGGATTCACCACTGGCTTCTCACGAAGCCGCCCTCGACGTTGGCGCGAACAATCTCGTCGCCTGTTCCACGACCACTGGGAACCAGTACCTCTACGACGGGCGGGAATTATTCGGACGGTTCCGCGAGACAACAGACGAGATCGCCCGTCTACAGTCGAAACTCCGAGAGGGACGCTACAGTTCCAAGCGGATTCGGCAGATGTACCAACAGCGGACGAAACGCCGTGACCACGCACAGAACGCGCTGGTGCGCGACCTCGTTGAACGGCTGTACGACGAGGGCGTGGCGACGGTGTACGTAGGCGACTTGACCGACGTGCTGGAAACGCACTGGTCGGTCAAGGTGAACGAGAAGACGCACAACTTCTGGGCGTTCAAGAAGTTCATCCACTGTCTCGT
The DNA here is from genome assembly GCF_042662525.1 of Halorubrum trueperi. Lineage (NCBI taxonomy): Archaea > Methanobacteriati > Methanobacteriota > Halobacteria > Halobacteriales > Haloferacaceae > Halorubrum > Halorubrum trueperi. The sequence continues at coordinate 71,188 of NZ_JBHSXI010000020.1, forward strand.
GTGCGTCTGTGAAGAATACGGTATTAGCCTCGAAGCCGAGTCGGAAGCGTGGACGAGTCAGATGTGTCCCGAGTGTGGCGACCACGAGGAGACGGTTCGCCACGGAGACACGCTGACGTGTTCATGCGGGTTCGAGGGGCACGCCGACCTCACGGCGTCAGAGACGTTCCTTCGAGAACACAGCGATACGGAAATCAGGCCGATGGCACGGCCCGTGCGATTCGAGTGGGACGACCACAACTGGTCGGGGAAACCAGACCCTCACGAAAGTCCCAAAGAAGCGCGCACAAACCCGCAAGTTGCCTCCGTTGGTCGGTAGCCGAACCCCCAACGGAGGAATCCTCGCACTTTAGCGCGGGGAGGATGTCAAGAAGGCGAAACGGTGCAGCGTGAGGAAGCTGCGTTCCTCGATATGCATCCACTGAACGTGTTCGACAGTCGAACCGACGACCTCGTGGATATCCTCGATAGACTTGAGTGGGACGGTGAAATCCCGAACCTCCCGAGAGAACCGGTCGGGTAACCCGTCCATTTCGCCTCCGCTCCCTGCTGGCGTCCAAACGCTATTGAGTCGCAGTCGCCAACACAGTACGTGACGAACACCAACCGCAAGTGGCTGCTCGCCGAGCGCCCCGAAGGCGAGCCCGACATGGACAGTTTCGAACTGCGTGAGACGGACGTCCCCTCCCCAGCCCCCGGAGAGCTCCTCGTTCGCACCCGATTCCTCTCGGTCGATCCGTACATGCGCGGCCGAATGCGCGACGCCGAATCGTACGCCGAGCCGTGGGACGTGGGCGACGCGCTGAAAGGTGGTGTCGTCGGCGAAGTGATCGAGAGCGCAAGCGCCGCGTACGACGTGGGCGACCTCGTGACGGGCGAGGGGCGATGGGCGGACTACGCGACGCTCGACGCCGACGAGGTCGCGCCGGTCGATCCGACGGTCGCCGACCCGGAGGCGTATCTCGGCGTCCTCGGCATGCCCGGCCGAACCGCGTACTTCGGGCTTTTGGAGGTCGGTGAGCCGAAGCCCGGCGACACGGTCGTCGTCTCTGGCGCGGCCGGTGCGGTCGGCTCGGTTGTCGGCCAGATCGCCACGCGCAACGGCTGTCGCGTCGTCGGCTTCGCCGGCAGCGACGAGAAGACGGCGTGGCTCACCGATGACCTCGGCTTTGACGCTGCGATCAACTACAAGGCGACCGACGACTACCGCGCCGCGCTCGATTCGGCCGCGCCCGACGGGGTGGACGTGTACTTCGACAACGTCGGCGGCCCGATCACCGACGCCGTGTTCACGAAGCTGAACCTCGACGCGCGAGTCGCGGTCTGCGGACAAATCGCTCACTACAACGACGAGGAGATCTCGACGGGCCCGCGAAAGCTCCCGGGACTGATCTCCGTTCGAGCGCGGGTGGAGGGACTGCTCGTCGGCGACTTCGCGACCCGGTTCGGCGAAGCGAGCGAGCGACTCGCACACTGGGTCGCCAGCGGCGAGCTCGAACACCGCGAGACGGTCGTGGAGGGGTTAACGAACGCCCCTGACGCCTTCCTCGGGCTCTTTGCGGGCGACAACATCGGCAAGCAGGTGGTGCGGGTGTCGGCTGCGGACGAATAGCGAGACGGTGACGGATAGCAAGCGGAAGCCTCGCCCTTCAGGGCGGGGAGGAAGTCAACAGAGACACTGCCGCTCGTCTCGACGTCGTCTGACTCATATATCTGCGTCACACAAAGAGATATTGATGATCAGTGCGTCCGTGACGGTATGAGCGAGTTCGATCCGGCTCCGGAATCCGGGACTGATCGGTCTCGGTGGCGCGAGGGGTCAGACACGTTCGGGCGTGTCTACGACGTTGTTCTCGGACTCACGTCGCCGACAGCGTACACTGATATCGCAGCGCTCGCGGACTGCTCTCCCACCGCGGCGAAAAAACATCTCAACCGGCTGGCGGAGATGGGTATCGCTCGCGCCAACCGAGAGAATCGGCCTGCGACGTACGAACGAAACGACGGCTATCTCGAATGGCAGGACGCGAGCCAGATCGCTGCTGATCTCTCTGTCGAGGAGATCGTCGACCGCGTCGCAACGCTCGAAGAACGGCGATCCGAATACGAGGACCGGTTCGGGACCGCTGATCCGAATACCGTCTCCGTGTTCGAAGCCGCTGACCACGAGACGATCCATGACCGAATGACCGCGGTAAGCGAGTGGAAGGGTGTCATTCGAGATATCCGACTGTACGAACTGGCCCGCCAGCTCTCGGAAAACGACGGCCACCTGATCCCCGCCTGAGTATGGACCTTACCGGTATTCGTAGCAATCGAACAGCGGGTTGAGTCGCTCTGGTAGGCTTCCTCTCACGACTGCAGTCGTTGACTGAATACAGAGGATAGCTTCAGCAGAGCGTTATCTATAGAGGATGTCAAGGGCAAATGTTCCTTCAACGTTCACAGTACAGTCCTGGGAAATGCATCGGGCGTTTTGTGTAGAAAGCTACCTCCAGGGACTGTCCCCACCGAGATGTCCGACACCGTCACTTTCCGGAACATCGGTGCTACAATCGGCCGTCATCGTGTCGATAGAATCGCCCTCCACATTATTCCCACAAATATGACGCTGCTGGGCGATACCGACTTCGTCCTTATCTTCAAACGCTACGGCGTCATCGCTGAAATCGTAGAAATAATTGCCGTAGATGTCGTTCGCGAATATCGAGTCCGAATAATCTCCATCGAACCGTATCGGTATGGCGCAGTCAGCAATCTCGTTCCATCGAACGACATTATGATGTCCATTATGCCCGACCACGGTCGGGGCCGCCCCGTCAGTCGTCAGTCCCCCACCTGTCGAGGTACAGTATTCGACCGTGCAGTTGTTCGTACCGGGCTTCAGATCGACTAGTTCCCCATGTGGATGACCAGCGCTAGCATCTATGTGATGGACGTGCACATGGCTAGTTTGATCGAATTCCTCCCAGGGGTGCCAATCGGTTCCAAGGTTGGCTGGAGCCGTGCCGAGATACACTAACTCTCCGTTGTGGTCGGAGGCATTTCCAACCGTATAATCGGCCCCGGATGGTCCGATGACTCGAAACGGGCCAACCTCAGCATTGCGGGTGCGTTCGAGACTGACGAGCGATTTCTGGGTATTGCCGATGCGGTGTGGCGCGATGACGATGTCCTCGAGATATTCGTCGGTGTCCACGGGCGGTCGGGTTTGAACGAGCTGGGCCTCGCTGTAGGACGCAACTTCTTCGGGGGCATCCGGGTTCTCTAGCCCGTCTATCGTAAGGCCCGTGATGTGGATGTGGCTCTGTCGAATCAGGACGACGTTGTACTTCACTGGGTCGCTCTTCAGTACCGCCTCGGGAGGGCCGGTAAGTGTGATTGGCGCCCCGGGGGTGCCGCCCTGTGGGGGAACTATCTGCTCAACGTACTCACCGGGTGCAACTCGAACGGTCGTTCCAGGTTCTGCCCGGCTGAGTGCGATCTGAATGGACTGAATTGGGTCATCATTCGTGCCGGTTCCCTGCTCGGAACCATCTATTGAATCAACATAAATTGTGTCTGGATTCTGGGGTGGTGTATCCGTGGGTGTCGAAGATGCTGTGTCCTGGTCGGGATTGCCAGTACATCCAGCGATTAGCGAACCCGTAATCGTAGCCAGTTCTAGAACCCGTCGCCGATGCATTGCACGGTCAATGAATATAAAACTATTAAATTTTGGGCTAATTCGGAAATCGGTCCAAGATTCAGGCTTGGTAGGCAACCGAGTCTCGGGATCATGTTTAGTGAATGAAGTGGGGAAGGGCTGACGGTATCTAAGCTGGTGTAGTTATCGCCGTTTTCGTCAAGAGTTCAAGTGGAAGATACGCGCCCTGTATGCAGCAGCATCGAAATAGGCTACCAGGATGCTGTCAGAAAAAGTGTGCTACATACAGAGCATGAGTCGCTCATGTCGGCTATCGTTACCTGAATTCTGTCAGTAGTGTCGAGTTCGATGTACCTGAGGTACAGTCCATGTCAAAACCGCTCGTGGTTGTCGAGAATGTGACCTAAGAGTACATTTGAGAGCGTACCAAGGAATATATCGATCATTATGACGATTCGTACAACCTCGGAGAATTCCATCTCTGTTGGATTCCCTGGAGAGCCACCTAAACACGAAGACATTGTAAGAGAAATTTACAAAGAGTGTGTTCTCTTCGCCTAAGTACATATATACCGCTGTTGAGACCAGAAGAAGAATGTGTATTCTCCATAGAGATAATTAAAAGTGGCTTCATTTTGAGTGAAAGTTATGAAGAAACAGTACGGATATATCCCCTCAAGTGTTTCTTGGCGTGGAACATCAGAAATAGTCGTGCTCATAATCGCTTTTGTTTTACTGTTGACGACAATGATGATCCTTAATGGGAATACCATCCGTCTTTAGCTAAGCGAAGGACCACGTGACAGCGGCGGCTTATCGAGGCTACTTTTCGAG
>NZ_JBHSXI010000021.1:0-5877 GCF_042662525.1 Halorubrum trueperi
CGAATTCCGAATATCATCAGTACCCGGTTTGAACGCGAGTCCGAGCACTGCGACTCGTTCTCCCGAAACATCGACGTGGTCGTCCATAAGCGAGAGGAGCCGATTCGGTTGTCGGTCGTTTACTTCGACCGCAGCACGAAGCATAGCAGGGTCGTACTCACGTTCGCGTGCGGCAGCACTGATTGCAGCGACGTCCTTCCCGAAGCAGGAGCCGCCCCAACCGACACCACTACGGAGGAACTGTTCGCTGATGCGGTCGTCAAGACCGATGGCGTCAGCGACCTCGTAGGCGTCGATACCGTACTCCTTACAGATGTTTCCAATGTCGTTGATCAGCGAGACCTTCGCGGCAAGGAAGCTGTTGTTCGCGTACTTGATCATCTCTGCTGTCCGCGTGTCAGGCTCCACAACGGGCGCGTCGGATTTTGTGACGAGCGGTTCGAAGATGTCGTGCATATCGGCGAGTGCTCGGTCATCGTCCGCACCAAGGACAATCTTGTCGGGGTTCAGGAAATCGTGTACTGCAGTTCCTTCTCGGAGGAACTCGGGGTTCATACCGACGCCGAAGTGCTCACCAGCGGTCTTCTCGCTTTCTTCCTCTAGAATCGGCGTAATCACGTCTTCGGTGGTGCCGGGAATAACTGTACTCTTTACGACGACCGTATGCCAGTCCTCGGTTGCTTCGAGTGTCTTCCCAAGTTGGGTCGCACCGGTTTCCATAACGGAGAGGTCGATGCTGCCGTCGTCGGCCTGTGGTGTCGGCAGACAGAGGAACGTCGCGTCAGTGGCGAAGATAGAATCGTAATCAGTAGTCGCCCGTAGTCGTCCAGTACCGTCTTGACCAGCGTGTTTCCCGACGAGTTCGGGAAGTCCGTCCTCGTGGATCGGTGGAGTTCCGCTATTAATGGTCTCGACGATATCTTCGTCAATATCGATATTGACGACCTCGTGACCGAGATCTGCAAAACAGGCTGCGATGGTCGTTCCCACATATCCACTGCCGACGATACTGACTTGCATTACCTGCTAATTCGACGGTCGGCTCCTCAAAGTTTGGTTACGAGGTGGAAAGACATATCACGGTATCTTGCCACCATTCGGATAGTTATGAAGGCTGTCGTGCTTGCGGCCGGTGAAGGTACACGACTCCGTCCGCTCACGGAAGACAAACCCAAGGGAATGGTCGAAATCAACGGGAAGCCCATTCTCACGCACTGTTTCGAACAGCTCGCCGAGTTGGGCGCGGACGAACTCGTCGTGGTGGTGGGATACCTCAAGCAAAATGTCATCGAACACTACGGCGACGAGTTCGAGGGTATCCCGATCACGTACGCACACCAGCGGGAACAGAATGGTCTGGCGCACGCGTTATTGACGGTTGAGGAGCACATCGACGACGACTTCATGCTGATGCTCGGCGACAATATTTTCGAGGCGAATCTGGAGGATGTTGTTCGGCGGCAGCAAGAAGATCGGGCCGATGCTGCGTTCCTCGTGGAGGAAGTAGACTGGGAGGAGGCAAGTCGGTATGGGGTGTGTGATACGAACCAGTATGGTGAAGTGACCGACGTTGTTGAGAAGCCCGAGGATCCGCCATCTAATTTGGTAATGACGGGGTTCTATACATTCAGCCCAGCCATTTTCCACGCATGTCATCTTGTACAGCCATCAAATCGTGGTGAGTATGAAATTAGTGAAGCGATTGATTTGCTAATTCAGAGTGGACGAACAATCGATGCAATCGGAATTGATGGATGGCGCGTGGACGTTGGATATCCTGAGGATCAGGAGAAGGCAGAAGAATTGTTGCAGGGCAAGGAATTAGAAGCGATAGAGTAGCGTTAGACACAACTGTCTGTTTAAAAATCACCTAACCAATAGTGACAAACCCACAGTCGATCACCGGTTTGTTTATCCATCGGTACTGAGTGCGAACCAATAATGGATACTAACGTACTCACCGCAGGTAGAGATACTCCTTTTCAGCCGTTGTGTGAAGATGAGTTGAAAGTCCCCGCTGAAATGAACTGGAGACTAAACTGATGAGTGGGATCTCCGTATTACTGCCTGTAGCTGCCACAAGCGATACCGCTGGATTGTATCGTGCACATCAAAGTATCGTCGAGCAAACGGTATCGCCATCAGAGATCGTCCTTGTGACGAACCAATCGCTCACGGAAGATATTGAAACGGCTATTGAGGACTTAGTCAGTACTCATTCAGATAGTCGCCACGAACACATTCCTGACGCCTCAGGGTTGGGGGGTGTGCTTCAAGCTGGTCTAAAGAGGTGTTCAGAGCCGTTCGTCGCACGAATGGATGCAGACGATATTTCTGAGCCCGAGCGGTTCGCCGATCAGAAAACGGTCCTCACAGACACCAAAGCAGATGTCGTTGGGTCACACCTCGCGGAATTTTATGATGATCCCGAACATCCAGAACGAACACGAGAAGTGCCAATAACACATGACGAGATTGCTGAGTGGATGTCATGGCGCTGTCCATTAAACCATCCAACCACGATGTTTGACCGTGAAGCTGTTCTCAGCGCAGGTGGATATCGTGACTTCCCAATGATGGAAGACTGGGACCTATGGGCACGGTGTCTTTCCGCTGGACTTCGATTCCGGAATCTCGATAAGACTCTTGTTCGGGCACAGGTTAATGACCTCGTTGACCGGCGAGGTGGTCTAGAGTACGCGCGTGCGGAGATGCAGATGGCACAAGAACTTCGGCAACTCGGTATTGCCTCACGACGTGACACGTTGCAACACCTCTGCCTTCGTGTTCCGCCGAGGCTTCTCCCGCCACAGGTTCGCGAAGTAATCTACAGTCTATTTGCTCGGTGACACTAGGATATGACTCTATCAAGTATAGTGACCAAGTGCTATCCGATATAATGAGTTTTTACTGCTCCCGATATCACCTATTCAGTATACCATGATACGAAGCGGCCATTTGGAAAGATATTATACCAGTACATCTACGGGATTCATTAGAGAATTATGAATTTACAAGATATCAAGAAAGGATTGACAGATCCTACAGCCCTGCTCCGAGAGGTAAATAAACTCTATCATACTAGAGGACGTCAACGTTCCTCCTACCCTCACGGAACAGATATCTTCACCCAGGAGGACTGGGATAACCTGATTATTTTGGATGCGTGTCGGTACGATTCATTCGAGCGTCAAATCTCGATGTCGGGACATCTGGAGAAGAGACGGTCTAAAGGAGGAATGTCTCCAGAATTCGTCCGTGGCAACTTTTCGAACAAACAGCTATATGACACTGTGTATATCTCTGCCAACGAGTGGTTCGCACAACTTCGAGACGAGATCAATGCCGAAGTACACCAGTTCGTGAACCTACAGATCGATCATCTCGACCTCGCGGGGATCTCGATACGCCCCGAAACCGTAACCGAGCAGGCGCTACAGGTCGCAGAGGAATACCCGGACAAGCGGCTCATTGTTCACTATATGCAGCCGCACCAACCGTATATTGGACCGACCGGGCAAGAGCACTTCGAACTTAGCTCTGGACTGATCGAAACGCTTCGCAAGAGTGATGACATCACCGACGAACTCCTCTGGGAGGCATACCGAGAGAACCTCGATATTGTCCTCGACCACGCCGAGAAACTTGTCTCGGAGCTGACAGGGAAGACAGTCATCACTTCGGATCATGGCGAACTCCTTGGCGAGCGCGTGTTTCCGATTCCAGTGAAGACGTACGGCCATTTCGACGGCCTGTATGTCGACGAACTCATCGACGTGCCATGGTTCGTCTGTGAGTATTCGAATCGAAAGGCGATCCGGTCGGAGGCCCCCGTTGCGAACGAGGAAGATGTGGACGCAGACGCCGTCGAGGATCGTCTTCGGCAACTGGGATACAAGGTTTAACCTGCCGATGCAGGACCGAGAACTAATCATCGCACGTCGTCATTTCAATCGAGTCATTTCAAGATGAGCGAGGCACCGAATCTCACGTATCTCATCAGTGGCTTGGAAATTGGCGGTGCCGAGATTGGTATGGCAAGATTGCTCGATGGGATTCCTGAGGACGAACTCGACGTGACGGTCGTTGCGCTCGATGGAGGCGAACGGACCGTGGTTCCCGATATCCCCGATCATGTTGATCTCGTCGATCTCCGAATCGAGAACAAACTCTTCGTTCACAAGCTGTCACCTCTGATTCCGATCCTTCGCGAGACAGATATTCTCTTAGGTTCGATTTATCATGCGGAGATCGTGGCTCGTCTCTTCGATTTGGTGATCCCAGTGGATACGCTACTGACTTGGGCACACAACACACAGTTCAAGACGATGATGCGCCGCTGGGTCGACAAGTTCACCATCGGTCGGTGCGATGCAGTTCTTGCTGATTCGGAAGCGGTCGCGACAATGTTAGTCGAACGACAAGGGGTCGATCCGGAGAAAATCTGGACCGTTCCGATCGCCGGACTCTCGATAGACGAGTACGATCGGCCGTCTGTTCTGCTCCAATCGCTTGACTACTCGGTCGTCGGTGGTGGCCCCCTCGAACACATCGGGGAAGGTACGATCGTTATTGGGACCGTCGGAACGCTCTCGGCGGCGAAAAACCACGACGCGATTCTTGAGGTGGCATCACGGTTGACTGATCGAAAGGTCCATTTTGCCATCGCTGGTGATGGACCTCGACGAGAGGAATTGGTCGACGAAGCTGTCGAGCGAGGACTCGCTAACATCTCGTTTCTCGGACGTATCGATTCTGTCCCCGAGTTCCTTTCGGCCGTCGATATCTACTTTCAGCCATCCCATTACGAGGGGCTGTGTATAACCGTGCTAGAAGCGATGGCTGCGAGGAAACCTATCATTGCTAGTACAGCCGGTGAAATTCCTCGAAACGTTCGGGATGGGAAGGAAGGTTTCATCGCCGATCCTGAGGATATTGAGGCATATGTAGAGGCAATTGAAACGTTGCTTGATGATCCAAAGCTCCGCTCTCAATTCGGTGAATCGAGTCGACAACGGGTCGTAGAACGATACTCACAGGAAACTCTCGTTGAGCGGTTTTGGGATGTCCTTGAGAAGACGTATTTTTTCGATGATAGATAGGACCTTTCAGCCATCCCAGAGTGAGTGATCCACGTTTTCCAGAACGGAGAAAACTAGAACATCAGCCAGTATTTCGGTTAGATGCTCGGATACATTTGACAGGCTCTCCAAATCAAAGTGCTCGCTTCTGCCAACCTCAACTGATATTGAAAGTGATGTTTTCCGTGCAGTACCAAGAGCGTAGTTCAATTTATTCTCCAGGCCAACCCTGAGTGGATCGAATTTGATAAATGAGCCCAAGAGCTAGAACCAACCACAATTCCGGCATATAGAGAGATTCACTCGGACCGATTGAACTCACCGGTGTGATGAGTAATATTGTAGCAAGCGGGAGAGCCATCCAATTATCACCGCATATAGTTTGATACAGCAGCTGGTCAGTAACGCGGCCAAACAAACATATAAACAACAGTACACCTGGAACGCCCAATTCAACCAGCAATTGTATTGCCCACGAGTGGGGAGTTCGGACACGTTCTGGTCGGAGTGGCGAATTTGCGATAACTTCCGGGAACCCTCCTAACCCCGTTCCAAGCGGATATTCAGCAGCGTTTCGGACTCCAATTTCTAAGAGTCGATATCGGGTGTGGAGACTACCCTGATCAGGTATAGAGAACGGATTATTAAATAAAAGTGGGATCAAAAACGACGCTAAGGCGATTCCAGCATATGTAAGAACCCCAATTCGTGGAATCGTAGATAAGCGGTTTAATTTTGACCTCAATACAGTCCCAATAGAGACTAATACAATACCAGTAATTCCAGCAATTAATGA
>NZ_JBHSXI010000021.1:5910-59081 GCF_042662525.1 Halorubrum trueperi
GCAGCATCAGGCGCGTAGAATTTTGATAATGATAGCCGACTAGCTGGAAGATGCGATCCAGTCATTAGTTCCCAAGCTGCAATACACATAGTCGCAGCCCCAACTCCAAGAACGATTACAATGATCGCATTAAATCGGCGGCGTGTCGTCACAAAAGTTATTCCAGCAAAAATCAGAGTTGCCGCCTCAAATAAAGTGAATAGACGAGACAGGCCTCGGAAGGGAGTAATAGTCCAAGCAAGTGAAAGTGAGACATACACAGTAAAAATAGAAAAAATTATTACATTCATATCAATAGTGATGCGTTTGCTGAACCGAAGGATAATAAAAGCTGAGGATATACCGAGGATGATTACCGACCAAATGCGGAATATATCAATATGTAATACCTTCAACGGTGGCAGCCCGCGACTTAGAGACATGATAATTAAAAGTAAAGTTAGAATTAAACCAAGTATTATTGGTTTTGATGGTTGATTGTAGTCAAGAGATACATCCGTCATTGATTTAGTTAGCGGGCCAGCAGCTTTATGAATATAACGCTCTTGGATGGGAGGATGGTCAATTCTCAGCAGTAACTGGAAGTCACAGCGGAAAGGGGCGACGCAATCCCGTCGCGTATCAGTTAGACCCACGCTATGTATCGATACTGATTACTGTGTGGGTCTCCCAGCGTGAAGACACAACTGGAAATATAAAGTTATGAAAATAGCATTTCTTGTTAATTCGTTCCCGAAGATATCAGAAACGTTCATCCTAAGTCAAGTAACGGGTATGATCGACCGAGGACACGATGTATATATTTTTGCCAGGGAGTCGTCTTCCGAAGAAAATCAACATAAAGATGTGGACCGATACGGATTAATAGAGAAAACAACAACTGCCGACCCGCCGAAGAATAAGCTCCACCGGCTAATCAGCGCGGGTTTATTAATTCCGAAAGGGATACTTAAAAGGCCACGTCGAATCCTCGAATCTCTCCGTTTTAGTAGATATCACCGTGACGCCTTCTCATTACGTATGCTTCACTATTCAAGTACATTCAACCACGAAGATGTCGATGTACTTGTCTGTCACTTCGGTCATAACGGGAACCTTGGAGCATTACTCAAAAGGACGGGTGTAGACGTGCGAGTCGTGACGATGTTCCATGGTGCGGACGTTCGCCAAGCTAATTCTGGGTCAAAAAATATATATAAACCATCATTTAAAGAAAGTGATGTTCTCCTTGCAAATTCTCGGGATACTATGGATGAACTTATCTCACTTGGTGCCGACTATTCGAAGGTTCACTGGCACCCCGTTGGGGTCAATCCGGATATGTTTCATACACTACATGATGGGGGAAGTGAGGATAACATGGTGGTGATTACTACCGTAGCCCGCTTAGTCGAAGAGAAAGACGTTGAGACGGCTATTCGAGCGATAGCAGCGCTACCTTTGACAGCGTTGGAATCAGATATACGGTATCAAATTGTCGGCGATGGACCGAAACGGGAGTCTTTGGAAAACCTGACCCGAAAGCTCGATCTTGAGGACGTCGTCCAGTTTGAGGGACAGGTTAAGAGAGAGAAGGTAATTGAGTTTCTGGCGGCGACAGATGTATTCCTTCTTACTAGTGTAGATGAAGCGTTCGGCCTCGTACTGTTGGAAGCCCAGGCCGCCGAGATACCGGTGGTGGCGACAAACGTCGGCGGGATTCCTGAGGCCGTTGCTGCTGGTGACTCCGCAATTCTTGTTCCCCCGAGGAGTCCGGACCAAATTGCCAGACAGCTTTCCCAACTTATTAGACAGCCATCGCTCCGATCTAAAATGGGGGAGAAAGGGCACAGATTTGTCGCCGAGAACTTCGATGTAGATGTATTGAACGACGAACTCGAATCATTACTGAAAAAGACACTGAACTCGTGAGGAATTTAGTGTAGGACAGACGCAGTTCAAGTCTTATCAAGCAGAAAGACTGTAGAATCGAAATCGACATCAGTGTCGCGCTAGTGTGAAACCACAAATGAAGATAGGCTTTATTCATCCAAATTCTCCCTCATCGGAGGGGACAGGGGCAACCCACAGTGCGACAAAAATCATTCAGATGGCTGAAAAGGTGGGACACGATGTAACAACTTACTGTGCTTTCGGCGAGCCGAGTCCCGAAAGTGAGTACAGTTGCAGATCATTCGACACTTCGGGGTTTCCGTACCATTCAAAAACTAATCTGAACACAGAGATTCGCTCTCGTCTAAGCGAATTTGAGGAATTCGATATCATACATACTTATTTGCCGTCTACGATTCCCGCTCTGAACACGATATCAAAGAAGACGTCAACGAGTACAGCGGTTACACTTAACGCGTATGGAGGCATCTGCGCAAAAAACAATCTGCGTTACATGGGCACAAAGAACTGTACGAATAACGGATTTGGACGATGTACCAGGTGTATTTCCAAGACGAGTAGCAGAAATTCGTTTGTCAAAAATGTCTACAATTCGGTAAGCCTATTGGGGAATTATCGGCTTATCAGCCAGATGAACGAAGAAGAAATAAAAATCGATGGCTTTCACGCGCTGTCAGACCATCTCAAGACCAAATATTGTACATTTGGCTACCCAGAGCAGAAGATAGATGTGATACCCAATATTATTGATGACTCATTCTTGATACCACATCAAAGTGATTTCGAGAGTCCTTATCGGTTACTCTACGTCGGCTATCTGCGAGAACACAAAGGCGTCCAAATGCTTCCCGAGATTGCAGCACGGCTTAAGCAAACTGACCTTGAGTTCCAGATGACTATCGTCGGTGACGGGCCGATGATGAAGGGGCTCAAACGGGAAACAAAACGAACAGGGACAACCGACTGTATAGAGTTCCGTGGGCACGTCCCCTACGAAGAGCTCCCCAAAATTTACGCAGCCCACGACTTGTTCGTCTATACAGGTGTGTGGGAGGAACCGTTCGGTCGAATCTTTCTAGAATCGCTTTGTGCCGGAACACCGGTGGTCGGGACAAACGTCGGCGCAGTAGCGGAGATAATTGGCGATGCGGGAAGCACAACCGATCCAGATCCGGAGGCACTTGTGAAAAAGATTGTTCAGGTACTGTCCACAGACACCCTCAACCGTTTCGCAGCAAACACAAAGCAATCCGTCCAGCAGTACAGTCGAGATACAGTTGAACCACTGCTTGAAGAGTTCTACACGTCGGTGTGTACAGGTGACCAGTAATCTCAAAACAAAACGCAAGAAATTTCCTTAATACACCTGCTCATATTTGGTTCTAGCTCTTACCGAACTGAGTGAAACAGCACCCTGAGAATTGTGAATCCGTGGCTACAGAAGTTCCGAGGCCTTTCCAAGCGCGGATTACAGCAGTCCGTCCGAACCTACGGGTTCGAACGGACGCTAAACCTCGCCGGAACACCGCTACACGGCCTTGTTGACTGCTTCGTCGTCAACGTGTTTCGCTGAGTTATGCAAAAGCCAATCTTGTATTCTGTGTTTCAGGTCAAGAACCGTCATTGCCACCAATTCGATGACATCGTTGACAGCATCGAGCACCGATTCTTTCTCCAAGGTGTGTAGAGCGTGACTCTATGAGAATCCCGCTGAAAAGTCTGTGTGAAGTACGATATGGAGTCACGCTCTACCCTGGTTATGTGCTCAGCTTTGAACGTTGGCTGTCTTACATAGATGTGGTCGAAACACGGGAGAAGCGGCTATCGAAGGATATTCGGAAGACCGGTTGGACGGCAACTCCTCTGGTGGAGCTCTGATTGACGCCGAACGGTCGGTCAGGCGCTTTAGTAGAGGCCGACGTGCTGTCTCGCCGAATGCTACAATCCACCGGAAGAACGTCTCTCGCACGCGTTCGAAAATCTAATATGTTGGCTCCTCAACGTTCAGAGCTGAGTGATGTGCTTGTTTGAATTCCGTACAATTCGGCGTATTTTCCTCCATTATCGACTAGCTCTTGATGCCCGCCTACTTCCGTGATCTGTCCTTCTTCGACAGTGTAGATCCGATTGGCATTCTTCACCGTTGATAGGCGATGTGCGATTGTTACGATTGCGTAGTCGCGATCCATTCCCTCAATGGCCTCCTGTACTTGTTTTTCCAGATTCGAGTCGAGGTCGCTGGTTGCCTCGTCGAGGATCAGCAGATCCGCGTCCTCAAGTAACGCCCGAGCCAACGATACGCGCTGTTTCTGTCCTCCAGATAGTCGAACACCCTCGTCACCAAGCATAGTATCGTATCCTTGCGGTAGTTCCTTGAGGAATTCGTCAACTTTCGCGATTTTACAGACTCGGTCTAATTCGGCGTCGCTCACGTCGCGATTCCCGATCGTGAGGTTGTACCGGAGCGTGTCGTTGAACACGAACGGGCTCTGTCTGACGACGGAGATGCGATCGCGCCAGCCCTCGATAGCCATCTCGTGGATCGGCACGCCGTTCGCGCGAATTTCTCCCTCGTCAACTTCGTACATCCGCGCAAGCAACGAGACGATTGTCGACTTTCCAGCTCCGGACTGTCCAACGAACCCGACGAATTCGCCCTTCTCGACTTCGAAGTTAATCCCGCGAAGCACGTCCTCCTCACCGTCGTACGAGAAGTGAACGTCGTCGAACTCTACGTTTGTGACCTCCTCTGGAGCATCGGTCCCGCCTTCCCGTGGCTCTTGACGTGTTTCGAGTTCTTCGACAAACTCGATTGTTCGGACGAGATGTGGGAGGTCGTTTTCGACCTGATAGAATAATCGGTTCACGTTGCTGGCACGTGGACCGAGACGGAACATCGCAAAGAGGAACACACCGAGCGAGCCCAAAGAGAGGTCCGCGAACGTCAATGCGAAGTAGATGAGCACGAACACCGACACGGCGACGACGAGGTTGTAGAAATTGTTGATCGCCGCCTCGTTGCGCCGGAGCGTAATCCGCTCTTTGGTAAATTTCTCGATCGCGTCCCGGAAATCGTTGTACAATTCGTCCGCGACGCCGAAGATACGGACGTCCCGAATTCCCTGTGTTCCGGCTTGAACCGCCTCCTGGCGTTCCTCGTTCGCTTCCGCTACTCGATCTCCGACATCGTATCCGGACTCGATTACCCGTCGGAAGAAGACCGTGAATCCACCGAGGATGACACCAGTCGCAATCGTGAGTACGGGGGCAATCATCAAGGCAACGACGAAGTATACCGCGGCGAGGAATCCCTGCTGGAGGAACTGGATCACCCGCTGAATCACTCGTCCAGCGTACGTCGTCTGTGTCACGATCGCATTCAGAATGTCGTCAGATCCCTCTTCGTCGAAGTACGAAACCTTCGCGTTGAGGGCGTTCCGAAACGCCCGATCTTGGAGGTCCCGAATGTAGTAGGTTCGAACCGCCTCACGGAGCCACGCCACAGCGAAACTCGTCGTGTATCGCGCAATCATCACGAGTGACACGCCAAGCACCACATATCCAAGCGTGAACGGGATTCCAGCCGTCTGATAGGCGACGACGAACATCCCGAGCAGACCCTCCGCCTGTGACGCCGGGTCATCCATTTGGACGAGTTCGACAATCGGTAGGATGAAGCCCAACCCGACCCCTTCCAAGACCGCCGCTAAGATGCCAAGTAAGACGATCCCAGTTGTGAACCGGGGATTGTAGCGTGCGATGTCAAGGAGAGCGTCAAATTTTTCGCGTCTTGAGACTGGTTCAGTGTTGTCAGTACTCATAGAGGTCTAATCGCCACGTTGTCAATTTCGAGCGGTGGTATAGTAATAAACGCGTTCGTTTGTCATTGCGAGCCGACGGTTCAATCCTAAACGGGCCCATCCTCCGAAACTGTGGACCGCCTGTAAGACGATTTAGATATAGTGGTATACAGTTTATTCATAGAAGCATATTCTGATCAGTCATTTCGGTGTTCACACAGACTCCACCAGTCTGTTTGTCCCCAAAACCTATATCCTATCTGTGAGAAACGCGCTACTACCCGAACATGCCGGACTTAGAATCGGAAACCCACTCAGCGAGCCCTCTATGCCGCGTCTCACCGCATCGAATACTGGAAACGGTGGTGTGTCCACCATGAGTGACGCGACGACGCCGGTGACAAACCCCGACTGGGAGGACGTCGACGACGTCTCCTGGACGCTGCTGGACCGCGAGGAACTCGTCGACGCGTACTGGGCCGTCGTCGCCCCCGCAATGAAAGCCGACGGTCTCGATCCCGACCAGGAGAAGCCGACGCACAGCTGGCTCCGCGAGCACGGCTTCCGCCCCCTTCTCTACGCGCTGCGGGAGTATCACGACATGACGTTCGGAGAGTTCTGGCACGAAGCGCTCGAGCTCGAATCTGAGGAGATAGGGTACGACTGGGCGACCAACCACGACCGGACCATCGAGGCACTCGAATCCTTCCTCACGTCACGGCGGGAGCGGAAGGGGCTTGCCGATTCGTCGATCGACACCCTTCGCTACCGGTTGAACCGCTACGTCGCTGCCTACTGCGACGAGAATGACACAGACGACCTCGTGACACCCGTCGCTCGCGATAGCGATGTCCCGGCCTACAAGGCGGTCGACGCATGCTGGGCAGCGTTCGACCGTCTTCACGACGATCTCGATGGCAGCCAGACCAAACGTCGAATCCATCTCGTTGTCTCGAATTGGTACGCCCATCTGGTCCGACGCAAATGGGCCGCCGTTAACCCAGCTGACGGCCTCGACGAGGAATACGACTGGTCGAACGACACCGACGACGATGCTGATACGCCGTGTCTCGCCACTGAGCACGTCCGCGCGCTCTACCAGGCGGCCGACGATCCAGAAGACCGCCTCTTGGTCCTCGCACTGTGTGCCTGGGGGCTTCGCCCGAACGAAGTTGCTCGCCTCCACACCCACCAGTTCGTCCTCGATGTCTCCGATGATGAGGTTCCGTATATCGCGTTCGAAGAGCGCAAGAACGGCCCTGGAGAGGTGTCGCTGCTCTACGGGCGGGAGGTTCTCGAGGAGTGGCTCGCGGGGTTCGCTGATCACGACGACTGGGACGGCTACCTGTTCCCGTCACCACACGCCTCTAGCGGCCCGATTTCACGATGGACAGTATGGAACCGATTTACACAGCTCGCTGACCGAGCGGGCCTTCCCGACGAGATCGACGGCGTGTCGCCCGCGCCGAAGATGGGGCGACGGTACTGGTACGACGCCTACTCTGCGTCGCTTGACGTCGTCCTCGGAAGCCTCGATGAGATCGCCGCCGAACAGGGCAGCGCGAGCGCCGACGTCGTCCTCCAAAACTATCTCTCGGATACCCGAGCCCGAACGCTCCGGCGGGAGTATATGCGTGAGCAGCTCGCTACCGCCTTCGAACCGACCGACGATTGGCATTCTGAGCGCGGTCAGTAGTCGTCACGGGCGCTAGTACTGGCGAAGAGGACGAGAGGATGGTGGTGTCCAGAAGGGCAACCGGCATTACTCCGCTCCGAACTCGCTCTCGACCTCGACTGCGTTCGTCTCGTCAGCATCCACCGGCTCGAAGTCGTCGAAGATGGCACAGTACAATCCCCTCAAAGCGGAAGGCACAACTCGGGATCGAGAGTACTCACTCGCCGATTCGGCAGCTGCATCGCCGATGCAGTAAGTCAAGACGGCTCCAAGAACTCCATGTATCGCTGTTACCGAGGATTTTTGTTGTTTTGAACCATTAGGACAGTCATGAACGGTAAGACGGTTCAGTATGGAGGGAGAACAGAGGGATCATACGTTCGACTCCCCGTCCCACTCGGTGATCCGGATGCATTCCGATACGGGGCAACTGCCGATATTCTGCATCTGCTCGTCGACAATCCAGAGCGAGAGTTCACAAATCGAGAGCTCCACCGAGTGACGGGCAAAGGATTGAGTAGTGTGAATGCCGCCGTCGATACGCTCGAGACACTTGGCGTGATCACCGTCGATCGATCTGGCCGGGCAAATGCTGTTCGGATGGATTCAGAGATGCTCGTCAAGTCTAACGATCCGGTAACGACCATTCCACAATCGGAGTATCACGCACCGGTCAGAGCGATCCTCACCGGTCTCGAAGAACGGGTTGGCGACGACGTCGGTGTCATCCTTTTCGGCAGCGTCGCGCGAGGCACCGCTGACCGAACGAGCGACATCGACCTGTTCGTCGTTGTCGAGGAAGATCGAATGCAAGCCCAGCGCGAGGCCCACACTATTGAACAGGAGATCGCCGACGAACAGTTCGACGGAGATCGGTACGAGGCACACATCATCGTCGAACCAAAAGGGTCGGCCGGGAATCACGACCGAATCAGTGACATTCTCGCCGAAGGGCTGACGCTCCGAGACTCGCCAGCACTTGATGCAGTAAAACGGGAGGGGTTCGAAAATGGGACTGAATGAGGTCGTCGACGCGCTTGAGCGCGCCGAACAGTTGTTAGAAGATGGCGAAACCGGTCCGGCACAGGACTCACTCTCCTGGCAGCGGGCTGACGATGACGCTGATATCCAGCTCGGTAAGGCATGCGCCATGCTGGGGACGTGTCGGCAGCTTCGGCAAGGAACGAACAATTACGTGAGCATCGTCGAACTCTCATTCAACGCAATCGAGCGTCGTTCCAGTTCTACCTTGTCGAGATGACGGCAGCAGAGTCAGCAGACTTCCTCAACCACGAGGAAGTGTTTGACGACATCGCAGCGCGAAACGTCTTTTCTGACGAGGACATCGCTAGTCGAATCGAAGCCTTCCGTTCCGAACATCGTTCGCGGTTCTACTACGATATCGACCGGCCTGGCCGAGATTTCGCGATGGTGCTGCATAACTTGGCAGAAGAAATTCACCAGTATCTCGTCGAGTTTGCCGATGCTCACTCGCGGTGCAGCTGCGACCACTAGGTTAATTTTGGTTTCGTTCATCTGGTCGGTTGACATCTTCGGCCGCTTTGATCTCGTCTGTTTTCTCGACTTCGGCGAACAGCTCTCGATATGCGTCGGGCTCGAAGAGGTTGTTTCGGTCGAACAGCTCGCGGGCGGCGTCGGTGAGCTGAAAGAACCGGTATGGTTGGCCCCGTTCAAGCCCTTCACGATTTCGCTCGATGGCCTCGATCAGTTCCACTTCCTCCAGCCGGATGAGGTGGTCGGTGAGCGTCGACGCGGCGACGCTCAGGTTGTAGTACTCGAGTTCCTTCTTCGAGGGTGCGCCTTTCGGATGGCCGACGATCGTCCCGATGATATTCGCGCGGGTCGGGTCGTCGAGGACACTTAACGCTGCGATCGGATCGAGACCGGCCGTGCTCTCGTCTGGCGTGAGCGAGGCGGCGTCGGGCCGGGACATTGTGTCTGAACGTTTGCGTCCCGGTCGGATGACCATTTCGGTGAAACTCGAATTGGTGACCAACGATGTTGTCCTTGTCAGCCTCGATAAAATTGTGGCCGAACAAGGCAGCGCGAGCGCCGATGTCGTATTGCAAAATTACCTCTCGGATACCCGGGCCCGGAAGCTCCGTCGGGAGTACATGCGCGAACAGCTAGCTGCCGCGTTCGAACCAAGCGACGAGTAGCACCTTTACACCCTGGCTCCGATTACAACCCAAGCGTTATTACCCAATACACGAATCATGTATTGTATGTCGAAAGCGACGGGGGACCCTGAACGCGCCATCAATGGCTTCATGTCAGTGGCACAGCTGCTCGAAGAGCCACGGCTCGCCCGCCTCTATACGTATATTCTCCGAGAGGGTGAAGTAACAATTGATGAAATCGTTGCCGACATCGATATGCCCCGCACGACCGCGTACGCAGATACGGGATCGCTCGTCGACCTCGGAGTGCTCACGCGGGATGAAGAGCAGAAAACGCATACCTACACAGCCATCCCAATCACGCTCACTGCAAATCTTGATGGCAACACGTACACGATTACCCCCACTCTCATCGAGGCAATCGGCCGGTCGCCCCAGGATCAGGATCTTGACCTACTAATCGAGAAATACGGCATCGGGAAACTCGCTGCAGCACTTACGTACGCGATTCCGTATGTCGAGGGAGGCATGACTGAACGCCTCGCAGCGCGCGAACTCGGCCTCCAACCCGCGTTCGGGATTGCGGTACTCCAAGCACTCCGCGAAGTGATTCTCGAAATGCGGGAGTACGATCCCTATTTCGACCAGATTCGAAATGCGCATGACAAGCCGGTCGACGAGGAAGCGTAGAAGTCCTCTCACACATGGACGGGACAAACGAGTCGATACCCGAGAACGCTGTATGGGTTGCTGATTCAGGCGTTTTCATTGCGTGTGGCCGCCAGCAGCGGAACAAGTACACAGCACTAGAACAGTTCGCCCAGCGGAACGAGATTACGTTCGTGATTCCACGGCGAGTGTACGAGGAACTTGGCGGTGCGCCAGATCGCAGTACGCCCGGCCAGACACCAGTTAACAGCGCGATTAGCAATGAATGGGTAACCGTCGCTGATGAACTAGACTATACGAATCCGACGGTGTCAAGCGTTATGGACGATGTGCGTAGCTTCATTGCACGTGAGTCGAACCGTTCCGAGGACAACATCGAGAAAGCGGATACCGCACTCGGTGGTGTCGCAGCTCACCTCTTGGACAGCGAGAATACCTCCGCTATCTGTGTCCTCACGACGGACGACGATGCAGGGAACGGCGTCGTGACTGCAATCGAAGCCCACGGATTTGATGGCCAAATTACGTTCAAAGACGGATTTGAACTGATCTCAGAAATTACGTAGTACCAACTTACCATGGTCACAGACGAACGCCGACAAGACTGAGACAATGAGGATGCCAATGAGGGGGCGGCATTGTCCGCCGGCGAGGCTCGGCTTCGGGACGAGTTCTTTGCGGGCCCGCGTATCGCCACGTTCGAGGACCACCTCGACCAGCTCGACGCGATCGCCAATTCGACCCGGTTCATGATTTGCTATCTGCTCTACGAAGACGGCGACACGACGTACAATGAGCTGAACGACGCGACGGACAAGGTTGGAAACGCGCTCAATTACCACCTTGATACGCTTCAGACCGCAGGTCTCATCACGCAGTCGAAACAGCGCGTCGACGGCCAGGAACGGTCTATCTATTCACTCTCGATCCTCGGCCAGAAGCTCATCGAACCCATGATCGAATTAATCGTCGAAGAAGGCGATCTCGCCGAACAGTACACGTAACCGCCTCACCAGTCTTCTACAGGATTTCGGGTATCTGTTCTCTTGCGGTAATCTTCGATATAGCGATACTGCGAGTCTCTAGTAACGGTATCAAGTGAGACATCACGACAAAGAGTGTACCAAATTAACCAACAAACCCACTGCGCTCGACGGCTAATGTTGGTTAATAGCAAGGTCACCCTCGTCATCAGATTAGCAACACAGACGTTATTTCTGATATTAGAAACGCAAGCAATGTAGTTACCGTTGAAAATACACCTATCATAGGAAGCATTTCTAACGTTAGAGATATAAGCGATAACGGCAATGAGGCGGGCGTTACCCGTTTCCAACATTAGAAACGTCTCTATCATCAGTGCCATCAGAAACGTCTACAATTGACTTCTTCGATAATACAGAAATCGCTTGAAATGAGCAGCAGCGTGGTGAAGACTCTATTTCTAACGTTAGAAACTCCGCCCTATGTCTGACGTAGATTTTTAACGTTAGAAACACCAGTACTGTCTGAGGCGTTAGCAATGGCAGACACAAACCCAGAGGTTATCGCAGTCTCGTTTCAGAAAGGAGGGACCGGAAAGACGTTTACAGCGATGAACCTCGCAGGAGGACTCGCCGCAAGAGGGTTTGAAGTTCTCCTGATCGACATGGACCCCCAGGGGACGCTTACTGCAAATCTCGGACATCGAGAATTGTTCGACGATCACGACGAACTCTCACTCGACGAAGTACTGCTCGACGTGAACAAATGGGACCAGATCACCGACCTCGTAATCGAGCACGACGAGTTCGATTTAATCCCCGCAAACTCGACATACACAGGAAACAAGACCCCGTTGGATTCTGCTGACGCCGGAGAGAAACGACTCGGGAAGATACTCACACGACTGGAAACAGACTATCACTATATCGTCTGTGACTGTCCACCCGATTTCTCCGCCTTTGCAAAGAATGCCGTCACCGCTGGTGAAAATGTGGTTGTCCCGATGGTGCCACGATCGGAGATGGTTCACTCAACGAACCTCCTGTTCGATATGTACGACACCCTTGGGATGATGCACGATCTCGACATCGAGTATCTCGCCTTCACGATGACGTACACCTCAACAAAGGAAACGAAGCAAATGCGCGAGGTACTAGACTGGTTCGACGAAACCTTTGGTGAGAACGGAGTGAAAATCGACGATCGCGCCGCGTTTGATCGAGCAAAATGGGAAGCTGGCTCAATCTATGTCCACGAGGAGTCACTCCAAAACGACCAGTTCCCTCAATTCGATACAGTGGTCAAGCGTGTGTTAGATCAAACGTCACCGCCTGATTTCAACGGCGACGTCGAGGAGATGCGTCAGAAAACCACCGATGAAATCCGATCACGGGAGATCGAAGCATGAGTGACCTCGAAGACGAAATGGAGCGAACGAAAGAGCGTGCAGCTGCGTTCGGCGTGAGTGGTGAGACGGACGACAAGGACGAGGAAGACGAGAGTGAAAGCGTCGCCGAGCAATCCACTACTGAAGAAGGAGATGAGAGATCAGAAGCAGAGGAAGCATTAGAAACGTCAGAAATATCCCCAACAGTAGAAGGAGACCGTACGCCAGAAATAGAAGAGAGAGACGGGTCAGCGGAACCAGAGCAGACTGGCGAAGATGTACCGTCAGATGTTGAAGGGGAATCCAAGCCAACTGCTGACAACGCTACCACGAGTAGCGAGGAATCGTCTCGTGGTCGTCTCGTCGACGAATACGACAATGTGAATATCTACATTCCGCCTGAGCTGAAGCGGGATCTCAACGATCTCTTCAAACTCATGGATCTTGAGTACTCCCGATCGAAAAGCGATGATTTAGAGAAGCACTGGGATTTCTATCCGGCGGTCATTCGAACAGTGCTTGAGAATGAAGAGGACCTCCGAGCTGAACTCGGAATTGACGAGTAACTTATATCCCGACATCTACCCCCACTTCAATATCGAAATTCCTACTCGCTTGATTGCACGGATCGTTTATACCCCAATTTGATCGAATCTCCTTCACTGTGATCGTGGCCTTCGAGGGGACATCGTCTGGGACGTCCTCAGGTTGCTCCTCGACCTGGTCCCCCTCGTCCTCGTGTTCAGCATATTCGAGGCGGAGCCTCCGGCCTCAAGGAGCGAGGACTTCCGACGCTGAGTCGGAAGGACGAAGCGAGTAGGCCGGAGAGGAAGCCGACAACCCCGCCACGTTCCACGAACTGTTGCCGCTCCTTCTCCCCAACGTTCATAAACCACCGGGAGTACATCTGACATATGGAGGTGCGGCGTACTGTTTCCATAAAACTCGACGTGGATAGGGATGACGCCGCACTTCTCCGCGAAACAGTAGACGAGTTTCTGTGGGCCGCTAACTACGTCGTAGACCACGCTTGGCAAGGCGATTACAAGACGACCAGCAAGGCCCAGTTACAAGAGGAAACATACGACGAGGTACGCGATCAGACGCGATTGCACGCGAATCTCGTCCAGAACGCCCGCAACAAGGCCGCCGACGCCGTACAGGGCGTTGTCGCCCGCTGGAAACAGAGCGAGTACGCGGGAAAACCGCACTTCTCGCAACCGACCGCCGTCTACGACAAGCGATGTGCGACCTTTCACGAGGAGTACGTGTCGCTGGCGACCGTGGACGGACGCATCGAAATCGAGTACGTCCTGCCCGATCCAGAGCGGGACACACCCCACAGCCGGTATCTTGACAACGACGACTACGAAGTGACGGGTGCGGAACTCCACCACAAGAACGACGAGTGGTTCCTTCACCTTCGCACAAAGGCGGAGATGGAGTCTGACACGCCGGAACAGGCGACGACCGGGCACCCAACGGTCCTCGGCGTTGACCTCGGCGTGAACCAACTCGCAGTCACTTCGACGGGCGTGTTCTGGAGCGGTCACGAGTTCGACCACTGGCGACGAGAGTACGAAAAGCGACGTAGCGACCTCCAGCAGTGTGGAACTCGCCACGCTCACGAGAACATACAGGCGGTCGGGCGCAAAGAGACTGGTCGGTTCAAGATGATGCTCCACCGGATTGCGAACGGTATCATCGCAGAAGCCGCCGAGAACGGCTGTACGGTCATCGCGTTCGAGGAGTTGACCGGCATCCGCGATCGACTCCCCGGCGCGTCGTGGGAGCACAAGTGGGCCTTCGAGCGGCTGTACGAGTACGTCGAATACAAGGCTGAAGAATACGGTATCGACGTGGAACAGGTTGACCCGGAAAACACGAGTCGGCGTTGCTCACACTGTGGATTCACCCACCCCGACAACCGTCACGGCGAGGACTTCGAGTGTTTGAAGTGTGGCTACGAGAACCACGCCGACTACAACGCGGCGAAGAACATCGGTTTGCGGTATCTCCGCCGGAACCAAACTGGGGACGGCGGAGGCGCACCCGTAGGCGTGCGCTTGAATCGCGGGACGCTGAACGCGAACGGAGAATATGAACCTCCTGCCGGAGAGTCCGGCCAGAGCAGGAGTCCACGCGAAAGCCCCACCCTCAACGAAGCGAGGTCGTCAGACCGAGCGAAGTAGCGTGGGGTAGTTTACCAAGGCGTGCTTCGCATTCCCGATACTCGGCAAATTCCACGGCGTAACGACCGGTATGCCGGAGTAGGTCGGGTGAACATTCATCTAGCCTCTCAACGACGTCTAGTACTGGGAAACGATTGCAGCAAGGACATCCGTCGCCTCAGGAACTCTATTGAGCGGAGTCCCGGCGACGTGGCGCCATGTCCCACCAGTGAATCGCGAGTGATCGTAGATCTCGAGGGCGCCGCGCTGGGAAAGCGCCGTCGCAAAGGCCCCGACCCTCTCCGGAAGACGACCGCGTACATACACGTGGAGCCCTGTCCCACTCTGACTCACCTCCGTGTATCCGTCAAGCGAATCAACAAGAGCTGCCACTTCTCCTGATACCATTCCTGTCTCTGGATCCCGAACATCATCGAAATCCACAAATGAAAGCGGCGGATCAGGCGGATCGTGCGGAAGGAGAACCGCCGGGTGTACGGCCTCAGGAAGATCCTCACCGTCCGGGAATGGCCACGCACGATGTACCTCTCGAAGTGGGAGGTCTGCAACCATCTTCGCTTTCTCGAAGCTCCGGCGTGGATTCACGTCCTTTGAGGCAGCCCATTCACACGGATACATTGTATCCTCCTGCCATGGCGCGAGAGCGACTTTCGACCGACCATCCCAGACAACCCAGATATCCAAGTCACGCAGTCCCTCCGGGATATGGTGGCGATCCACGTCCAAACTACGTGCGTCGTCCGATGTAGGCACGTCAAGCAGATCCCTGGTGTCCGCTTCTACAGAGGATGATTGTGCAGTTTCGTCAGTTACACGAGTCTCTACAGCTCTCTCTGCCACGCATCCCTCATCTCCAGATGGATCGGGAACTAACTCAGCAGACCCATCCGACACCGGACTCAATGTATCTGGAAGGGCCAGCGATTCCTCTTGGCAAAAGTAGCAGCCGCACTTCTCGAGTGGGATTTCGGCCTCGGTCGTCGCGATGCCATGCGTCCAGATCTGGTTGCGAATCCGCTTTGCCTTCGTGACTAAACCTTCATATCGTGATTCGTCGAACTGGATGACTGACGAGTCAGCGTCTGAACGTGGCCACTCCCGAATGTCACTAAGATCGTTTTTCGAAACGTACACGAGTTTTCCACGCTCAACTCCCAATCCTTGCATGTAGATGTGGAGTTGGTCGAGATGGCGGTCAATAGGTGGGGAGAATTTGTACCAGCCATTCCGTACCTTCAGCGCGTACACAATTTCGTCGGTGGGATCATACAGCGTACACCGACCGAGAAATCGGACAGGACCCTCGTCTATGTTCAAGCTTACTTCGGTCTCCAGTGTTGGATTACGATCGCTGAGTTGCTGCTCAAAGTAGTTTTGGATTAGGCGCGACGCGCGATACTTGCCCCAGTACGTTTCGGATTTCGAGAGTCCGAGCTTGTTCACGTACAGCTGACGGGGGCAGAAGCCAATATGGGCTGCAAAAAACGTCTCCGGATCACGCTCATAGAGGTCGCTAGTATCGGCAGCAAGTATCGATGAGATCTGCTCCTCGAACTCGATCATAGTGGCATGGCAATATCGCACTACGTGCGTCGTCCTAAAGTGCGAATCCGGGTCGTTTCCGAGTTTCAACAATACGGTGTCGAGGGGCTCCCGTGGCTGGATCTACCACCATAATACAGAGTTTCCGAGGACGTTTCCCGAAACGCGAACCCGTCAAGTAGCCAACTTTCTGATCGAGGCTCAGATGTCGCAGATTCTGGAAACCTTGAATTTCCGGAAATATCCGGAAAACAGATCTCTGTTATAGGGTAAAAGGGACATACACAACGTGAGGAAGCCAATCACGGAAACGTGAGAATCAGTTTCCGGAAACAACCCGGTTACGCTTTTATAATTTGATGGAAAACCAGTCAATCAAGCAAAGATGATCCGCGATGCTCGCGTCCTCCGGGCCGGGTTCGTTCCTCGCGAAGTCGAGCATCGCGACGCCGAAGTCAATCACCTTTCCAGCGTCCTCGAACCAATCACGAACGGGGAGCCCGCCGACACGGCTATCGTTACCGGACCCAGCGGGACCGGGAAAACGTGCATCTCACAATTTGTCACCGAACGGCTCCGGGAAGAGGTCCTCGACGTCGAGACCACCTACGTCAACTGCTGGCGCAACTATACTCGATTCCGAACCCTCTATCAAATCCTCGACGGTCTCGGTGCGACCATCGACATCCACCGCCAGTCGACACCCCACGACGAACTCGTCGACCGTCTCCAGCAGCACGACGGGCCTCGAACCGTCGTCATCCTCGACGAAGTCGACCAACTCGAAGACCCAAGCGTCATTTACGACCTCCACAGCCTCCCACAGTTCGCCATTATCTGTATCGCGAACAAGGAAGAGGAGCTGTTCAGCCGCGTCGACGACCGCCTCGTGAGCCGCCTGCGCTCCAGCGAACACGTCCGGATGGACAAGTACCACGACGAGCAACTCTTCGACATCCTAAGTGCCCGCGCGAAATGGGGCCTCGACGAGGACATCATCACCGACGACCAGCTCTATCGCATCGCCGACGCGGCAGCCGGCGACGCCCGCCTCGCCATCGGCATCCTCCGAACGGCCGCCGGCAAGGCAGCTCGCGAGAACCACGAACGGATCACCGACGACACCCTCCTGGACGCTGCCGAGGATGCTCGCGCCCAAATTAAACAGAAGAGCCTCGATTCACTCACCCCGCATCAGTGGGTCGTCTACGAGATCGTTCGCGAACACGGCCCACTCGGACCAAGCGAGATCCACGAGTACTATACCGAGGAGGTCGACGACCCACGGACAAAACGAACCATCCGGACGTACCTCTCGAAGATGTCTCAGTACAACCTCCTTGAGGCGGAGGGCACGAGCCGGGATCGGGAATACTCGCTCGTCGACTCGGCAGCTGCGTCGCCGATGCAGTAACGACGATAAACTTGATAGCGGGGAGAATGTTCTGACTCCGATTGGGTGGGATCGGGCGGCAATCAAGGGAACAAGCTCGGACTCTCGAAACGCCGAAATCACGGGATACTAGTACTGAGTGCCGACCGCGAATCGAGTATAGGCCATGAATGGTTAACCAACGGACCGTCAATCCATGCGTTTTGTTGGTTAATCGATGGTCTGTATCGGTCGAAATTCGAACAACGATGAACGACGGGGATCACGGGGAGTAGATTCAGAAACGGTCGTCATTGGGAATTGGGACGAGCGGAACGTGTAGAAAGACGTGTAACTCCCACGGGCCTCGATTGATGGTGTCGAGAGAGGTGGATTTCAACTGGAATGTTGGAGAGGCAACGATGGTAGCACGGAGAAGACGACCGACGTTTCCAGTATTGCCAATATTGCTATCTTTTAAATACCTCTCTCACTCCACCATTGCCAATAACGAAGAGAGGATGAAAGGAAGGACAGAACTGGTCACATATCTTGTATAGTTACTATCACTTCACTCACTACAGCTATTTGAGTTTCCGCTAGTGCGGCTCTGGTTTTCCGCATATTGTAATAAAAGTATCGATAACTAGAGAGGGGTCGTTGACCCCTCCAGTTGTTGCGAAGGTTTACTGGCAATAGTGGTGTGTGTGTGTTTTATAAGTAGATGCAATACTGGCATAATTAGTTCAAGTGGTGGGGTATTGGTGATACTGGAACCCATGGTTTTATGATGGTTCTTCGTCTTGAGTCCGCCTATGGGCCGATTCAATCGAGAATCGTTCATCATCCAAGACAAAGATGTCCTCCGGGATGATTACCAGCCAGAGGCACTCGAAGAGCGGGACGAAGAACTCGACGAATATGCGGCCGCTCTCCGTCCTGTCATTCAGGGCTGGCAACCGAACAACGTCTTTCTCTATGGCGTTACCGGCGTCGGGAAGACAGCTGCTACGCACGATCTTCTTGAGGAGCTGCAGGAATCCGCTGAAGAGTACGATGACGTTGATCTCAATGTTATCGAACTCAACTGTACTGGCTGCACTACTTCCTATCAGGTAGCGGTCAATCTCGTGAACGAGATTCGCTCTCCTTCTCACCCTCTCACTACTGTCTCGTCTACACGTGAACCCATGAGCGAAACCGGGTATCAACAAAAACGCATTTTCAACGAACTCTACGACGACCTTGAGTCGATCGGTGGGACTATCCTCGTGGTCTTGGACGAGATCGATAATATCGGCTCGGATGACGATATCCTGTACGAGCTTCCGCGAGCACGCTCACAGCTGGATCTCGATGTGAAATTAGGTGTAGTCGGCATCTCGAATGATTTCAAATTCCGCGAAAACCTCTCTCCGAAAGTCAAGGACACGCTCTGCGAGGAGGAAATTCTATTCCCTCCCTACGACGCGACGGAATTACAGAATATTCTCCGGCAGCGCGCCGATATCGCGTTCTATGAGGATGTCCTTGAGACAGATGTAATCCCGTTGTGCGCAGCGTTCTCTGCACAGGACTCGGGATCGGCTCGGCAGGCGCTACGGTTACTCCGGAAAGCAGCCGATATCGCCGAAAACGAGGCAATGGCCGACGGGGAGGCGAAGATCACCGAGGAGCACGTTCGGGAGGGCGAACATCAAATTCAGCGCCAACAGGTTGTCGAGGGAATGCATTCGCTGACCCGACAGGGACAGTATGTGCTACTAACAGTCTGCCAGCTGGCAGCAGAGGGTGAAACACCTGAACGGACGAAACTGATCTATAAACGGTATCAAGAGGTTCTTCGTGATCACGGCAGTGAACCGCTGAAACGCAGGCGGGTACACGACCACTTGTCAGATTTGAGCCTCCACGGAATCCTGCGGTTAGTCGACTCTTCGAGTGGACGTGGCAACTACAACGAATATGAGCTTGATGTCTCTCTGTCGTCAGCCCTTGATGCACTCGAGAGTGAGCTGGGGGAACTCGATGAGATTCGTGAAACTGCGAAGCGGCATCGGGTTTTGGAGTGAATTCAGGACCGACCACACCAGTACTGCCAATACCCTCTCCACTTTTGCCAGTAACCCCTCGACCGTCAGTGCCAGTTTCTCCAGTACCCTCTCCGGTGTTGCCAGTAACATCTTTCTGACTTCTGTGTGACTAATTGTACGAATACTCCTGTTGCCAGTATTCAGTGACGTGCTATCGTGCGCCGTTTTTACTGGAAATAGTGGAGTGTCTGACAAAATATCATAGAATTGAGTGGTACCGTCTCACCACTGGTGATTCGCGACCAATCTGAACAATCGCTCCCGCAAATGAATTGGGATGAATACAGGCTCTCTCGTCCAAATCACTCGTCAGGGTTGACCGGTCCTTTGTATTTCGAGGTCACCGTATCTCCTTCCCGCCATTGCCAGTAGTAGTAGCGGTTGTCGTTGATCTCCTTGATTGTGATCGTCGCCTTCGAGGGGACGTCATCAGGGAGATCGTCGGGGCGCTCTTTGATTTCGGCCTCGTCATTCTCCTCGGCAAGCCTAGCCTCACGCTCCCGGTACTCGGCGAGTTCGTCGGCATAGCGGGCTACGTCCTGAAGCTGTTCCGGCGAGGCCTTGTTGAGGGTATCGACTAATTCGGCTGGAAGTCCTGCCGGCGGGGTCGGTGGCTCGTAGGGCATCGGCTGTCGCCTCGTATTAACCAACAAAAGCCATTAATTCATAGTTCTGTTGGTTAATTATGTCTGATTCAACCCGGTCGGGAGTCGCCCATCCGGGCGGGGAACTCGTCCCTGCTTGATTTCGTGGTCCACCCGGCGGATGTGTTTACAGCCGCCCTCGGGCGCCCGTTGCTGCCAGTCCGGACAGGTACAGGATTCGCTGATCACGTCGACTTCGTACCAGCTCCCCGAGGCTGACTGCACCTCGTAGCGACCGCCCTTTTCCAGCAGCGAAACTGCCATTGCTTCGTCGACGGCGCGTCGGGTTCGCGGTTCGAGGTCCGCAAGTTGGCTCGAGTCCTCCGTGACAACCATTCGATCACGAATGTCGCCCGTTCGGCCACCGTCCGGCGCGACGGCGGCGGCAGGGCCAGCGAGCCGTTCGTGGAGTCGTTCCTCGACCGGATGGCCTTCTGGCCAGAGGTAGTGAACTTCGCGGCGCTCGCGATGGTCGTAGGAGCCACAGGCTGCGGCGTTCCCAGCCCACACGCGCCACGCGCCGAGGACAGCCATCACGTCGACGATCACCCGGGGGACGATTTTGTACTCGTCAGGGTAGAAGATCCGGAAACGGGTACACTCCTCTCGGGTCGGCACCGTCTCCCACCACTCGACGTCGTCACCCCAGCTGTCGAACATCGCTTCGTCCTCTCCATACCCAACAGTCACGCCGTCGATCTCGGGGATGTTCGCAGTGGTCTCGTCAGCCTCGCCTTCGAGCAGCCGGAGAACGGCGTACCGCAGGTACTCGTGTGTTGGATGATCCGTCGAGCGAGCGATTTGGTCGTGCTGTTCTGCAACTCGTTCCGCCTCGTCGAGGATAGCGGACAGATACGGGTCACTCATAATTCGTGGAGACAGGATTGCGCCTCCGCCCCTCGGCGGGCGCAGATAGACTTAACCAACGAAGAGCAGTGATTGTCTCCGACTGTTGGTTAAATCAGAAATGTTAGATCAGTCCTCAGCAACTACTCCAATGATCTCCTGTGCGGACGAACTGATTCGACCGAGACGCTCCTGGAGGACTTCCGAGTCGTCGTCCTGCCACGCGGCAAGGTAGAACGCTGATCCGCTCGTATCAAGGCCGAAATACCGCCCGACAATGTATCCCACAGCTTCGGCTTCTACCTCCCGTTTCGCGCGCTCAGTCGCGTCGTCGACATCGTCATGAAGCAGCGCGTGAGCGTACTCATGAACGAGTGTCACCGCAAGGTCGGCCTGATTCTCACGGGCTTTCGCCTCGACGACAGGCCGGTCGTTGTCTGTATTCCGATGTCTACAGATACCCTTCGCGTCGCCATGCTCCCATTCGACAGCGTCGACGATCTCCACAGTCACGCCGAGGTCATCAGCGGCATCTGTGAGTGCGGGCACCACCCCGTCGCCGTCCCCAGTGGCCTCGGTTTCGAGCTCGGGAAGCGGCTCGCCTTCGGTCTGGGAGACGTCGAAGACAGCTGTGGGCTTGAAGCCGACCAGGCCTTTGGACCACTCCTCCGACGGTGTCTCGTCGTAGTCACAGTCGCTCTGCTCGTGGTAGCTCGGCGAGTTCTCGCACTCCGGACACTGCTTGGCGATGATCGGTGCCCAGATCCAGATCGCCTGTTCGCCCTCTTGGACGTGCCGGTCGAATTCATTTCGCCAAGTGTTGTAGCCCGCGACCTTCGTCGCCTCGGGACACTGGAGTTTGATGAGGAGTGTGTTTCGATGTGAGTAGTCGTGGAACCGGGACTGGACGTCGAGCCACTCCTGGAACTCCTCACTGGCCTGCGCGTCGTCGACGCCGGCGACGAGGTCGTCGATCCACTGTTCGATCGTACTGTTCATCTCGTCCGATCGGGTGTCGGTCTCCTCGAAGGACACCGACGAGTCACTGGTTGTAGCCATCGTAGTCACCAAATCGAGTTCACCGCGACTGCGGCAGTGCAGGACGCGCCGCACCCCTCAGGGGCGCATAAAAAACCGCTCTCGCGGTTACCGGAGGTCGTGGGTCTCGTCAGCGAAGCCGACCGTGACGAGGTACTCGAGGAAGTCGTCGAAGCGTTCAACGTCGCTGGGCGTGTCGGTCGCGAGGTGCCGCGCCCACTCGATGGCCCACCGGAAGGCGGGATCCGACCCGCCCTTTCCATGGATGTACCACCAGCGGGCTGCCTTCAGCACGACGAGTGGATTTGTCGGTGGATGCTCACCGGCGAGCCCCCGGGTGATCGATTCGATCTCTTCGGGTACCTCAGCGGGATCGACTTCTTCTGATTGGGTATTCGCTACGTCGACTGGGATGTCGTCGATCGAGACGTCGTTCGGATGCTGTTGTTGACTCACGGAAAATCACCTTCTTGGAGGACTCTCTGGATCGAGCCCCCGCCCTTTCCGGGGGCACGAAAAACAGCACGCTGCGTTACGTCGGCGGGATGTAGACGCTCTGCTCGCCGCCGATTTCCTCGAGGTTGTTTCGATGGCGATGGGTGAAGTAGCAGTCGTAACTGCAGTAGCCACAGACGGCGCCCGTGTCGTATTCGGCGACGAAGGGACCGCGGCGAGTCGTCCAGACGTTCGCTCCGCATTCGGTACAAGCGGCACCATCGATACCGCTCGGTGATGGGCCCTCATACTCGACCTCCAAGGAGTCGTCCTGCGGTGTCGACTCGGGCCAGACGCCGTGGGACTGCCAGAATTCCTTGACCCGGGCGAGACTGTGGCGGACCGTCTTCCGAATAGTGACGTGGTCGGCGTCGCGACCGCTGTCGTCCCACCCCTCAGCTGTCCAGAACTCCCCGAACTGCGCGCCGCGATGCAGCCCGTTCCAGTCGAGACCGACGATGTCGGCCGGTGGCTCACCTGTGAGCGTCGGCCGGGTCAGCTGCTCGATGACGTTCAGCTGTTTCGGTGGGCTTCCGCCGAGGATGTGAACGCGACGGCCACGCCAATCGGTCGGCTCCGAGAACTCGTGAGCCAACCGGTCGGCGTACCCCCGCGAGTAGCCGAGCACGATGTCGTCGGGAATCGAGTCGATCACCGCGCGGCACTTCGGGACGATGATGAGGTCCGCCTCTGGGTAACTGCCCTGAATCTCGCGGGCAGCAGCAACGTAATCTTCGACTTCGTCGACGTCGTAGGCGTCGCCGATCACGCCGACCCGTGGTTCGCACTCGAAAAAGCGTGCGACGTACCGCTCGAGGTCAGGATTGCGAAAGTCGTTGTCGAGCATCCCGACCGGAAGATCGAACTCCGTATACTGCTGTTGTTGGTAGCTACAGTCCTCGCGAAAGCCCGTGAGAAAGCCGAGTCGGAACGCCTCTAGCGCGAAGGGAACGCGATGGAGGAACGCTATATGGTCAGCCTGCCGAGCGGCGATAATTTCGGTAGCGATGCTGCTGGAGGTCGTACTCGCTGTGAACGACATGTCGAATCACCCCGGAGCACGCGGAATCTCTCGCCCCGCGCCCGCTCTCGGGGCGCGACAAACCCCTGACAGCGGCACAATTAACCAACAATAGCAGTGTAGCTGCTTCTATTGTTGGTTAATCAAATCAGAACAGTACAATCGTGTCGCTCAGAACGTCGCGACCGCGTTCACCGCTACCTCAGCGGTGGTATCGTGCCACTCGTGGCTCGATCTGTCCTGCGTGGACGAGACTCGTCTGGGTATCTCCGTCGCCAGTGAGTAGATCGACGAGCGCGAACTGCCCGCAGGCAGTGAACGAACACTCGTCATCGAGACACCACACGTCGGCATAGGCGATGTCGGTCTGCTCGCCAGCGTACACGGGGTTGCCAATACCCAGCTGGGAGTCACAGTCGTCGCGGGGACAACTCGGCTCAATACGCGTGAATGTCGGTGTGTCGGTCATTGATTTCACCTCAGTACGAGGAATAGGTCGGCGCGATATCGCCGGTCAGAACGCTACTCTCGATGGCATCGGTCTCGCTGCCCTCGAGGTCGACGATTCGGTAGACGGCGTCACCGCTCCAGTCACAGTCCTCGCTGGAACAACTAGCGTGTGCGTACGCGCCGTTCTCCTCGTCGAGATGGACGCTCAGGAGGTCGAGTCGTTCACTGCAGAGTGGACAGTCTGCCGGCACCTGCGCGTAGCGGTAGCCCGTAGCAACCGTGATGTCGTCTTGGTCGGTCTCAACGCCGTGGCGCTCCCCAAGCCGGTTTCGGATCGCTGTGCGAAGATCTTCGAGGAGCGCATGGCGTCCGTCTTCGTCGATGGGAAGATCGGCGCCGTCGACGGTGATCGTCAGCCTGTACGCTGCCGTCTGATTTGCATCGTTCATTCTGAATTCCCTCACGGGCACAGTTACCTGCGCCCGCGCCCTTCTCGGGCGCTCAAAAACTACCTCGTGCTTCGCCAGTGGTGGCTGAATAGCTGCTCATCGCCGGAGTATACCCGCGGAATCCACACTAGCGAGCACGCGCAGGCTCCGATTGTCCGTTCAGCGCTCAGGACCGTAGATAATTGCTGAGCGGCTTTCGTAGCCGCATTCCCGGCACTCGAACCATCGTTGTACCTTCGCACCGTCAGCACTCTTCTGTCCGACGACGACCTCGTCGTTCGGACACTCTGGACAAGGAAGTGCAGGCTCGGGACGCTTTCGGAGTTCGTCGCGAAGCGATTTAGCTTCCTTCGTCGCGAAGCCGCGCGACCACACCGGATAGCCCTCGACGAGAATGGCGGCCCGCCACTTGTGCACGTACGAATCTGGTGCTCGATGCAGGACTGCTCGCGCGTCGGTCTCTATATGTCGGTACGCCAGGGCCGGTGTGCGGCTCTTTCGCGTCCAATTGGTGAGTCGTGTCATAGTTACTCTTCGAAGAGACAGCGAGCGGCCGCATCGTCGCCGGCGAGCGTTTGCTGGTCCTCGGCCGTATCAGCGAAGAGACTGGCCTGATCGCTCTCAGACGATCGTTCGACTTCTGGCCGGTCGTCGACGCCGAACTCACTCGCTTCCGGTCGATCGAGCCGTGAATCACGGTCGCGATGATCCACGTCGGCACCGAAGTCCTCGAGTGAGGTTTCGACGCTTGTTTCGGTCACTTCGAGTTGGCCATCGTCTCCGAACGCGGTCTGTCGCTGAATATCGATTTCGGGTCGATCGCTCATCTGGATTGAGCCTCCACCCACTGAGGCTCCGACAAACAGCCCCCTGCTGTCGCGTCAGTCGTCTTGTGAGCGGATTTCGCTGGCCCGCTCTTCGAGTCGGCGGAGGATCGGGACGCGCTGCTGGTTCGCGTTCTCGTAGGCGACGCACGCTCGCAGCATCTCCATATCGTGAATCGTCACGATGCCGGCGTTGATGAGTCGCGTATTCGCGGGTTTGAGGCGTTGTTCTGGCGAAAGCTCGCTTGCGTCTGTCGATTGGACGTCAGGGTTGCTCACTGATGATCGCCTCCGTCACTGCTGAGGCGACGAAAAACAGCGCGCCCGCTACTCGTCTGCTTCCTTGGGTTGGATCTGACGGGCGTCCTCGGCGAGATCGTGGATGTACCCTCGGAGGATTTCCATGTCCTCGCGGGCGTCTTCGAGGGTCTTACCTTTCGCCTTCGCGACGATCTTGTCCTGGTCACGGGTGCCGGTGCCACGAGTGAGCTTCACAGTAAGTGAGACGCCGACATCACTGCGCTCGACGTACTCCGTTTGTTTCGGCTGCTCACTGGATTTGGCCGATTCGACATCCGCACGAGATGGCTGGGTGTGTTCTGACATGGATTGCTCTCGATGATTGGTGCTTAGATGGTCGGTGCGACCGGCTCGTCGGGTGTTATGTCCAGAGCTGCGTCGATCTCGCTGGCGGTGAGTCGCCAGTACTCGTCGGACCCAGTACAGTCCAGCTGGCTCACGACCTCGGTTTTGAACTCCTGGTAGTGGTCAAGGGCGAACGCCTCGTCTCCCGTGTAGTCGAGGAGGAGAGCGAGCGCGAGTTGCGCCGGCCCACTGCCGCCGTATCCCCATTCGAAGCCCGAGGGACTGTGATTCACCAGCTCAAGACTCCGGTCTGGCGTGAGCCGTTCCTGGCCGGGGCGTTTCTCCACGACGGCGTTTCCTCGATGTCGATACCCGACATAGATGACATCGCGGTCGCTCGGTGGGCGTATCTGTTCGATCGAGTGCGTGTTGTTGGTTCGACTCATTGGTCTGTTCGGGCGATGCTCGGTCGAGCACCCCCGCACCCCTCTGGGGGCAACAAACAGCCACGGTGATTGCGTTCTCCCTACGCGAGGTGGGAGATCTCTGCCGGTTCGTTGATGTCGTCGAACTCGCCTCGTTCGACTGGCTCCCAATCGTCGCCAGGTTCTGGACTCCACCAGTCGACGTCGTAGGCGCCCGGTGCGCCGAGAATCTTCACTCGTGCCGATCCGTCGGGCAGGTCGCGACGCAGTTTCTCGTCGACGTGGAGGTTCCACGTTGAGTGGGTGT
Source organism: Halorubrum trueperi (assembly GCF_042662525.1). Lineage (NCBI taxonomy): Archaea > Methanobacteriati > Methanobacteriota > Halobacteria > Halobacteriales > Haloferacaceae > Halorubrum > Halorubrum trueperi. Next base: position 32,743 of record NZ_JBHSXI010000021.1, read on the forward strand.
CGAAGCAGGCGAGGACGGCCTCCTCGTAGCCGCGGGTCTCTTGGGACTCCTGGAGTTCGACCTGCGTGTTACAGTTCTTGCAGAACACGCCCTCGAATGGGATGTGGGTGAAGACCTCGTGCCCGCAAACGGGGCACCAGAGGAACTCGAACAATGCCTCACTGTGACGGTCGATGACTTCCAGACTCATCTGTGGATCTGGCCCGATTGAGACGGGCCACCCCTCCCGGCCCAAAATAGACGTCACCGCAGTGACGCTGAAAATAGATCCACCTCTCAGTTGCTGACTATCACGACTGTGTTGTACTGAGCGTTGGTCTGGGTGAGTGTACGCACTTTTCAGGAATTTCGTCGTCAGGGATGTTGCTTAGTGCTGTACTGCCGGTAAAAGTTTATCAGACTACACTGTGTGCGGTTTTGTATGTCCGCTCCCACGGCCGGAGACGAAGACGGTAAGGAGTCTCCTGAAGCTGTTTCAGCTGAGGAGGCACTTGAGATGCTGCCTGACGAAGACGAATTCAAGGCCGAATTCTAACACTCGGTTTTATACTCCTGTTTGCTTGCTGTTCGTATAGATGGGCCGACGATATGTCGTGTTCTTTGAGCCAACTCTAGCGAATCTTGATGCGATGAGGAATCATATGTCGACACGGATGGAAAACCAAACTACGGATTTTCTTGATGCTTAGCGTCCCGAGGCCGCTTTTGCAAAACCGCTACAGAGTGATTTATCGCAGTTCAATTGCGAAGTATAGCGAGAACCGATCACCCAGAGAACTGGTACCGATTTTCGACAGACTTGACGAAGTCGAAGGCTTTGACGAGCTGAACCGGGTCCTCGTAGCCGTGCTGTGAGAGTGCCCGCTCAATCCCGCGGAACGCCGGTAAATCGTTCGTGTAGATGGCGATCGATTCTGTCTGCCCTTGTTCGAGGAGTGTTGCTGCCGCCCCACCAACTTCCGCATCTGCTTGCTCGATCGTGTGCTCGGGACGGTCGGTGGCGGCAGCAATATACTGGCGAACCATATCCATCGTCGCTGAAACGACCGGATTAGAATAGTCAACCTCCTCAAGAAGCTGTACCCAGCCAGCTTCGATTGCATCCTCTATTGGAGGAGTCCCGTGGGGATAGGATTCGGGCGTGAGTTCTTCGTATACTCGTGTGGGCAGGAGGAGGACGACATCACGCTCAGTAACAGCACGTTCAAGCAGATTGACGGTGTCGTGGCGTTCGAACCGGATGAAGAGATTTGCGTCGATGATATGACTCTCGACAGATGGAAAAAGTTGCGCTGACACGGTTACTACTTGTCCAAGCGTTCATCGACGGCAGCATCAAGCTCCTCGATATCGAGGCTCGTAGCGGTATCGGGCTCGGTCTCCAGAATGATTTCCTGGAGTTCTTGGAGGATGGTTTCCGCTTCGAGAACAGGGATATCCTGTTCACGGGCCATGATCCGGGCGTTCATTTCCGACTGCGTATACGCTCGAGCGTATTCGATCGCCGTTGCGAGGCCGCTGACACCGTGGCGGTCGATGTAGAGGCTAATATTCTCGTTCGACTGGCGGTCGGCGAGGGCGACCAGAAGCGTCGGCGTGATCTGGAAGGTCTCCCCGCCGGCCTGGATCGTCATATCGACGCGGCTCGCTCGATAGCGGTGGGGCTGCGTCTCCGTGACACGCTCCAGAAGGCCAATCTCCACGAGATGCTTGACATCCTCGTAGACGGTTGTCGTCGAGCTCTCGATGCCCTCGGCCAGTTCCTCGACAGTTGGAGAGTCGTGTTCGAGGACACGGCTATAGAGCTGGGCAAGCCGGTCGTTCCGAATCACGTCGGAGACGGCCAGCATCGTATCAAGGGGATGTGAATGTGAGACAGCGGATTCTGCCATACATTTCAATTTTCGCGGAAACCTAAAAACTCTGTCGGTGGTGCGGTGTAGAACCGTTCGTGCTTCTGTCCCAGTATTCGGGTACTTGAGTTTGAGTGTGGGTGGGTGGTTCTCGCACTACCTGTTGTGAATCGGGGGTTGTTGTTAGAAGTGGACGTCTGCGGGCACGATCCAGAGGTCGTCACTCTCGTCGAGGATTCGGTCTAGCTGGCCGCGATGCCGAATGCCGCTCCCGTGTTCATCGTACAGGAAGACCGAGGGGCCGTCGTACGCGCCGACCTGGTGGAAGGCGTGCCGGGCGAGATCCTCGTCGCGCATAATCTCTTCATCGCTGAGTTCGTCGAGCGCCTCCTTCACGCGGTCGAGATTCCGCTGGAACTCCTCCTCGGTCGCCTCCCACCCGCGTTCGAGTAGCTCCTCACCCTCGTCCGATTCCACGGGCGCAGCTACCGGCAAGTCGCCCCACCGAGCCGTGCCAGCGACCGATGTCCCTTCTTCATCGAACGCGACGTAGTAGTCGAAGACGGCGCTGGCGTGTGGCACGGCGCCGACGAGTCGATCGAACACCGTCTTTCCGGTGGCGAGTGCGTCGTCTTCTGTCGATGCCTCTACGAGCGTGTAAATGACCATGTGCATTGGGTCTCACCTTGGGCTGCCGACGCCCCCTGACTGTACCCTGCCTCACTCTCGGGTGCGCCGGCACCCATCGCCGGCGCTTGACAAACGCCACCAGAAGCAGCGCTCGCTAGCGGTTGTCTCGCTCCGATTCACTCACTTCCTCGACGGTGATCGTCAGGTCGCCGGTTTCGTAGTCCGCCTCGAACGAAACCACGAACCCATCCGACTCTTCGGCGGCGTGGTAGGCGCGGTGGCGTTGGAGTGACCCCGTCGCCTTGAAGTGGAAGAACGCCGCTGCCGTGTACGGTTTGCTCGCGGTCTCGATCTGTGTCTCGACCGATGCCGGCAAGGCGATCTGCGGCGTGTCGTTGTCGATACTCGATGCGAAGGCTCGAGCCTCGTCGACGGTGGCCTGCGAATGCTTGGGCGTCTCACCGGTCAGGACGTTCACGGGTGTCTCTGTGCCGTCGGTGAACAGGACGTCTTCGTAGGTTTGGGTCCCGAGGATCGCCTCGGGGCTTAGCTCACAGTCCTCGAACGGGTCGTCGGTAGATTGTTCGGACATGGTTTTACGACCGGCCCCCGCGAGGGGGCTCAGCCCTTCGGCCCCCGATAAACCCTCCTGGACACAGGCGGAGGCTGGCCAGCAGCTACTCGGTGATCGGCTCGGGGCTGCTGAGGTCCGCGTGAAGGACCTCACCGTCGCGAACGACGTACCGTTTCGCCAGGACCGGGAACCGGCACTTCGTGAACCCAGCCGTCTGAATATCGAGTTCCTCGTCAGCTTCGAGGTAGTCGGCTAGTGCCTGTAGGAACTCGTAGGTCACGATTCCGCCCTCGTAGTCCGGGAGACCGTTCTCCCTGGTCTCGTACACCTCGAAGTCGTCGTGTCCCCAGATGGTGAGATCGCCCTCCTCGGTGACCTCCCAGTTGAGCGTCCCGAAGCAGTAGGTCTCGCAGAGCTCACGAACTGCCTGCGGATCCGACACGATCGCGCCGGTCGACGTTGTCGCCGCTTGTAGTGTCGCCATGTCTGGACCTCACGGGGTAGCCCCCGCACCCCCTTTCGGGGGCGAAAAAACACGTTCAGGAGTACCCCCTGTGACCGGGGACGGAGACGTCGGTTAGGAGTCTGCTCGGGCGTCTTCCCCGTTACCGTTGGCCGGTCGAGTGAGGAGACTCACCTCTTTTAGGAGGTCCCTCGCTGTCTCGACTCGTTCCTGATCTGCATCGTCCAGTTGGTCGATATCCAATCGATTGAGGTTGCTGAGCACGCAATGCATCCGGTAGCCCTGTTTGAACTGTTGATCCATCGGAAGCGCCTCACGGCTCGCCGGCGCAGATAGACGCCACGCTGCCACTCTCGCCGGTCTCGACGGCGGGCAATCCGTTAACCAACAAACCTCGAAGACGCCCGGTCTGTGTTGGTTAACTCGTCTGGTTGCTGCGCTACTCGGGGGCGGGGCCGTAGCGAGCCGTTCCACACACCTGGCACTCCCAGATCGGCTGTCCCGTCCACGTCTCGTCAGGGATCGATTCGTGGGTCTCGAACTGATGATCGGTCGCTCTCCCACAGTCCTGACAGTCGAGACGGGCCGTCGTCGGAATCGACGACGGTCGGCTGTCCGAGTCACGCTTGGCTGTTGTCGCGGTGAGGGCGATCGCTGGGACCAGCCAAATCTCGTCGTTGGCGTCGTCGACGATTTCTCTGAGGCTCGCCTCGTCACGGATGCCGTTCCCTCGCTGGTCGTAGAGCCGTGTCGGTGCTTGCTGCTGGTGCTCGACCGCTTCCTGCCCGTGCCATCCTGTTCGGTCGCGGGCGGCTGCGAGCAGCTGCTCACCCTCGGCTGAGTCACGCTGTACCGCAGCGGGGAGCGAGGGCCATCGGTCGGCCAGTTGGCGCGCAGGTGGCTCGTCGAGATCGTAGACCAGGGTGTATTCGTCGACGGCCAGCTCCGCGTTGTTCGAGGTGAGGAGGTTCGCGGCGGCTCCGCCCTTCGCGACGGCGCCGTAGAACGTGGCCGACTCGACGACAAGGTGGACGATGCCGAGAAGCGCCGTCTTCATTGACTCGTCCGTCCTGGTGACGTCGGCACCGAGATGATTCGTCAGGCAGAACCGACATTTCGACTGCCCCGTGGGAATCGATGCTCCACAGGACTCGCACTCGGGGACAGCCGCTATCGGGTCATCTGGATAGCTCGCGTCGACGTCACTAGATCGCTGCCGCCGGGGGTCGCTACCACTGGCGAGTTGATCGTCGGGAACGTGGGTGGCTTCGCCGAGTGGCCGAAGAGCTTCGTAGTCGGTGTACTGGTCGGTCATAGAGTGGTCTAGCCGTAGCATGCTTCGTTTTCAGGTTTAAACAATAGCTCCCACATCAATTAGCCTACAGACAGAGGGTGTCGTAGAACGATTCGCATACGTTCTTCGCGACTCTCCGACGATCGATAAGTACAGCGAGTCCACTATCCGGAGGATAGGTTATGGAAAGGCTCAGATCATATCGAGAAGAGATTGTAACTAGATATCTTCATCCTCACTAGGGTTTTATGACGGAATGGGAATATAAGAGAATATATGCCCAATCCGGACTATGTGATTACTAAGGTTTCATATGATAGTGACCACAGTCGAATTACTGATGTCAAACGAGGGGGGTATGACAACTCGGAGACTGAGTTCAGTACGCCCTCGAAGACATCTAGACAGTCTGTGGTAGATTCAATTGAGTCTGGAGACGACTATTATACTGTGCCCCCAGATGGAGACGGAGGATACACTTGGGGGGATAGTGTGGAGGTGATACCTATTGATGGGGAGAAATTTATTCGAACGGACGGCAACAGAGTAAAGGAGGACAACCTTGGTTCACTTCCAGAGTTCTAACGGTTCTTTCGCTTAATGTAGCTAGGGCTAGCCGTTCGCAGACCTACTTACCGGCGTGTTCACTGTAGAGGTAGATGAAATCACTCTGTTAGAAGCGTTCTATGACACCCTCTACAGACAACCGAGAATCAACAGTGGGGACGTTACACAGCCAGTTCGTCCAGCGCGTCGCGGTGGGTCCGCACGGTGACCGCCGAGACGCTCGCAACTTCAGCGACGTCCGACTGGGTGATCCACCGCCCCTGTTCGCGCCCGGCCTTGTACAGGCAGGCTGCGGCGAACCCGGACGGCCGAACCCCCGTGGTGGCTCCGGTTGATTCGGACGCTTCCGCCAATCGCCGGGCCCGCTGTCGGATCTGATCGGAGACATCGAGCTCCGACGCCAACCGCGGAACGAACGCACTGGGCGTCACGGGCTGGGCTGGCAGGCCAAGCTCCGTGTTCAGCGTCGTGTACGCGTTCGTAATCCGCGACTGCTCGACGCGGGCCGACTCGGTGACGTCGTCGAGCGTTCGCGGCCGCCCGTTACACCGACACGCGCCATAGACGCTCGCGGCGGCCATCGCCTCGATCGAGCGTCCCCGCAGGAGATCCTCGTTCTGAGCACTGCGGAAGAGCTGGCACGCCTGGTCACGGATCGTCTCGGACAGCTCGAGCGCGCTCACGATCCGGCGGACCTCGCCCAACCCATGTGCGAGGTTGCGTTCGGCTTTCGACTGGAACCGTCCACGCGTCTGTTCACGCCGCATCCGGGACAGCCGCCGTTGCTTTTGCCCGGAAAGTGCGTTCCCGTTCGCGTCAGTCCCGCGCCCGATCTCCGTCGACAATCCCCGGTCGTGCCGCGCCGCCGTGAGCGGAGCGCCTGTCCGCTCGCGCTCGTCGTCATCGAAGCCTCGCCACTCGGGCCCGTGGTCGATCCGCTGCTCGTCGATGACGAGCCCACAGTCCTCGCAGACGGTTTCGACCGCATTGGTAGTGACTCGGCCATCGCACTCGGGACACTGATTCGAGTCGCTCTCGGTCTGGACGTCTTCGTCGAACGCCGTCTCGTAGATGTTTCTGGTTGCCATGAATACGCACGAGGGGACTCACGCGGATCGCGTCTCTCGGAATGCCCCTCACCCACTACGGGGCACATATACACCTCCGCGGGACGGCGCCGACACCGATGGGCTGCGGTGGCGAAAGCCCGGCAGTGCAACGGCGCGCAGCGCCGTGAGCAGCCCGGACCGTGGAGGTGGTGGGAGGTGGCGGTGACCGCGTACACACCAGCAAAAAAGGGGGCTCCGCTCCGGCTATTCCCACCAGCGGCCGCGCTCTGGGAATTCGATCTGACTCCAGCCCGTGATAGCGAGACTGCAACGACCCTGATACCAATTCTTTTTCACAGCCCTGAATCTAACCGTCTGCCCTTCTCGAACCATCGTTTTCCGGCTCTTCTCCCAGACCGTGAATTTCGTTCGGCCGCTCTCGTCTTCGATCAACCCGACTTGTTGGATGTTTGAGGCCGAGGGAGACCAGAGCTCAGTGATTTCTCCTTCGACCGCCACCTCCCCAACCGGGACGTCCGGCACATCCGCGATGGGCACGATTGCACCCGGCACCGCCTTCAGTTCTTCCAGCGTCTCCAGCACCGCCTTCGTCACGTCCTGGCCGCGCTGCACCTTCTCGGCCAGCTGCTTCGCGACGACCGCCCGTGACCACCCGCCATCGACTTCCTCCTTGATCCGCATCGCCTGCTTGTTCACGGCCGCGAGGTTCTCCTGCGTCAGTTTCTCCCGTGGATCCGTGCGCTCCACCGGCTCGGGCTCGTCACGGCCACACTGCTCGACGACGACCTCCCGCGTGCGCTCCTCGCGACCGTCCTGCGTTCCTAGCTCGGCCTGGGCACTGATGCGCTCCAGTTCGGCTTCCCGCGCCTGAATGCGCTCCTCCTGTTCGAGGGTGACGCCGTGAATTCGGTCCTCGCTCGTGTCCGCGATTCCGTCCGGGTGATTCGCATCCACTTTTGCCTGCGTTTCCTCTTCGACCGTCGCCTCGAACTCCGGCGTCTCGTCGACGATCGGGAAGCCCTCTTCATCGACTGCCTGCTTGTCCGCTTGTTCGAACGCCTGTTCATCGACCGAAACGACCTTGCGACTCGAGTTTGTACTAGACATTGGAACTTACCTGTTCCTGAAGGCGCTCACGCGCCCGACTCCGCGATGCTGCTACATCGCGGATTTCTCTACGACGACAACGGCCAATAGACTCGTCTGCGCGCTCTCGCTCGCGCCTTCGCGAGCGCCCTCTTGGGCGCGAGCGAGAGCGCGCCCGAGGCGGCCAACCATCCAGCCGCGCGCGCCGACCCGCCCGGAGCGAGCGGCCAGCGCATTCCCCGTTCGCCGCGACGCAACCACCGTCCGTCGCGGTCGGCGGAGCCGAGGTCCGCAGGACCCGGACGGGTGAAGCGCTGGCGTCGAGACCAGATTCATTTTAGCCCGGAACGGGCGCGGGCGGTGCGGAGAGCGCCCGCATGCCCGGAATGGTCGGTCGCGAGCGACGCGGAGGGCGGCAGCGGCGAGCGGGGCGAGCCGTTACGAATCACCTGGCCATCCACTCTCGACGCTCAGTGACGCAGTCGATGTCCTGGTGGACTCAGAAAGGGCGAGGCCGCCTCGGTCGTCCCCCGACTCCGCAAGCACCGAGGGACGAGGCGCGCAGCGTGGGGCGCGGGATGCCGAGCGGCCGAGGGCTTTCGGAATGAGGGTCACTACTCGGTCTAGATCAGCCGCATCGAGTCGCCCGGGTCGTCGCCGATGATGTCCGCCAAGCCGTAGACCGTGATCGCGTCCGTGTATCCCTGCGCTCGAACGGCGTTCTCGATACCCTTCTTAGCTGGTTGATCGTCTGTGAGTACAACAACACCCGTTGTGGAGCGGTCTCTCACATACTGAATGACTAGGCCCGCAAGAATTGCATCGGTCTTTTCGACGTCGTGTTCGGCTTTAGTCGTTTCACTCGCGATGGTCCGTCTGGCGATATCGCTTGCCGCGACAGCGTCCCCGTCCGTTGGTGATGGCGCATCGATGATCTCGGCCCATCCTTCGTCGAGCGCCGTCCGGACACGATCCGTCTCTGAGCCGCCGAGTTCGCCGATCACGCGCCGGGGGAGTTTGCAGACGACGCCGGCGTACTGGATGGCTCGGCGAAATCGTTGGTACTGCGGATTCGAGGACTGGCCGATCGCGTAGAAGATGTTCGCGTCGACGAGGACGTCCTGGTCAGCGGATAATGGCGTGTCTCGACCCATCCGATGAACTCACCTATCGGGGTCCGACGAGTCCGTCGGAGCGTCAGCCACGTCATCGAGATCGGGGAGGTCCATCTCGTCATGCACGTCCGGGAAGAGGTACTCGAAGAACGGATCGTGCTCCCGGCCGACGGCTAGTGCCGGTTTGAGCGCGTAGATGATCATCATCGCTTCCGTCTCGCGCACGTCGATGTCGCTGGCGACCATCCGCTGAGTCGTCTTGCCCGCGAAGTGGAGCCCGGCGCCGCGCAACGCGGCGATGAGCTTCCCGAGACCGTACCGGTCTACGAAGTACTCGATGTCCTCGTCGACCTCCTGGAGCCCGAGGGCGTGGAGGACGGTCGGCGTGATGACGATCGGGACGTACTGCTCGACGATGATGATCGGGTCGGCGGTCAGCTGCTGGGGGCGTGTCGAGTCGTCGCGGTCGACGAGGCCGAGATCAACCAGTCGGTCGACGTACTCGTAGGCCGTCGATTTCGAGAGCTCGAGCGCCTCCATAGCTTCCGGTGGGGTGACCGGGCCCCAGTAGCAGATGTAGACGTAGACGCGGGCGAGTGCTGGGCGGTTGAGCAGTTCCACGACTGTTTCGAGCCGGGGCGCGTTCTCGGCCAGCGTCTCCGGCTCGAGTGTGTCTTCGGTGAGGACGTCGATCGGTGGTGGGTCCAGCGTATCGATCCCACCATCCGGACGAACGTGATCGTGATCAGGAGCCATGGTAGATAGTCCGAAGTCTGTGTACTTCACACTATCGGTGCGGCGAGTGACGCGCTACTGGCTTATGTGAACGGACGCCGAGGGACGTTCCACCGAATTAAACGGCTACTCGACAACGTGTGACTCGAAATCTCGCGTCCAGTACGTCGCGGGCCCGCCAAGACTACATCGCGCACACAGCTGGAGCGGCCCCTCGAGATGCCCGAGTTCGACGCGAAAGCGCGTGAGCGCCGCGAGGGCGTCGACGACGAGGCCACACCCGTCGCAGGCGTGGTGATCGCGCTCCTCGGGATCAGGCCGCTCTTGGAGCGCACAGTCGACGCAGATCGGGTGCGTCACCCGTTCGTCTTTCCTCCAGGTATGCGCCTCGCCCATCTCTGTTCCTGGTGATGAATCGCAGAAGACACACCCAGCGAGCGTCTGTTGCATCAGTCGTCCTCCGCGTCTCTGGCGGCCCGCCAGCCGCGATGGAACACGGCGAGCTGGGTGATCGAGTCGAACGCCTCACTACTGGGCTCGTGAACGAGGACTCGCTGGTCAGGGATCGGCCTCACCATATCGTCCTCGAGGAGATCATTCACGAGACGACGGGCACTCCGCTCGTCGATGTCCGCCGTCGCGACCCGGGCCGCATCCCGGTCTTGTGCAACGAGTTCGGTTTCGAGTCGTTCGTAATCGTCTGTCGTGTCGTCGAGGATATCAGGTCCAGTCATGGGAACTCACGCTGGGACGCGCTTCGAGCACGCCTCACGCCATCCGGCGCAGACAAACGTACAGACTGGAGATAGTGGGTGTCAGAGAACTGTTCGTATATCCTCACAGGGGAAGTTTGCCGATACTGGCGGTGCTACTACGGTATGGGAATGGGGGAGTGGAGCAGGAGATTGGAACGTCATCTTCACACACAGGGCACGACCGTGCCGCAGGGACGAACAACAGCGGTAATCCGTACAACTTTGCTACTGAGTAGGTTAACCCGGCCATCCCACCGGCCGACCTATCACTCTACAACGGGACGATGAACGGCGAAACGAGAATCGACGATGGAACAAACACCACCAGCACAAACCCCGAAGAGTTCGTCTGATACAATGGCACTTGGTACTCCGCGTCCGGCGACACGATTACACCAGCATAAGACAGAAACACCGAAAAAATATATTGTATGGGATAAATAACGGGAACATGTATGATTTGTCTGGACTGCATCGTGCTGTGAAAGACCCCATTCGGATCATCACTGAAGTGAACCGCCTCATTAACCGTCGAGGTAATCTCAACTCACACAACAAAGACGGGGTCGACATCTTCAGCAAGGACTGGGATTATCTTATTCTGCTTGATGCATGCCGCTACGATGCATTTAGTGAACACGTTGACCTTCCAGGGGAACTCGAATCCCAAACATCAAAAGGCAGTTCAAGTGTGGAGTTCATTCACGGGAATTTCGCCGACCGCGAACTGCACGATGTAGTCTACGTCACTGCCAATCCGTGGTTTGAACGCCTCGTAGACTCAATCAATGCGAGCGTTCACGGCCACATCTATTGCGACTTCGAGCCAGATAATGTGACGAGTGCCGTGCTTGATGCCGCAGAGGAGTATCCGAACAAACGGATTCTCGTCCACTATATGCAGCCCCATTTCCCATATCTTCGCGCCGACGCCGACAAGTTCCATACCGGCGGCGATCTCCAGACAACGTTCCGCGAGACTGATGTCACCCGCTCTGAAATGTGGGACGCTTATCTCGACAACTTAGACCTCGTGACTGGCGAAGTAACACGTCTGTTCAAAGAATTACAGGGCCGGTTTGTCGTCTCAGCAGATCACGGCGAGCTATTCGGGGAACGCGAAGCTCCGATTCCAAACCGTCGCTATGGACACCCCCGAGGTATCTACGTTGACAAACTCGTCAAAGTCCCGTGGCTTACGTATGAGAGTGGGTCGCGTCGTCGCATTGTCGCCGAACCGCCGGTTGAAACGGAGTCGGTCGCCGACTCGCGTGTTACGGAGGATCTGCGAGACCTCGGTTACGTTGCTTGACTTTCATACACACTTACCAGCCAATTCATTGTAGAAGCGGATATAATCAATATCCTGGGAAGAATTCTATGACACTAGCAATTGAAGAGAGCCGACAGGTAAGTTACTGACTCGGGCTCTCACTATGACTAACCAACAATCGCCGAACTCTATCGCATTTGTTGGTTAACTCTCCTCGTATCCTAAATCCGTTCGCAGTTGCTGCATGGGCTTCACAACGAATGTATCGGGTTCGGTGACCGGGTCCGCGTGGATTCGGTTCGTTGCCACTGACGCCGACTGTGAGAGCCGACAGACCAGCTTTTCGCGAACATCGGCACGAGTGATTTGATTCTCGTCCCAGTCGAGGGGTTCATCATACCGACGCTCCCTGAACCGCTGTTCTGTCCCACCGGTGGCGACGTACTGATCGATTGTTGCACCCCACACGTTCGAGGACCGGTACTCGGTACCGACATTCTCGTGAGTGAGTTCGACGAGGACACACTCGACGAATGCCACTATCGACTCGTCACTCCGGTCGTTGACACGTCAAGCCGGAGGTCATCCCAAGGCGAGGTTGCTCCGTCGGATTCGGCTGAATGGTGGTCGATACGACGGTTTCGGTTGCGCTGTCGCTCAGAATACATGCGTTGGTCCTGGGGAGAATTCAATTACCCCGCACCCCTACCGGGGTGATAGACGTGACGTTGCGGTCGCGACGCTACTCGGACCGACCGCTGAATAACCGACTCAACATGGAGGATGGCTCTGACTCACCACTGTTCTCACTCGCAGTAGTGACTTGCTCGCCCTGGGACTGCCCATCCTGCTGGTCACGGGTGGCAAGTTCGTCGGTGAGCCGCTCAATCTCTGCTTCGAGGGTGTCGATTCGCTTGGTTTTCTCTGCGAGTGTCGCCTCGAGTTCGTCGACGCGCTCGCTCAAGAGCCGGTTCTTCTCGGTCAGGTACGCGCGACTCCGCTCTGAATCGTCACGGGCGTCGGCAGACGATTCGGCAGAGGTGGTGTCGCGGCCTTCGGTATCGTCGCCGGCGTCCGGGTCGTAGAACTCCGAGGTGGTCGCAATCGCACGCTCGATGGTCTTCTCCCCGTACGTCGACCCATCGGCGTAGTGAACCTCGTCCCACTTCTCGCGATGGAGCCCCGACTGCCGGAACAGGTGCTCCATCTGCGTCCGGTCGCCGCCGGTCCAGAACGCCAGCAGACAACACAACGCCATATCGGCCTCCGACTGGCTGTCGTACCCGACGGTGTTCCCGTTCCAGAGGCGCCCGAACTTCTCACCGTTCGACGCATTCGTTGCTTTCTCCAGGAGGTCCTCGTCCTCAAGGTCGACGTCGTCTGCATCATTCGTCGCTGATTGGCCGTCAGCGTCACCACGCTGCCTGGATTCGGGAGTCGTGTCACGCTCGATGTTCTGGACGTACTCGCGGTGAATCGCGTCGAGCGCGTCCTGTCGGCGTGCAACACGTGTGGGCGTTCGCCCGACGTGGTCGCCAGTGACGGTGAAGAACCGCGCCGTATCGTACAGCTCGATGCTCCCGCGACGGTTCCGGCCGTCTGGGAGGTCACCCTTGATGAGGACGTGGTAGCCGGTTCCAGAGGGCGACACCTCCGTGTAGGAGTCAAGTCGCTCGATGATGTCCAGCGCCACGTCGTCGACGTCGCCGGTTTCGGGATCGCGGCAGTCGTCCAGATCGACGCCGACGATGGGGTCGTTGTCGGTAAACACGAACCCGACGCCATCGGCGTGCTCCGTCTCGGTGTATTCGAGTGCCGTTTCGAGGCTGTCCCACGTCTCAGGGTCCGTCGACGACGCGAACCCGCCTGTCGCTGGTATCACCGGGATCTTCGTCAGTTTGTCGTCCCGTTCCTCTTCCCGCCAGCACACCCACTGCTCGCGCTCGCGTAGCTTCTCGGGACACTCCGAGACTACAAGTGGCGGCTCAGATTCCATCGGCATCCCTCTCGATGAGTCTCCAGTGAGTCATCTCACTCTCTTTCTCACTATCCTGATAGAAGTCCTCGCGACCGGTGGCTTGTCCAGTCCCCTGTCCAACGGGTGCTACCCGTTGTATACTAGTTGGTTTTGACCCGGGTTTTGCCCTGAACACTGCTCCCGTAATGCGGTTTTCCCCTGAACATTCATCAATATCTTGACCTGAACAGTAATTTTGCCCTGAACAATCTATGGTATGAACTCGATATCCGGGGATAAAACGGACATATCGCGACAATTGAGATTTCGGTGATTGGGTATGATTGACCTGAACACCATCCACCTGGATTTCATCCATATATCTGATATCTCTCATTATTCAAGGAACTTCGAGCCGTCTGGCGTGAGGTCGACACCGCTGTAGACCGTCACCAGATCGTCGCCATCTCTGACCCGATCATTTTCATACTCGACGACGTTCGCGAGCTTTCGACCGAACCAACTCGCGTTTGTCCCATCAATATCGTGCTGATCAGTCCAGGCCGAGTACGCCTGAAACAGCGTTTCCTTTGGTACTTGTGCTCCCTCAGCTTCTCTGATGTACATCGCTGCGAACGCCTCGATGCCGTCACCACTCGGGTCGATCTCCCCCGACTCATCTGATGGTGCGGTAGACTCCGTCGATGGCGTCTCCTCACCGGCATCCATCGATATGGTGGCCTGCGCGTTCTCACTGGTGATAGCATCCGGCCACAAGTCCTCCTCGTCTGGGCTCTCGGAGAGTGTATACGATTTTCCCTGCTGGAATATCGTGGGAGCATCGTCCTCCGGCAGCAGCAACACGATGTAGCTGTCGCGCGAATAGTCCGGATCTGGGAGTTCGACATCGGGAATGAATGGTCGCTTGATCGGCGTCCACTCCGCCTCGAACTCGTCTTTCGAGCCATACGCCTGCGTCTCACCGGGTTTATGCACTGTGTACTGTCCGGTTTCGTGGTCGTAGCTGTAGTAGGCCGGGACGCCGTCTTTCGAGAGTGTTCCCTCGTCTGGAACGCGAGTGAATTCCGTCTCACCATCTGATAGCACACGTTCACCGTCGTCACGCGTCCAGACTGTCCGATTCGTCTCGGATGTGCGGGGTCGAACGGCAGTTACCCCGCCGTGGGCCATAGCACCACCGCCGAAGGTCACGACCTCGTCACAGTTGTAGAACTGCTCGGTACCGTCCGCCCGCTCTTGCAGCGGCACCGAGAGAATATTCTCGAGTCGCGTCGCCCACTCCGTCTCGGGGTCGCCAGGGCGGACGACAAAGAGCGGGACGCGGTCTGCGTCGTGCGCTCGTGTGAGGTTCTGCAAGACTTTCGCAGGCCGGTCAGGCGTCGTCGTCTCGGCCTCGATGTTGAACACGACATCATGATCTGGGTGCGTCGCGGTGGCGTCAGGTTGTTCGCTCCCGTCCTGTTCGAGAACATCGACACTGAATCCGCGCTCGGTGAGTGCCCGCTCGGTATCCATGAGCACCGCATCGTGGTCGGACCCGCCTGCCGACTCAACCCCGCCTGTCTCAGGCTGAACCTCCGCTTCGCCCTCCTCGGACAGTCGCGCCACGATATCGCTGTCCTGTAACTCGACGTCGATCAACGGCGACGCGTCACGCACCCCCGGCAAGTCGTCGTCCGCATACTCAACATCGGGATGGCTGTTCTCAAGACGCGTCGAGAGTTCTTCGTCGACATCGACGACGTCCACCCACCTATTCGCTTCCCGAACGCCCTCCCGTAGCTGCACCGCTCGAACCGCTTCGGCCATCGTCTCGCCCAGTATCTGTGTCGGGTTGGCTGCCTCGTTGGCGTCGCTGTAGATGAGGTTCTGCATGATCTCCGCGTCGGTCAACGGGTCAGTCCCGTAGCGATCTAAACTCGTCTCGATGATGTCGTCTACGGCATCCGCTGACCGGAGCGGGGGATACGGCGGGAACGTTCGGAGGAGGACCGGTTCGGAGTACCGACCGCCCTCTAACGGGAGCTTTGTCCATGCTTGGTACTGGTCGGTCGAAATCAGGTCCTCCGCCGTATAGTCACGGAACCGCTTCATCAGGAGCTGGGCGTCGTCGACGTCGTTCACGGAGAAGGCGATGAGGTTATCGCAGTTGTTCTGCATCGCCTTGCGCGTGTCCTCACCGAACTGTGAGGGATACTGGGACGACAAGGTCACGGAGAGGCGCATCGACCGGGCGCGAGCGAGCATCGATTCGATATCGAGGTTTTCGCTTGCGATGTCGTCGAACTCGTCACAGAGGACGAAGTACGGCTCTGGATCAGTATCGCGTTCGTAGGACCGTTGTTGGATGGCGCTCCAGAGGTTCCGCATCACGCCGAGCGTGACCATCTTTTTGATGTCCGTGTTCTCGACGGGCGTGCGGACGATGACGATCCGGTCGTTGTCGATGATGTCGCGGAAGTCGATGGTGCTCTCGCGGTGTGAGATGATGCGCCGGATGACCGAGTTTTCGACCCACGACTTGATGCGTTTGAGCAGCGGGCGGATTGTCTCGTCGTCCATCCGTGCAATTTCGAGACAGAACTCTCTGACGTACGGATCGTCGACATCGTAGGCAAACTCCTCGCGGCGCTCGGCGTGCAGTAGCGTGAAGTACATATCGATCACCGAGAACGGCTGGTCGGACTGCATCATCGCCCGGCCCATCGATTCGGTGATCGACTCCATGTTGATCCCCCAGTACTCGTCCGTATCGAAAATCGCCTTGAGGTTCTCAATGCGATTCTCGATCTCGTTTTCACGCTCCTCTTCAGTCTCGCAGTCGGGGACTTCGAGGAAGTTCAGCCCGACCGTCTTGTCGTGCTCGGATGAGCCGGGTTCGATCCAGACGACGTCGTCGAGCCGGTCCTCGGGGAGCATCCGCAGCAGTTCGCGAGAGTCACGGCCCTTCGGGTCGAAGTATACGAATCCGTACCCTGAATACGCCCACTGGATCATCATATTCAGCAGCTCCGTCGTCTTCCCGTAGCCGGTGGTGCCGGTGATCCAGATATGGCGGAAGAGCGACTCGAACTGGAGCGGGGCTTCGCGGAACCCACGTTGGGCGTCCTCGTCGTAGCCGATCCAGAGCGGCGATGGTGCGGTATCGACGCCCGATTCGAGCATCTCACGAACGTGAGCGCCAGCAACGGTGCCCTCGTTCAGCGTCTCAGTGATAACGGGCTTGCTCCCGACGTAGTCCGTGTCCTGTTCAGTGATATCGTACGATTCGCCAAGTAGTGACTGCGGACCTAGGCTATTCTCGAATGCGGTATCCCCGTTGGTTGCACCGTTCCCGTTTCCCCCCGTTTCCGTCGGGGAATCCGTGTCGGGTGATGCGTTAGATGCGTCTGCATCCGTCGCAGTGTCCTGGTCCTCGTCGCGACCGAAGAAGCGATCAAACACGATCCTCCCCTCCCAGTTCGGTGGGACGATCGCCAGAACGTTGCCTGGCTGCTGTGTCTTCGTACTGGTCGGTATCGGCAGGGACGCGGTCGCCACGCTGGGTGTAGCGCCAGTCGATGTTCGGCGTCTCGATATCGTTGTTCGGGATGTGGGCGACGCCGGCGAGTTCGTCGACGGTCATGATCATGCGTCGGTCGGTCCACTCGCGGTCAGCCATCTGAGAGACGTGCTGGCGGAGCTGTCTCGCACGCTTGCTGTCCTTGCGGTGCCACACTGGCGTATCGTCGAGGCCCTGCTCGGTGATGGCGTTGTAGTACTTCCTGAACATCCCGGCGACCCCACGGGCACGCGCCTCGGCTTCGTCTTTGTCCGTAGAGACTGCGAGGACGCGGATGTTGACGTGGAACGCCTGCTGGCCGCGCTGCTGTTCGATAGTCTTGGCGGCCTGCTTGTCCTTCTCGCTCGCTGGCCGCGTCCGGGGATTCAGCCATCCGACCGACGTTCCCTGCCGAAGCGCGTGGGCGAGGTCGTCGACGCTGTTGTGCTTGAAGCGGTCGCCGTCCGTCCAGGACTGCTTCGCCGGGCGAAACACGACTTGCGTGATGACTTTGCTATCATCGAGCGAGAGCATCTCGCTCGTGATTTCGCCGTACGGATCCGTCGCCCATTCCTCGCTGTTGTGATTGCGAATCGGGTAGTACGGGATTTTCTGCATCTCTAGGGACGCGCCAGCGACGTACTCGTCGGGGTCGATGACGGGGAAGGCAGTCCCACCGTCGACGGGGAACACTTCGCTGTTGGCGTAGTTGTTCCCGACGCGGCGACGGAACTTGTCGGCGGCCGCCTCGGTCGCGGCGTGCATGAAGAATTTGACCTTGCCCTCGTCGAACCAGACTTCGAATGAGTGGTGGTCGCTCGTGTTCTTCCCTCGGAAGTTCGTCGTCACGTCGTGGACTGACTGGAGCAGCCCGGCGCCGTCGACGACGCCCCGATTCTCCTTGAACGGGCGAATCCGGAGCAAGATACCCGGCGCATCCGCAGCGTCCTGGACGAGTGGTTCTTCGATCGGTAGCTGTGTGGCGTCGTACTGCGGGTTGCCACCCAAGAGTCCGTCAAGCATCGTCGCTCACCTCCTCGTCGGCTTCGCTGGCGTTCTCGCCACCGTCGGCACGGGCTGACCCCTCTACCGTACCGTTCCGCTGTGCGTTCGAAACGACTGCGTCGATGATGTCCGCTTCGGAGAGTTCGCCGTCGAGAAGTCGCGTGGCCTCGTCCTCGCTAAGGTCGTAGCGGTTAGTGAGGGCGTTCATCCCCGCTTCGTCCTCCACGAACGCCTCGAAATCGACCAGTTCCTCGGACTGCTCGCTGATGGCTTGCTGGATGAACTCCTGATCCGCTGGTTCGTAGTCGATGACCCGTTTCTCGAACGGGTCTGCAACGATGTGCAGTGGATACGTGCCGTGTTCTTCGACGCGGACGAGCGCCTGACTGTAGCCGAGGTCCTCCTTGCCGGCGTCGGCACCACGGACGTACTGGCGTTGCTCGCGCGTCAATCCGATCTTGTCGGCCGTCTCGTCGTCCAGGTCGGGAAGTTTGTGGAAGACCTTGATCGGACACATGCCGAGGATCTTCTCGGCCTGGTCGGTCTCGTAGAACTCCTGGGCGGTCTGGGAGAGCAGCACCATCCGAAGGCCGGCGTGGCGCTGGTGGCGGAACGCCGTTTCGAGGAAATCGAGATTCGCCTGATCCTCGAAGAGGTAGTGGGCTTCGTCGATGGCGAGTTCGACGTTCCGGTCGGTCTTTTTCGCCTGCTGGTAGACCGTCGACAGGAGTAGCTGCATCAGGAACGTCTGGCGGTCGATCCCCGACGCACTGCCTTCGATCTGACCGAGGTCGATGTAGACGACCTTGTTATCGCCCTCGAGGATGTCGACTTCCGAGCGCTCCGCGAGGTTGTCGTACGACCCGCCCTCGCGGAACGGCTGGAATGCGATCGCAAGTTCATCGGCGTACTGGGCGGCGCGTTCGCGGGCCGATTCGGACGCAGCGATATTGTGTTCGTCGGGGTTCTCCGCGATATCGGCGAGAATCCGATGGACATCGGTCATCGTCGGCGAGTTCTCGGGCGTGTGCGTCGAGATATCGTCCTCGACGACGCCTGCTTGGCGGTAGGTCTCGTCGATGACGTACGAGAGCACACCCGTCTCCGTCCCGAGGTCGATGTCGCGAGCGGTCAGGAAGTTCTCGAGGACCGCGTAGACCTCGTCTTTCTTCGCCGACAGCGGTGAGATACCGTCATCGGCATCGAGGACTTCCTGCGGTGTCTCCCGGATCTCCAGCGGATTCAGCTGTGTATCGCCACCCACCGTGATCGTCTTCGCATCCAGGGCGTCGGCGATACCCCTGAACCCACCGACCGGGTCGATCATCACGAGCATCGTGTCCTGCTGGCGTTTCATCATCCGCAAGTGGCGCATGATATCGCCGAACGTCTTCCCGGCGCCGGGCATCCCGACGACGAGTTCGCTATGGCCAGTTTCGAGGTTCCAGGGATTGATCTGGACGGGTGAGCCGTTGTGGCCGTGGTAGCCGTATTCGACGCCGTCGTCCATCATCATGTAGTTCGAACTGAAGGGGAACATCGCGCCGACCGCCTGATTCGTCAGCGTCGACATGCGGTCGCGACCGAGTTCGTTCGCACCGAGCGGTGAGACCGTCGCCAATCCCTTCTCCTGCCAGCGGTTCGCAACTTTGAGCGTACAGTTCGCCGGCGCGTCCTTTACGATTGAGCGCAGGCGGGTGGTCTGGGTGTCGAGTTCTTGCTTGCTCTCGGCAGAGAGGCGGATGAAGACGCCACCTCGGTAGAACGACGCCTTGTTCGCCCGGACGAGCGACCGCATGAACTTCCCACGGTCGATATCCTCTTGGAGGTCTTCGGCTTTGAGGCTGTTCGAGTCGTGCTGGTTGACCTTCAGATCCGAAATCCAGTCAGCCATCATGTCCTCAGCCGATTGGCTGTCGAAGGGATCGAGATGGATGCTGATGTCCGTCTGCAGGTCGGTCTCTAGGAGTAAGCGCTCGAATATGCCGTCGGCTGGCTCTTCGGGGAACTGCTCGATCCAGAACGTCCGAACGTACGTGTCGTCGTTGATGACGGCGTGGGTCGTTTCCCAATCGACCGTCGACGGCGCGATCACCGACTGGTGCTGCGTCGACGTATCGTCGAGGCGATCCTCGGCGGACACATCGGCTTTGCCGGGGGATTCTGCTCTGTCGGTATCCCCTTCGAGGTCGTCGACGGAGACGTCCCACTCGTCGCTCTCCTGATCTTGGCTGTTGGTCGTCGCAGTCTGCCTCCTGGACTGGCTGTCGTCCATCGCGTCGACGACGTCGTCCGGGTCGGGCGTTGCTGGCACGTCGTCACTGATGCCGTGTGCGACGACCGGGAACGTGCCGATTGCATCAGTGATCTCCCCGTACTCTTCGGTGTGTCCTGTCCAGTATTCCTTTGTCACTCGGGTGAGGTCGTAGGCGTCGACGGGACTCATCGAACAGCGATAGAGCGACGACCCACCGCGGCGGAGCTGGCCGAGCCGGGACTCCAGCTTGTCTTCCTTGAGGCGGTCGCGTTCGGCCTCGGAGAGACCGTCAGACTGGAACCGGCCAAATACACGTCCCAGCACAGGAATGTTGGCGAGGTAGGTGAGGACGCTATCGCCGGTTTCGTTGAGCTGTTCGACATCCTCGTCGCGAACTGCGGTGATGATGTAGTACTCGCGGATGGTCGTGGTCTCGGAGTCGATATCGCCGTTCTGGTCCGTGTTCGTGGTGATGTACTCGTCGAGCAGCCGTTTGAGGACTGGCCGAGAGCGGACGTCGGCGTCGCCGAGACGACGCTGGTGGTCGCGGACGACGTCGTCCTGGTCGACTTCGCGGCTGGTGATGTAGAACTTCACGGGGAAGTCGACGGTCGCGTTGACGAACTCGGAGAGCGAGTCCACGGCTTTCGCCCATGCGTCGTCGTCCTCGAGGGCCATGTTCGCCGGTTCGACCTTCATCGCGCCGACGAGCGCGCCGTCAGAGCGCTCGATAGCGTGCGGAAAGACCTGGCCAACACGGGTCAGGTAGCGGACTTCGCTGTTGTCTTCGCCGTGGGTGTATTCCTTGTTCTTGACTGCCCAGCCGAGACGGGCCGCGAGCCACTCGGTGAGCCACAGGTAGGAGGGTTTGACCTTGTGGAGGATTCCAAGGAGGAGTCCGAGCATGAGGCCGAACCCGAGAATAGGGATCGTCAAGGTAGCTGGAACGAGTGCTGCGCCGACGAGCGTGATGAACGCCACGCCGACGAACAGCATGAGCTCGCTGATCGTGTACCCCTGGAAGAACGCAGTTGTCCCGCCGAGTGACTGATGGATTCGTCGGGCGCTGTACTCGTGATCGTCAGTATTCGTACTCATCGTTGATTACCACCGTGAGACTTTCTCTTTCGTATTCCTGAACGCCTGCTTCGACCGGGCTTTGGCTGCCTGCGTGGCGTGACTCGCGTCGACTTTGGCCTTGTCGCGCATCCGGCCGGTTTTCGACTGCCGCAGGTTGTTGTAGCGGCCTGCATGCCCCTTCGCCGACTGCGCGGAGGACCCAAGTGTGTATGCGTTCGAGTCGCCACTCCCGAGCTGGGATTGTCCGCTTTTCGTCACCGGGCCAGCTTTGTTCTGAGCGTATCCTCGATGCACGTTCCGGGCACCACGGGCGGCTTTCCCGGTGCCTCGCTTGGCGGCGTTCTTCGCTTTCGGTGCGCCCTTCGCGGTTGCACCTGCGCCTGAGCTGGCTATCCGCTGTAGTGTGGGGGCACTCCAGTAGACGGTTAGAATACTCGCGATGCAGGCTGCCGGGATGAGCGATAAACCAAGTACCAACGCGAACAGCGCACTCAACCCGCTAGCCGGGTCGGTCTGCCATCCAAGTCGGAACAGAACCGCCGCTGGAATCCCTGCGATGATGAGCCCTGGATAGATACTCGCTCCGCGCCGGGCGATGTTCGACATCGAATTGAGGGGCCAGACGTCGACAGCCCACAAAACGCCGAGTAACGGCATCAGCGGCGTCAATACGATCACACCTAGCCATCGGAGGCCATAGACGAACGCGGCTGCGAGTAGGAGGATGTTCTCTACGAACACCATGACTAGTGCCGCGATTAGCCCTCCGAGTCCCGCTTTCGCCAATCCGCCAAACCCGGCGGACATCTCCTCGATGGGTGCGAGCGTCATCCCGATCGCGTTCACGAACTGGAGGGGAATCGAGATGAGCGGGAACCAGACGAACGATCCCATGAACACGATGCCGATACGACGGAGGAGTCGCTTCCGCCGATACTCGCTAATTGACCCCGCTCGAAGTCCGACGAATGCGAGGGCGATGACTAACAGCATAACCGTCAGTGGCAGGATATACGGGAGATAGAAATCTTGGTAGATGGACTGCCACGGATCGTTCGATGGCGTTCCAACGACGATGTACCGAGAATCGGATTCCGGAGCCGGAACACCGACAATCGGCTCTAAGAGAGCTTGGAAGATGTCTTCTGCTAACCCAAGCAGCCCCTCCTTTATCCGGGTGAGGACATCGTTGATGGCGTTCTCAACCTGTTTTTCCAGCCACCCCATATTCAGGAACCACTCCCGTTGCTTGCAGTTTGTGGAGAGCCGGTAGTCTCGCTATCGACGATAGTGAGTTCGCAAGCGCCCTCCTCGCCTCCGTACTCAATCATCTGTGAGAACGATGAGTCGGCACCCGGTTCGACGATAGCCTCCAGATGTAGCGTTTTCGTGTCGATCTTCCCGCATTCGACGGACGACGCACCGACGAGACCACCGCTGGTCTCGTAAACCGGCGGAATCGCATAGATTGTCGTCGTTTCACTTGGTGGAAGCACCTTTGGATGGTCGAACGTTTGTTCGTCTTCATCAGTGCGAAGGACGAACGGTGCATTCCGCCACCGGGTGCGAGTGAGCATAGCAGGTCCACTGCCTGTGTTTTCCAAGCGGAATGCGGCGTGTGTCTCCCAGTTGTTCGCTGACTTGTCCCACTCCATATCCGGGTAGTTTTCCGCCCACCGGAAGTTGGTCAGTGTCACTTCGGGCTCGAGAGTGAGCGTCACTTCGCCGACTGACTTGTCGTTCTTGACGGCTGCGAGGCGATGCTCTCCAGGTGTATAGCCGTCGACGCTCTGCCCGACGAGATCGAACTGCGCTTCCCGGCCGTCCGGTGCTACCTTTGCCTTCTCCGCAAGATCCCCATCTGGTCCAAAGCGATGCACCCACCCGGCGGACGTATCACGAGCAAGTGTGACGACGAGTTGGCCGGCGTCAACGCTAACGCCGGCGAACGCGTCTGACTGTGCTGCAGGCGGCTCAGTTGTCGTATCAGTACTGTTCGTGGGGGTGTCGCCAGTTTCAGAGTTGTCTGTACAGCCGGCGAGTGCGACGAGCGTTCCGCTGAGCCCAGTGAGAACTGTTCGACGGCCAATACGCCTGTCGTGGCTGGATGGGTCTGTGGTGTCGTTCATGTTCGATTTGAGAGACCGAGTAGTGCGCCATCGGACATGTAGTCGAATCCGAAGATCAGGACTGCGAGCGGAATGAACCAGAGGATCGTTACGACGACGAGTTGGATCAGTGTCTGGAGGTCGGGGTAGTTCGCCGGCGTCTTTGCAATGTCCGTGGACGCTGCGTAGGGACGGTCAGTCCGCCACCACGCGGGCGGCTGGTACTGACCGTGTACGAGTGTCCCAGGGTTCGAAATCGTGAGCGTGGCCATCCCACTGCTGTTGAGCGCCGTGGTCTGGTTGCGGATCGTCACGCGACCGCTTGTCACAGATGCGTCGGTCGAATTTCCGGTGACTGTCGCACGGACGACCGCGTGGGTCGAGTTGGCGTCGGTGACCGTGAGAGTGAGATCCGTCTCGCGGACGGTCTGCTGCTCGGAGAGGGTGACTGTCCGCGATTGCCCGCGAACGATCCCATGCACGGTGACATCACGGAAGGCGGTCTTGTCGAGGGTTGTGGACGTCACTGCAATCGAGTCGGCGTTCACGTACGGGTCAGCAGACTCGAGGTCGATGTTCGGCGGCAGTGACGGACCTGCCTGTTCGCTACCCCACGTTTCTGCAATAGTGAGTGGACGCTCACCATCGTCGGTCAGGTCGGTCGGAACGTATGGTGTTTGCTGACTCGGGAACGCGTGAATCTGGACCGGCCGCACCGACGACGTGGAATGGACTGTGTCAGTTGCGGTGCTCGTGACCATCGTCTGCCAGCCGGCTCGACCGGCTGTGTAGAACCACCAAGTGCTCCGCGCGCGAACGTCGCCGTCGACGGTAATCGTCGACCACTCGGTGTTCGGATGGACGGCAGCGCCGACCCGATCTTCGGTGGCGTCGAATCGGACACGTTTGCCAGCAATATCCGACAGGCGGTTGACGACGACACGTTGTGACGTCGAGACCGTTTGCGACGCTTCGGGCGTTTCGACGGTGCGCGTCCAGTCGCCGTCACAACTCGATATCGAGGAGTTCCAATCCGGACAGTCCAGCGTGACGTGACGAAGCGTCACCGTGATGGTGGCTTCGGCGGTCAACTGTGGATCGCCTGAGAGATTGGTGTACTGGAGTGTGGCCTGATGACCACTCCCCGAATCAAGCGTTCGTCCTGCTGCGGAGAGATTTACAGACTTGATACGCGTTCGGTCGACCGACCAGCGTTCACGATGTGACCCATTGCGATCATCCTGGGGGACGGCAACGCGGTAGTCACTGATCGTTCGGACATGGCCGTCCGGAGCAACGTACCGAGTCGTTCCGTTCGCGTGGTGGAGGATCGTCGACGGCTGCGTGGCGAAGATGCTGACGTACGCGTCTTTGATGTAGACACCGTCCACAAGTGAGGCACCAGCCGGATGGACTGACTTGCTTCGGCCACCGGGCGTGTAATCGCCGAAATCCCCGCTGTTCCAGTCGTCGGCCGCCTGCGGTGGGCGAGCAAACGGGATATCCGTCGACCGAGCCAGTCGATGAGCGAACTCGGCGCGGGATGAAACGTTGGCGTCGTCGAAATCATCGACTGACAGATTGTTGTTGTCGATGTCTTCCGACCAGAGTCGCTGGAAGGTGCTATTGTTCACGCCGTAGGCGGGACCATCGTCGGGCACAGCGTCACCTGCCTCTGGTGTGGTGGTGGCGTTGAATCCTCCTGCAGCGACGATGCCAGCGGTGGCACTCACGAGGAGAAGGGCACACACGGTGGCCATCGAGCGGCGGGCGGACATAGTGTATGGAGGGGGATCGCGGGGACAGTTCGCTATCTATTCGAAATACTATCAAAATGGCTTGACACAATCTGAGAAGCCGAACCCCATCTGGCTGCCGACCTTGTCGATAAGCGTCGGCGAGATGAGCGCCAGGACGACGATGCCGAAGCCGATGCCGGACATGACGAGCTTCTCCTTCGCATCGTTCTTTTTCTCTGGATTGCCGCCGGCGCGCATGTACGAGAGGCCAGCCTTCCCCGTATAGAAGCCGGTTGCAGGCAGGCCAAGGCCAGCGACCGCGCCGAAGACCAGGTCGATGCCGGTCGCGACGCCCGTGTCACAGTAGACGTCGCCGACCTGACTTTGGGCAGCAGCTGGGCCGACGGCGACGACGAGGAACGCGAGCCCCATACCGAGGGAGAGCACTCGCGGTGGGATACGACTGAGCGTCGGTTTGAGATGACGGCTGATCAGGGACTGGGACGCCTGGTCGTCAGTGGCGGGTGATTCAGGTGTCGGTGCGTCGCTCGTGGAATCGGAGGGCGTATTGTCCTGTGACATAGCGGGTTACTCCTCTGCGTCGTCGACGAGTGCTTTGAGATCAGCGTAGCGGTTGGTCTCGTCGACGATCTCGTCTTTCGTGTAGCCCTGTTCGCGAGCCCGTTCGAAGAGGTCACGAAGCTCGTTCGGGTCGACGTCGCGAAGCTCCATCTCTTCTCGGAGGGCGCGGCGATAGAGGGCAGAGCCGTTGATATGGCCGTTCCACGTCAGGTACAGGTCATCGATGTCTTCGATGGTGACTGCCCGTGTGATCATATGTGCGGGGTGGTGATGTACCGGCTGCGCCCCGGTACATATGGGCGCGATAGCTGGAAGACAGGTAAGTGTCTTCTGGCGACCAGTTAATATCATAACTTATTGCTAATTCAAAATATATTAACCAACGTTTGGGGGATACAATCGCGCTGACGTTGGTTAAGATCGTCAACTAGTCTCAGACTCGGAGCAGACAGAGTGGTACCCGTAGATACATTCGAGGTATTACCAGGTCAGGCCTTCGTAGACAATTCCGTCACGGCGATCGATAGCACGCCGACCGTCAATCACAACGGGCGTTGTCATCGCATCGAATTCTGCGTCAAGCTCAGTGATTTCCTCCCAATCAGTCACAATGAGTGCGGCAGCAGCACCGTCG
>NZ_JBHSXI010000022.1:0-5889 GCF_042662525.1 Halorubrum trueperi
GTCACTCCGGCCGTGATAGCCTCGCTGGCTATCTCCTCCGAGCCTTTTCCGGTGAAGAGAATGAACGGAAGATTCGGGTACTCATCGCGAATCCGTTGGAGAACGTCCAATCCGTTGAGCCCCGGCATGTCGTAGTCGCTGACGACGCAGTCGAATTCGTGGTCGGCGTCTTGAAGCGCGCTGAGGGCTTGTTTCGGATCCGTTTCGGTATCAACGCAGAAGCGGTCACGATCGCTTGTGAGAAACGCAGCGACGAGATTGGCGAAATCCCGATCGTCTTCGACGTGGAGAACCCGAATCGTCTTCGAATCCGGGAGGAGCGAACCGCGGTCGTCGGTTCCGAGATTCGTACTCATGCACTCTACTACCGGAGTGCCGATTATGGTCTTGTTGGTCAATTCGAAACCGATTCGGCTGTGACACCACCCTGCAAGTGTTCTGGGTAGTGAGTATACACCACATTTCGGTCAATTACGACACACCACACAGACACACCACCCTGCAAGTGTTTCGGGCTTTTCGATGAGATCACAGAAACCCGCTACTGGGAGCATAAACACAGCTCTGAGAGCATAGAAACACCGTTAAGAGCATAAACACATCATCGGACGCACACAGACACACCACTATGCAAGTGTTCTTCAGAGCACCGAACACCGTCCGTTTCGGGGGGACACCACCCTGCAAGTGTTTTTTGCAGCACTTACACACCACCGTGCAAGTGTTTTATACGTGACTGAGACAACCAGTAGGGAGACGCACACCACCGTGCAAGTGTTCTATACGTGATGAGAGATGCCAACGGACACACCACCGTGCAAGTGTTTTATACGTGACCGAGGCACCCAGTAGGAACACAGACGCACACCACCCTGCAAGTGTTCGGAAATACCCGAGTATCGTGGGAGAACACCACCCTGCAAGTGTTTTTTCACCACACACCACCCTGCAAGTGTTGTGGGTGTCGCTGGATTCGAAATTGACGGCCGTCACACGTTGAGAGAATTGCGGGAAATCCGAGGGGATTACTATCCCAACGTGGGAATCCTCGCGCTTCAGCGCGGGGAGGATGTCAACGTGGGATGGAATGTAACGCAAGGACGAAATCCATCGTGGGGGCGAGTATCAGGTGAATTTCCAGATTTGTTGTTGCGCTTCGTCATCGGGGTTTGGGGCCTCGAAGGACGTCGCCTCGTCTTGTTTGTAGTGTTCGAGGATTGTCCACACGTTGTTCGGGAGGGCCTCTTGGTAGTCGGATTTGACGACGGCGTTGACGATGTCAGCCGGATCGTCGGTCACCTGATAGACGAATCGTCGGCCCCCACGTCGACCTTGGTTGTGGTCCTCCGACCGGACGAAGCCCTGCATCGAAAGTTGATCGAGGTACTCGTAGAGTTTGCGCTCGGAGCGGGGATCGCTGTCGATGGCGTCCGCAATCGACGAGTAGAGGGTGTAGATCCGCTTCGTCCGCGCGTCGTGTTCCGGTTCGATGATCGCGAGCGTCGTCGCGATGTAGGTCAACGCCTGCTGTCGGGTGAGGTCGTTGTCGAACGAGTCGAGGATCTCGTCGGTCTCGATCGTTTCGGTCGCCCGGCGCGTGTGCTCTTCCGTGACCGTCGAAGACCCGTCCATTCGAGCGTACTCGCCGGCCTTTTCGAGAATTTTCAGCCCCTGACGCACGTCGCCGCGCTCCTGCGCGGTGAACGCTGCCGCCAGCGGGATCACGTCGTCGGTCAACACGCCGCCGTGGAACGAGATGTCGGCGTAGTATCCGAGAATGTCGCGAAGTTCGTTCGCGTCGTACGGTCCGAACTTGATCTCGCGCTCGCCGAGCGTGCTCTTGACTTTCGGCTCCAGGGAATCGACGAATTTCAGATCGTTCGAGATACCGATCAGCCCGATACACGCCTCGTCGATCGCCGCATTTTCGGACGCCTCCGCCCGCGGGAGATCGTACAGGAAGTCGTTGCGGGCGTCCGGCGGGATATTGTCGATCTCGTCGAGGATGATGAGAACGTTCCCCCCCGCGCCCTCGATTTCCTCGTAGAGGAACTCGAAAACGGTGTCCGTGCTGTATCCGCTCTTGGGCAGTTCGTCGTCGGGATCGCGGAACTCGTTGACCAGCCGGCTCACAAGCCGATACGAGGACTTGTAGTTCCGACAGTTCACCGGCCCGAGGATCTTGAGGTCGACCTTCTGTTCCTCGGCCTTCTCGAGGAGTTTGTCCCGAACCCACTTCGTCGCCGCGGTCTTGCCGACGCCCGTCGGACCGTAGACGAACACATTGTTCGGATCGTGACCGACGACGACGTCTTGGAGCGCGTTCACGTAGAGGCTGATCTCCTCGTCTCGATGGAAGATCGTCTCGGGATCGAAGCTGTCCTTCTTCAGCGGTTGCTTGGCCTCGAAAATCTCGTCCGTTCCGTCGAACGGATTCTCGTCCGTCTGCACCATCTTACCTGCTCGTTCATCACCATCCCATATAAAATCACCTCACCACCCTGCAAGTGTTTCAAGTGTTATTTCATCAGCAGTGCGGCGCTGCACACTATCGAGGACGGAGATCGGATACTCACGGTGAGCTGAGCACAGACGGTGAACGCGTATCGGACACACCGCATCGGACACACACACACCACCCTGCAAGTGTTCTTAGGGGAGAAGAAATGGGTGGGTGGAGATTTGTCGGGGCGGGGAAGTGCAGGAATACAGTATATAAAATATTGCGAGTGGGAAAGTATCCTCAAAGAAATCGCATTACTGCAGCGTTCCTCTTCTCTCAATAACCGGCAACAACAACAACAACAGTAAAGTATATAATATTATTATAGGAGCAAAGTGAGTGTAATTGCGAGTAAGCTACCCTGGTAAAACCGGACGGCGAGGAGACGACGGCCACGCCGTGATCACGCACGCTATTTCATCAACGTGCTATTTCATCGGTACGTTGTGCAGCACGTGTGTTGGTCCCAGTATCGATACCTCCGCTTTGCTCAACTACTGACGCCATAGTTCATCTTCATCCCTCCACCCCCCACCCCACCTCTCTACGCCAAGAACACTTGCAGGGTGGTGTGTGTGTGTCCAGTTACTCAACACACTCGACACTACGATCGAGGACTCTGAGATTGTGCAAGGGGATGGTGATCGGGAGATCGAGCGAATCGATCGGGCGACAACATTGATGATTGACAACATTGATAATGATTATATTTTCTAATCAGATATGTTAACTTAGATACACTCTTTCCAAGGGAGCCCACTTCTTTTTTCTGATGTCAACGTTTGATTCTAATCCATATTTTGGCCGAATTACGATCTCCAGGAAGGGGCTGTTCCAGCCGCGCCTGCGGTCAGTATACAACGGGGACGAGCGGTTGCGGGAGTGGGTATTGCACGCGGTTGATGTGGTCATTTATAAGTGTGCGAGTGGTATTGATGGCGGATATTTATATATCGTTGCTGGCGCGGTGAACTGCTGTGTTTCTGGCGTTGATTGCGTATACGTGATTGTTGACGCGGCGAACGCCTCCAAAGCCCCTTTGAGTCCTCCCCACCACAACCGTACCGCACCTCACACCTCCCCAGCCTCGTCGCCGGACTACGTCCGGCTGCCAGAGGCGCTTCGCGCCTCGCTGCGGCTCACTCTGTTCGCCGCGTCCAGCGAGAATCGCAGATTCTCTGGCAGCCGGCGGCAGAGCCGCCGGCAACCTCGCGGGCTCCTCGCGGCCTACCGGCCACTCGGAGGCGCGCCGCAGCACCGCATTATTCATTTATAAGCAGCCGCCGCTGCCACGCTCATCGCTTTTAACTACCATGTCGCCGGCGGCGGTCTGCAATACCCGCTCCCGTACTCAATCACAAAATGATCCACGCCGACCCGTGCCATTTCACAATCGTCATCGAGATACAACTACAGACGTCTCTCTGTCTGAGCTGTACGGTCGGCATCTCGGCGGCAACAATATATACCATTTCTGGTATAACTATATTCCAATCAAGTTTGTTATATTCTACTTCGTCATCTGGTACTGATCGAGGCTCCTACAGCGACTTCAACATCCCCTTGAGATAGCCGACGGTGTACGAGCGACCGAGCGTGCTCCCGAACTCCCAGTCGGTCTCTCCTTCCATCAGCGGAACGTGATCGGGTGTCATCACACCGGTGAAGCCGACTTCGTCGAGCGCGCACAGCACCTCGTACTCGTCGAAGTTCCCGGCTTCGTCGTCGACGAACGTCTCGTGGAACCGCGGGACGGTACCGACGACGTCGCGAAAGTGTGCGTAGACGATGTCGTTCGTCGCGCCGAAGTGGCGAATCACCTCTGGGAGATCCTCGCCCATCTCCGACCAGCAGCCTATGCCGAGCTTCAGGCTGTGATTATCGCTGGGGTGGATGTCGAGCGCGCGCTGGAAGTTCTCGAAGTTCCGGAAGAGGAGCGGAATCCCGAACAGCTCTTCGACGGGCGGGTCGCTGGGATGAACGCCGAGTGTCACACCGGCCTCCTCCGCGACCGGGACGACCTCGTGAAGGAACTCCTCGTACCGTTCCCACATCTCCGCTTCCGTGATGTCGCGTTGCGGTTCGCTACGAGACACGGTCTCGATGTCGTCGATGTCGAACGCCGACGCCTTCGCTCCACCGCGAATCGGATGCTCGCGGGTGGTTCGAACCGCTCCGTCGGGGGGATGGCCGCTGTATCCGAGCACGTGGACGCCGGCCGCCCCCATGTTTCGGATCGTCTCCGCGATGACGTCGATCTGAGCCTGCCGATCCCCGTCGTTCAAGAGGATCTCGTAGAGCGGGATCGGCATTTTCTCCACTCCGTACAGCCGAATCCCGGCGTCGTTCGCTCGCGATCGCAGTTCGACCAGCCGTTCCTCTGACCACGCCTCCCCGAGCGGAAGCGCGGAGTCGAACCCGTCGTGGCGGTGCGGGGTCAACAGCACGTCGTCGACGCCGAGCTGCGCCGCAAATCGGAGGAAGTCGTCCGTCGCGGGCTTGTACGTCCCGATGGCGACTCGCATCGCTCCGGGATCCGTCTGTACGTCCTCTGTCGAAGACTCGTCGTCCGTGGTCACTGCCATTAGCAGACGGGATGCCTGTGAGTGTAATAAAGATTGAGTTGGCGTCAGTTGTTCGACGCCACGTTTCGACCGAAGCAACGTTTCGACCGAAGCGAGGTTCCGACTGTCAACAACCAGCTCTCCGCCGTCGATCACCGACGTCCGACCGCTCGATTCGACACCGGTTATAAATTCGAGAGACCACCCGGGCAGTTCCCGAAAAGACACGTATCGAAAATCGATGTCGAAACAAAATAACAGAAGTACTTTTGTTATATTCCTCTAGTTACAAGCTCTGATCCAACAATATCTCATTCGGAACAAAATACTGTTCGAAGGCATCGAATACTTTCTACCGCTTGGGATCGGTTTCACGCCCTATCCGAAGTCGACATCGCCCCGTCAGTCACGGTCCGTCAGCTCATACGTGCCAAGGGGATTCGACGGCGCGCCGCTCCGGAGTCGCTACGAGTGCGCGATGTTGAGTTCGAGTTCGTTCGCCGCACCTAACAACAAGTTCGGGAGTTCGGATTCGAGCCGCTCCCCGTTCAGACGATGAGACGGCCCAGTGACGCTGAGGCCGCCGATCACGTCTCCGTTCGGTCCGCAGATAGCGACGCCCGCGGCGTGCGTCCCTAGAAGCGATTCCTCTCTGTTGAAACTGTACCCCCGCTCGCGACCTGCTTCGATCTCAGTCCGAAGTTCATCCGGATCCGTGATCGTGTGCTTCGTTACCGGGTCGAACGACATCTGTTCGAACATGCGGGACAACTCTTCTTCCGGTAGTTCGGCGAGGATCGCTTTCCCGGCCGACGCCGCGTA
>NZ_JBHSXI010000023.1:0-71857 GCF_042662525.1 Halorubrum trueperi
GGCGAGGCTGGGGAGGCGTGAGGTGCGGTTGCGGTACTGTGCAGGATGGGACTCAAAGGGGCAGCCGCGAGGCGGGCGCAGGCGACGTAAGCACCGTAACGAGGGAGCGCGAGCGACCGAGTGAGGAGCGCAACGAGCGTGCGCCCGCCTCGCGGCTGGGGCTTTGGAAGTGTTCATCGCACCGTCACCGATCACTTATAAATACTCAACGCCAGAAACACAGCAATTCACCGCGTCAGCAACGATATATAAACAGCCGACAGCAACACCACTCATTCACGTATAAACGATCACCCCAACACACTGCGATCCTTACTCCCGGTGGCGTTCACCACTGTTCCTGTACTAAGCGAAATCGGGTCCAGAAATGTCTCTCGATGAGGATTTCAACGGAGCCCAGTAATTGGATTTCACCGCACCAGCGACGGTTTATAATCGATCAACGCCGGATCAAAGCCGACCGATCTCGCACCTCGGACGTGACCTCTCTCAGTCGTCCTCTGCGTCGATCGCCTCCGCACGGCCCTCGTCCGCGTCGCCCCGGTTCGGTCGACCGCCGTCGGATCGCTCGTCGGTTCGGAGCACGTGGCAGTCGCGGCACCGGGCCTCGTAGGACTCCTCGGCACCGACGAGGATCGTCGGATCGTCGACGTGGGCCGGCTCGCCCTCGATGAGCCGTTGGTTCCGGGAGGCGGGCTCACCGCAGACGGAACAGATAGCCTGCAGTTTGTCGACGTACTCGGCGGTCGCCATGAGTTGCGGAAGCGGTTCGAACGGCTCGCCGCGGAACGTCTGATCGGTTCCGGAGGCGATCACACGGGAGCCGCGGTCCGCCAAGGCCTCGCACACCTCGACGAGCGCGACGGAGAAGAAATTCGCCTCGTCGATAGCGACGACTTCCGGAAAGGGTTCGTCGTCGAGGATGTCGAAGGGACCGTCGCCCTCGTTGGCGACGACGGTGGCGTCCCACTGGCGGCCGGTGTGAGACCCGATCGTCGTCTCGCCGTACCGGTCGTCGACGGCCGGCTTGTAGACCGCAACGGACTGTCCGGCGATCTCGGATCGCCGGAGCCGCCTGAGTAGTTCCTCCGTTTTCCCGGAAAACATCGAACCGGAGATGACCTCGATCCATCCGGATCGAGTGATAGCGTGCATGTACTGAGGGGAACGAGCCAGCGACTAAATCGTTTCTCTCCGACGGCGATGCTGCCGGCGGTCGGCCGAACCGGGGCGACACGGACGGTATCCCGACCGGGTCACCGCCGATCGCGACACGACTACGTCACCGCCGATCGCGACACGACTACGTCACCGCCGATCACGACTCGCGAAACGTCGGCCGCGCCAGCGCGCCGCACGATCGCCCGCACGAGGTCCCGAGCGCCCGCAAGGTTGTCCGAGTCACCGTCGAGAACGAGGAGATCAGCGTCCCGTCCTTCCGCCACAACCCCCCGGTTCAGTCCCGCGATGCGCGCGCCGTTGACGGTCGCCATCCGCAGCACCTCGCGGGCGGGGAGGTCGGAGAGCTTCGCTGCGAACTCCATCTCGCGGAACATCGACGGTGAGTCGAGCATGACGTTGTCGGTGCCGAGCGCGACCGTCGTCCGCTCTGCCAGTTCGCGAATCGGCGGCACGCCGACGTTCGTCACGAGGTTCGAACGGGGGCAGACGACGACGGGGGTGCCGCGGTCCGCCAGCCGTTCGAGGTGGATCTCAGCCGCGTGGACCATGTGGACGAGGAAATCCGGGTCGAGGTCCATCGCGGGGTTGATGTCGTCGGCGTCGCGCTCGCCGGCGTGGATCCCGAACAGCTTCCCGGCCGCCCTCGTCTCGGCGCGCACGGCGTCGAAGTCCGCGTCGCGAGCCCCCGAGGCACCGTACCCGTCCGCGACCGAGAGCACGTCGGGGTCGTCGCGACCGAACACGACCGAGTCGATCGCGCGCTCGCCGGCGTCGACACCCTCGCCCGTGATCGCATCTCGCAGCGCGGCGACCCCCTCGACGCCGCCCTCGCGGAACTCGAGGAACGTCCCGGTTCCGGTCGACTCCATGTACCGGAGGCTGCGAGCCATCGCGGCGACCTTCTCCTCGCGGCTCGTCGACCGGAGGAGCCGGTGTTTGAGCCCGTCCGGCGGGGCGACGAGCTCGTCGAGCGAAAGCCCCTCTCCCGCCTCCTTGGCGATGGAGTCGCCGATGTGCGTGTGCGCGTTGACGAACGCGGGGAGGATCACGGCGTCCCCGTCGACTTCGCGCTCTTCGATCCGAACGATCTCGCCGTCGGCGACGACGATCCGTCCCTCGACGGGCTCGAAGTCGTCGCCGCGGAGGATCGTCCCTTCGAGGTGCATACGTGGCCGTCGCCGGGACGGGATTAAAACGTCACGGGAGCGGGCGAGGCGCGAGCGAGGCCGACCGTGGAGGCCGACCATGGTGGTCGTCCGGGTGACTGTCCGGGGCGATGGTCCGGAATGGTCGTCCGGAATGGTCGTCCGGAGTGGTCGTCCGGAGAGATCGTCCGAGACGCACACCTCCCGTCAGAACTCGTCGAGCGTCGTCGGCAGCGCGGCGCGGGCCTCGGTCACGAGCCCGTCGGGGTCGAGCCCGAGCACGTCGGCCGCGGCGCGCCCGACACGATCGGTCGCCGGTTCGGGGGCGTACACGCCGAGTCGCCACTGGTTGCGCTGGGCGGTTCGGAGCGCCGAGACGAGCGGAGACTGTCGTTCCAGCCGGCGGACCTCGCCGTTGACGGTGACGCGCGCGGTCGACTCGCGCATCGACGGCTCCGGCGGCACGTCGAGCACGACGTGCTCGCGATCGACGCCCGCCTCCTCGGCGATCTCGCGTTCGAGCGCCACCTCGGTCGGACGGTCCGCCTCGTGGATTCGGTCGGGAACGTCTCCGTACTCCGCCCACACCGCCAGTTTGTAGAGATCGCGCTCGTCGTACCGCCGGGAGAGTTCTGCGGTCTCCCGGCAGTCGCGGATCGCGGCGAGGAAGTCGTGGTCGTCCATCCGACGGAGATCGGTCGCGGTCGTCGCCGTCGCGTCGAGCAGGTCGCTCGCGGCCCGCCGAAGCATCGCCTTGGAGATGCGCGCGACGTGGTGGGTGTAGACGACCGGGTTCATCAGCGCACGCGCCAGCAGCAGGCTCTCCGCGGTCTGGACGTTCCCCTCGTCCAGGACGAGTGTCGGGCCCTCGCGCCCTTCCTCCTCAGTATCCGCGTCCTCGCCGCCGGCGTCGACGAACGTCAGTTCTCGGACGAAGCGCTCGGTGTCGATGGTGCCGTACGGGACGCCGGTGTGGTAGGCGTCTCGCACGAGGTAGTCCATGCGGTCGACGTCGAGCTCCCCCGAGACGAGCTGGCCGTACGTTCCCTCGCCGGCGACGAGTCCAGCGATGCGTTCTGGGTCGAGATCGTGACCGCGAAGGACCTCACCGACCGCGCCGGCCGCGAGCAACTCCTCCACGTCGTCGTGGTACTTCCCGGTCCGTCTGTGCGTGAGCGATTCGAGGTTGTGGCTGAACGGTCCGTGCCCCACGTCGTGGAGCATCGCCGCGGCCTCGATCCGGTCCGCGCGCCGCCCCTCGATCCCGAGGTGATCGAGCGCCCGGCTGGCGAGGTGGTAGACGCCGAGGCTGTGCTCGAATCGGGTGTGGTTCGCCGAGGGGTAGACCAACTGAACCGTTCCGAGCTGTTTGACGTGTCTGAGCCGCTGGACGGCGGGCGTGTCGAGGAGGTCCGCGGCGACACCGTCGATTTCGATGTGGTCGTGAACGGTGTCCTTGACCGTGATCATGCGTCGGCGTTCGGTGGCATGGAATAAAAGAGCGTGCGTGTTCCGGACGAAACGCTCGCGCGTCGCCCACTTCGCACCGGCGAGCACGGGTCGCCGGACGCCGAGCAGCGCTGGTCGCGGCACACTACACGTGACGCGTGTTGTGGTACACTTTATCAGTCTCGTGTGTGAACACGCGGACATGTACGATGTGCTCATCGGAATCGACAACGCGGAGGACGGGCGTGCTCTCGCGCAGGCCGAGGCGATAGCCGACCTACCGATCGAACCGGGGCAGGTCACCGCGCACCTGTGTCACGTCTTTCGGGAGAACCCCGAAGGGGCCTCCGTCCATCAGTTGGCGTCGGTCCGACGGGCGCGAAAGACGTTGGAGGAGGCGGGCGTGAACTGCGTCCACTACGAGGCGAGCGGTCGACCGGCCGACGAGCTGCTCTCAGCCGCGAAAGAGGTCGGAGCCGAGGCGATCTGCGTCTCCGGACGGAAGCGGCGTCCGACCGGGAAGGCCGTCTTCGGAAGCGTGACGCAGGACGTGATCCTCGGGGCGGACGTGCCGGTGCTCGCGGTTCCGGCCCCGTCTGCCGACTGAGACGAGGCGCGCGTGGCCGACTGGCCGGTCAGGCTGTCCGGTCAGGCCGTCCGATATGGTCGTCCGATCAGGCCGTTCGGCCGTCGATGCGAAGGCCCAGAACGTCTCTCGCGGCCCGGTGGACGTCGTCGACGCGGTCCGCCGGGCAGTAGACGCCGAGCTGCCAGCGACGGCGCTCCGCGCTCCGCAGCCCGGAGACCAGTTCCGAGGCGTCCTCCAGCCGTTGTGGAACGCCGTCGACGACGACGGTGGAGCCGGCCTCTTTGAGCCCCGGCCGCGACGGCACGTCGACGACCACCTCCTCCCCGTCGAGCCCGGTCGCGTCGGCGATCTCGCGCTCCGCCGCTCGCTCCTCCTCGTGACCGGCGTCGACGGTACCGGCCGGAACAGCATCGAGTCCGACCCACACCGCCCGCTTGTACAGGTCTCGGCGCTCGATGCGCCGCCCGAGCGCCGGAACCGTCTTTCGGAGCTCGACGAGGAGGTCGTGGTCGGCCATCCGCCGGAACGCCGCGGCGTCGGTCCCGGTCCGATCGAGGTACCGCTCGCAGGCGCGTTCAAGCATCGCGCCGGCGACCCGCGAGACGTGGTGTCGGTAGACGACCGCGTTCATCAGGGACCGGGCGACGAGTAGGCTCTCTGCGGTCGGGACGTTCCCCTCGGCGAGCACCAGTTCCGCGTCTCCGGGGTCCACCGGAGGGGCTCCGCTCGTCCCGTTCGTTCCACTCATTCCGCCCGCCCCGCTCGCCCCTCCGCCCCCGGCGAGACGGAGCTCGTTGACGAGCCGACCGGTGTCGACCGTGCCGTACGGGACGCCGGTGTGGTGTGCGTCGCGGACGAGGTAGTCCATGCGGTCGACGTCGAGCTCTCCCGAGACGAGGGCTCCGAGTCCCCCCTCGCCCGCGATCAGCGAGGCGACGCGTTCGGGGTCCAGCCCGTTGCGTTCGAGGACCTGACAGACCTCGCGGTTCGCGTCGGTGAGCAGCCACGCGATGTCGTCGTGGTCGCGGCCCGTCGCGCGCCGGATAATCCCCTCCGTCTGGTGGCCGTAGGGGCCGTGACCGACGTCGTGGAGCATCGCCGCGGCGCGCGCGTGCGAGGCGGTGTCCTCGTCGAGCCCGAGCCCCTCGATCGCTCCGCGCGCGAGGTGGTAGACGCCGAGGCTGTGCTCGAAGCGTGTGTGGTTCGCCGACGGGTACACCAACCGCACGGTGGACAGCTGTTTGATGTGACGCAACCGCTGAAAGGCGGGCGTGTCGACCAGCTCAGTCGCGACGTCTCCGAGCCGAACGTGGCCGTGAACGCTGTCCTTGATCGCCTTCATCGTCGGACCGACGGCCGCCGTTGAATTGGTCGTTTCGGCTTACCGGCGACACCCCCGATCGTCTCGGCACGTCACCTCCATCGTCCCCGCCATCGTCCCTGCCCCACCAGCTACTCGTCGACGATCTCGACGCCGAGGCGCTCTTCGACCGCGCGGACGACGGAGCCGCCGACGCCGGCCGTCGCGGCCCGGCCGTCCTCGATCGCGAACAGGTCGTCCTCGTCGACGTCGAGCTCCTCGGCCAGCTCCTCGACCGTGAGCCCGGCATCCCGGCGCGCGGCGGCTACGTCGTCGCCGTAGCCCGAGACGAGGTACGGGAGCCGATCGGACTCGTAGTTGGCCCCGCCCTCTTCCCAGTGTTTAGAATCGCCGGTCGCGGAGTCGTACATCTTCGCCTGCTTCCGGGCGATCTCCTTTTTCCGACTTTCCGTCGCCGTCGACTCGGAGCTGACCCCGCCCGAACTTCCTCCCGAACTCCCGCCGCTGCTGCCGCCGGAGCCCGAACCGCCGCGTCCGCTCGGGGCGTTCCCGGCGTCGTCGTGCGGACGACAGTTCGAACACACCAGCAGCTTCGCGCCGGCGACGGTCGCCCGCTTCAAGTTCGTGGTCTCGCGCCCGCAGAGCTCGCAGGCGTCGCCGTCGTCACCGCCGCCGCCACCGCCCGTCGAGTACTTCGCCATACCGCGAGTAGTGGGCCCGGACCGTTAAAAAGTCGTGGAGGCGCGGTCGTCGATTCGTCGCGGGAGCGCGGTACGTCACGCAAGGGAGTGCGGTACGTCACGCAAGGGAGTGCGGTACGTCACGCAAGAGAGCGCGTTTCGTCGCCGGCGGGACCGAACGCCGTCACTCGCCGTGCGGTCCCAGGTACCCCCACGCCTGCAAGCGGTCGCCGTCGCCGTCGATCCACCGCTCGCCGATGTCGTCGCGGTAGTACATGTTCGGCATCACGATGTCGTCGATTCGGTCATACGCCTGCTCGCGTGCGGCCTGCATCGTGTCGCCCTTGCCGGTCACGACGATCGGCATCCCGTTGTCGCCGGCGACGCGCCACTGGCCGTCGACCTTCTTCGCGTCTTCGAGGTGGATCCCGTCGCGGCTATCCGTCTCGAAGACGACGGCGGCGTTCCGGGAGTTCTCGTCGTACGTCTTCTCGTCGTCGAACGGGAACGGCGGAAGGACGATTCGAACGCCGATCTGGTAGCCGTTGTGAACCTCCGGTTGGGGGTCGTTGCCGTGGGCGAGATCGTAGAAGAACTCGCCGGTGGACGACTCGATCGACTCCTCCTGCAGCGCGATCGTCGGATAGCCGAACCGCGGCGTGAACTCCAGCGGATAGATGCCGGTCTCGTTCACGATGCAGTTGAGGTCGATGCTTCCGACGTAGCCTTCCTCTGCGAGCCAGTCTTCGAGCTTGCCGAACGTCTCTTCGAACAGTCTGTTCTGACCCGCCCAGAACATCGACGTCCCCATCTCGCCGGTCGAGGGGCCGATGTTCCCCGGGAATAATTTCTTGTGTTCGAAATTGAAATTGACCTGATCAATGAACTCGTTGCCGTTGAAAAAGCCGCAGATGGCGACTTCGACGCCCTCGACCTTCCGCTGGAGCTGGAAGCCCTTCATCCGGTGCCCCCACGCCTTCTTGTACGCCTTCAGGACGTCAACGACGTCGCTTCCGTCGTCCTCGTTTCCGACGTACAGGAGTCGCTTGACGTTCTGGACCTCGCCGAGCGGTTTGATGACGTACGGGGCGGGGTTCTCTTTGACGTGGCGGATCCCCTCGTCGAAGTCGTTGAAGATGTGGTGTTCGACGGTGTTCACGCCCTGTTCTTCGAGAATCTCCATCGCGTAACCACGATCCTCTTCGAGGTGATCGGTGTTCGGCGTCCCGCCCACGACGGCGTTGCCTCGCTCCCGAAGGTCCGCCGCGAGCTGTCCCGTGCCGATATCGGCACCGACCCAGATGTCGTCGAAGACGATCACGTCAGCCCAGTCGACCTCCGCCTCCCAGTCGTCGGTCTTCGGGACGAATCCGTCGCCGATCTCTCGATCTCTCTCGGCCTCGATGTGGTACTTCACGTCATGGCCCTCCCGGTGGACCTGCCACGCGAGGTCGGTGATCAACGCCGCGTCCGCAGAGACGAACAGGAACCGTTTGGACTCCATATTGATGCGTCGGCGGCCGGGGACTTGAGTATGCGTGGCGGTTGCGGCCGTCGATTGCGGCCGTCGTTGCGGTCGGGTTGTTGGCGGGTACCGACGGCGAACACGTTCGGGGGAACAGCCACCCGCGCGTCGCTCGTTCGGTCGGTATGAACGCCGACCGACCAGACGCAGAGCGACAGTTGGACGTCCGGGAGATCGACGGTGAGCCGTTCGGAGACATCATGGATGCGATCGCCGATCTCCCGGCAGATGAGTCGCTCTTGCTTATAAATAGCTTCGAGCCTGAGCCGCTGTACGGAGTCCTCGAAGCACGGGGGTTCCGGTACGAAACGACCGCGGGCGACAGGGACGGTGCGGACCGCTCGAACGACCCGGGCGTTTGGTACGTCGAGATACGCCGGAAGTGAGTCGACCGCGTTCGGTATCCTCCCCCTCGACGTTGCCGTCTCCGACGGTACGCCACAATTTCGACAACCGATGTCGGGCGATCGTCGACGACGACCGCAACTGCCACGGCGATTTCGCTATCGCGGTGACCGCACCGCAACAAGCACTGTGACCGCACCGCCGCGGCGACCGCAACCGCCACTGTGACCGTACCGCCACGGCGACCGCAACCACATACCCGCGGCGAGAGCGGTCACGTCGTCTCACCAGTCCGGTTTCTATTCCTCCGAACGAATCTTTATAAATAATAAATCGTGGTTGCCGTTGTCGAATACTGAGGGCGGAAAGTGGTCAGCTTTTTATTCGAGTGACTAAAAAGAATCGGCGAAGCGAATGTCACACGACACCAACGACGAGACGGGAGTTGCCGGCTTCGACGGGTCGGATATCCCCGCTCCGACGACGGATTCCGGCACTTTCGTCCTCGACCACGAGATCAGCGCGACGACAGACGCGACATCGGAGGCTGCCCGATAATGCCGGGGTCCAACAAGGATTGGTGGCCGAACCAGTTGAACCTTGATATCCTCGACGAACACGCCCGAAACGCCGGGCCGATGGACGAGGAGTTCGATTACGCAGCGGCGTTCGAAGAGCTCGACCTCGACGCCGTGAAAGCTGACATCGAGGACGTAATGACGACATCACGGGACTGGTGGCCGGCCGACTACGGCCACTACGGGCCGCTCTTTATCCGGATGGCGTGGCACAGCGCCGGCACGTACCGGACGCACGACGGTCGCGGCGGCGCGGCGGGCGGGCGACAGCGACTTCCGCCCCTCAACAGCTGGCCGGACAACGTCAACCTCGATAAGGCGCGGCGGCTGCTCTGGCCGGTCAAACAGAAGTACGGTCGCAAGCTCTCGTGGGCGGACCTGATCGTCCTCACGGGGAACGTCGCCCTCGAGTCGATGGGCTTCGAGACGTTCGGCTTCGCCGGCGGTCGCGAGGACGACTTCAAGCCCGACGACGCCGTCGACTGGGGTCCCGAAGAGGACTGGGAGATGACCTCGGCGGAGCGCTTCGACGAGGAGGGAAGCCTCGATGAGGCACTCGGGAACACCGTCATGGGCCTCATCTACGTGAATCCGGAGGGCCCGAACGGCGAGCCGGATCTGGACGGATCCGCGGCGAACATCCGCGACACGTTCAGCCACATGGCGATGGACGACAAGGAGACGGTCGCGCTCATCGCCGGCGGTCACACCTTCGGAAAGGTCCACGGTGCCGACTCTGGCGACAACCTCGGACCGGAGCCCGAGGACGCCCCCATCGACCTCCAGGGCCTCGGCTGGGACAACGAGCACGGCGAGGGCAAGGGCCCCGACGCGATCACCAGCGGAATCGAAGGGCCGTGGAACGCCACGCCGACCTCCTGGGACCTGAGCTACGTCAACAACCTGCTCAGCTACGAGTGGGAGCCGGAGAGAGGTCCCGGCGGTGCGTGGCAGTGGACCACGAAGAACGACGAACTCGACGACGCCGCACCCGGCGTGCAGGACCCCTCGGACAAGGAGGACGTGATGATGCTCACGACGGACGTCGCGCTGAAACACGACCCGGACTTCCGGGCGGTCTTAGAGGAGTTCCGCGACGATCCCGACGAGTTCCAGCAGTCGTTCGCGAAGGCGTGGTACAAGCTCATCCACCGCGACATGGGCCCGCCGGAGCGGTTCCTCGGTCCCGAGGTCCCCGAGGAGACGATGATCTGGCAGGACCCGCTTCCGGAGGCCGACTACGACGTCGTCGGCGAGGCGGAGATCGCCGACCTGGAGGAGCTGATCGGGGAGTCCGACCTCTCGATCGCCGAGCGGGTCAGGACCGCGTGGGCGTCCGCGTCGACGTTCCGCCACAGCGACAAGCGCGGGGGCGCGAACGGCGCGCGGGTCCGACTCGAACCCCAGCGGAGCTGGGAGGTCAACAACCCCGATCAGCTGGAGTCCGTACTGGAGACCTACGAGGAGATTCAGGCCGAGTTCAACGACTCGCGCGCTGACGACACCCGGGTGTCGCTCGCCGACCTCATCGTTCTCGGCGGCATCCTCGCCGTCGAGCGGGCCGCCGCGGACGCCGGCCACGACGTCGACGTCCCGTTCGAGCCGGGACGCGTCGACGCCACGCAGGAACAGACCGACGAGGAGTCCTTCGAGGTGCTCGAACCGGATGCGGACGGCTTCCGCAACTACCTCGGTGAGGGCCTCCCGCACGAGCCGGAGCGAGAGATGGTCGACAAGGCAGAGCTGCTTCGGCTGAGCGTCCCCGAGATGGCGGTGCTCGTCGGCGGAATGCGCGTCCTCGACGCGAACTACGACGACTCCGATCACGGCGTGTTCACCGATGAGCCTGAGACGCTGACGAACGACTTCTTCGTCAACCTGCTCGACTTCGACCGCGACTGGGAGCCCGTCGACGAAGACGAGGAGCTCTTCGAACTCCGCGACCGCGAGACCGGTGAGGTCGACTGGACGGCGACCCGGTTCGACCTGATCTTCGGCTCGAACTCCCGACTCCGCGCCGTCTCCGAGGTCTATGGCGCTGCCGACGGCGAGGAGAAGTTCGTTCGGGACTTCGCCGACGCGTGGAGCAAGGTCATGTCGCTCGACCGCTTCGACCTCTAGTCGGCCTGTTAGTCGGTCGATCGCATCTTTTTCGCGGGTCCGGTTTATAAGTGGTTGACGACGGATCGACGGTGAACACTTCCAAAGCCCCAGTCGCCGGCGGCTTCAAGAGGGACGAAGGGTCCTCCCTGCTTGCGTCGGCGGAGTTCGTCCTCGCGCCTGCCCCTTTGAGTCCCACCCGACCGCACCGCCCAGCACCTCACGCCTCCCCAGCCTCGGCGGACGGCCCAACGCGGGCAAAGCCGCGCCGGACCGCCACCTCCCTCGCGGACTCCTCGCGCCCTAATGGGCGCTCGGAGGCGCGCCACCGCACCGTCAGTTGCTTATATATGAACCCTCCCGGCTGTCCGCTCACACGACTCGGTTTTTGAGGTCGTCGCCGGCGTCGAGCCGGTCCATGTTCTCCGCGAGGATGTCGGCGACGCGCTCGTAGTAGTACGGGGTGTGACCGGCGTTGTGCGGGGTGATCGTGACGTTGCTGAGCCCCCACAGCGGGTGGTCCTCTGGCAGCGGTTCCGGGTCGGTCACGTCGAGCGCCGCGCCGCGGATTCGGCTGTTCCGGAGGTCCGAGACGAGCG
Organism: Halorubrum trueperi; assembly: GCF_042662525.1. Lineage (NCBI taxonomy): Archaea > Methanobacteriati > Methanobacteriota > Halobacteria > Halobacteriales > Haloferacaceae > Halorubrum > Halorubrum trueperi. The sequence continues at coordinate 11,514 of NZ_JBHSXI010000023.1, forward strand.
CATCGGTGTCGACGACCGGGCCGCGAGCAATGTTGACGAGGACGGCGTCCGAGCGCATGGTCCGAAGCGCCTCGGCGTCGACGAGCCCGCGCGTCGTCTCGGTGAGGGGGCACGCAAGCACGACGTACTCGGCGTCGGCGATCGCCTCGTGAAAGTCGTCGAAGCCGTACACATCGTCGGTGGGACCGCCCTTCTCCGGGGAGTAGCGGACGCCGACCGTGTCGACGTCGAACGGCTCCAACCGGTCGACGATCGTCTCCCCTATCGCACCGAGGCCGACGATCGCCACCGTCGAGCCGTACACCTCGGTCGTCTCGTAGTTCCGCCACTCGCGGCGTGCCTGCTGGCGGTGGGCGCGGTCCCACTGCCGGGCGTGGGTGATCATCGCGCCGAGGACGTACTCAGAGATGTTCGGCCCGTGGACGCCCGAGGCGTTCGTCACGGCGACACCCCTGTCTGCGAGGGCCTCACCCGGGAGGTGGCCCGTCCCCGCGAACACGCACGCGAACAGTTCGAGGTTCTCGGCGGCCGCCAACTGCTCTTCGTCGATGTCGAGCCCGACGGCGACGCGGGCCGTCTCGAGTAGCTTGCGCTCCTCCTCGGGCGTCTGCGCCCGAGCTACCTCGGCGTCGGGGAGCCGTTCGCGAACCGCAGCGGCGAGGTCTCGACCGTCCGAACCGTGGATCGTCTGGCGCAACACGACGACGTCTGGATCGCTCATGGCGATGGACTCGCCGCGACACATAAAAAGAGTGCCCGTTCGGCGAAGGGTGCCGACTTCCGGAGCCGAGCGCGCCAGCCGGCGGCGCGGTCCGGCTACTCTGTCGACGCCGCCTCGAACGCCCGTCGGAGGTCCGCCTTCATGTCGTCGACGTGTTCGATTCCGACGGACACTCGAATGAGGCCGTCGGTGAGCCCGGCATCGAGCCGCTCCTCGCGGGGGATCGCCGCGTGGGTCATCGCGGCGGGCTGCTCGATGAGGCTCTCGACGCCGCCGAGCGACTCCGCGAGCGTGAACACCTCGGTCTCGGTGACGACGGTCGACGCCTGATCGAGCGTGCCGTCGAATTCGAACGAGAGCATCCCGCCGAACGCGTCCATCTGCTCCGCCGCGAGATCGTGGTCCGGGTGCGACTCCAAGCCGGGATAGTACACCCGGCTCACGTCGTCGCGGCCCTCCAGCCACTCGGCCAGTTCCATCGCGTTCTCGCAGTGGCGGTCCATCCGCACGGGGAGCGTCTTGGTCCCGCGGAGGACGAGAAAGTCGTCGAAGGGTCCCGGCGTCGCGCCGACCGAGTTCTGGTAGAACCCGAGCCGTTCGTCGAGGTCCGCGTCGTCGACGACGAGCGCCCCGCCGATCGTGTCCGAGTGACCGCCGAGGTACTTCGTGAGCGACTGGCAAACGATGTCAGCGCCGCGTTCGAGCGGACGCTGGAGGTACGGCGTCGCGAACGTGTTGTCGACCGCACACAGCGCGTCGTTGTCGTGAGCGATCTCGGCGAGCGCGCCGATGTCGTTGACGTTCATCAAGGGGTTCGTCGGCGTTTCGACCCACACCAGTTCGGTCGCGGGACGCATCGCGTCTCGGACCGCGTCGTGATCGGTCGTGTCGACGAACGTCGTCTCGAGGTCGTACTGCTCGTACACCTGCGTCAGGATCCGGTGGGTTCCCCCGTACACGTCGTTTCCGGCGACGACGTGGTCGCCCGCCTCCAGCAGGTTGAGAACGGTGTTGATAGCCCCCATACCCGAGGAGAAGCAGCGCGCGTGGTTTCCCGACTCCAGCGAGGCCAAGTTGGCTTCGAGGTCGCTCCGAGTCGGATTCCCGGTCCGGCTGTACTCGTAGCCGCGGTGCTCGCCCGGTCCGTCCTGTTCGTACGTGGAGTTCGCGTGAATCGGCGTCATCAGCGCGCCGGTCACGGGGTCCGGGTCTTGTCCCGCGCGAATCGCGCGAGTCTCGAACCGGTGGTCGTCGCCACCCCCGTGGTTTCTCCCGTTGTCGCTGGTTCCTCCGCTCTCATCGGTCCCGTCGGATCGGTTGCTCATGGGTCACTCTCGTCGCCGAGAGTCGTGATACTTCCCCTTTCGAACGAAGTGAAAAGCGAGCGCAGCTGCTCACGGTTCGGGTCTGTGAGAAGTGCTCGGTCAGGGATTTGAACCCTGGTCGTCGGCTGTCTTCCAAACCGGCGCACCGTCGCGCCGCGTCTGCCGAAAGGCCAACATGATTGGCCGGACTACACCAACCGAGCGCAATTTCGGCTTGTGTCGCATCCGATTTAACTCTTCTCAACTCCCCGCCCTGTGGGAATCGTCGTCAGGGTGACCTGCGAGCGGAACCGTCGTCGGATCGGAGACGAAGCGACCTCCGGAGACGTTGACTGGTGACGACTGCCAAGGGTCTGACCCAATTAATATATATCAGTATATAGATCTGGTACTGAAAGCAACCACACTCACGACTGGATCTCCATTCGCGGTTATTTTCGTCAAAAACCCGCCCGTTCGCTCTTATCCGCCGTATAGTTGAATATATATTTTGAACAGATTTATAGTACGTACGGTGGTTACGGGAGATATGGAGACGAGGAAGGTGCAAGTCACCGGCGGTTCGACGTACACGGTCTCGATTCCGAAGACGTGGGCCACTGAAAACGACGTCGAGGCCGGAACGGAGATCCAGTTCCACCCCGACGGCGACTCGCTGTTCCTCACGCCCCGATCGGAGGAGGAGCGAACTCGCGGGACGCTCGACATCACCGACCTGACGGGGCAGGCGCTCACTCGTGCGGTGACGACGATGTACGTCAGCGGGTTCGACACCATCGAGCTGGCGGCCTCGGACATCACCACCGAGCAGCGGTCGATGGTCCGCGAGGCGGTCCAGAGCCTCGTCGGGCTGGAGGTGTTAGAGGAGACTCGCGACCGAATCGTCGTCCAGGACCTGCTCGACTCCTCGGAGCTGTCCATCCACAACGCGGTCACCCGAATGCGGCTGATCTCGCTGTCGATGCTGGAGGACGCGATCGCCGCGCTCTCGGAGCGGAACCACGAACTCGCGCGCGACGTGATCGGCCGCGACGACGACCTCGACCGGCTGTGGCTCGTCGTCTCACGGATCTTCCGAGCGACGTTGCGGACCCCCAAGGCGGCCGAGGAGCTCGGTCTCCCCCGCGAGGAGTGTTTCGACTATCACTCCAGCGCCAGACAGCTGGAGCGGATCGGCGACCACGCGACGAAGATCGCCCACCTGACGCTCAGCATCGAAGATCCGCTCCCCGACGACGTCGTCGAGGCGGTCCAGGAACTCCACGCCGACGCCGTCGAGGTGATCGATACCGCGATGGACGCGCTGTTCGACGACGACACCGACGAAGCGACGCGGCTCGCGAACGAGGCGCGAACCGGCGTCAGAGCGATCGACGAGCGCGTCCGCGCCATCGACGAGCTCCTCCGCGACCTCGATCCGGCCCGCGCACAGCTGCTCGGACTCGTCGTCGACTCCGTACTCCGGTCGGCCGACTACGGCGGCAACGTGGCCGAGACCGCGCTCCAGAAGGCGGCACCGACGCCGTGAGTCGGGTGGTTTTTCAGCGTCCCGACCCGACTCCGAGGTATGCCACAGATCGAACTCGGCGTGCCGAAGGGCGTCGTCGAGTCGCTGCCGGAGAACGACGAAACCGCGGAACGCGACATGCGCCGAGCGATTGCCGGGATCCAGTCGCGATTGAACGAGGCGATAGACGGTACCGATCCCGCGGAGGCGGCCGAGGTCGTCGCCGACGCGGTCGAGCGCATGGAAGAGCAGGCGAGCACGTACCACGAGTTCGTTCCCGAACTACGCGCGTGGGGACAGTCGCCGATCTACGCGATCGCGTGGCGGAACCTCTACGTTGAGCTGATCGGCCAGCTGTACGAACACGAGTGGCTCGGCGAGGATCTGGACCGCGAGCGGAACTTCCGGCTCGTCGAGGACGGGATTCGCCTCTCGGATCTGTAGCGCTCTCCGCCGTCGCCCGTTTTTAAGCCGCCGGGGGTCGATGGACGGATATGGAACTGGAACTTCGGTTCTTCGCGACGTTTCGCGAGGCCGCCGGCGGGAAGACCGTCGAAGCGGAGTTCGACGACGGCTCGACCGTCGGCGACGTCCTGCGGGACCTGGAGGCCGAGTACGAGGGGATGACCGGCCGCCTCATCGTCGACGGCGGGCTCGCTCCGCAGATCAACGTCTTGAAGAACGGCCGCGAGGTGCTCCACCTCGACGGGCTCGACACGACCCTCGCGGACGGCGATCGCCTTTCGGTGTTTCCGCCGGTTGCGGGTGGTTCATGAGCGACGACCTCACGCCCGCCGAAGAGGGATGGGTGCGCGAGGAGGTCGCCTACCGAGGGATTTCCCGCCGGCTCGCCGCCCACTACCTCGTCAACCTCGGCGGCGAACTCGTCGGGACGGATGACCCCGCGGAAGCGACTCGCGTGAACGGGGACGGGTGGCGCGCCACGCTCAGCGCGGAGACGGTGACGGCCGCGGCCGCGATCACGCTCACCGAGGTGACGGCGTCGTTTACGGGCGACCCGGAGGTGCTGGCGGAACTGCTCCCGAAGTACCGACAGAAGGCGATGCGCGCCGGCGGCTGATGCCCGGCGACGAGGGAGCGGAAGGGCCGAAGGAGGTGGAGGAGTCGGCCGGGAGTTATCCGATCGAGGGAACCGCGCTCGTGAAGACGGCCGCCCTGGCGAGCGTCCCGGCCGAACGCCTTCCGACGCTGTTGGCTCGGGTGCAGGCCGATCTCGGTCCTCGAATCGACGAGTACCACCGCAGATACGAGCGGATCGCGGCCGATTCCGGGCGCGAGACGTTCCTCGTCGAGCCGGACCACTGGGAAGGCGTCGGCAATCGCCTCGGGCTCTCCGATCGCGAGCGGGACGCGGTCACGCGCGCCCACGAGACCGCGGTCGAGCGCGTCGGCGCGGACGAGGGACGGCGCGAGGAGTTCGAAGCCGCCCTGGAGATCCGGTCTGGAGTCGTCGTCGGGACAGCGGAACGAAAGGGAGACGGGGACAACTGAGCGGCCGGCTCGAATCCGCTGGCGAGCAGACCTCGACCGCACCGACTTCGACCGAACCGCACCGACTTCGACTGACCCGCACCGACGCCTTTTCGGCCCCGCACGTGGACGTGCAGACAATGCGACTCGCTCGCCTGCTCACTCCCGACGGACCGGTTTCTGGACGCTACGAGGACGGGACAATCGTCGCCGAGGACGGCCGCTACGAGGTCGGCCGGGACGGACGCCTGCTCCCCCCGTGTGAGCCCAGCGCGCTGTACTGCGTCGGTCGCAATTACGTCGAGACGCTCGACCAGATGGAGTACGAGCGCCCCGAGGAGCCGGACTTCTTCATCAAGCCCCCCGCGAGCCTGCTCGCGCACGGCGAAGAGATCCGGTATCCGGAGTGGACCGACGAGCTGACCTACGCCGGCGAGCTCGTCGCAGTGATCGACGAGCGCTGTCGGGACCTCGAACCCGCGGACGTGCCGGACGTCGTTCGCGGCTACTCGATCTTGAACGACGTCGACGCTCTCGACCAGCAGGGCCGGACCGCGCGCAAGGCCTTCGACGGCTCCGCGCCGCTCGGGCCGTGGATCGAGACCGACGTGGACCCGACGAATCTCGACATCTCTACGACCGTCGGCGGGGAACAGCGCCAGGACGCGAACACCGAGCTGATGCTGTTCGGGCCCCGCGAGATCGTCTCGTACCTCTCGAAGCGGTTCACCTTCGAGCCGGGCGACGTCGTCGCGTTCGGGAGCCCGGCGAATCCGGGGCTCGTGGAACCCGGGGAGTCCGTCGAGATCACCTACGAGGGCGTCGGCACGCTATCGAATCGGGTCGTCCAGAACTAGAGGCAGGAGCGGAACGCGACCGTACTATCCTCCGCCGACCCTTCAGTCGAGGTCGACCTCGACGTCGTGGCGGATCCCGGCCGCCTTCACCGTATTGTAAAGGAGCATCGCGCGCGTCATCGGCCCGACGCCCCCGGGGACCGGCGTGATCGCGCCGGCGGTCTCGCTGGCGGAGTCGTAATCGACGTCCCCCACGAGCGCGTACCCCTTCTCCGTGTCCGCGTCGACGCGATTGATCCCCACGTCGATCACGGTCGCGCCCGGTTTGAGCATCGATCCGTCGATGAATTCGGGGATCCCGGCGGCAGCGACGACGAGGTCGGCGTCGGCGAGCTTTCCGTCCAGATCTTCCGTCCGCGAGTGACAGACGGTGGTGGTCGCGTTGCCGACCGGTCCCTTCTGGATCAGGAGGTTCGCCATCGGTTTCCCGACGATGTCCGACCGGCCGATGACGACCGCGTCGGCACCCTCGGTCTCCACGTCGTAGGCTTCGAGGAGCTTCTGGACGCCGTGGGGCGTACAGGGTTTAAATCGGGCATCGCCCGCGACGAGCCGGCCGACGTTTTCGGGGTGGAACCCGTCGACGTCCTTTTCCGGATCGATCTGCCGGAGGACGCTCCGTTTGTCGACGTGATCGGGGACGGGGAGCTGCACGAGGATACCGTGGACGTCGTCGCGCTCGTTGAGGTCGTCTATCGTCTCGTACAGCTCTTCTGCGGGCGCGTCGGCGTCGATCTCGACGTGGATCCCCTCAATACCGACCTCCTCGCAGTCGCGCTGTTTCATCGAGACGTACGTCTCGCTCGCGGGATCGTCGCTCATCAACACGGTGGCGAGCCCGGGCGTCACGCCGGCGGATTCGAGCGTCTCGACGCGCTCGGCGACCTCAGCGCGCACGTCGGCGGCGACGGCGCTCCCGTCGATGATCTCGGTCATACCCGACCGAGGGCGAGCCGATATAAAAGTGACGCGGGATCATGCGTATGTGGACAGAACGAACTTGCGATGTATGCGCGAGTGTGGATCGAATCCGCCGCGTCGGAAGTGGATCAATGGCACGCTCGACGACCGAATCAACGACCGCGTCAGCGGCTCGGTGGGATAAAAGCGCGCGGCTTCGGGGGTAGGGACCGATCGTATCACAAATTTAAATAGTCCGCCTCGCGCGGATCCGGTATCCCTCCATGGAGCTCGCCTCACCGCTTCTCGCCCCATCGCTTTTCGCCCCACTCGCCTCATCGCTTCCCCCGTCACCCACACCCTTCGTCCCCCCGCGGACAGCCGAACTCTCGCGATGAGGCGGGTCGGTGCGTGGTCGTTCACGACGGTCCGCGGGCGGGTTCACGTCGCCCCCGACGAGCTTCGGGTCCATCGAAAGGTGACTCGCGTCGCCCGCAGCGTTCCGCGGGCGCTCGCGGCGGGACGGTTTCCGCGGGTGGTCCGGAGCGTCGGCTGGACCGGGATCCTCGCCGTCATGACGCTCGCCAGCGCCGCCCCGGGACTGATCTTCGACGACGTGGGCACCGGATCCCTGTTTCTGCCGGCACTCAGCGTGCTCACGGCGATCGGCGGCGTCGCCGTCGCCGTCGCCAGAAACCGCCGCACGGCGATCCCGCTCGACGACGTCGACCACGTGGCGTTCGAGGACGGGGCGCTGGTTATCGTACACGCTGACGGCGACGATGGGGACGGCGACGAAGGGGAGAAAGGAGAGAAAACCGGCGACGGCGGCGGTCGGGACCGAACGCGCGTCCGTCCGCTCGACGACGATGAGCGCGCCGACGCAGCGCTCGCCCTCCGGCTGCGCGGTGTCGATCTCCGCGGCGTCGAGGACGACGACGCCGTCTCCCGAACCGTCGTGGACGTGCCGAAGACGGAACTCGTCGCGTGACTCAGCGGACGTGGGCGCTCTCGCGGGCGACGACCTCGTACCCCTGCGCCGCGAGCGCGTCGGCGTAGTAGCGCTCGGCGACCAACCCCTGCGGGATTCGCCGGAGATCGAACCGCCGGGTCGGTTCGAGTTCGACATCGACGACCGTGCCGCCCGGTCGGACCGCTGAGTGCCGGTCGGAGTTTCCTTCCACCCGGTCCGCGTCCGCCGCCGCCGCGTCGCGGATCGTCACCGTGTACGCGCCCCAGGGCCGACCCTCCGCAGAGGCTTCCAGTTCGATGACGGCGAACGGATCGTCGTCGACGGCCTGATCGCCGTTCTCGGCCGTCCCCTCGACGACGTCGACGTCGAGATCGATCGCGGTCGATCGGAGCCCGAATAGGTACGAGAACTCGTAGGTCGCGCCGTCCCCGTCGTCGGGACGGATCTCGTCAGCGACGCCCCACTGGAAGGCGAGGATCGGCGGCGTCGCGCTCACGAAGGCCGAAACCACGTCCTCGGGTGACAACTCGGTGCGGAGCCGCGTCGTTCCGCGTCGGCGAAACAGCGGGATCCGGGCCACGATGACGAGCGCGACCCCGAGCGCCGGCCACAGCGAGAGCGCGGCGTAAGCGACGAGAAACGCACCCGCGGCGGCGAGGGCGATGAGCCACGCAGCCCTGCGCTCGATGCGATGGTACCGGCGCACGAGGGGAGCCACGCTCGTTCGGCGATCCGGTTGATCGGCGTCCGTGGAGGGCGAGGACATGCACGGCGCGTCGCCCGCGCGAGAAATGACCGTTGCGGTCGACGGTCGAACCGAGGACAGTTGCGGTCGAACCGAGGACAGTTGCGGTCGGCAGGAGATTCAGTCATCGACGGACGTCCGCCCGCAGATGCTCACGAGGTCGTGAAGGTCGTCGATCTCGTATGTGGGCTGACAGGAGAGATCGACGGAGCGACGGTGCGGTCGCCGAACGAACGCGGAGTCGATGCCGGCGTTGTCGGCGGCGCGGACGTCCGACTCGTTGTCGCCGACGAAAACGGCCGTGCCGGCGTCGAGGTCTTCGAGGGCGCGTTCGATGTAGTACGGAGAGGGCTTCTTCCGGGAAAGGCTGGCAATCGACGGCTCCCGTCCGTACGCGACCTCGAACTGTCCGGCGAGCCCGAAGTGGTCGAGGACGGCGTCGACGGTGGCCTGCTGGTTCGATGAGACGACGCCGAGGGAGGCGTCGAGGTACCGGAGCGCGTCCACGTCGTCGTAGGGGGTCTTCTGCCCCTTCCGCGCGGCGTCGACCTGCGCCGCCGAGGCGGTCTCGTCGCGGACTCGCCAGAACTCGGTCGGGTCGATCCCGTACCGGTCGCAGATGTCGGTCAGTGTCGCTGGATCGACACCCACGGCGACGTCGTCCACGTGCGCGAGGTCAGGATCTTCGACGCCGAGGCTCACGAACGCGTCCCAGGCGGCCTCCCGAAGCGTGTCGAACGCGGTCCGCCCGACGAGAACCCCGTCCTTATCGAAGACGACGGCGTCGTACACGGCACCACTTCCGTCGGTGACCGGCAAAAAGGTTTCACCGGGACAGCGCTCGGTTCGTCGAGCCGGATCGGACTCCCGCCGACAACGAGGCCTCCCGCACTTTCAATACCCGGCCCGTCGAACGTTCAGAGTGGACCATGAACATCGTTGATATCGCAGTGCCGGAATACGTCGAGGTGAACGCCGACGAGCGGCTCGCCAAGGTCCGTTCTATCTTCGAGCGGGAGAACCCAAAGGGGATCGTCGTCGTGGACGACGGCGAGTACGCCGGCGTGGTCGGGGAAAAACAGCTCATGCGCTCGCGCATGGAGGACGACACCAAGGTCACGGCCGTGATGAAGCCGGCACCGTCAGTGGACCGCCACGAGGACGTCCGCGAGACGGCACGGCTCCTCGTCGAGGGAGACGTCAAGATCGCGCCGGTCTACGAGGGCGAGAAGCTCTACGGTATCGTCACGGTCGACCAGATCCTCGAGGCCGTCATCGACAGTCTCGACGCGATCACCGTCGCCCAGATCGCGACGGAGGACGTGATCGGGATCAGTCAGAAGGACAGCGTCGGCCGCGCGATCAACCGCCTCCGCGAGAACGGGATCTCTCGGTTGCCAGCCCTCGACGAGGACGGTCAGCTCGTCGGCGTCGTCACCACCAACGACATCGTCGAGTTCGTCGTCCGCGACCAGGAGCGACAGGGCAGCGGCGACCGGGCCGGCGACATCGACCGGATGCTCGACATCCCCGTCTACGACATCATGTCGAGCCCCGTGGTCACCGCGACTGCCGACGAGACGGTTCAGGCCGTCGTCGAGCGGATGTTCGACAACGACGTCTCCGGTCTGGTCGTCACGCCGGGCGACACCGACACCGTCGCCGGAATGGTGACGAAGACCGACGTGTTGCGGGCGCTCACGTTCACCGAGGAGGACTCGATGGACGTGCAGATCACCAACGTCGACCTCCTGGACACGACCAACCGCGAGCACATCGTCGAGTCCATCGAGCAGGTCGTCGACAAGTACGCCGACATGCAGGTCATCCACGCGCACGTCCGATTCCACGCGCACAAGGAGAAGCTCCGCGGTACGCCCCTTATCCAGTGTCAGATCCGTCTCCGGACCAACGAGGGACAGGTCGGCGGCTCCGGCGAGGGCTACGGAGCCGAGCACGCGTTCCACGTCGCACTCGACAAGCTGGAGCGCAACGTCCTGGAGATCAAGGGCGTCAACGCGGACGAGGAGTACCGCGGCCAGCTCCTCCGCAAGCTCGGCGAACTGTGAGCCGATAGGCGGACCGCCGCGGAGCCGCTCGCCGCCGGCCGTCCACGATCGCTCGATGATCGAGGCAGTTCGCCTCGATTTCTCTGTTTCTCCGCGCGCTACGTCCGCATCGAATCGGTTTCGGCTACCCGTCCGCGCCTTCGGCGAGCCCGTCGGCGACGATCCGGAAGGCGGCCGTGTCGCCCGCGGGGGCCGAGCGGTGCTTCTCCAGCGTCGCCCGTCGGTTCCCGCCCCGGTAGCGGTCGACGCGAACGATCGCGCCGGTCCAGTGGTTGAGGGTGTTGCCGCCCAGCGCGCGGTCGCGATCGCCGTCCGGATCGGTGAACACCTGATTCGTGATCACGACGGCGAGGTCGTGACGGCGGGCCAGGGAGAGGAGGTGCGTCACTTGCGTTGCGACCTTCCGAAGGGACTCTCCGCCCTCCGTGTCGCCGGCGCGTTCGAGCCGGTAGAACCCGGTCGCGGAGTCCACCACGATCAACTCGACCTCCTCGGCGAGTTCCTCAGCGTCGCGGACCGCCTCCCGCTGGTCGTCGAAGTCGTACGCCTCCGTGATCACCAGCCGCGAGGCGATCTCCTCGACCGTCTCGTCGACGTCGGGTCGGTCGACCCGTCCCGCGGCCATCTGCTCGAATCGATCGATAGAGAGCCCTTCCGTGTCGATGTAGAGGGCGCGGTCGCCGGCGGCGGCGACTTCGACCGCCGCCGCCAGCGCGAGATTCGTCTTCCCGGCGGCTGGCGGGCCGTACACCTGGGAGACCACGCCGCGCTCGAACCCGCCGCCCAACAGCTCGTCGACCGGGCCGCAGCCGGTCGGGATCGGATCGGTCACGCTCGAACGTTCGCTCGGGTTCGTATTTAAACGGTCGATCGGTGCGGTCGCACGTGTTCTCCGACAGCGTCGCTGACGGGTGTCAGGTACGCACGTCGCGAAGTTGCGTGCGGATTCGCGTCGCGATCCGGGTCACGGATTGACGTCGCTGACGCACCGCTCGTCGGTGTTGAGAGTGTGAAAGAACGGATCAGTCGTCGATCACGCGGAGCGACGGCCGAGATCCGGAATTAGTTGCGAGTGAGGTTCGTTGCGCGCGGGCCCTTGGGAGACGACTCGATGTCGAACTCCACTTCTTGCCCCTCTTCGAGGTCCGGACCGCCGACGTCTTCCATGTGGAAGAACACGTCTTCGTCGTCGTCCACGCCGTCGTCGTCAGTCGAAATGAAACCGTAGCCGCCAGTGTCGTTGAAGAAGTCAACCTTACCGTTTGCCATTACAAACAGACATACACCCCGTTCGGGGATAACGCTTGCGAGGGTCTTGGTACCACGACGGTTCCGAACGCTCGACGTTCCCGCCGCGTCGCGGTCCGTCGAGGCTCGTCAAGGCTCGTCAAGGCCCGTCGAGGCTCGTCAAGGCCCGTCGAGGCTCGTCAAGGCCCGTCGAAGCCCGCATAGATTCCGATCGGCCGCGACTCGGCTGTGTTCACCGCGTGCAACCAGCCGCGAGGTTCATTTACGAGCGTCCACGTAGCTAGGCGTAACCACATGGATCGCCGCACCTACCTTCGGTCGTTCACCGCCGCCACCGGTGTCACCGCCGCCACCGCAGCCGCGGGCTGTCTCGGCGCACTCGGGGAGTCCGGTGCCGAGGGGACGATACTCGATCCGCCCGAACGGGATCTGAGCGAGGCGTCCCACCCGAGTTACGGCGACGAGATGCCCGCGTTCACCGCCCCCGACCCGATCGCGGGCGAGGAGGTGTCGGTCGCCGACTTCGAGGGCGAGCGGGCGGTGCTGTGGACTTCCTTCTACACGAACTGTCCCGACGGCGTCTGTCCCGCGCTCATCCTCCGACTCCGCCGGGCGCAGGCGGCCGCCGCGGAGCAAGGATACGGCGACGAGTCCGCGTTCCTCTCGCTCACGTTCGATCCCGAGCGCGACACCGAGGCGGTGCTCCGGGAGTACGCCGGCCAGCAGGGCGTCGATCTCGACGCCGGTAACTGGCACTTCCTCCGCCCGGAGAGCTACGAGGCGGGACAGGACCTCTTGGACGAGCACTTCGGGCTCGTGATCGAAAAGCAGCCCGCGGACGACTACGAGAACCTGGAGTACCAGTTCCCGCACTACGGCCTCATTTTGCTCGTCAACAAACAGGGGATCGTCGAGCGTGCGTACCCGAGGGGGCCGCAGACGGACGTCGAGGCGCTCGTGAGCGACTTCGAGCGGGTGGTCACCGCGTGAGGCGTCGTCACCTCCTCGCCGGAATCGCGAGCCTCGGAACCCTCGGCGGTGCCGGAGCCGTCGCGACCGGGAACGCTCCCGACGCACTCGGACTCGGCGGCGAGGGTGCGCGAGGAGGGAACGGTGAAGACGGTGACGACGAGGGGACGATCGAGCCGACGACGATCCCCACTATCGAGGCTCCCGGCAGTAGGGACGATGAGGTCGCTATCCCGGCCGAAGGACAGGCCACGTTCGTCGATTTCTTCGGGACGTGGTGTCCGCCCTGCGAGGAGCAGATGCCGGCGCTCGGGGAGGCCGCGGACCGGATCGGCGACGAGGTCAGGTTCGTGTCGGTCACGACGGAGGACGTGGGGGGATCCGTGACGGAGGAGGCGGTTGTCGACTGGTGGCGATCGAACGACGGCGACTGGCTCGTGGCCGCGGACACCACCGCCGAACTCGCGGCGAAGCTCGGCGTGAACGGCTATCCCTACGCAGTCGCGCTCGACGCGACCGGACGTATCGCGTGGTCCGGCTCCGGGACGCACACCGCCGACGAGATCGTCGCCGGCATCGAGAATGCACTCGACCGATGAGAGAGTACTTCGACCGATGAGGAGGCACCTCGAACGATGACCGGTGCGTCGCTCGCGACCAACGTTCCGTTTGCACTCACCGCGGGCGTGGCGACGTTCTTCTCGCCGTGCGCGTACCCGCTGTTACCGGGGTACGTCGGCTTTTACGTGAACTCTGTCGACGCCGAGAGCGCGTCGGTGTCGGGGGCGGGAGTTCGCGGCGTCGCCGCCGGGATCGGCGTGCTCGCGACGTTCGCCCTCCTCGCCGGTGCGACCGTGCGAATCGGCCACTCCACGCTCTCGAACATCACCGTCTTCGAGACGCTGGTCGGCGGGCTGCTCGTTGCCTTCGGCCTGCTCGTGGTCTTCGGGCGGGCTCCGTCGCTGTCGGTGTCGCTCCCGAAGCGCCGGTCGAGCGTGCTCGGATTCGGACTCTTCGGCGCGGGGTACGCGCTGGCGGGCGCGGGCTGTGTCGCACCAATCTTCCTCGCAGTTATCGCCCGAGCCATCGCGCTGCCGACCGAGACTGCGACGCTCGTGCTCGCCGTCTACGCCGGGGTCGTCGCCGTGCTGATGGCGGCCACGACGGTCGCCACCGGCGTCGGGCTGATCAGCAACGCGAACCGCGTGATGGCACACGCCGGAACAGTAAAGCGGGTCGCCGGCGCGGTGATGGTGATCGCCGGGATCGGCCAACTCTACCTCTCGCTGGTCGTCTACTGACCGTCCGAGTCCACACCGTCGGCTCTGTTGAAATCCTCCGCCAGTGACATATTCTGTCCTGATTACGGTCAATACAGGAACAGCGGCGAGCGATTTCGGGAGTGGGTGTTGCAGACCGCCGCCGGCGACGCGGTAGATAAAAGAGAACACGCGGCAGCGACGGCTGCTTATAACTGATCGAGGCAGTGGCGCGCCTCCGAGCGGCCGACTGGCCGCGAGTAGGGAGGGACCGAAGGTCCCTCTGACAGCCGGCGCACAGCGCCGGCGAGAGCCCGCGAGGGACGCGGTGAGCGCTCGGAGAGCGCGAACCGCGAGGCTGGGGAGGCGTGAGGTGCGGAGCGGTTGCGGTGCGGGGCGGGGTTCAAAGGGGCAGTCGCCGGCGCTACCCGCCGGCGAAAGCGAGGCGCGAAGCGCCTCTGGCAGCGAGGGACACAGTCCCTCGGGCAACCGGGCTTCGCCCGGTGACAGCCGGACGTAGTCCGGCGACACCGCAGCGAAGGAGCGCAGCGGGTGACGAGGAGCACAGCGAGCGTGCGCCCGCCTCGCGGCTGCCCCTTTGAAGGTGTTCACCGCGCTGTCAACAACAACCACTTATAATCAATCACCGAGGGAAACACAGCAGTTCACTGCGCCAGCAACACCACTCGATCACTTATAAACGGCCTCTCAACCGCACTGAGATCCCCACTTCCGACATCGATCAGTGAGCTTGTCTCGATATTCCGCGGAAGGTACAAACCGTTCGTCGTTCAACTGTGATGTATGTCATCGTCGCTCGCGGACAAATCGGTCGAACCGTCGGAGGAGGAGGACGAGCCGCTGACCGGAGACGAGTACGCCACGTACCTCGACGAACTCGGGGACGCGTGGGAGGTCGTCGACGACCACCACCTCGAAGCGACCTACGAGTTCGACGACTTCGCGGACGCGCTGGCGTTCACGAACGAAGTCGGCGAGCTCGCCGAGGCGGAGTGGCACCACCCGGATCTGCACCTCTCGTGGGGCGAAGTCGGCGTCGAGATGTGGAGCCACGACATCGGCGGACTCCACGAGTCTGACTTCGTGATGGCGGCGCGGATGGACCGGATATACGGAGGGTACACGGGCGAGTGAGACGGGTGAGTCACCCGTCGACGCCCGACCGTCGCGGGCTCACCAACGAACGGGTTTAAAACCCTCCCGGCGAAAGTGAGGGCAATGAGCGCGAACGTCTTCCTGGTCCCGATCGACCCGGAGAACTTCGATCGAACGGTCCGGTCCGCGGTCGACCTCACCGAGTACGACGACCGCCCGGACGCCCTCGCCGATGTCGACGAGGCCCGCCTCTGGGCCGTCGATGACGACAGCGGCAACGGCTCCACGTTCGAGCGGATGGCGGAGGGCGATCTCCTGTTGTTCTACCACGACGACGAGTACCTCGCGACCGGTCGCGTCGGAACGACCTTCGAGGACGACGACCGCTGGGTCAGCGGCACGTTCTGGACCGCCTTCCCGACGACCCGCGTGTACACCGTCACCGATTTCGCCGCCGTCTCCGCTCCGAAGCGCGCCGTCAACACGATCTTCGATTACTCCGAATCGTACACGCCCGGATTCATGCGCGTCGCCGACGGCCGCGTCAACGCCGAGCTCTCCTCGATCGAATCGGCGCTCGACCACTACACGAAGCGGAACGCCTGAGTCCGCCGTCGCCCGTTATTCTCGGCCCGTCCAGCGTCAGACTGCCTCGAACAGCGCCTCGTAGGCGGGAGCGTAGCGCTCCGCCACCCGTCCAGGGTCGCTCCGCTCGTCGCCCCCGAGCGCCGGTAGCCCGACGGTCGCGACCGGCTCTATCATCTCGGTCACCGCGTCCGTGTGCTCCTCCATCGTCCCCTCACGGGGGCTCCCGGACGCGACGGCGCGAGCCTTCGCGTATCGGTCGCCGGCGTAGATCCGCGCCCGACCGGGATCGACGACGGCGACCGCATCGGGCTCGGCCGGGCCGTCGCGCGGAAGCGGCGCGGCGACGTCGGCGTACGACTCGACGACGACGGGGACAGGCGAGTCGGCGACCTGCTCCGCCACCCGATCGAACGCGGGGAGGTACTCGTCGGCCATCACGTCGTTGAGCGCGGCGACGTCGTCGACACGAGCCGCCTCCGTGAGCGGGAGCCGATCGGTGAGCGAGTCGGGGAGGAGTCCCGCCTCCTCGGCCGCACCGTTGACGACGAACCGAGTGTCATTCGCGGTCGTGACGCGGTCACAGAGGAACGTCCGATCAGGGTCGCCCAACATGCCGGTCCGGCCCGGCGTCGGCCGCCAGAGCCGGTGAACGGGGTTGAGAGATTCCGGTGTAATCGCCTCGTGGTCCGCCGCGAGCGGTCGAGTGCTCGCGGCCGCGAGCTTTCGCGCGTCCTTCCCGTAGAGCCGACCCGAGTCGGTCGCGATCCGGCAGTCGTCGTGGTCGAACCAGAAGTCGTTGCCGGCACGGGGTTTGACGCCGATAGCATCGCCGGCGCGGGCCGCGAGGCTCGCGACTAATCCGGCCGCGAACGTCGTCTTACCGGCATCGACGCGGGTGCTGCCGGCGACGAGCAGAACCGGCGGGGTTTCGGTTCGGACCCCAGTCACGCGTTCTCGCCGCTACCGTCGGCGTCGTCGAGTGCGTGCTCAGCGACTCCGTAGTAGCCCGGGCCGTCGTCTTCGAGGGGTTCGGCGATCACCATGTCTTCGGCGTGGGTCATCACCCACGGGATCGCCCAGTCGATCAGGACGGCCTCGGTGTCCGGGCCGACCTCGGCGTCCGGTTCCAGCCCCTGGAGGAGCCGGGCTATCTCCGGGACGGTGTACATGAGATCCGGCTCGAACAGTTCCGTCGGCTCGTAGAAGTCACACGGGTACGTCGCGTCGAACGTCGACTTCGGTTCGGGCATGCCCGGCGGTAGGCAGGCCGCTCCGTAAACGCTGCCGATACGCATGAGATCGTTGCGGTGGTTACGGTCGTTGCGGTCGTTGCGGTCGTTGCGGTCGTCACTCTCGGGGGCTTCGTCGTCGAAAAAATTCGGGATTCGACGCGCGGGTCGCAGCGCGTCCGTCGGGGTTACTCGAACAGCTCGACGGCCTGCTCGTAGCGATCGGCGGGCTCGTTCCAGTCGACGACCTCAAAGAAGTTGTCGACGAACTCGCCGCGGGCCGGGCCGTAGTCGTGGTAGTAGGAGTGCTCCCAGACGTCCAGCGCGAGGATCGGGTGGCCGCCCCAGATAGCGCCCTGGTCGTGCTTGTCGACCACGACGTTGCGAAGCTGGTTCGAGAACGTGTCGTACACCAGAAGCGCCCAGCCGCCGGCCGCGGAGGCCGCCGCCTCGAACTCGCCCTTCCAAGCGTCGTACGAGCCGAAGTCCTCTGCGATGCGGTCAGCGAGCGCCCCCTCGGGCTCGTCGCCGCCCTCGGGCGACATGTTCTGCCAGAACAGGTCGTGGAGGATGTGCCCCGAGGAGTTGTGGGTCACGTTTCGGATGGCACCGCCAGACGAGGAGAAGTCGCCGGCTTCGCGATTGGCTTCGAGCGTTTCCTCGGCGGAATTCCAGCCATTCACGTAGCCCTGGTGGTGGGTGTCGTGATGCCATTCGAGAACCTGCTCGGAGATGTGCGGTTCCAGCGCGTCGTAGTCGTACGGAAGCGGATCGAGTTCGTAGCTCATTTGTATCTCACCTGTCTCGATCATGTTCCGGAAACCTGTTAAAGATAATGCGTGTCGTGATACCATACACCACCGAACGTGAGTGTTACCGCGGTCCACCGCCCGCGAGCGATAGCTTTGCGGTTCGGGTCGGATCACAACCGGCCGCGCAGCCGCCTTCGCTGCGGCTCGCGAAGTAGGGAGTAATCGAAATGGGTTGCTCCGGCTCGGCTGAGATCCTATTCTTCGATATCTGTTTGTTCGAACCAGTTGGACGCTGAACGGTGGCCCTAGATTGAGTGCGAGAATGAATGTCTCAATTCGGTGGAGTGGTCGTTTATAAGTGAATGAGTGGTGTTGTTGGCGGCTGTTTATATATTGTTGACTGCGCGGTGAATCGCCCAATGTCTGGCGTTGATTGCTTATAAATGGTTGTCGACAGCGCGGTGAACACGTCCAAAGCCCCAGCCGTGAGGCGGTCCCTTTGAGTCCTACCCAAACAGCGCCGCACCTCACACCTCCCCAGCCTCGTCGCCGGCGCTGTGCGCCGGCTGCCAGAGGCGCTCCGCGCCTCGCTGCCGCGGCCGCTTATAAGCGGCCGCGGGCTTTCTCGCGGGCTCCTCGCGGCCGACTGGCCGCTCGGAGGCGCGCCACTGCCTCGATCAGTTATAAGCAGCCGTCGCTGGCGCGCTTATCGCTTTTATCTACCGCGTTGCTATCGGCTGTCTGCAACACCCACTCCCGTAGTCCATCGATCGAGAGCCGATCGTCAACGAACAGCCGTCTAGAGCATCGGATTCCAGCGGATCTTTTACTGTCGATTGGTTTGTCTTCGGCGGAGTTGATCCCCGGACGAGGGTTCAGAATCGAACGAATCGTCCCAAGCCAGGGCAGGGATTTGAACCCCGGAAGTCTCGATTACAAGTCGAGTGCATGAACCGCCCATGCTCCCCTGGCGCAGGCGGGCGTACTCGGTCCGGGTATGAGTGCGTGTCGTTTTCGGCGAACGCCTCGCCCCGTGCGGTCACCCCGGCTACTCGCCATGCCTCCGGTCCACCAGCTTTCGACCACCAGCTTCCGACCACCTCACACCTCTCTCTCGTCTCCCGCTTCCGGACCGGCCGTCTCGGCCCCCAGCGACTTCGTCATCTCGACGCGGTGAGTCTCGTATCCCCGGTCGGCGTAGAACCCGCGGGCCCGGCCGTTGGCCGCGAGCGCCTCCAGCGCGACGGTCTCGGCACCAGCCTCTCGGAGGGCGTCCTCGGCCGCGCACAACAGTTCGGCTCCGATCCCCTCGCCGCGCCGATCGGGAACCACGAACAGGTTGCTCACCGTGCCGCGCGTCCGATCGCGGTCGTACCCGCCGCGGTCCAGCGAGAACCCGACGAATCCGACCGGTTCGCCGTGGCCGTCATCCGAGCGACCCCCGTCGGGGTCGCTATCATCCCCGGCGTAGCCGTCTGCACTTCTCCCGTCGTCGATATCGGCGGCGGATCCTTCCTCGCGAGCAACGAGCAGCTCACCGGTGACGACGGAGCGCGCGACCCACTCCCGCACAGCGTTTCGATTCTCCTCGGCGAGCAGCGTGGACCCGTGACGCCGCTGGCCCGCGGCGAGCGCGATCCAGAGGTCGGTGACGCGGTCCACGTCGGCCGCGGTCGCGGTCGTGACGCGCACTCGATCGCTGTCGGCCATTCGGTGTCCGTTCGTCTCGGCGGGTGTTGAGTCTACTGGCGGCGGGCTGCTACGCCCGCGCCGACCAATCCGGTTCGCGGTGGTGGCGGTGGCACGAGTCGTGACGGTTGCACGCGGCGTCGCGCTGATGCGAGTCGTGGCGGTGTCCCGAACCACCGCAACCGTCCGGAGTCACACGTCACGGCAGTCCGGACAGACGGCCTGTCCGTTGGCGGTCACGAGATCGGGCGCGAGCGCGCCGCAGTTTTCACACACCCCCTGTGTCGCCGACCCGGAGGCGTCCGTCGAGGACGCTCCCACGGTGGGATCCGCGCCGCCGTCGATCCCCATCACTGGTCCGTCTGACCGTCGGGACTCTGCGACTCGCGCCTCGTCGGCAATGGACTCGCGGGCCCCGTCCCCCGTCCGTGGTGCGCCCGCGGCCAGCGCGTCGCTCGCGGTGACGACCCCGACCGCTTGGCCGTCGTCGACCGCCACGACCCGATCGACGCCTTCGGCGACGAGCCGCTCCTCGACCACCGCGAGCGCGTCGTCGGGCGTGACCGTCGGGAGCGGTGGCCCCATGACCGATCCGACCGTTGGTCCGCCTTCGTCTTTTGGCCCGTCTCCCGCCCCCTCCGTGGCGACGACGCCGACATCGAGGAGCGCCCCGAGGGCGTCCCGACAGCCGAGTCGCCCGACGGACTCGCCGCCGCGGAGGACGATCAGGCAGTCGGTCCCCTCCTCGACCAGCAGCTCCGCCGCATCCGCCAGCGGATCCGACTCGCTCACGCCGAGGAACTCGCGATGCATCACGTCCCGAACCGTGGTGTCTGTTCGCATACGACGTGGATCCGGCCCGAACGGCTAAAAGCTGCCCCCGACACGGTTTTACCGAATCCCACCGTAGACGAGTGATCGGCAGGGAAACGGCGCGGTGGCGGTGCGGAGGCAGTACGGAAATGGTGCGGTGGTGGCGGTGCGGAAACGGTGCGGAAACGGTGCGGTGCGGAAACGGTGCGGTGGTGGCGCTCGATTGTCGCGGGTCCCGTCGAGAAGAGGAGGCTTCAAACCCTCCGACGCCCGAGCGGTGACATGGCGATTCCCTCGTTCGTGATCGGGATCGCGGGGGGGACCGGCGCGGGAAAGACGACCGTCTCCCGGCTCGTCACCCGCGATCTCGGCGACAGCGTCACCCGCATCCCGCTGGACAACTACTACGAGGACCTCTCGCACCTCGATTTCGAAGAGCGGGAGTCCGTCAACTACGACCACCCGGCGGCGTTCGAGTGGGCGCTGCTCCGCGAGCACCTCGAGTCCCTGCTGCAGGGCCAGGCCGTCGAGATGCCGCAGTACGACTTCGAGATCCACAACCGGAAGAACGACCGGATTACGGTGGAACCGACCGACGTCATCGTGCTCGAAGGCATCCTCGCGCTGTACGACGAGGCCATAAACGAGATGATGGATCTCCGGCTGTTCGTCGAGACCGACGCCGACGTCCGCATCCTCCGCCGGATACGCCGGGACGTCATCGAGCGCGGCCGCGACCTGGAGGGCGTCATCGACCAGTACCTCTCGACGGTGAAGCCCATGCACGAGCAGTTCATCGAGCCGTCGAAAAAGCACGCCGACGTCATCATCCCCGAGGGGGCCAACAGCGTCGCGGTGAACCTCCTCGAAGAGAAGCTCCGGGCCGAGGTCGAGGGCGACGCCGTCCGGAGTTGGGAGCGCGGAAGTTTGGAGGAGGAGCTCGGCGAGAAGCGCTCGCTCGACATCGACGGCGACGACTGAACCGGATCGGCTTCATCGAGGGATTTGACGGCTCCCGTATTCCGACTCGTTCTTGGCTCACGCAGGAATAGCGGCGGTCTATTCCGGGAGTAGGTATTGCACGCGGTTGATGTGGTCATTTATAAGTGAGAGAGTGGTGTTGCCGGCGGCTGTGTATATATCGTTGTTGACGCGGTGAATCGCTGTGTTTCTGGCGTTGATCGCTTATATCTCGTCGACGGCGCGGTGAACTCCTCCAAAGCCCCAGCCGCGAGGCGGTCCCTTTGAGTCCCTCCCCGCACCGCGCCGCCCCGCACCTCACACCTCCCCAGCCTCGTCGCCGGCGGCTCCGCCGCCGGCTGCCAGAGGCGCTCCGCGCCTCGCTGCCGCGGCCGCTTATAAGCGGCCGCGGGCTCCCTCGCGGGCTCCTCACGGGCCGATGGCCCGCTCGGAGGCGCGCCACCGCCTCGGTGATTTATAAGCAATCGTCGCTGTCGTGCTCGTCATTTTAAATACCGCGTTGCTATTGGCGGTCTGCAATACCCACTCCCGTAATCGATCTGGCGCTGCTCGTCGACGAACAGCCGCGGGTTCGGCATTGACACTTGGGGGTACCGCTTATCGCCGCCGGCTCGCCACCCGTTCCTCTGCGGTCTCCGCGCTGACGACCTCGTAGAGAATCGCCCGCCCGTCGTCCTCCTTGGGGCGGAGCACCCGTCCGAGCCGCTGGGTGAACTCCCGTTCGCTGCCCGACCCGGAGAGCACGACGGCGACGTTTGCGTCGGGCACGTCGACACCCTCATCGAGCACGTTGGCGGCGACGACTCGGCCGTAGGTTCCCTCGCGGAAGCGTTTCAGGATCTCTCGGCGCTCTTTTGCACCCGTCTCGGCCGTGATCGCGGGCAGGAGGAACCGCTCGGAGAGGCGGTAGACGAGGTCGGTGTGGGCGGTGAAGACGATCACGCGGTCGTCGCGGTGCCGGTCGAAGATCGCTTCGAGGCGGTCGACCTTGCGGCTCGCGTTCATCATGATCTCTCGCGCCTCCTGTTTCGCCAACAGGGCCTCACGCGCGGCCGGGTCATTGCCGGAACGCTTGACGAGTTCCTGATAGTCGCTCCCGCTCGTGAACGTGATCCCGGCGTCGCGGACGTACTCCACGAAGGTCCCCTGCTTCTCGTCGTAGCGCTCGCGCTCCTCGGCCGTCAGTTCGACCTCGATCCGACGGATGTCGTAGGGGGCGAGGTGATCCCCGGCGAGGTCGTCGACGTCGAGGGCGTACACGCGGTCGCCGATCAGCTCCGCGACCGCCTCGTGGGCACCGTCCGGACGCTCGAACGTCGCGGTGAGGCCGAGACGGGCTGGTGCCGCGAGCAGCCGCGCCACGTCCCGGAACCCCTCGCCGCCGAGGTGGTGGACCTCGTCGAAGACGACGAGCTCGAAGGCGTCGCCGACGTCCTCGGCCTTCAGGTACGCGGAGTCGTACGTCGACACCGTGATCGCTTCGCGCCGCTGTTCGCCGCCCCCGAACCGACCGATCGGCACGTCGAACTCCGCCGCCAGCTCCCGCTGCCACTGATCGAGGAGGTCGACCGTCGGCACGACGACGAGCGTCGGTACGCCGAGCTCGACGATCGCGCGGATCGCGATCACGGTCTTGCCGGCACCGGTCGGCAGTTCCAGGACGCCGCGGTCGCCGGCGTCCCGCCACGCCGCAAGGGCCTCACGTTGGTACTCGCGGAGGTCGTAGTCGGTCGAGAGCCCGGACGCGAGCGACGACTCCGCGGCCGCGCGGTCGCTCGCGTCGAGGACGCGATCGTCGACGCTCGCGCCGGCGACGGCGAGCGCGCGCCGGATCGCGGCGTAGCGGTACGCCGGCGCGCGGGCGGTCCCGGAGCGAGGATCGGCCTCGACGCCCGGCAGCGGCGGGAGCGACTCGAGAGCGTCGCCGTCGGCGTCGAGGACGTCGCTGTCGGTGGAGGACTTCTCGCCGGCGTCGACCCGAATCGTCCCGTTCTCGTAGGTCAGCCGGACGTTCATCGACGGAGGTTGCCCCCCGACTCACAAATGGGCACCGGCTCAGTCCGCCGCCGCAGTCGAGTCGCTTCCGGTGTGGGTCGCGGCGATCCCGTGCGACGGCCTGAGGGGATCCTCGCCGGCGACGCCCCCAAGTGCTTCGCCGCCGAACGGCGGGACATGAGCCTCGTTGGATCCCTCGTCACGTTCGTCGTCGGTCTGCTCGTCGGCGGGCTGGCGATCTACGTCGCCGCCGCCGTCGTCACCGACACGCGAAGCTACGGGCGTGCCGTGTTCACGGCGCTGTTCGGCGCTATCGTCTGGGGGCTCGCCGCCTTCTTCCTCTCGTGGATCCCGCTCGTCGGCGAATTCGCTCCGCTCGTCGTGTGGATCTGGCTGATCCGTCGGCGGTACGACACCTCGTGGCCCCAGGCCGGGATCGTCGGGTTCATCGCGTGGGCGGCGGCGGTCCTCGCGCTGGCCGTGCTCCCGTTCGCGGGCGTCACCGACGCGGTCGGCGTCCCGTTCGTCCGGTCGGTCGGGATCGTCTGAGGCCGTCGTTCATCCGGTGGTTGGCATGTGCTCCGACACGTCGTTCACCCGGAGACGGTCGTCTTCACGATGCTCACCGGCGCGTTCGACCGGCGGGAGACGCGCTCGGTAACGGACCCGAGCATCCGTCGATAATCACCGGAACGGGTCTTCGAGCCCATCACCGTGAGATCGATGTCCTCGTCGTCGATGTACCGGAGGATCTCCTCGTGAGGCGTCCCGTACACCAAGTCGGTGACGGCGTCGACGCCGGCGTCGGCGGCGTGGGAGGCCACCGCGTCGAGCGCGTCTCGGCCGCGCTCCGCGAGCGTCTCCTCGGCACCCTCGGCACCGTCGACGAACTCGTCGCCGGAGTACGCGTTGACGACGTCGCTGTCGACGACGTACAGCACGTGCAGCGTCGCGCCGTAGCGGTCGGCGGCGTCGATCGCGTGATCGATCGCGCGGTCGACCCCCGGGCTGCCGTCCGTGGGTAACAGTATCCGATCGTACATACGGGACAGTTGAACCGGTCGCCGAATAAATCGATCGCCGGTTCGCAGTCCGACGCATCGCGGCCGCGTCCCGAACGGTTAACACGCTGCCACCCGCCGACCCTGCATGACCGACGCCGCGGACCGGCTGTTCGTGAACGGGGAGATACACACCCTCGCCGACCCCGACGAGACCGTCGAGGCCCTCGCCGTGCGAGACGGCGCGATCGTCCGGCTCGGTCGCACCTACGACGTGCGGTTCCTGAAGGGGGTCGACACCGACGTGGTCGACCTCGACGGGCGCGTCCTCCTCCCCGGATTCGTCGACGCGCACACCCACCTGACGACCGTCGGTCGGTCCCTCGTTCACGCCGACCTCTCGACCGCACGATCGCCCGACGACGCCGTCGATCGCTTGGCCGATCGGGCGGGGGAGATCGAGGCTCGGAGTTCGGATCCAGCGGCCGACTGGGTGCTCGGCTACGGCTACGACGAATCGGCCTGGGGCGACGGTCGGTATCTGACCAGCGCGGATCTCGACCGCGTCTCGACCGACAGGCCGGTCGCCGCCTTCCGCGAGGACATGCACGTCGCCGCGGTCAACGGCGTCGTCCTCGACCGATTCGCGGACGCGTTCGACGCCGCCCCGGACGAAACGGTCCCGACGGACGACGCGGGGGAGCCGACAGGCGTCCTCTTCGAGAGCGCCATCGACCCGATCTACGAGGCTGTCGAGCCAGGACCGTCGGACACGCGAGAGGTGATCGAGGCCGCGCTCGCCCATTGCGCGGAAACGGGTATCACGGGGTTCCACGACATGGTTCGCAACTCGCATGCGCCCCGCGCGTACCGCGAACTCGACGCGGCCGGAGCGCTGACCGCGCGCGTCCGGATTAACTACTGGAGCGACCATCTCGACGCGCTTCGCGAGGTCGGCCTCGGCACGAGCGACGGGAGCGACACGGTCGAGGCCGGCGCGATCAAGTCGTACACGGACGGGAGCGTCGGCGGGCGCACCGCGAAGCTCTCCGTACCGTACGACGACGCGCCGGACCGGACGGGCCGGTGGGTCGTCGATCCCGAGGAACTCGCGGAGACGGTTGCGGACGCGACCGACGCCGGCTACCAGTTCGCCGCTCACGCGATCGGCGACGAGGCCGTCGACGCGGTGCTCGACGCCTACGCGGATCATTCCCACACGGATCCGGGTGCCGCCCGCCACCGGATCGAACACGTCGAGCTCGCGAGCGACGAGGCGATCGCGTGGCTCGCGCGGACCGGTGCCGTCGCCAGCGTCCAGCCGAACTTCCTCAAGTGGGCCGGCGAGGGCGGGCTCTACGACGCCCGACTTGGCGACCGCTGGACCGGGATGAACCGCTACCGAGACATGCTCGACGCGGGCGTTCACGTCGCGTTCGGCTCCGACGGAATGCCCATGGATCCCCTCCTCGGCGTCCACCACGCGGTCAACGCCCCCGCCGAGTCACAGCGGCTCACCGTGACGGAGGCGCTCCGCGCGTACACCCGTGGCGCGGCGTACGCGGGCTTCGACGAGGACCGGCTCGGTACGATCGAACCCGGTAAGCGGGCCGACCTCGTCGCTCTCGGTTCGTCACCGTGGGCGGAGCCGAGCGCAATCTGCGACGTCGACGTGGCGATGACCGTCGTCGACGGCGAGGTAGTGCACGACGGCCGGTGACCGCGGCAGCCGAATACGGAGACTGAACCCGGCAGCCGAATACCGAGACTAAACGCGAGCGCTTCGCAAGCGCTGCCAGAAAACACTAGTTATTAATCGTGTAGGTCGTAGCGTCGGGTATGGCAGAAATAGCCATCGAGTACGCCGCCGGCAGTCGCCTCCAACCGGAGGCGGAGACGGCCCGCCGCCTGATCGACGCCTACCTCGGCGATCGCCCCGACGTCGACGGAGTGACGCTGTCGCCCTCCAGCGACTCCGTGTTCTGCGTCAGCGTCGAAGGAGATCGCATCTGGTGTACGAACCCGCGCGAGTGGATCGACTCGATGGAGGCGGTGTCGGCGGCGCGGCGGCGTCTCTCGGAGCTTCCCTAACGCTACACGTCCTTACCGGCGTCACCCGCCCGCGCCGACGCGTGCGTCCGCACGAACTCCCGGAGGAGTTTGGCCGCGAGCGCCGCCGCCTGCCCGTCGTCGCGGTCGTTCACCTCGACGACGTCGAATCCGTCCGCGCGCGGCGCGACCGCGCGAACGAGGTCGCGAACCTCGCGCGGATCGATCCCGAAGGGCTCCGTCGTCCCGGTCCCCGGTGCGAAACCGGGATCGAGCGCGTCGATGTCGACGGAACAGTACACCGATTCGCCGGCGAAGGGACCGTCGGCGTCGCCGTCCGCGGAGTGGCCGGCGAGGTCGTCGAGCCACCCTCGCGTCTCCTCCGGCGCGACGACCTCCACGTCGCCTTCGGCGGCGCGCTCCCACTCCGCCTCGGAGCCGGTTCGCGCGCCGACGATCACGACGCGGTCGACGCCGAGGTCGTCGAGGGTCCGGCGGGTGACGCAGGCGTGGCTCCACGGGTTCCCGTCGTACGCGTCCCGGAGGTCGAGGTGCGCGTCGCAGACGACGAGCACGTCCGGATCGACGGCCTCGACGCCCGCGTACGTGACCGTGTGCTCGCCGCCGACGAGGAGGGGGACCGCGTCGTCGTAGGTGACGCTCCGCAGTTCGGCGGCGAGGTGATCGAGGTACTCTTCGACGTCGTCCCACGGAGGGACGTCGCCGGCGTCGTGGACGCCGAGCGCGGAGAAGTCGCTGTCCGTTCTGCGGTCGTAGTCGTCGTAGCTCCGGGAAAATTGCCGGATGCGGTCCGGTCCGAACCGGGTACCCGGCTGAAACGTGGTCGTGGCGTCGAGGGGAGCGCCGACGACCACGTAGGAAGCAGCCTCGCGGTCGGTCGTCGCTCCTGGGAACATACCTCGACTACCCGACGACCTTGCGCTGGCCCTCGTACTCGAGGTACTCGATGGTGTCGTCGGAGGTGAAGTCCTCGCCCTCGGGGATGCGCATCGTGAACGTCTCGTAGGTATCGAGGTCCATGACCTGGGCGTCGTTCCCGGAGACGGAGACGACCTGTCCCTGCTTCCGCTCGATAATCGGCACCCAAACCTTCGCGTCGACGGGCTGCGAGAGCGAGCGCTTCTTCTCGTCGAAGACGCCCTTGCCCTCGACGCGCGCCTTGGCGCTCCCGTGTTTGCCGGGCTTGGCTGTGCTGTAGTGATTGATCTTGCAGGGAGAGCTGTCCATCATGACGTAACTTCCCTCCTGGAGTTCGCGAACCTGCTTCTGCTCTCGCGGCATGGCCGCTACTTTTCAGGGCGCGGGTATAAACGGTTTGGAACGGCGGCGACGCCGGAGTGCGCGGATATGCGGGGACCGGCTGCGACGCCGAATTCAACGGCCCTGCGGGAGTGGAACGAATCGCGCAGCGACCGAACCGCTCAGCGACCGGATCGCTCACGGATCGAGTTCGTCCACGTACTCGTCCCGCTCGTCCTCGTCGTCCGCGTTGCCGTCCGGCGGGACGAATTTTCCGGTAATCAGGTAGCTGGCGACGAACAGCCCGAGGAAGCCGACGCCGACCGCGGCGGTCGTCCGCACGACGAGCGGGAAGTCGATCCACCAGAACGCGCGGTCGGCGATCATCATGACGACGACCGCGACGAACAGTGCCTTCTGCTCGTCGGTGGGGTCGCGAACGAAGCCGACGACGTCTGCTTTGATCTCCCCGAGGAGGCCCATCTCAGGTACCTCCTTCCGCGTCGCGGTCGGCGGCTCCCGGAGCGGTCGACTCGATGACGCGGCTCACGCGGTCGAGGCCCTCCTCCAACTCTTCGGTCGGAAGCCCGAACCCGATCCGGAACCGGTCGGGGAAGCCGAACAGCCCGCCCGGCGCGAGCACGACGCTCTCGGTCTCGACGACGGCCCGGCAGAACGACTCCGCGTCGTCGAACCCGTCCGGAACCGTCACGAAGCCGTTGACGCCGACCGGGTCGTACCAGTCGAGGCCGTGGCGGTCGATCCAGTCGGCGACGAGCGCGCGGTTCGTCGCGGCGTGCTCGCGGTTTTCCGCCAAGATCCGCGGCTCGCGACGGCCGAGCGCCTGCTCCGCGACGTGCTGACCGAACAACGAGGGGGAGATCGTGGTGTAATCCTTCCACCGCCACGCGCGGTCGACGACCGCCTCGGGACCGGCGATCCAGCCGAATCGGAGCCCGGCGAGTCCGTACGCCTTCGTGAGGCTCGTCGTCGAGATCCCGTGGCCGCCGAAGCTCGCGACCGGCGGCTGCGGTTCCTCGGCCAGCAGTCGGTACACCTCGTCGCAGAGCAGGTAGGCGTCGCGATCGACGGCGACGTCGTACACCGCTCGCATGACGTCCTCGTCGTAATACCGCCCGGTGGGGTTGTTCGGGTTGTTCACGACGATCACCGCGGTGTCGTCTCGGACCGCCTCGGCGATCGCGTTGGGGTCGAGCTCCCACGTCGGCGGCTCCAGCTCGACGCGCGTCACCTCGCCGAACGCCTCGGGGACCGCGTGGAGGGCCTGGTACGTCGGGGTGACGACGACGGCGTGCGTGCCGGTTCCGATCTCGTCGCCGTCGCGTTCGCCCACTCCTCCGTGGTCGCCGAGCAGCGAGAGGAACGCGAGGAAGTTCGCCTCCTGGGTTCCGCAGGTGAACAGCACCTCGTCGGCGCTCAGGCCGTATCGGTCGCCGACCGCCGCTCGGAGCTCCGGGTCGCCGTTGGTCGGGATGACGTAGCCGAGCCGACCGGGGTCGAGGTCGAAACGACTCGCGTCGAGCGAGCGGACGCCGCTCTCGGCCAACATGATGTCGGCCTCGTGTTCGTACTCCGCGAACCAGCGTTCGAGGCCGAACGGGTCGATGCGCATACGCAGACTCCGGGCGGAGCGAGGTTATGCGCTACGGTCTCCCGCGCCGATCGAGATGCGGACCCCGCCTTCGTGCCCCACGCCCCGCACCTCGTTCCCCACCCCCCGCACCCCGCCGAACCGGACGCGACACTCCGCCGAACCGGACGCGACACCTCGCCGAACCGGAACGCAACGTTTAGCGCACCGCCGAACGCACCACCGGGCATGAGCTTCTTCGAGACGCTCGCGGCCCGGATCGAGACCGCCGACAGCGTCGTCTCGGTCGGGCTCGATCCCGATCCGAGCCGCCTCCCCGAGTTCGTCGCCGACGCCGACCTGCCGCGGTGGGCGTTCAACCGCCGGATAATCGACGCGACCCACGAGCACGCCGCCTGCTACAAGCCGAACGCGGCGTTCTACGAGGACGCCGACGGGTGGCGTGCCCTGCGCGAGACGATCGCTTACGCGCACGGGAAGGGAGTTCCAGTCCTTCTCGACGCCAAGCGCGCCGACATCGGCAACACGACCCGACGGTACGCCGAGGCGCTCGACGACGCCGACGCGATCACGGTGAACCCGTACCTCGGGCGCGACTCGCTCCAGCCGTTCCTCGACCGCGCCGATAAGGGCGTGTTCGTCCTCTGCCGCACCTCGAATCCCGGGGGGAGCGACCTCCAGGACCTCGAACTCGCCTCCGGCGAGCCCCTCTACGAGCGCGTCGCGGCGCTCGGCGACGTGTGGAACGGAAACGACAACGTCGGGCTCGTCGTCGGCGCGACCGCGCCCGAGGAGTTGGCCGAAGTCCGCGAGATCGTCCCCGAGATTCCCTTCCTCGTGCCGGGCGTCGGCGCGCAGGGAGGCGACGCCGAGGCAGCGGTCGAACACGGGCTCGCCGACCGGCCGGACGCCGCGGTCGACGTGGGACTCGTTAACTCCTCGCGGGGGATCATCTTCGCCGGCGAGGAGTCGAGCCGACCGGAGGACGAGGCGACGTACATCGGGGCCGCGGGCGAGGCCGCGAAACGGCTCAAAAAGCGGCTAAATAGGCACCGGTAGCGGCCCAATCGCGTTTTTCGGCTTCGCAGCCCTTTCCGCCACGCTGCTGGTTTTCGCCCCGCTCACTCGCTCACTGCTGACGGCCCTGAACGCACGCCGTACAGGCACCGACACCGTCGTTCCAGTGGTCCTCGCAGACGGCTCGTCCGCACCGCTGGCAACCGTACGTCGCCGTCGCGTTCTCACAGACCTGACAGAGTCCGGTGACGCTCATACCGTCCCTTCGGTCGGATTCCTTATCAGTATCGGGGGCGACCCCCGCGTATGCGCCAGTTCGTCGTCATCGGTCACGACGTCCCGACGGACGCCGACGAGATCTCGCTGTCCGACATCCCCGGTGCGGGCCGGCTCGATCTGCTCTGTCGGTGCGTCGCGACCGGCGTGTTCCTCTCGCACGGGATCCGCGAGTCGGTCCGCGTTCACCTCGTCGTCGCCGATGAGTTCACGGTCACCTTCGACTCGGACCGACTCCGTCACCTCCACCCCGACGAGCGCAACGTCGCCGCCCGGATCCGCGACGCGCTCGACGCCGAAGCCGACGCCATCGGCCACATGCCTGCCAACGTCTCTCCCGGTGTGGAGCTCCGCCGGATGGGGCTTGCGGCGACGCTGGATCGGCTCCTCGGGGATGCGGGGGACACGGACGACTCCACTCTCGTTCAGCTCCATGAGGACGGCGAGCCGCTCGTCGACGCGGAGCCGCCCGACGACCCCGTATTCGTGCTCTCCGACCACAACGACTTCGTCGACGCGGAGGCCGAGTTGCTCGCGGACCGCGCGGAGCGCCGCGTCCGCGTCGGCCCCGAATTGCTTCACGCCGACCACACCGTCTCGGTCGTCCACAACTGGCTCGACACCGACGGGTACGTCTCCTACTGACGAGCCCCGCACGTCGATCCACGCTGACCCTCTCCGGGTCCCGTGCAGAGACGCTGTCGGCTCGCGAGTACCTCGCTGGCCACGACGTCTGCCCGCGCTGTGGGGCCGCGTTCAACCCCGGCTGCCGAGCGCACCGTGACCGCTACTTCGAGGTGGTTCCGTCGGACAGCGAGGAACGTGACGGCGACGAGGGTTTATAAGCAGATGCTGTGGCGTGCGCCTGCGAGCGGGCCGCAGGCCCGCGAGTAGCTCGCGCGAGGTCGCCGGCGGCTTTGCCGCCGGCTGCCAGAGGCGCTCCGCGCCTCGCTGCCGCGAGGACGACGGCGGCCGCAGTAAGCAGGGAGGGACCGGAGGTCCCTCTTGAAGCCGGCGCGGAGCGCCGGCGACAGCGAGGCGCGGAGCGCCTCTGGCAGCCGGACGTGGTCCGGCGACACCGCAGCGAGTGAGCGAAGTGAACGAGCGAGGAGCGTGGTTCGAGACGCCTTTGGCGTCTCGTCATCACGAAAGGCGCAAAGCGCCTTTCGAACGACAGCAAGGCCCCCGAGTCGTCGCGGCTGGGGCTTTAGAGGTGTTCACCGCGGCGATAATCACTTATAAGCGAGCGGCGAGGGCTTTGGAAGTTGTCACCGCGCCGTCAACGATTTATAAGCGAGCGACGAGGGCGTAGAAGCTGGTCACCGCGCCAGCAATCACATATAAATAGACGCCACCGATTCCGTCTCTGTTTGGTGCCAGAGAATGTTTTAAAAAAGATGCATCGTGACCACTCTCGTTAGCGTTGGTTCCACAACCATGTTTCCCCGCCCAGTCACCGGAGAACAGCTTGACATTCGGAAAGGTTAAAAGAACGAGTGGCATTCCTGTGAATGCGGGCCGGTGGGGTAGCTTGGTATCCTTCGGCCTTCGGGTGGCCGTAACCACGATTCAAATTCGTGCCGGCCCACTTCTCCCGCATTGCGTTCACCATTTCCTACGCGTAGCGACGCTCTCGCGTGGTCTCAGGTGGTTGGTCTCAGCAGCCTCGAGCGGCAGATCGACGTCGATCAGCGACGATCATCGATCGAGAACGCGCTGATCGGTGTGTCGCGCCGGGAGTTCGGGACTCGAATGCGGGGCGTTAACAGATGCACATCTCTTTGTCCGTGTGAGACAGTAATAGAATATGAAATTAGCAGGGGGCGATTTACAGATCCTTCTGACGGTGGGGATCGTCCTCCTCGCGGGGTGTGTGGGCGCAGTGCCCGGCGAGCAAAGCCCGACGGGATCGGAGACGAGCGACGAACCGGCGGTCGAAACGGCGAACGGCACCGTTGCGGTCCACTACATCAACGTCGGCCAATCAGTCAGTACGCTCATCGTCGGGCCGGGGGGAGAGACGATGCTCGTCGATACGGGGCACTACAACGACGACGGCGAGCACGTGTTACAGTATCTCCAGCGGCACGAAATCACTCGGATCGATCACCTCGTCACCTCGCACACCGACGCGGATCACATCGGAGGCAACGCGGCGGTCATCGAATACTACGAGACGGACGCGGACGGGATCGGTGCGATCTACGATCCGGGCATCGCCGCGAGCACGCGGACCTACGCCGAGTACCTCGACGCCGTCGAGGAACACGACGTGACGCTGTACGAGACGCGCGAGGGCGACGCGATCTCGTTCGGCGACGTCGACGTCGACGTGCTCGGACCGCCCGACCCGTACCTCGAAAACGACGCGCGCAACGAGAACAGCATCGTCCTCAAGCTCACGCACGGGGAGACGAGCTTCCTGCTCTCCGGCGACGCCGAGGACGATCAAGAGGAGTACTTGATCGACACGTACGGCACGGAGCTGCGGTCGACCGTGCTGAAGGCCGGCCACCACGGCTCGTCGAGCTCGTCGAGCGAGCCGTTCATCGACGCGGTGCGGCCGCAGGCGGCCGTCATTTCGAGCGCGTACGACTCGCAGTACGGACACCCGCACGACGAGGTTCTCCGGCGGCTTTCGGATCGGTCGATCCCGACGTACTGGACCGCGACGCACGGCGATATCGCGTTCGTGAGCGACGGGCGCGGCGTCTCCGTACAAACGCAACGCGACGCGCCCACCGAACCGCTCGCGATCCGCGACGGCGACCCGATCGCACCGGGCACGAGCGGCGATGTCGTCGAACGCGCTCGACTCGGCGGCGAGCCGGTTGCGGGCGATTCCGAGGCCAACACTGACGAGAGAGGGAATGACGGCGACGAGACTGAGGATGACGGCGGCGGGACGGACGACACCGGCGAGACGGACGACACCGACGAGGCGAACGAGACGACGTCGACCGAGTCGGGTGCGGCGCTGGAAGTCGCCGCGATCAACGCGGACGCTGCGGGCGACGACCGCGAGAACCTCACCGACGAGTACGTCGTCTTCGAGAACACGGGCGACGGACCGATCGATCTGTCCGGATGGACCGTCGAAGACGAGGCGGCCCGGAGCTACGCGTTCCCGTACGGGTTCGCGCTCGAAGCGGGCGCGACGGTGACGCTTCGGAGCGGGAGCGGCACGGACACCGACACCGAACTGTACTGGGGGTCGGGCTCGCCGATCTGGAACAACGACGGCGATACAGTGATAGTCTCGAACGGTGACGGAGCACACGTCCTTGAGGTGAGCTACGAATGACTGACATCGAACTCTCGGACGGCGAGTACACCGCGGTCGTCGACACCGTCGAAGACGGGCTCGCGACCGTGTTCTTCGAGCGCGACGGAGAGGAGGTCGGGAACGCGGTTCTCGAGGCCTCACGGCTCCCGTCGAACGCACAACACGCCGACGCCATTCTCTCGGTGACGCTCAGCGGCGGGCATCTCGAGTCCGCCTCGTACGAGCCCGAGCGAACGGCGACCCGAAGGGAGGCGTCACAGGATCGATTCGATCGGCTCTCAAAGCGACCGCCATCCGATGAGGACGCGTAGGTGAGCCGCGCACACCGTTTTCTCGGGGGCGCACGGACGGCGATGTCGACGCCATGTTCTCGCGGGCGTCGGCGACCTCTCGCTCGTAGCACTCAACGAGATCGGCCGCTATCCAGACCCGCCACCGGGCCCTCCCTCACAGCAGTAAGGAGACGATAGCCAAGAGGAGGAAGACGATCACGAACCACTTCGCCACGGTCATGGACACGCCGGCCACTCCGCGCGCGCCGACCACCGCGGCGATGATCGCGATGACGAAAAACACGACGGCCCACTGGAGGAACTCCCCCGAGAACTGTGCCGGGATCGCGTTCAGGATCGCCGTCGCTGGGACGGACTCGGCCGCCGCGGGAACTCCGAATGCGGACATACCACCTGTACCCGGGAGCCGCCGTTAGTTATGCGGGTTCAAACCGCTCGGAAGCGCGCGATCGGTCGATCTCGTGTGACCCCAAAAAGTTCGGATGTGATAAGCTTCAAGTCCACCGCTTGCCGGGTGTAACACAGATGAAACTCTTCGCCTCGGCCTCGGATCGGCGGCGGGGGATCCTCGCCGCGCTCGTCGTCGCGGTCGCGTTCGTCGGCCTCACCCTCCTCGTCCGCGAGTACGCGGGCTTCATCACCGACGCCGAGGCGCTCCGCGCGTGGCTCCGACAGTTCGGAGTGCTCGCCCCGCTCGTCTTCATTTTCATTCAGGCCCTCCAGGTGGTCGTCGCGCCCATCCCGGGGCAAGTCGTCGCGCTCGTCGCGGGGTACCTCTTCGGCCCGCTCGCGGGCACGGTGTACAGCCTCACGGGCGTCCTCATCGGCAGCGCGGTCGCGTTCTCCCTCGCGAAGCGGTACGGCCGCACCTTCGTCGAAGACGTGATCCACGAGGACGTTATCGACCGGTTCGACGGATTCGTGGACACGGTCGGCATCCCGGGCCTGTTCGCGTTCGTCGTTATCCCCGGGCTTCCGGACGACGCCATCTGCTTTCTGAGCGGACTCACGAAGTGGTCGCTGCCGACGTTCCTCGGCGTGATCACGGTCGGTCGACTCCCCGCGTACGTGTTCACCGTCTACGCCGGGGGCGAGCTCGCGAGCGGCCGGTTCCTCTCGGCGATCGTGCTCATCGGAGCCGTCGTCGTCGCGTCGGTGGTCGGATACTACAAGCAGGAGGCGGTCCGCGACATCGTCGCTCGCGTCGAACCGCGGCTCCCGTTTAAATAGCCGCCGAGCGCGTCGCTCCTGACAAATGCGTCGCTCCCACCGAACGCGTGGTGTCTCGTCGACGCTCGATAGATCACCCCCAGGTCCACTGGTAGTCGAGGACGAACCGGTAGAGCCCGCTGACGAAGATCGCGATCGCGTTGCCGACGAGGTACATGAGGTCGCCCCACTCCACGAGCACGAAGAGGACGCCGAGTTGGATCGGAATGGCGGTCCCACGAACGAGGTTCGTCTTGAGCAGCCCGGAGAGGTACTCGATTATCCCCGTGTTCTGATTCGCTTGAAACGTCCACGCGTTGTTGAAGACGTACGAAAGGATGATCGTGAACTCGATGGCGATCGTCGCGCCCACGAGGTAGTTTAGCCCGGCGGCGTCGACGAACAGCCAGAGCAGCCCCATCTGTACGCCGGCGGTGATCGCTCCGACGACGACGAAGCGACGGAGTTGGACGGCGATCGGTCCGCTCGCGAGGTCGCGAAGGATCGCCCGGATCATCACCGGTATCCGAGCGCTTCGAGCCGGGCTTCGAGGTCCTCGTCGACCTCGTCGTCGCCGGCGTCGCCGGCGGCGGCCGCGTCCGCAGCCGCCTCCGCCGCCTCCGCCTCCCGGTCACGGAGTTCCGCGACGTGCTCGGCCGCGACCGGCGCGAACCGATCGATCACCGCCCGCTCCTCGTCGGTCGGGTCGGTCGACCGGTCCTCCTGTTGGATCGGATCCGTCGGGCGGTGATACAGCTCCGTCGAGCCGTCTTCCGCGTTCTCGATGTACGTCCACTCGGCGTCCCGAACGCTCACGAGGAGGTCGCCGTCCGCCATCGACCGCGGGATCGGCTGTTCGGTCACCTCCTTGCCGCGGACGGTCACCGAGACGACGGGATCGTGGTCCGGCTCCTCGTCGCCGCGGATCGCCGGCGCGAGCGACTCCCCGCGCCAGTCCGACGGCGACTCGACGCCGAGCAGGTCGGCCACCGTCGGGGGGATCGCGTCGAGTCCGACGTGCTCGGAGACGCGACCGCCGTCCTCGCCGGGGACGTTCACGATGAGCGGGACCCGGATCAGCTCGTCGTACAGCTTCGGGTAGTGTGCGAGGTGCCCGTGTTCCTGGAATTCCTCGCCGTGGTCGCCGGCCACGACGATGGCCGTCTCGTCGGCGACGCCGGCTGCGTCGAGCGCGTCGAGCAGCCGCCCGACGCTGGCGTCGACTTGGCGGACCGTCGCCTGGTACAGGGTCCGGAGATCGCGAAGCGTCCGCTCGCCGACCTCCCAGCCCAGGCTCGTCCGCGTGTGGGCGTGGAGCATCCGGTGCGTGCCGACAAGCCCGTCGGACACCTCGCGGATGTACCGCGGGGCCGGGACGTACGGCGTGTGCGTGTCCATGTAGTGCGCCCACAGGAAGAAGGGCTCGTCCGCGTCGTCGATGAAGCCCGTCGCGGCGTCCTCGACGTCGAACATCCGCGACGCGTCGAGGAAGGGGCGCTCGTCGCTCTGGCCGCGGAGCTTCGATCCGAGCCGACGGATCGGGGACGTGGCGAGCTGTATCCACGCCTCGACCGTGGGATGGGCCGCGAGGTACCGGCTGTACACGCTGGATCCGACGCTCGTGACGAACGGTTCGAACTCGTCGAACCCCTCGGGATATCCCCAGTGAGACGTGAGAAAACCGTTCGCGGCGTTGAACCCCCCGGTCGCGATGCCGGCCTCTGAGAGCACTGACGCGAGCGTTCGCGACTCCGCGACGCCGATGTCGCCGTTCCGGGAGAACACCGGCTCCGACGCGAGGATCGACGGGAACGAGAACGGCGTCCAGTTCCCGGTGGCGAACGACCGGTCGAACACGGTTCCGCCGTCGGCGAGCTCCTGTATCACGGGCGAGTGGCGGTCGACGTCGTAGGGTGCGATGGCGTCAGCTCGAAGCGAGTCGATCGTGACCAGAACGACGTTCGAAATGTCGGTGTCGGACCCTTCGGTGTCCGCGACCGTCGAGTCCGAAGCCGACGCGCTCGACGCCTCCCCCTCCGAATCGGACGCTGACGCGCTCGATACTCCCCCCTCCGAATCGGACGCTGACGCGCTCGATACTCCCCCCTCCGATTGTGACGTGTCCGGTGCCATGTTATGCGATGGGTGTCTCCGACGTCGCCGAACAGCGAATCGGCCCGACCGGCGGCGTCGTGACCCCTCCGGGGACGGGACCCGCCGCAGTCGTCCATCGAGGAGTGAGGCCGGCGAGAGGCCCGCACCTCGTCGGACCGAGCGTCAGAATCACTAGTATAAGCCAACGCGGACTGCCAGCGGCTTGAGGATTTCGGTCGCGGGGACGGATGCGAACGTAGCTATTTGCCGCTGGCGGGTGATTCGCCGGTATGAGCGACCCCTCCAATGGGCCGATCGACGTCGGAGGATACGACGAGAACGGTAGTTCTCGCGACGGCGACGATCCCGACGAAGCCGACAGTTCTTGCGACGGCGACAACCGCCTCCGCGGCGGCGAGGCCTTTGCCGATCCGGTCCCGGCGGACGAGATTCCAGAGGAGGTATCGGCCGAATCGCGGGCGGTGGAGACGAACGGGACCCGGTTACACGTCGTCGAGGCGGGGCCGGAGGACGGGAAGCTGTTGGTCTTGCTCCACGGGTTTCCCGAGTTCTGGTACGGCTGGCACGAGACGATAACGCCGCTGGCCAACGCGGGGTACCGGGTCGTCGTCCCCGACCAGCGCGGGTACAACCTCTCCGCGAAACCGCCGGCCGTTCGCGACTACCGGATCGGCGAGTTGTCGCGAGACGTCGTCGGACTGATCGACGCGTACGGTCGCGAGACGGCCGCGATCGCCGGACACGACTGGGGTGCCGCCGTGGGATGGTGGCTCGCGCTCCACCACGCCGAGCGCGTCTCGGAGTTCGTCGCGGTCAACGTGCCGCACCCGACTGTCTTCGAACGAACCCTCCGCCGGTCGTGGGACCAACGGCTCAAGAGCTGGTACATCCTCGCGTTCCAGTTCCCGAAGCTCCCCGAGGCCGTCGCGAGCGCGGGGAATTGGCGGATCGCCGTACGAGGGCTTCGCGAATCGAGCAACCCGGGCACGTTCGACGAGGAGGACTTCCGGCGGTACCGTCGCGCGTGGAATCGCGAGGGCGCGTTCGAGGCGATGGTGAACTGGTACCGGGCAATCGTCCGCGACCGCTCGACGCCGGAAACGACGACCGTCGAGGTCCCGACGCTCGTGATCTGGGGCGCGAAGGACCGATTCCTCACCAAGCGAATGGCCGGCGAGAGCGTCGACCGCTGCGCCGACGGCAGACTGCTGACGCTCGATACGGCGTCCCATTGGGTCGTCCACGAGGAGCCCCACCGCGTCGCCGAGGCGATCGCCGATCACGCGGACCCCCTACCGCCGGGCGCGCGAGAGTAGTCGGGGCGACGGGACGAGGGTGTCGGGACGACGGGGCGGCGGGGCGGCGGGACGACGGGGCGGCGGGACGACGGGGCGGCGGGACGACGGGGCGGCGGGCGAATCGGAGGAGTGCCGCCGGGTGCGCTATCTCTCCGCTCGACCCGCGAGGAGCGCGGCGGCCGCACACAACGACGCGAGGGCGACGCCGGGGCCGAATCCAGGGACGCCTCCGTCGGTGACTCCGTCGTCGTCGCCGACGTCACCGAGGGGGCCGTCGCGCTCGACCGTTACCACCGTCTCCGCGGCGTCGGCGGGGCCGGCGACGCGTACGGTGACCTCCCCGGGACCGCCCGGAGCGTCCGAGCCGTCCGGAGCGTCCGAGTCCCCCAGCGTTACGGTCCGCTCGATCGTCTCCTCGGCGGCGGCGTCGAGCCGCACGGGAACGGTCTCGACCGTCTCCCCGTCAACGCTGATCTCCACGTCCGAGCCGGCCGGGATCGTCGCGTCGTTTCCGACGGTCGCCGTCACGCGCACTGACTCCCCCGCCGTCACGCGGTCCCGATCGGTCGACACGCCCCGCACGAGCACGGGTGCCGGTTCCGAAACGACGACCGTCAGCGTCTCGCCGCCGATCCGGACCGCGTACTCGCCGGGGTTCGTGAACGTCCGCTCGAACCGCTCTACCCGCTCGTCGCCGGCGTCGAGGGTCCCGTTCCGGGTTTCGACGACCTCGCCGTCGACGGTCAGCGACAGGTCGTACGTCCCGGCCACGCCGCCCGTGTTAGAGGCGATCACTGAGAGGGCGAGCGTCTCGCCCGCAACGAGTTCAACCGGGTCGCGGGCGACGGGGCGATCGCGGTACTCGCCGGTCGCCCGAACGCCGTCGTCGTCGAGGCCGTAGCCGACCCGCGACGGCGTCTCGCCGAACGCGTCCGCGTGGGCTTCGCGGTCCCACGTCTCGGCCCCTTCTCGGGTGGTCGTCAGCCGTTCGGCGTCCGCACGGATCTCGGCGGCGACCTCGTCGTCGCCGCCCTCCGCGGCCGCGGACTCGACGGCGTCGAGGATCCGCTCGTTCGTGATCCGCTCGTCGTCCTCGTTGAGGTCGCGGACGACGGTCGCGAGCGACGCCCCGCCGTCGGTCGCCAGCCGCAGGCGGCGGTCGATTTCGCCGGCGAGGAGCGCCCCCTTCGTGTAGTCGGCGTTGCCCTCCCACGTCCCGGGGTCCGCAAGCACGGCAGACGCGTCAGGCTCGCGTTCGCCCCTGGCCAGCGTCCGCTCGAACTCGTCGAACCCGGCCTCGCCGCGGTCGAGTGCGAACAGCGCGGCGTAATAGGTCGCGCTCGCCTCCGTGATCCACCGGCCACTCGTCTCGGTCCGGAACGCCTGCCGAGTGTGGACGTACTCGTGGGTCCAGACGTCGTCCGCGGTCCCGGCCGGCTCGACGTCGCGGACCCATAGGTCCGCGTTACCGGTCTGGAGCCCGCGCACGGCCCACGACACCTCGCCCGTCGGTGCGGCGACCGCGAACACCTCGTCGTCGAGCGCGCCGACCCGGAGCGCGGCTGACGCCGAGTCGAAGGCGTCGAACACCTCTGCCGGCGACGCGGCGGGGTCGGCGGCGTCGGGGACGATCAGCCGATACCGCTGGCCGTCCGCCTCGTGGACGTGCTCCTCGTGTTCGCCGAGGAAGGCCATCGACTGCGAGGCGGCACCCTCGCCCGCGACGACGTTCTCGCGGTCGAGTCGGACCTGCCCGTCGTACTCGCCGGTGTACGACCAAGAGGCACCGATCCGCGGCGCTTGCACGAGCGCCCAGTCGCCGGCGTCGACGAACCGGTAGGTGCCGCTCGCGGCGAGCGGGCCGTCCTCCTCGACCGTGTCGTTCGCGTCCATCGCGTAGGTGAGCGAGGGCGCGGCGGTCTCGCCGTCCCACGCCCAGACCGTCGCGCCGGAATCCGAGTCGGCGGCGCGCTCGAAGCCGTCCGCCGCTATCGGCTCGTCGTTCGCGCTCAGGACGGTCACCTCCAGCTCGGTGACGCGGTCGGGGACGCGCGCTCGGGTGGTCACGCCGACGGTCCCGGCCTCGTCGGTCAGGAACAGCTCGTTTCGCAGGCGGATGGCGTCTTCGTCGTCGGTCGCGGCGACGACGCCGGCGTCGCCGATCGGGGTGCCGGAAACGCTCGCCCCGGGCGCGCTGGTCGGGTCGTCCGAGCCGTCGAAAATGCCCGGGGCGGTCACGCCGCTCAGTTCTCCCGCGCCGCCGACGACCGGCGCGGTCCCCGCCGCGACCAGCGCGACGATCAGGAGCGCGGCGGAGACGAGTCGGACGCCGACCGCGAGATCCGAACGCTTCATACCCGTTTCGCCGCGCGTGTTCGGCTTAGACCTGTTCATGACGATCGGTGCCGGAACGGTCGACGGCGTCGCCCGCCGTCTCGCGGACCCGGTCGCCCGCCGTCTCGCGGACCCGGTCGTCAGATCGCACGGAACCTGACGGTCCAGAAGTCCCGGAATGCGTCGTCGAGCGCGGGCTTCGGCTTGCCCGTCGCGTCCGAGACGTCGGTCACGTCGACGTGGCTCCGAACCTCACCGAGGACGCTCCGCTCGCCGACGGCGATGGTTCGATCCGCGTCGCAGTCGAGGGCAGCCAGCGCGCTCGTCGCCTTCTTCAGGTGCTCGTCGATCTGTCCCTCGCGCCGTCGCTCGAAGCGCCCCTGCGAGAACCCGCCCTTCGAGTGCGACTCCTTCACCTCGGAGGTGAACCCCTCGAAGGAGACGCGCTCGTCGCCCTCGTACACGCCGAGCGCGAAGGTGTCCGACCGCACCAGCGCGAACGCGAACCGACCGGCCGGGCGGAACCACGAGGCCTCCAGCCGGAACGTGTCGCTCCACCGATCGAAGGGAACCGGTTCGATGGGCGGCGTGATCGCGGCGCTCACGGCACCGGTATCGTCGGCGAGGACCACCGCGGGCGCGGCGCGCCTGACGAGGGGGGTCCGGTCGCCGAACCAGTCTGACACGCTCTCCGGGACGGCGTCGCCGTCGGGAACGAACGCTGTGAGCAACCCCTCAGGGTCGTCGCTCTCGACCGCGCGCAGCCGATCGAGGGCGTCATCGAGGCGCGCTCCGCGACGGTCGCTCACCCGGCGGAACGCGACCGATTCCTCGTCGTCGTCCGCACGCTCCAGCCGCTCCTCCAGCGATTCGATCCGGTGTTCCAGCTCGTTGACCCGCCGCTCGGCGCGCTGCCGATCGGCGACGGCGTCGGATCGGCGCTCCTCCTCGGCCGCCGCCCGCCGTTCGAGGTGGCGCTTTTCCTCTTCCAGCTCGGCGATCCGATCTTTGAGCGCGGCGCGGCCGAGCAGCCTGTCGATCATACCGGATGCGCGACCCCCGGCGACCTAAAAGGTGCGTCTGGTCGGGACCGCTGCGGTGACGTGGTTTATAAGAGCCGGCGGCGGATCCTTGGAAACTGTCTCGGGATCGACGGACTACGGGAGAGGGTATTGCAGACCGCCGCCGGCGACGTGGTAGTTAAAAGCAATGAGCGTGGCAGCGACGACTCCTTATAAATGAACGTGCGGTACTGTGGCGCGCCTCCGAGCGCTCGCTTATAAGCGAGCGCGAGGAGCCCGCGAGGGAGTCAGTCGCCGCGAGGCGACTGACGAGGTTGGGGAGGCGTGAGGTGCGGGTGCGGTGCGGTGGGGTTGGTTGTCCCTTTGGAAGAGGTCACCGCCCCAGCACCCATTTATAAACACTCAACGTCAGAAACACAGCAGTTCACCGCGCCAGCAACGGTTTATAAACAGCCGCCGGCAACACCGCTCTCTCACGTATAACCGATCACCCCAACACACCGAGATGCCTACTCCCGGAATCGCTCACCGCTATTCCAGTATTGATCCCAAAGTGCGCCCGTAGCTATCAGCTATCAGAAAATTCAACGACGACGGTTCACACCATCCCGACAGCACCGAGCACCGCGAACAGGGCGTCCCCGTA
This sequence comes from Halorubrum trueperi, assembly GCF_042662525.1. NCBI lineage: Archaea > Methanobacteriati > Methanobacteriota > Halobacteria > Halobacteriales > Haloferacaceae > Halorubrum > Halorubrum trueperi. The sequence continues at coordinate 54,159 of NZ_JBHSXI010000023.1, forward strand.
CGTCAGCGAGACGACCAGTCCGACCGCCATCGGGACGACGAACGGCATCCCGGGCGAGACCAACACCCGATCCTCGCGGGCGACGACCGCCAGCCCCCCGCGCAGCGTGTCGGCGTCGGTTCCGTATGCACCCCGATCGATCTCGTCCAAGAACCGCTCGGCGGCCCAGGGGTCCTCGGGTGACGACGACTCGCCGTCAGCCGGTTCCCGCGCGCCGCCGTCAGCCGGTTCCCGCGCTCCGTCGTCAGTTGAATCCCGCACTCCGCCGTCAGTCGAATCCCGCACTCCGCCGTCCGTTCGCGGCCCGACGTGCGTGCCGCCGTCGGTCGGGTCGAACGTCTCGCCGACGCCGTCCGGGTCGCGGAAGCGGTCGGGGTCCGCGCGCAGATCCGCGAGCGTGATCCCGCGCCACCGGAGGTACATTCGAAGCGCGTCGAGGTCGAGCCCGCTCCGCGTCGGCCCGTCGGCGTCCTCGAATAAGCGTCCGTGACGATCCGGCAGGGAGTCGGTCGCCACCGGCCGCGCGAGGAACATCATCACCGAGCGCTCCCCTCGAAGGAGGTTGAGCCCGGCGAGACCGATCGGGTATGCGAGCCCGAGCAGGACCGTGTTGGTGAGGATCGTCATCGAGAACACGCCGAGCTGCGTGTCGACGAGCGGGAACGTCGCGCCGGCGATCTCGTACGTCGGGAACGTCGGAAAGAGGATCGCGAGCCCGATCAGCGCCTTCGCGTCGGCCCCGCCGAACGCGCCGAGGTACCAGAACGCGTAGCCGAGCGGCGCGACGAAACACAGGCTGATCGCGGCCTGCACGAGGAACAGCCGTCCCTCGAATCCCGCGAGAGGCCAGAGAAGGGCGGTCTCCCAGACCAGAAGCAGCGCCCCGAACGCGTACAGCGGCGGCCACAGCCTGTTCGGGAGTCGGCGGGTCCGGACGTCCCGCAGCGCCGCCCACGCGAAGACGGGAACGACGAACAGGCGGAGAACGTCCGGCAGGGTCGCGAACATGTCACCACGGGCGGCGCGGGCCCAATTAGGCGTTCGGGTTCGGGTATCGATATCGATACTCCGCGACGGTGCGTTCGGGCCGGCGTCGGCCCGCTCTCGCACCGATCGATTGGATCGGTCCGGTGCGGATCCGTCGGTACTTTGTGCGCCGCCCGCTGATTCCCGGGCAATGCGCCGTCGCGTCGGAACGAGCCTCTACGCCGGCCTCCTCTTCACCGTCCTCGGCGCGATCGCGTGGGGGTCCGGCCAACCGTTCGTCTTCCCCAGCCTCGGGCCGTCGGCGTTCGTGCTCGCGTTCGACCGCCGCAGCGAACCGGACCGATCGGCCCGGATCGTCGGCAGTCACCTCATCGGCGGGGTCGCCGGGCTGGCGGCGTGGTCGCTGATCGCGGCGGGCGTCTCCCTCACCGCGACGCCGCCGGCGTTCTCGCCGGAGGGGTTCCGGTTGACCGCCAGTGCGACCGTCTCGCTCGTGGCGACGAGCTGGGGGATGATCGCGACCGACGCCGTCCACGCGCCCGCCTGCGCGACGACGCTCATCGTGTCGCTCGGACTTCTCTCGACCCCGTTCGAGGTGGCGATCATCGTCGCCAGCGTGGTCGTGCTCGTCGGCTTCCACGCGCTCGTCATCCGGACGTTCAAGCGACTCGTCGGCGGTTCACACCCGCTGTACCGGTCCGAGGAGAGCTGACCCGCCCGCGGTTAGTCGTCGGGCCGCTCCGCTCGCCTGTCGAAGACCGAACACACCGGCTCGGGGTCCGCAAGCCGCGGAACCTCAATCTCGCGATCGCGGAGCTCTATCGCGACGGTCGCGGTGCCGAGCCGGGCGTCGAGCCGATCGCGCTCGACGCGGAGATCCGTCTCGTCCCACGCCTCGACCCGCCACAGCGCCGCGTCGAACAGACGGTCGTAGGCGACGAGCCCGCCGTCGCCGACGCGGTACTCGACGGTCCCGTACCGGAACCAGTAGTCGAGAGAGAGGAGGAGCGCGGGGAGCGCGACGCTCGCGGTAAGCAGGAGCGCGACGACGGGCCAGACGCCTCCGATCGAGAAGAGGAGGGCGACGAGCAGACAGAGCACGCCGATGTACGCGATCCCCGGATGCCGCGGAGCGTTCGCCAGCCCCCCGAGCAGCCGGCCCCTGAGGGTCGGACGAATTCGGCGATCGGCGTTCGAAAGCGGTTCCGCGACGGGATTTTCGGCGGCGGGCGGGTCGTACGCCCAGCCGATCTCCAGCGACGACGACTCGTCGACGGCGGCGAGCCGATCGCGGTACAGCCCGGCGAGATCGAACGCGAACTTGACGCCGACGATTCCGACGAGCAGCGGGAGCCCGACCGCGCCGGGGTCGACCGCCGACAGTTCGGCGTCGGTTCCAACCGTCGACGCACCGATCAGCGTGACGGCGAAGAGCCCTCCGACGAACACCGCGCCGCCCCTGACGAAGACGCCCTGAATCGCGGTCTGCGCGTTGTGCTCCCGGTACTCGCCGTTATAGATGTAGTCGACGAGGGTCGTCGCCCCCTCGGTCGTAAAGATCGCGAGCGCGGCGAGGGCAACCGAATCGAGTTTGGCGGGTGCGAGGCCGCCGTCGACGGCGACGCCGACGGTGACGGTTCCGGCGACGAGCCAGACGGCCGCGAGCACCGGGACGACGATCGGGAGCACGAGGAGCGTCGAGAGCCGGATCCGAAGTTGGGTTCCGGGAACGGGGAGCGCGGCGCGTCTCGCGGCCAGTGGGCCGACGATCAGCGCGTTGGGGTCGATCTCCGAGGGCCGGCCGGCGAACAGCGCGCGGACGACCGCCCAGAACGAGGCGATCCCCAGTTCGAACCAGTAGAGGCTGACGAGCGCGGTCGCGCTCCACCCGAGGGCGACGACGCCGGCGAGCGGGAGCAGGTTGGAGACGCAGAGAGCGATTGCCCGCGGACGGCGACCCCGAGTGAGGGCTCGCGGGGACGGAAGGCGGTCGGTGGAGGGCATCCGTTCGGGCGATCCGAGTCCGTTCTTATAAGTGATCGGTGCGGATCACCTCGTCGGTCCCGCGTCGCGGTGGAGGTACATGTACGCGAGCACCGGAACGATGGTGAACACGAGCGTCGCGACCCCCCACGCGATCGCGTATCGGTTCCCGCGCGCCCTCGCGTCGCGGTAGATCCACGCGGCGGCGGCGACGACGACGCCGTAGATCACGAGCGTGAGCGGGAGCGACCACGGGAGCGGGACCCCGGAGAGGAGTGGCATTGCCGTCGATTCGGCGACCGTCGCTTATAAATCGTCGGCTGTCTCGCCGCGTTCGCTTATAAACCGCCGTTCGTGCCGTTCGCGCCGTTCGTGCCACCGTCGCCTCCACCGTCCCCCGCGCCACGCGCGGTGAGGTCGGCACTCATGACGAAATCCGGCTCGCCGGCCACCGGTATCCGGTTCGCACCCGTGTCACTCACGTGCTCGACGGTCTCCGGGATCAACACGCGGACGGCGTCGGCCGCGACGTCCGCGGCGTCCGCAGCGATTTGATTATAAAGGACGCCGGCCGCCTCGATGTCGCGCCACGCCGAGACGCCGTACACGGCGACTCGCTCGGGCTCGGCGTCGTCGGTTTCGTCATCGTCGCTTTCTGCGCTGTCGTCGTCGGCACTTTCGGCGTTCGCAGCGGGTCGCCCGGCGATCCGGGTTCGGACGGCGAAGCCGGCGAATTCGCCGTCCGCGCCGGCGACGGCTATCAGCCGGTCCTCGGCGGCCGCGGTCGCCAACCGCTCGCGGGTGAGTTCCGAGCACGCCCACGACTCGTCGGGATCGAGCGCGAGCCCCCGGAGGTGGTCGCGGGCGTCGCTGTCGGCCCAGAACGCCCACGCCGCGTTCGGATCCGGACCGTCGACGGAGCGGGGTTCGGACGCGCCTGTGGTCCCGGCCGCCTCGTCGGTGGCCCCGGCCGCCGCGCCGCCGGACTCGTTCGCGGCGTCGGTCGCTCTCGCGTCCGGTACCGGCTCCGCGAACCGGAACTCCGTCGCCGGTTCGAAGCCGACCGCGCGCGACTGCCCGAGCCCCATGACGTTCCACGAGAACACCATGTTCCGGCAGACGGTCGCCCCTCGGTCGCGGGCCCAGTCGAGCGCGGCGGTCGAGAGGGCGGTGCCGACGCCGAACCCGCGGGCGGCGGGGTCGACGCGGATCCCCTGCCCCCACGCCTCCCACTCCGTGAGCAGGACGCCCTGGATACACCCGACGACGGCCTCCGGCTCGCCCGAGTCGGCCACCCCGGAGCCGTCCCCCTCGACGAGGGTGTCGCCGTCGGTCCTGTCGCCGTCGGTCCCGGTGACTGCGTCGTTCCCGGCGATTACGTCGCTCTCGGCGAGGGCTGCGGGCGGCAGCGTCGCGACAAAGGTCCCGCGGTCCGGGTCGTCTGAGGCCGCCCACTCGGGAAACACGCGCGGGATGTAGTCCGCGTGCCGCTCGCCCCACGTGTCCCGGGTGAAGGCGGCGACGGCGTCGGCGTCGGCGGGGCGGGCTTCGCGGACGACCGCCTCGGTCGACGAGGGCGACGGCGTCATCGCCAGGGCTGTGATTCCTCGGTCAGTTCCCCGGCGAGGTCGCGGCGCATCGCGTCCGCGGCGTCGCCGGTGTTCGCCAGCGCCCACATCAGCTTCACCGTCGCGGTGCCGGGGAGGGTGTCGCCAGTCTCGACGACGCCCGCGTCCAGCAGGTCGCGGCCGGTGTCGTACACGCGATCGCAGACGCGACCGTCGAGACACTGGCTCGTCATCGCGACGACGGTACCGTCCTCGACCAGTTCCGCGATCCGAGGGATCAGGTCCGTGTGCACGTGTCCGAGCCCGGTCCCCTCGATCACGACGCCCGACTTCCCGTCGAGGTAGTCCCACGCCGCCGGGTCCATTCCCGGCGTGAACTTCACCAGCTCGACGTCGCCGTCGAGATCTGACGCGAGATAGGCGTCGACGTCGACGTCGGCGTCGGTCGCGCCGTCCGCGCCGCGCGGGAGCGGCTCGCGGTTCCAGTCGATCGCCGCGTCGGCCGCGTCGCCGTCGGCTCCCGCCGCGGCGGCGGCCTCGTAGTCGATGACGCCGAGGGGTTTCGCACCGATCGTCTCGAAGGCGTCCCGGCGGGAGGTGTGGTTCTTCCGGACCCGGGTGCCGCGATGGAGTGCGCAGGCGTCGTCCGACTGGCTTGCATGCATGCAGACGAGCGTCTCGGCGTGGTCGGCCTTCGCGGCCTCGACGGCACAGACCGCGTTCATCACGTTGTCCGACGAGGGTCGGTCCGCGGAGCGCTGGCTCCCGGTGAAGACGACGGGAACGGGCGAGTCGAGCATAAAAGAGAGCGCGGACGCGGAGTACTGCATCGTGTCCGTGCCGTGCATCACGACGACGCCGTTGGCTCCCGACGCGACCTCCGACGCGACGGCCTCGGCGAGGTCGCGCCAGATCGACGGATCCATGTTCTCGGAGAGGATGTTCGCGACGACCCGGCCGCGGTAGTTCGCCCGCCCGGCCAGGTCGGGGACGGCCCGGAGCACGTCCTCGGCGTCGAACTGCGCGGTGACCGCGCCCGTCCGGTAATCGACGGTGGAGGCGATGGTCCCGCCGGTCGAAATGAGCGAGATCGTCGGCAGATCCTCGTCGAACGTGATCTCCGAGGCCTCGCCGCCGCCGGCGTCAGCGCCCTCGTCGACGTCGCGGGCACCGGATTCGAGCACTTCTACGTCGGCCTCGTCGCGGTCGACGCCGACGTTGTACCCGCCGTCGAGCTTGACGACGAGGTGGTCGCGAGTCGTCGAGGGGAGCAGTACGCCCTCGTTCGTGACGTCCCCGCGGTCGACGCGGACGCGATCTCCCGGTTGCATACCAACCGGTTCCCCTGCGGCGGACTTGAATCCAACCGTTCGGCGACGCGAGTGACCGACGGAGAGAACTCGCCGGAAGGAGAACAGAAGGATCGCCGAGACTCCAACGGAACGGCCGGTTGCCCGCCCCGCGCCGACCCCGCACGTCGACCCCGACGTCACACGTCGACCCCAACCTCACACGTCGATCCACACGTCGACCCCGTACGCCTTTTAAGCGTCGGACCCACCGTCGCTGCATGAACCGCGACGAGTTCGCCGCCAGCATCGATCACACCGTGCTCGGCCCGGAGACGACGTGGGCCGACGTGAAGACGGTCCTCGACGAGGCCGCCGACAGCGGGATGAACGCCTGCATCCCGCCCTGTTACGTCGCCGAAGCCGCCGACTACGGGAACGCGCCGGGGACGATCGCGACCGTCGTCGGGTTTCCGCACGGCCAGCACGCGCCCGACGCGAAACGCGACGAGGCGGTCGCCGCGTGGAACGACGGCACCGACGAGATCGACCTCGTCATCAACGTCGGCCGGCTGAAAGCCGGCGAGGACGACGCGGTCGCCGCCGAGATATCCGACGTCGTCGCCGCGGTGCCGATTCCCGTGAAGGTGATAATCGAGACGGCCCTCCTGACCGACGCCGAGAAGCGCCGCGCGTGCGAGGCCGCCGTCGACGCCGACGCAGACATGGTGAAGACGTCGACCGGGTTCGCCGACGGCGGTGCGACCGTCCAGGATGTCGAGCTGATGAGCGAATACCTTCCCGTGAAGGCCTCCGGCGGCGTCGGGTCGTACGAGGAGGCGATGGCCATGCTCGACGCCGGCGCGGTGCGTATCGGTGCCTCGTCGGGCGTCGCCATCGTCGACGGCTACCCGCGGTGACCGACCTCGCGACGTCGTCTCCCGTTCCCTCCCCGTGGGAATCCCGTGGTACGCATTTGTAGGTCACGCCCCTATGTGGAAGTATGAGCCACGGAGCGAAATCGTCACGGCTGAACCTCGACGCCGCGCTCAAGGCGTTCGGCGCGGTCGGCATCCTCATCGCCGTCGTGCTGATCGTCGGCGTGCTCGCGCTGACCGACCCGTTCGGCGACTACGTCACCACCTCGCCCGCGGTGTTCGGAAGCTTGCTGTCGGCGGGACTGCTCGTGGCGGTCGGCTACGCCGCGTACGCCCTGCGCCGCCGCTGAGTCGAAATTCGAACGGTACGGCGGTCACGCAGACGCCAAGAAAAAAATTTCGTAGCGTTGCGATTGCGGAGGGGTTCGGCTAGCTCGACGCCTGCACGGATTCCGTCTGATCGTACTTCTCCTCGAACTCCTGGATGAGCTGCCCCATCTTCGCGTACCAGTCGTTGAGCATGCGCTGCATCTCGTCCGTGATCTTCTCGGGGTCGGTCGGCGAGTACACGTGGTAGTAGCCGCCTTGGTCGTAGTTGATCTGCTCTTTGGTGATGAATCCGGTCTGGAGCAGCCGCTGAACCGACCGGTAGGCCGTCGAGCGCTCGCGGTCGACGGCCTCCGCGACCGCGTCGATCGTCATCGGCTCCTCGCTCTCGACGAGCACGCTGAAACACTCCCGGTCGAGCGGCTTGAGCCCGTGGAAGCACTCCAGTAACCCCTCACACTGGATATCCCGCTGGAGTTGCTCCGACAAGGAATCTGGCATGGTATTACCCGCGAGTACGAATCGGACGCCTAAAAGGCTTGTGTGTGGATAACACAATCTTGCGACATCCTGCTAACTCCGACGCGCCGATCAACCGCGCGAGTGCACCAATCGGCGGGTGAGTTGGGTAGCGGTGATCGCCTTCGCTACCGTCCGTGTCTCTTTAAATAACGACCGTGGAGCGCCGCGCTGTCACGCCGTTCGCGGCGGGGGTACGAGGAATACGTTCCCCGCGGCCCGGGCGACGACGTCCTCGGAGACGCTACCGAGAAGGAGCCGACGCAGGCGACTGCGGCCGCGAGAGCCGAGCAGGAGCGTGCTCGGATCGTGGTCCGCCTCGGCGGCGAGGATCTCGTCGGCGGGGTCGCCGCGACGGACTTCGGTGCGGGCGTCGAGCCCCCAGTCGTCGAGCCGTTCCGCGAGGTCGGCGAGGCGCGCTTCGGGACCGTCGCCGCCGCTCGTGTCGTCTTTCGACGACTCGACGTGGACCAGCGTAACCTCCTCGGTCGCGTGCCTGAGGTACTCGAACGACCGGAACGCGCGCTCGGCGTTCTCGGAGAAGTCGGTCGCGAACAGGGTCCGCCTGAACAGGTGTCTGCGGATCGTCCCCGGATCGTCGACGCCGCGCTCGATGCGGTCGACGAGCAGTGGCACGACCGTCGTCCGAGCGAGGTTCCGCGCCGTCGACCCGATCACCCGGTTCTCCAGCGGGCTCTTCCCGCGAGATCCGACCATCACTAGGTCGGCCCCGACGGACCCGGCGATCCCGTTTATCCGGCGGTGCGGGGTCCCCCGAACGACGTGCGTCTCGACCGAGAATCCCGCGTCCTCGACCCGAGATCGGTATCGACGGAGCGCCTCCTTCCGCCGCTTCTGGAACCCCATCCCCGGCATTCCCGAGTGAACGTTCGCGGGAACGACCGTCACGAGGTGGAGCCGATCGACTCCGATCCGACGGAGACAGCCCAACCCGGTCTCTGACTCGATCATCGACTCGCTCGCCGACGAGAGGTCCGTCGCGATCACCGCCGTCTTTCCGTCTACCGCCGAAGATCCGTCGCCACCGAATTCCTCGACCCCCCTCGCTTCGGGCTCCGCCCCGTCCGCAGTCATCGCCGGACGACCCCGCGCTCGGCCGCTTGTTCTCGAATAATAATTCGCATACTACACAATACTAACGTGGCGGAGATAAAACCACCGGCCGGGAGGTATAACCCGAGGGCGACTGAATTGGAGATGATGAGCGACGAATCGATCGAGGCGGCGGTCGAACGGTTCCTCGACGAGACCGAGTCCGCGCTCGACGACTACGACCAAGGGTACGCCGACGCCGATGCGACCCTGTCGGTGGTTCGCACCAGGATGGACGAGCTGGCCGCCGCGGTCGGCGAGGACGCGTAGCGTCGGAGCGGTCAGGGCCCGGCACCGATCAGCTCTCGGACGCGAGCGACGTGCTCGCCGAACGTCGGATCGCCGCGCTCGCGGGGCCGGTCCACGTCGACGTCGACGATCTCCTCGACTCGGCCCGGCTCCGCCGCCATCACCACAATACGGTCGGCGAGCGTCACCGCCTCGGCGACGTCGTGGGTGACGAACAGGACCGTCTTCCCGGTCGACTCCCAGACGTCGAGCAGTTCGCGCTGGAGCATTTCCCGGGTCTGCGCGTCGACCGCGCCGAACGGCTCGTCCATCAGGAGGAGCTCGGGATCGACGGCGAGCGCTCGCGCGATGGCGACGCGCTGTTTCATCCCGCCGGAGAGCGACTTCGGGTACGACCCCCGGAACTCGGCGAGCCCGACGAGGTCGAGCATCTCGTCCACTCGCCGCTCGCGCTCGGCCGCGGAGCGGTCGCTCCGTTCGAGCCCGAACCCGACGTTCTCCTCGATCGTGAGCCACGGGAACAGGTGGTACTCCTGGAAGACGACGCCCATGTCTGTCGTCGGTCCGGTAACCGTGCGTCCGGCGAGACGAATCTCGCCGTCGGTGGCGTCGGTGAGCCCGGCGATGATCCGGAACAGCGTCGTCTTCCCACAGCCGGAGGGGCCGACGAGACAGACGAACTCGCCCTTGTCGACGGCGAATGAGACGTCGTCGAGCGCACGGACCGCGTCGCCGTCGCGGTCCCCGCGGTACGTCTTTCCGACCCGGTCGACGTCGACGCTGGCGTCGCCGTGGCTCTCGGCCTCGCCGTCTTTCTCGCGGTCGTCGCGGCCGCCATCGCTGCCATCACACCCGGTCATCGGGCCTCCGTTCACGCCCGCCACACTAACACCCTCCGTTGGGCCGCCCGAAAGGCCACGTCGACGAGGAGGTACATCAGGCTCAACACGAGGATGTACGCGATCACCGCGTCGACGAGGAGGTTGTTGCTCGCGCGCAGGATCTCCCGACCGATCCCGGGGACGCCGAATATCTCGGAGGCGACGACGAGCATCCAACAGCGGCCGAGCCCGGTTCGGATCCCGGTCGTGATCCCCGGTAGCGCCGCGGGGAGGACGATCGACCGAACCATGTCGATGTCGCCGCGCACTCCGAGCGTTCGTCCCACGTCGAGGAGGTCTTCGGAGACGTCTTCGACGGCACCGTAGGCCGCGTAGAAGTTGATCCAGAACGCGCCGACGGCGATGATGAACGCCGCGCCGGCGTCGTTGATCCCGAACCAGGCGATCGCGAAGCCGATCAGCGCGAGCGGCGGAACCGGTCGGAGCGTCCGCACGAGCGGCGCTGTCACGTCGTCGAGCAGCCCGCTCCACGAGAAGGCGACGCCCGCGCCCACGCCGAGTGCGGTGCCGACGACGGTGCCCGGGACCCAGTGGCGGACGCTCGACCAGAGCGCGGCGGTCATCGTCCCGGAGGCCAGCTCCTCGACGAACGTCGCCGCGACCGCGGCCGGCGACGGGAGCACGTACGCCGGCTGCGTGAGCGAGGCGAGGTACCACAGCGTCACGAATCCGACGACGCCGGCAGTCCCGCGGAGCAGTCGTCTCGGATCGTCGAGGCCGACCCCGTCACGCAGTTCGTTCCCGTCGAATCCGCCTTCCGTGTCGGTGGCCATCAGAGCGAGTCGTAGATGCTCAGGTCGAAGATCGCCTCGGTCGAGAGCTGCTCGTCGATCTGTCCGTTGTCGGCCGCGAACTCCGAGAACACCTGCGTCGCGTCGGTGATCTCGTTGGGGTCGGTGATGAAGTTCGACAGCGGCGAGTCGAGAGCCGTCCGAGCCCGGTCCGCGGGCATTCCGATCCCCGCTTCGACGTGGGCCGCGGTCGCGTCTGGGCTCTCACCGATGAACTCGGTGGCGCGGACGTGCTGTTCGAGGAACTGCGCGGCGACCGGCGAGTCGCGAACTTCGTCGCTCATCAGCGTGACCGCGGCCGGCTGGCCCGGGAGGACGTCGGCCGCCGTCCGAAGCATCGTCACGGACGAGTCCTCCTCGGCGGCGATCGTCGGCACCGGCTCCATGATCGAGGTTCCGTCGATCTCGTCGTTGGCGATCGCCTGCCAGACGGCGTTGGCCCCGTTGATCTCGATGATCTCGACAGCGTCGTTCGATTCGGGATCGACGCCGGCCTCCTGAAGCCAGTAGCGGAGCAGGACGTCCGGAACGCTTCCCTGCGGGAAGGTACCGAAGCGGAACGGCTCGCCGTGCTCGGCTTCCCACGCGGCGAACGCGTCGGCACCCTGCTCCTCGAAGGTGTCGTGGAACGAGGACTCGGCCATGATTCCCATCGGCTCGCGGATGTTCGCCGCTGTCACCTGCGCCGGGATATCGCGGTCGATGACGATCATCGCCGGCACGACCCCGAACATTGCGACGTCGATCTCGCCGCCGCCGAACGCCTGCACGATCGCCGGCCCGTCTGTGAACTCCTGGCCGTCGATCTCGGCGTCGATCGCTGAGAAGTAGCCCTCGCCCTCCATCACGTACCACTGGAGGTCCGGGTAGATCGGCATGTGCGCGACCGTCAGCTCGTCGGGTCCGCCGTCGCCGCCGAGACAGCCCGCGAGGCCGACGGTCGTCGCCCCACCCGCGGCGGCGAGAAAGGACCGCCGCGAGGCTGGAGCGTTTCGCTCGTACATACGTGTCCAAGCCGTCGCAAGCGCAATACCCTCGCGCCACCAGCAACTGGGGCGTGTACCCATGACGAGCATCAACAGAGAGTACGCCCGGTACAGAGCATATACCCGAGGTCAAAGAGGAATACAACTTCTTTCTGGTTGTCATTGGTAAGAGCAATAATTGCGAAATATCGTCGACATCGACCCGTCGAACGCCGTTGGTCGAACGCCATTCGTCGAACGCCATTAGGCGAACGCGAGACACCGGCAACGACCCGTCCTCGGCGATACCTTCGGCGTCGAGTATGAACCCGTCCGCCTTATGAACCCGCCCGCCGATGGTGGGGCATGGTCTCGGAGATCTTCGATCCCGACGCGTGGGAGCCGGTCACGGACGAGTTCGACGACATCACGTATCACCGCGGCGTCGACGTACCGGTCGTTCGGATCGGGTTCGACCGTCCCGAGGTTCGCAACGCGTTCCGGCCGGGGACGGTCGACGAGCTGTACGCCGCGCTCGATCACGCGCGCAAGCAGGCGGACGTGGGCTGCGTCCTCCTCACCGGCAACGGTCCCGCTCCCGAGGACGGTGGGTGGGCGTTCTGCTCGGGCGGCGACCAGTCGGTTCGGGGTGGCTCCGGGTACGAGTACCGCGACGACGACGAGGCGGGCGACGAGGACGACCCGCTGGTCAGGGAGGCGCGCGCGGGCCGGCTGCACATTCTCGAAGTACAGCGTCTGATCCGGTTCATGCCGAAGCCCGTCGTCGCGGTCGTCCCCGGCTGGGCGGTCGGCGGCGGCCACTCGCTGCACGTGGTCTGTGACCTCACGCTCGCCAGCGACGAGCGCGCGAAGTTCCTCCAGACGGACCCCGACGTGGCCTCCTTCGACGGCGGGTTCGGCTCCGCGTACCTGGCGAAGCAGATCGGTCAGAAGAAGGCCCGCGAAGTGTTCTTCCGAGGGAAGACGTACTCGGCCGAGGAGGCCGCCGACATGGGAATGGTCAACGAGGTCGTCCCGCACGAGGAGTTGGAGGCCGTCGCGATCGAGTGGGCCGACGAGATGACCGAGAAATCGCCGACCGCGATGCGCATGCTGAAGTACGCGTTCAACATGACCGACGACGGCATGGTCGGCCAGCAAGTGTTCGCCGGCGAAGCGACTCGACTCGCGTACATGACCGACGAAGCCCAAGAAGGCAGAGACGCATTCCTTGAGAAGCGCGAGCCTGGATTCCGGGAGTACCCGTGGCACTACTAACCGCTACGCGAGCACCTGTTAGACTGTGAACGAGCGTTGTTGTTTATAAGTAACTCCCCAATTTTCTCGGTGCGGTGGCGCGCCTCCGAGCGGCCGACAGGTCGCGAAGAGCCCGCGAGGGAGCCCGTGGCCGCTTATAAGCGGCCACGGCGAGGTTGGGGAGGCGTGAGGTGCGGGGCGGTTGCGGTGCGGGGCGGTTGCGGTGCGGGGTGGGGCTCCAAGGGGCAGTCGCCGGCGCTGCGCCGCCGGCGACGAAGCCGTGAGCCGTCGCAGCTGGGGCTTTGGAAGTGGTCACCGCACCGTCGACTGCTTATAAGCGAGCGACTGGGGCGTTGCAAGTGTTCGCCGCGCTAGCAACAACCAGTTATAAATAGACGACGCTGTGCACGTTCCTCGCCCCATCGGAAATTTATAAGCGATCGATCGACTTCTCCGGAGAGGCCACCGGTCCGACAATCGACCGACGCAATCAGTGGAATCCGCGATCGACGTCGTCGGCGTCGATCAGGTCCTCCAGCTCGGCCGAGAGCAGCGCTTCGGCCTCGTCGAAGGTGTCGGAGAGCTCGTCGAGCTCGTCCGGCCGACCGTCGAACTCGTAGTCCATCGGGCCGAACGCGGGGGAGTCGACCGCCTCCATCACGTCCTCGAACAAATGGTCCGGACTCGTCGGCGTCTCCGCGTGGACCTTCAGGGTCTCGCGCAGCCGGGTCGCCACGTCCTTCGCCTGCGCTGCGTCCTCGGGCGGGGACTGCACCGCGAAGCGCCCGGCCGCCTCGTCGTCTGGTAAGAGCGGGTCGAGCTCGTCGTCGACGCGTCGGGCGACCCGCGTGCCGACCCCACGGAGGTCGCGAGGGTTCTTCGCGTACGTCTTCAGGTGGTAGACGCCGACGCTCGGATGACCGACGTAGAGGTCCTCACCGAGCCCCCCGTGCCGTGAACCGGCGACGGCACGCCACCCGTCCGGATCGGCCGATCCGCCAGCGACGTCCGCAAGGATGTTGTCCCAGTCTCGAACGCGCATACGGTACGAAGTAACGGACTCACGGGCATGAGAATGTCGATTTTCCGCGCTCGCGAACTGGGCGAACGCGAGCAACGGACGGATTCACGCCGATCCACTGCAACGCGAGCCGATCCACTGCAACGCGAGCCGATCCCCTGCAACGCGAGCCGATCCCCTGCAACGCGAGCCGATCCACTGTGACGCAAGCCGATCCGCTGCGATGCGAGCCGATTCGTCGTTTGCACCCGATGCGGAGGTTCGTCTGAGCGGAAACCAACGAGCGATCGCCAGAGACGGGGGATTACGGGAAATTCGTTCGGGACCGTGACGGTCGCTGTCGCCCCCTTCGTTTCGAGTATAATCACTGATACAAATTCAAAAACCACGCGACTGCGACGGGTCGTCGTTTCGAGCGTGCGAAATATCTGACCACTTTCAGGGAGGTGGCCACATTTATCTTCCGCTTCGTGGAACGTTCACTCCGATCGGAGGATCAATGGAATGAGATGTTCGTCGTGTGAGACGAGAGAGGCCCACCATCGGGCCGTGGTCGACATTCACGACGGGACGGTCCTCGGTGGATACTGTCGCCCGTGCGAGCGAACCCACTTCGGCGAAACCTTCGAGCACGGGGAGTGGGGCGGCGATTCCCGGTGCCTCCTCTGTGGCGACAGCGGACGGTTCGCGCTGGCGCTACGCGAGATCGAGTTCGTCGAGACCCCGGACGGTGAGATCCGCCACGAGTCGCTCCCGGTCGACTCGGACACGCCGCGCCTCTGCGGGAGCCACCTCCGGAGCGTCCTCGGGGTGGCCGTCGACGCCGAGACCGAACAGCTCAGGCTCCCCGAGATGGGATCCGTTTCCCATCCGCCGTGAACCGAACGGCGTCCGCCGTTTCCTTCTGAAGGCTTACAACCGGCCGACGACTGGCGATACCCCGCCCGACGACGGGACGACCACAACCCCCGAAGCGGGGGCACCGACAGCGTTTTTCCACGCCGACGACGATGACGGCCGTGAACGTTCGGGGGCCAATCTGCTTTGTCGGGGAGGCGCGGATGGTGTCGACGTCGTACGGGGACCGGGAGCTCCGCGAGCTTCGGATCCGGCCCGACCGCGGCGCGGGCGACCCCGTCGACGTGACGCTGTGGGGCAAGTGGACCGAGACAGCGGATCACGCCGAAGTCGGCATGGAACTGCTCGTTACCGACGCGGAAGCGGACGAGTTCGGCGGCGAGACGGGCTACGCCACGACGGGCGACTCGTGGGTGGTCCTCGAACCCGACTTCCTCGTCGACGTGACGGGGATCCGTTCGTGGGTGCAGTGCCCGCGGATGTACTATCTGAACAAGCTCTCAGGGATCCCGCTCAACTACCCTGTCGTCAAGGGGACCATCGTCCACGAGGTGTTCGGCGACCTGCTCCGCGGGATGGACGTGGAGGAGTCGATCGCCGACCGCGTCGACGAGGCGGGCCTCGAACTGGGGCTCTTGGGCTACGAGCCGGAGGAAGTCGCCGACGAGGTCCGGCGCAACGCGGCCGCGATCGAGGGATGGCTCTCGCAGGGCACCCTCACCGACGGAGACACGTGGCGGTCGGAGTTCACCCTCATTTCTCCCACCTTCGGATTAAAAGGGCGCGCCGACGCGCTTCGCCGCGGCACCCCCGTCGAACTGAAGACCGGGAAGAACACCAAACGGGAGCCGCGCTTCCATGACAAGATCCAGGCGGCCTGCTACGCACTCATGTTGGACGAGCGCGGCGTTGATCCCGACATCGGGACCCTCTTATATACGAAAAACACTGCGCTCGACCGCAACGAGGAGACCGGCGACCTCGCGCCGGCCAAGGAGTTCTCCGTCGGGAACGGCCTGCTCCAGTTCGTCGTCCGCGAACGCAACGCGCTCGCCGCGATGGAGTGGCGCGCGCTCAACGAGCCCGGCGAGCGCCCCACCGTCCCGACCGGGTACGAGGCCGACGCGACGTGCCAGTACTGCTTCGAGCAGGACACCTGCATGGTCGTCTCCGGCCGCCTCGATCAGGAGTCGAAGGCGGGCGCGGTCGGATCGCCCGTTCCCGACGAAGAGCGCGCGTACTTCGATCGCTTTTACACGGCCCTCGAAGAGGAGCGCCGCGAGACCCACGCGGAGTACCGGAAGCTGTGGGAACAGTCGGCGGCGGAGCGCGCCGCGGACGACCGTGCGCTGATCGACCTCGAACCGGTGGCACAGGCCGAGATCGACGACGCCCGGTGGGAGCTTCGCGCCCGCAAACCGGACGACGCCGTCTCCAAACTCCGCGAGGGCGACGTGGCGCTCGCGAGCGACGGCGACCCGGTCGGCGGGCACGCCGAACTCGGCCGGATCACCGAACTCGGCGACGAAGTCGTCGTCGAAACCGACGAGCCGGTCGAGCTACGCCGGCTCGACGTCTATCCCTCGGAGATCTCCGTCGACCGCTCGCTCACCGCGCTCCACGACGCAGTTTTAAAGGGGAGCGAGGCGCGCAAGGACGTGCTGTTCGGGCGGCGTGAGCCCGCGTTTCGGGGCGAACGCGACCGGCCGTCTGGGGAGGCCGGCGCGTCCGAAGCACCTCCGGACGCCTACATCGACAACAACGCGTCCCAGAACGCCGCCGTCGAGCTCGCCGTCGACGCCGAGGACTGCGCGCTGATCCACGGCCCGCCCGGAACCGGAAAGACGTACACCATCGCCCGGACGATCCGCGCGCTCGTCGCCGAGGGGAACCGGGTGTTGCTCTCGGCGTTCACGAACCGGGCGGTCGACAACGCCCTCGAAGCCCTCCGCGATCAGGGGTTCGATGATGTACTGCGGGTCGGGACCGAAACCGGCGTCCGCGGCGATATGCAGGACGTGCGGCTCGTCCAGCGCGGCGACCCCAACGCGAAGGCCGCCAAGCTGCGGGACGCCCCCGTCGTCGCCGCGACCACGGCAGCCTGCGGCTCTCGCGTCATGCGCGAGTGCGAGTTTGACGTGGCGCTCGTCGACGAGGCCTCCCAGATCACGGAGCCGGGAACTCACGCCGCGATCAACCTCGCGGATCGATTCGTCCTCGTCGGCGACCACGAGCAGCTCCCGCCGGTCGTGAGAGCCGAGAACGACCTTCAGACCTCCCTCTTTCAGCGACTCATCGAGACGTACCCCGACGCGAGCGTCATGCTCGACCGCCAGTACCGGATGAGCCAGCGCATTCAGGCGTTCGCCTCCGCCGAGTTCTACGACGGCGCGCTCCGCCCGGCGACCCCCGAAGTCGCGGGACAGACCCTCCGCGATCTCGGTGTCGATCCCGCCGACCTCGGCCCCGAACTCACGGGCGGCGTGAGCTTCGTCGATCCGGACGGGGCTCGTGACGGCAACCGAAACGTCCGAGAGGCCGAGCGCGTCGCCGCGATCGTCGACGCCTACGTCGCCGCCGGCGTCGACCCCGACGATATCGGCGTCATCGCCCCCTTCCGGGCGCAGGTCGCGGAGATCAGTCGGCGGACCGACGTCACCGTGGACACCGTTGACCGCTTCCAAGGCTCCTCGAAGGAGGTGATCGTCGTCTCGCTGGTCGCGACCGGCGACCTCGACGGGCCGATCTTCGAGGACTATCGTCGGATGAACGTCGCGCTCACCCGGGCGAAAAAGCAGCTGACGCTCGTCGGCGACGCCGACGCGCTCGGCTCGGACCCCTTCTATGCGCGGATGCTCGGCTGGGCGCGGCAGTGACACGGTTATCGACCCGATTCGTGTACACCGGTGAGCGAGTACGGGAGTAAGTGTTGCAGATCGTTGTGGGGATGAGGTATTTAAAATGACATGATCGAAGCGACGATCGCTTATAA